>CAMVUM010000001.1 GCA_947170725.1 uncultured Prevotella sp.
GGAAGAATGGGAATGATGGGAGGAATGGGAAAGATGTGAGGAATGGGAATGATGTGAGGAATGAGAATGATGTGAGGAATGAGAATGATGCGAGGAATGGGAAGGAAAGAATAATGGAATAATTATCCTTTTTTCTTTATTAACCAAACTTTAATGATTAGTTTTTCGGTTAAATCGAATTTAATGATTAACTTTGCGCCCTAAATCGATTTATATTAAGGATATGGATTTGACCTTGTTGACAGCCATCTCTCCAATTGATGGCCGCTACAGAAGTAAGGCTGAGCCGCTGGCCGACTATTTTTCGGAATATGCGCTCATACGCTATCGTGTGCGTGTCGAGATAGAGTATTTCATAACATTGTGTGAATTACCTTTACCACAACTTCAGAGTTTTGACCACAGTCTGTTTGAGTCTTTGCGCAGTATCTACCGTGATTTTACCGTTGTGGAGGCACAGCGTGTCAAGGACATAGAAAAGGTTACAAACCACGACGTCAAGGCTGTGGAATATTTCATAAAGGAAGAGTTTGACAAGATTGGCGGTCTGGATGCCTATAAGGAATTTGTGCATTTCGGACTGACGTCGCAGGATATTAACAACACGAGCGTTCCACTTTCAGTGAAGGATGCACTTGCTGAAGTATATTGCCCTGCAATAGAGGAACTGATCGCCCAGTTGCGTGAATATGCCGAAGAATGGTGCGAAGTTCCGATGTTGGCAAAGACTCACGGACAGCCGGCGTCGCCTACGCGTCTCGGCAAGGAAGTGATGGTATTTGTCTACAGACTTGAGGAGCAGTTGGCTTCGTTGAAGGCTGTGCCTGTCACGGCTAAGTTCGGTGGTGCTACGGGCAACTATAATGCCCATCGTGTGGCTTATCCTCAGTATGACTGGCGTGAGTTCGGCAATAGCTTCGTTTCGGAGAAATTGGGATTGAAGCGCGAACAATATACCACACAGATAAGCAATTACGACTATCTTGGCGCTATCTTTGACGCAATGCGCCGTATCAATACCATTATAATAGACCTCGACCGTGACTTCTGGATGTATATCTCTATGGAATACTTCAAGCAGAAGATAAAGGCAGGAGAGGTAGGTTCGAGTGCAATGCCCCACAAGGTCAATCCCATTGACTTTGAGAATAGTGAGGGCAATCTCGGTATTGCCAATGCTCTGCTGCAGTTCCTTGCTGGGAAACTTCCTGTCAGCCGTCTTCAGCGCGATTTGACGGATTCAACCGTACTGCGTAATGTCGGTGTGCCTATGGGACACGGACTCATCGCTATTCAAAGTACGTTGAAAGGACTGCGTAAACTGATTCTTAACGAGCAGAAGATCAGCGAAGATTTGGACAATACATGGGCTGTTGTGGCGGAGGCTATACAGACAATACTGCGCCGTGAGGCTTATCCGCATCCCTATGAGGCGCTGAAAGCACTGACACGCACAAACCAGAAGATGACGGAACAGACTATACATCAGTTCATCAGCGAACTTGATGTGAGTGACAGCGTCAAGGCCGAGCTTATGGCGATCACTCCGCACACATATACAGGAATCTGAGATAGTGATTATAAACGATTATCAACTTTTGGCCGTGAGGCTTATATTTAACCAATTAGAATTATGGATTTAGAAAACGAAAAGAGAGCAGAAGAGATTTCTGACGGACAGAAGACCGGTAGCCGTGAAGGTTATCAGGCGTCCGGACAGTCAGGTAGTTATCAGAATTATCGTAGCGTAGGCCGCTCACCGCGTCCGCGCATCAATCAGGCACGTCCTTACAATGTAGAGCGTGCAGGGTACAGCAACAGAAACAACAGTGAGGATAGCAGCTTCCGTCCCGAAGGGTTCGGTGCAGGACTGCAGAACAACATACAGCCGCGTCAGCAGTATCGTCCGCGCTATAACAATGAGGGTGGATATAACGCAAATCGCGGTGGTTATAACAACAATCGCGGCGGCTATGGTCAGCAGCGTGGCGCTTATGGCGGACACCAGCAGTATGGTGGTGGCTATCGTCCCCACTACAACAACAATGGGGGTGAAGATGGCGTAGATGGCGGATACACACCGCAGCCACGCAATTCCTACGGTCAGCAGTCCCGTGACAGTTACGGCCAGCCGCGTGGCGGTTATCGTCCACGCTATAACAGCAATGGCGGCGAAAATACATCGGAAGGCGGTTATGGCCAGCAGCGTGGCGGTTACAACAACAATCGTGGCGGTTATGGCCAGCAGCGTGGCGGTTACAGCAACAATCGTGGCGGTTATGGCCAGCAGCGTGGCGGTTACAACAACAATCGTGGCGGCTATGGTCAGCAGCAGCGTGGCGGTTTCCGTCCGCGTACGGCTGACTATGATCCCAATGCCAAGTATAGCATGAAGAAGCGCATTGAGTATAAGGAAGAGCACTATGATCCTATGGAACCGGTGCGTCTGAACAAGTTCCTTGCCAATGCCGGAGTATGCAGCCGTCGTGAGGCTGATGAGTTCATTCTGGCTGGTGTGGTCACAGTCAATGGAAAGGCAGTGACCGAACTTGGAACCAAAGTACTGCGCACGGATGAAATAAAGTTCCACGACCAACCGGTTACGTTGGAGAAAAAGGTTTATGTCCTGCTCAACAAACCGAAAGACCATGTTACAACAAGTGACGACCCGCAGCAGCGTAAGACTGTCATGGATCTCGTAAAGAATGCCTGCACGGAGAGAATCTATCCCGTTGGACGTCTCGACCGCAATACCACAGGTGTGCTTCTGTTGACAAATGACGGTGACCTGGCCAGCAAGCTGACTCATCCGAAGTTCCTAAAGAAGAAAGTATATCACGTATATCTTGACAAGAACGTTACTGCTCATGACATCCAGCAGATTCGTGACGGTATCATGCTCGACGACGGAGAGATAAAGGCTGACGCTGTTGAATATGCCGATCCGATGGACAAGAAGCAGGTAGGTATTGAAATACACAGCGGAAAGAACCGTATTGTGCGCCGTATTTTCGAGAGTCTCGGCTATCGGGTAACGAAGTTGGACCGTGTTCTATTTGCCGGTCTGACGAAGAAGAATCTCCGCCGTGGAGACTGGCGTTACCTGACAGAAGAGGAGGTAGAACGTTTGCGCATGGGTTCATACGAATAAAAGGATTTTGCATTTAATCGAGAAATGGAGAAAATAACCAGAACTAAAGTGGTCGATGTCCTCAAGCGGACGGACTACGGCACTATCGTTAATGTGAAAGGATGGGTCCGCACCCACCGCAGCAGCAAAGCTGTAGATTTTATCGCTCTTAACGACGGTTCGACAATAAAGAACATTCAGGTTGTGGTGGATCCGTCAAACTTTGACGAGACCATGCTCAAGCAGATCACCACAGGCTCCTGCATCACCG
This sequence comes from uncultured Prevotella sp., assembly GCA_947170725.1. Lineage (GTDB taxonomy): Bacteria > Bacteroidota > Bacteroidia > Bacteroidales > Bacteroidaceae > Prevotella. The sequence continues at coordinate 3,402 of CAMVUM010000001.1, forward strand.
TCAACGGCGAGCTGGTGGAAAGCCAGGGCGCCGGTCAGACCGTGGAGATACAGTGCCGCGAGATTGAGGTCTACGGACTTTGCGGCAGCGACTATCCCATGCAGAAGAAAGGCCAGAGCTTCGAATATATGCGTCAGCATGCCCACATGCGTCTGCGCACAAACACGTTCGGCGCCGTGATGCGTATACGCCATAACATGGCTATCGCCATCCACCGCTATTTCCATGACCATGGCTTCTTCTATTTCCATACGCCTCTCATCACGGCGAGTGACTGCGAAGGTGCCGGCCAGATGTTCCAGGTGACAACCAAGAACCTCTATGACCTCAAGAAGGATGAGGATGGCAAGATTATATATGATGACGACTTCTTCGGCAAGCAGGCTTCGCTCACGGTGAGCGGACAGCTTGAGGGAGAGTTAGGTGCTACCGCGCTCGGAGCCATCTATACTTTCGGCCCGACGTTCCGTGCCGAGAACAGCAATACGCCTCGCCATCTGGCTGAGTTCTGGATGATAGAGCCCGAAGTGGCTTTCATTGATCTCAACGACCTGATGGATCTTGAAGAAGATTTCATAAAGTATTGTGTTCAGTGGGCGCTTGACAACTGTAAAGACGACCTGGAGTTCCTCAACAAGATGGTTGACAAGACACTTTTGGAGCGTCTCCGTTCAGTTGTCGCCGGCTCGTTCGAGCGTCTGCCATACACGGAAGGTATCCGTATTCTGGAAGAGGCTGTCAAGAATGGCCGTAAGTTTGAATTCCCCGTCAGCTGGGGAATGGATCTCGCCAGCGAGCACGAACGCTATCTTGTGGAGGAATATTTCAAGAAGCCCGTCATCATGATTGATTATCCCAAGGCCATCAAGGCGTTCTATATGAAGATCAACGAGGACGGCCGCACTGTTCAGGGAACCGACGTTCTCTTCCCGCAGATTGGCGAAATCATCGGCGGTAGCGTCCGCGAGGAAAGCTACGACAAGCTGATGGCAGAGATTGAGGAGCGCCAGATTCCGATGAAGGACATGTGGTGGTATCTCGATACACGCAAATACGGAACATGTCCGCATGGCGGTTTCGGTCTCGGATTCGAGCGTCTCATACTCTTCGTGACCGGAATGCAGAACATCCGCGACGTCATTCCGTTCCCGCGTACGCCTAAATCGGCAGAGTTCTGATAGAAACATATTTAAATTATAAAGACACGGAGACGCCGGGGAATGAACTTTTCCTCGGCGTCTCTGTGTTTTTATATCCATGAAACGGTGGTATGGTTTAACCGTTTCCGTGTTTTTATATATCCGTAACTGTGGTCAGACAGGCCGTCGTCGTATCATTTTAATATGTTTGTCTATAGCCCGTTTGGGCAGTGACATATATTTATGGACTTGCTGTTATTTGGTTGAATATTGATAATTTTATTGTGAGTAATGAAAGAAATATTCAAATTTATTTGCGGGTGTTAGGATTTATATCTATATCTGCACCGGAAATGTATCTCTTGGCAGGATATACATTTTTTGGGCATCCCCGCAGGTGGAATGTTCAAAACCGGAAAAATGTGCGCACATTTTTCCGGTTTTGAACATACTTCTCCACAGAATGACATTTACCGTGTTTTTCAGGGCTTGGCAATGACTTGTTCGTGGTTTGAAAAATAGCGGGTGTTACAAAAAATATGATTTGTCCAATATGTGGGGACATCGCTTTGTGATGCCTATTGAATTATATCAACGTATCAAAGACATGTCCCTGCAATTTCATGGTTTTGCAACACCCTTTTGACAGTGCCACTGTTTGGGTCTGACAGTGTCCTTGTCGTAGTTTCGGGGATGAATGTCGGCATTGGCGTTATTGGCGTTATTGACGTTTATACCTGTTGTAGAACCGTTTGACCACATTGTTTGTTCGTTAATAGTTTTTATTGTCAGTATCTTTCTGCATTAAATAATTTTTTATTATATTTGCAAACAAAAGTTATATACGGTATTTGGAAAAGAGAATACAGACGTTTATTAATTATACAATAGCAATGAGTAAGTTATTATTGGCATGTGGAATGATGCTGCTCGGACTTACGGGCGTATCAGCACAGACAAGCGGAGATTTTTACGGAGTGGGAAAACGCATTGGCGTGGGTGTCGGCGTAGGAACGGAAGGTATCGGCCTTGACGCTTCAGTCAGCCTGACGAAGTGGTGTTCGGCGCGTGTGGGACTCAACATCATGCCAAAAGTGCTGAAGATAACGCAGGATTTTGACGGAGAGGAGTTGGGAGAAATAAGTCTTCCTTCAGGTGTTTCTTCAACCGGCGAACTCATTTATCAGGATTATGAACTCAAAGAACCTATTGAGGCTGAGGCATCGTTCAGCCGTACATACGTTGATGTTAAATTCGATTTGTATCCTTTCCCCAATGCAAGTTCTTTCTTCATCTGCGCCGGTTTCTCTTTCGGTGGCGACAAGTTGATCAAGATTAAGGGCCAGAGCATGGAGGCAAAGCAGAAGATAGATGAAATCAATAGCAATTTGAATTCACTTGGCTACTCCTATTCAGACCTTGATCAGGAAGATAAATTCGGTATTAACATTGACAAATACCGTATTCCTATCAACGAAGACGGTAGCGTTACCGGCGGTATGAAGGTCAGCGGTTTCCGTCCCTACCTCGGTCTCGGTTTCGGTCGCCTGATACCGAAGAACCGTGTTGGTTTCCGTTTTGAGCTTGGCGCACAGTTTCAGGGCAAACCGAAGATTTATGCTGACGGCATGAATTTGGATGAAATTTGGGATGATGAAGTGAAGAACGACATATCCGACATCATGGATTATCTCAAGGTTTATCCCGTCATCAAGTTCAGTTTGCGCGGACGCATACTCTAAGAAAGTGACTATATAAATTTCTTTAAGACACATACGCACATGGAGGGCGGAGATAGTGGCAACAATGCCGCTTCTCCGCCCTTTCCCTATCTGCTCTCACGCTGTGGCGGATTTGTTGTTATCTTCCTGGGCGGTCATGAAAAATTTCATGTAGGATATTGTGCTTTTATGCGATAAATATGTCAATATGATGGATTTTAGTTACCTTTGCACCGGAAAAATCATGGAAATATAACGTTGAAGATATATGAAATCAGCAACTCGGGGCGCTGTATGTGGCGTAGCGGCAGCTGTGGCCTACGGCATGAATCCCCTTTTTTCGCTCAATCTTTTTGCCTGTGGCATGGACGTTGAGTCCGTGTTGTTCTACCGTTATGCCATTGCGACAGTCATACTTGCCGCCGTCTTCAGGCTTCGCGGAATGAAAATCGGTGTCAGCCGGCGCGAAGTTGTACCGTTGGCGTTGGGCGGTCTGATATTCGCCCTGTCCTCCCTGGCCCTTTATGAGAGTTTCATGTATATGGATGCCGGTGTAGCCTGTTCCATATTGTTCATCTATCCGATTCTCGTCGCCGTGATAATGATGTTGTTCTTCCACGAACGGGCTTCGCTGCTGACCTACGGTTGCATCATGATGGCCACGGCCGGTGTCGCCCTTCTGTGTCGTGGTGACGGCAGCGGTGAGATGAGCATGCGTGGACTGCTGCTCGTCGTGGCTTCCAGTCTTTGCTATGCCGTCTATATCGTAGGTGTAGACCATTCAGCCCTCAACCGTGTTCCGTCGGCCAGGATGACGCTGTGGATGCTCATTGTGGGGACGGTTACGTTCTGGCTGTTCACGTCTTTCGGCACGCGTCTGTGTGCCGTTCCGTCAACGGCGGTGGCTTGGACCAACGTCATTGGCATGGCCCTCATCCCGACGGTCATCCCGATACTGTTCATCAATATCGCCATCAAAAACGTCGGACCGACCTTCAGCGCCATCATCGGTGCGCTGGAGCCTGTGACGGCACTCATCATCGGCGTAGCGGTATTCGGTGAGCGGCTCACCGTGCGTATTGTCAGCGGTGCACTGCTGATTCTTGTTGCCGTGCTGCTCGTCATAGCGCGCCCGCTTCTCGTGAGGCTCATTCACCACAGTGGCAGTCATGTTCATGACAGTGACAGCCGGCGGTCTCAGTCTCCAGTGTAGCGTGGACAATTCCTGCGCCGCGGAGTTTTTCACGGACATCATCTTTCACCTTTTCCATTGCGCTGATGTCGTCCACCACGAGGTGGGCCGTCAGCGCATTTTGCGTTGTGCTTATGGCCCAGATGTGCACATGATGTACCTCGCGGACGCCTTCTGTTCCAGCCATGAGGGCAACAACAGCATCGGGATCTATGGACTCGGGAGTGCCGTCGAGCGATAGTTTGAGGCTTTCGGAGAGCAGATGCCATGTTGAGAAGATGATTACGGCGGCGATTATGAGCGAGACAATCGGGTCGATTACGTTCCATCCCGTCAACGTGATGGCAACGCCGGAGACTACCACGCCGACGCTGACGAGCGTGTCGGCAACCATGTGGAGGAACGCTCCGCGCACGTTGATGTCACTCTTCTGTCCGTGCATGAGCAGCAGGACGGTCAGTCCGTTGACAACGATTCCTGCCAGTGCTGTCCACGAGATGGCCGCACCGTCAACTTCTACAGGCTCGGCAAACTTGTGGATACTTTCGATGATGATTGCCCCGACGGCAACGACGAGTATGATGGCGTTGAGCAGGGATATGAGCACCGTACTCTTCTTAAGTCCGTAGGAATAGCGCTTTGTGCTGTGGACGCGCATAAGATAGAACGAGAACAGCACGAGAATGAGCGAAAAGACGTCGCTCAGATTGTGTCCGGCGTCCGACAGCAGGGACAGCGAGTTGTGGAAGAAGCCAACTGCCGCTTCGATACCGACGAAAAGAAGATTGAGCAGGATGGCAAAGATGAACACGCCGTTGAGCGATTTCATTTCTCCCGCCGCGGCGTGGTGGTGATGGTGGTGATGATTGTGATTTCCCATATCAGTGTATTGTTTGTTATTTGCAACAAAGGTAGTGCAAATCGGTTGCAATCCGGTTGCAAACAACATTTTTTCTGAAAGAATAGCGTAAATCAGCAATCGGCCATCTTTAGTGTTACAATCACTATTGGCGAACAGTTCCGGCCTGACAGGATGCCATAACGGATATTCAATCTGCTGTGGCATCCTGTCAGGCCGGAAAACTATATATATTATATATAATGTAGAGTTCGCCTGTAGAAGTCCGATGTCAGGCCAGGGCGAGGATATAAGGCACCATACTTGACGGATGGGCCTTTGCGTAGGCAACAAGCTGTTCGCGTGCCGGTCTGATTTTGTTGTTTCTCAGACGACTTATGACCGGCGACATGTTTCCGAACATGCCAAGCATTCCAGAGAGGAGACTGCGTTCGGTCGAAGGACGGGCTATGAGCAGCGCCAACACGCGTGCCGATTGTTTGGTCAGGTCAGTCAGGCGCAGCAAGTCTGTGATAACAGTGGCGTCAGTCTCGTTCATGAGTGCATATAGGTTGGATATAAGTTGTTCAATGCGTTCGGTTATAGCCTGTGTGTGGTCGGCTATCTCTATTTCGAGCGACGAGTCGGCTGAAGAAGTGTGCCTGTCGCTGTCGTTGATGACATTCATGCGCATGCGGCAGTATTCATCCATAGTGTCGGCCAACTGTCTGCGGGTGATGATCTGGCTTATGCGGCAGTTGATGCTGTACAGGCCTCGCAGAAAATCGGGGCGTTTGCTGTGTTTTATGGTTGAACGCAGGTCGTGAATCTGTGCCACGAGAGCTGCCGAAATGTCATCATACAGTTCTGCCGGAACGTCAGTGATGAGGTTGGTCCGCATTTCTATGAACGTGTCGATTAGCTTTAGGGCTTCGTCTGTGAAAACGAACCTATAGCGTTCTTCCAGTTGTCGCAGTTCCGTATCCAGACTGTCAAGCGTCTGGTGGAGAAGAGCGTCGGCCAGGCGTTCGGTCTCAGCTGCCAGCCCGTCGTTGACGCCGTCAATTTCCTGTGCTCCGGCCATGTCGTTGCGGCAGTCTCTGATGATAACCGTCACTTCTTCCATGCGTTTCAGCCATGCGGCATTACGGCCGAGCTGTTCCATGATGAACTCGGTGTCACCCGAAGCCATAGCCTTATGACACTCATCGAGTAGTATGGCGCGGTCATAGGAATCGTAGTTCTTGATGGCTTCTGTCTGATAGTGGAGATGTTTGGATATGGCGAGCCCCATGTCGCGATTCTTGCGCATGATCCGTCTTGACAGGTCTGAAATGTGTGTTGCGGCGTTGTGGCTCTTAGTATTCAAAGAGACCGTCTCGCGGCGCAACTCTTCCACGAGCCTGGCGTCCTCGTCATTTCCTGTGACGGCAGCCATCGCGGTGAGTCCTTCCAACCGGTTGTAGAGGTCGTCTATGTGGATACGTATCATTCTGCGCCGGCTGTCGTTCCGCTTCTTCACGGCAACGGCCGTCACCACGAGCAGCAGGATTCCAAATCCTATGATTACGCCCATCATGCGGACATTTGGAGCGTCGGAACGGAATTCCACCCATCGGGCATTGCTGATGTTTCCTGCTGTAATGGTCAGCACGCCGATATCGGACCCAAGATATATGTGGTCGCCGTTGACAAATGATGCCTGGGGATTGAAGTGTATGTCGCCATAGTATTCGCCCTGTAGTTCCACATGTCCGTTGCTGACGGTATATTCGCGCACTCCTGTTTCCGGTAGCGCGTAGAACAGACTGTCGTTGACGTAAAGGAGTTTGTTGAATCCTTTGGCGTCAATCGTGTCCTGACTTTCGGAGAGGATGAGGCTGTGGCTTGTCAGCATCATGAGTATCGGGATGTGTTCTCCGGTTACAGCGATGTCGCGTATGAACGGCACGTCCGATGTATTTTCAATTTGGTTGAATTCCTTTTCGCTACCGCAGAATACGCCGTTGTTGAGTGTTGACAGATAGACAGGGTCGCCTACTTCCGATGTGTGGAATGATGTGATGTATTTGCCGCTGAGTGTAGTGACTGTGTCTGCGTGTCCGTCGTCAGCAATGGCAATCAGTTCGTCTTGTATGCCGAGATATACGCGGTGGCCGTCGTCGGTGTTGCAGATGCAGGCCGAAGTTATTTTCGTTGACGACTGATATACCGTCTCTGCCTTACTGAGAAGTCCGTTTTGGAGATAGCTGTCGTGGACGTCGAGTCCCAGAAGGCAGTTTCCGTTGCTGATACAATAGAGACGTCCGTCGGCAGCCATTATGTCGCTGACGGTCTCTCCCTCCGGCAAATCGTATATTTTGTCTGCCGTAGTATCCCCGTTGTTCATGCAGAACAGTTCGTTGGCGGAGTTGAGGAAGTACATGCAGTCCCCGTCGGAGCATGAGGCCACTATTTCTCCGTAGACGTTGAATACGCCGATATGTTGTGGAATGTGCCACAGGGCGTTTTCAGTGACGAGCAGTGTGAAGCCGTCGCGTCTTCCCGTGCATAGGATGTTGCTGCTGAATTGCGGCACCTTGTGGCGCAGAGGAACAGAAATGAATTCGCGTAGATTTTCGCTGAGCACAATGTGGTTGCTCCTTATGAAATAGTGGGTGCCGTTGATTTTGCGGTGGTAGCGCGCCGAGAATGTTATGGGGATTTCCTGTAGTGCCGACGTGTTTGTGCTGTCGATGAACAGACGTCCGTCGGCCAGGCTATAGATGCGTCCGTCACAGGTATCTACGCTGTTGATTGGTATTCCGGCGTGGAGAACGGTGATTCTGTGTGTGGACGTATTGAACTTGATGAGGCCGTCCTGCGAACAGGCAAGAAGTTCGTTTCCGTTAAGACAGAGACTGCTGACCATCATAGGCTTGCCTTTCCGTGCTGTCTCGCTGGACGGTTCGGGGTATATCAGTGCCGGTTCGGTGTCGTCACGTTTCATGCTGTAGAGCCCCTGACTGGTGGCCGTATAGACCATGTCTCCGTCCGTAATGATGTCGTAGACAGAATACTTGTCGTTCTTGTTGGCTATGTGATAACAGGCGAGCATCACCGGATTTCCGTCCTTCACGGTCCATTTCTGAAGTCCGGAGTTACGTATGCCTAACCAGAATTCCGGTTGGTTTTCCGATTTGCGGTCAGGAACGACCTTATATATACGGTCCGTTCCTATGTTGTACGTCCTGCGTTCGTTTTCGCTGAAGTACCAGATGTCGCCTGTCTCGCTGCCGATCCAGCATGCCGAATCGCCGTCTGGAGAAACAGAGGCCAGTTTGTCATCAAAATAAATTTCTTTCTCTCCAAGTGTTTTTGGTTTGCCGCTCTCTTTGCATCCTGCCAGGATTATGGCCAGAAGGAGCGCTAATGTTGCGTGAAAGCAAAGTCTGTTCATGGTCTTTTGGTTTTACCGTATAGGTCAAATACAAATGCAAAGGTACGTATTTTCTTTTGAAAAACTTCGCCTTTATTCTCTTTCTTTGTCATAATGGAGAACTTGTTGCCTTTGTGCTGTAGGTTCTAAAAAAATAACGTGCTACCTTGGAGGGGTGGTAGCACGTTGCCGTAAATTATATATACTATTTATCATTTTTGGTTTCACATATCTCTGTAAAACGTCAGTGTTTCGTGTGTTATGGTTTCGATTACGTATGCAAATTTAGGTAAAAATGTTCAGACTTGCAAGTGCCTTTTCCGCATGACAAGAATGTTTGGAAGTCCTGTCGGCATACTTGGTATGAAATAGAGCATGGACGGTCGAAAAAAAAATAGTGCATGCAGTCTCTCCCGCCGGAAAAATCATTCTGTCATTCCGGAAATAAGCCTTTTGCTGTTCCGGGGCAGTATGCCTGTGAGCCGGGAGATCGTCAAAGCCTGTTGAACCGTTCTATAAATCTCTTGCGGAAGAAGCGTCCCACCTTGACATAGTCAATCTCGTCGAACGGCGGGTAGAATTTGCAGAAATTGTCTTTCACTTCCAGCAGATATCTGATATTGATGATAAACTTCTGGTTCACTTGTCCGAAGTTGCGGTCCAGTTCAAGAATCTGGTCGTTGGTTATGCTCCGTTTGAGTTTGATGGGTTCCTTGCGTCCGGCCACAATGACCTCCCACGAGCGGAGTTCGTGGTTATACTGGAATATTCCGATGTCCTTTATGCGCACCAGTCGGAAGTCTATGGCGTTTGTGTAGAAGATGAAATTCTCTTCGTCCTGCTTTCTGACGTTGTCTCCCGTGCCGGTTATTTCCCGTTTTTTCTCTTTGTTCACTGATAGACGTTGTATCACTATTTCCAGTTCTTTGGTGTCAACCGGTTTCAGCAGAAAGTCGAAGGCATTGCTGCGGAACGACGGCAGCATGTAGTCGTCATATGCCGTACACATGACCACGTCGCAGTCGTTTTTCATATAGTCCATCTGTTCGAGGAAATCAAGCCCTGACATTTCCGGCATCTCCACATCGAGGAAGATCACGTCGGGCTTGAGTTCGCTGACCATCTTCAGAGCGGTCTGTGCTTTCTGGGCCGTGCCGACGATTTCTATTTCTGTAAAGGCTTTCAACATGTTCGACAATGTGTCTATCGCCAACTTTTCGTCATCAACTATTATTACTTTTATCATTTCGTTGTATATTATTGATTATCAATGTGTTTCTTCGGAATTTTCGGGGGGGGTAAAACGGGTATGTGTAGTTTGGAGAGACATCCCGTCACCTGTCCTTCGGCATTCTTGTTGTTTTGTATGGAGAAAGTCATGTGGTCACTGCGCATCCGCTGGTTGATTATGCGTATAGTATGACGTATGATGTCCAATCCGGTGCGTGTTCCGTTTGTTGCCGACGAGCGTATGTCAAAACCTCTTCCGTTGTCCGCAACAGTGATGTCCGTTCCGTCTTTCCCATGTATGATTGTTACGGTGAGGCGTTTTTCGCCGTCCCGTCCCCGCAGTCCGTGCTTTATGGCGTTCTCAACGAGAATCTGGACGAACATGGTCGGGATGCTGATCTGCTTGAGCACATCGGCTTCCGGAGCGTCTACCGTGAATGTGAAGTCGTCACCCAGAACCGTTTTCTCTATGTCCACGTAGTAGCGGACGAACTCCATTTCTTCGGCCAGACTGACGAACGTGTTGCGTGAGATGTTCAGATTGGCTCTTATCAGTCGTACCAACATCATCAGCTCGTCCGTTTCCTTACGATCAGCGGTGCTGATGCGGTTGTTGAGGACGTTGAAGATGAAGTGGGGCGAGATTCTGTTTCGGGCGTTGTCCAGCCTTAGTTGCATCATGTCCATCTCCACTTGCAGTTTCCGTTTGCGCGAGAACGCCACCCACCAGAGCATGAGCAGCACAGTGATGACCATGAGGGTTGCTGTCGTCATGTGGGTATTGCGCAGTATGGCGTCCTTGCGTTGTATTTCCAGAGCGTGGTGGAGCGAGAGAGTGTCTTCTTTCAGCCGTTGCATAATCTCCGAGGCTCGCATGTGTTGCCGGTCTTCGGCAATGGAGTCGCGTGCTTTGATTTCGTTTTCCATATTCGTGTATGCAGCCTGCCAGTTGTCCGTCGCCTTATAGTATTCCCTCATATACCTGTTTCTTATGCCCACGAGACTGTATTCCATGGGTGTTGCAACTTTTTCGCTGCGCAGGATATTCTCCACTTCGCTCATCCGTCCTTCTTTCATTGCGAGGCCTATGTGTATCGAGTTGGCGTAGTAGACACCGACGTCGACTCCATGTTTCTTGAAGAAGTGTTCGGCACGTTCAACATAGGAGCGTGCTTTGGCGAGTTCGCCGAGATTGAGATAGACGTCAGCCATGTTTATCCGGCAGATGGCCATGTCTATTCCATTGTCTCCATAGTGTATGAGCTGTTTTTCGAGTCGCTGGAACAGATTTAGCGCCTTGTCGTAGTTGCCGAGATAATAGTGGTAGTTTCCGAAGTTGTTGAGATAGTAAGTCTTCATGTTCGGCTGCATCCTGTCGTAGAACCGCGTGGTCTCGTTATAGTAGTTCAGTGATGTGTCGTAGTCTTCGAGACATCTGTAGATGTGTGCCAGGCCGAGATAGAGCGTGATGCTCTTTGTTTCCGGCAGGTTCAGCGAGTCCACCAGAAACAAGGCCCTCCGATACCATGATGCCGCCATTGCCATATCGTTTTTCAGTCCATAGACGTCGGCCATGTTGGCACACAGATCCGGAAGGTAGGCGGTGTTGTCGCTTTCCATCATGGCTTCGTATGCTTTTGTTCTCAGGCGTATGGCTTCATCCAGATTTGAGCGGAACCTCTGATATAGCGTTGCCTTGTATTCGTAGGCGTGGGCTATCAGCCCGTTGGTCCGTGGCGAGGGGTTCTGGCTTTCGGCGAACCTGATGGTTCTGTCCGCGTATGGAATGAGTGAGTCCGGTGTCTGTGACAACAGCCAGTATTTTCCTCTTCTCAGGTAGAAGTCATACCACGTCAGACTGTCTTCGGCTCCGGCCATGCCCTTGTCAATCATGTCGGATGCGTTTGGTGACAGATTTGTCAGCGAATCGTCAAGTTCAAGTATATTCTGTTTCTGTTCAGGACTGCGTTCCGGCGTGTGGCTTTTCGGTTGGCATCCTGCCAGCATTAGTATTGCGGCTGACACATATAGAATATTTTTCATTATACAAGAGAATAAACCTAAGCAAAGATAGATAAAAAAATCGGAACACCAATAGAGATTGGAATACTTGGTTGTAAATAGCGCTTAAACGGCAAATCTAAGCATGCGAAGAGCTTTCCTATGGTCAATTTAGGATAGTGTATGGTTTTTGAAAGATAATTTTTCTGACGTTGTTCCTTCCGTGCTTCCGGACAGTTGGAAACAGTCCGGAAGCACGGCCGGTGTCAGAAAGTTTCTCCTTTGAGCGGCCAGTTTGGCGTCGGGTGGTGCATTTTCTTCATGTCCTCGTCAAACTGTCTGACCATTTCGGGATATTTGTCGGCCAGATTGTTGCGTTCGCCCGGATCCTCGCGCAGGTTGTACAGCTCCAGCGGACGGTTCGGCTTGACGGTGACACACTTCCAGTCTCCGCGTCGTGCGGCCCGCTGTTTTCCGGTGAACTCCCAGTAGAGCAGGCGGTTGTCCGTGTCGGCCTCGCCTCCGAAGAATAGCGGAAGGATGTTCATGCCGTTGATGTTCTGCGGCAGATGGCGCTCGGCTCCGGCCAGAGCGGCGAAGGTCGGCATGATGTCTGGAAAATAGACGATGTTCTCCAGACGGCGTGCCGGGACGCGGCCTGGCTGGTTGACAATCATCGGGACGCGTATTCCGCCTTCATAGAGCTGTCCCTTGCGTCCGTTGAAGCCCGCGTTGCAGTTGAGTTCGGCCAGCGGAGCCTGCACCGCCGCACCGTTGTCGGAGGCGAAGATGACCAGAGTGTTTTCCCTCAGCCCGGTGGAGTCGAGATGTTCCAGCAGTCGTCCGATGGCTGCGTCCATGTGGGTTATGAGGGAGGCGTAGCGCTTGGTGTTCATTGACCATTCTTCATTGGCGTCATACCAGTTCGTGTCCTCGATGATGTAAGGCTCGTGGGGCGCGTCGTAGGCCAGATAGAGGAAGAATGGGTTGTTCCGGTTTCGGTTGATGAAGCTGATGGCGTCGTCGGTCGAGATGTCGGTATTATGCTTGACGTGGCGGTCGTGGGCGTTCTCCTCGATGGTTGTCAGGGAGTCTCCCGCGAAGCGGTAGTAGGGATAGTAGTAAGGCGAGTTGGAGTGTACTGTGCTTATTGTCCATCCGTAGAACTCGTGGAAGCCGCGGTGGTTGGGCGCCGCTCCGGGGTCGTAGCCGTCCAGATGCCACTTGTTGACAAGACACGTCCTGTAGCCGGCGGCCGAGAGCACCGTGGCAATGGTAGTGTCCGTTGGCAGGAGGTTTGCCCGGCGGATGTATGTCGTGTCGCCCTGCGGTGATATTTTCAATCCTCGTATGCCTCCTGCGGTGCACGTGTTGTCGCGTATGGTTGTGTTTCCGGTGTTCTTTCCGGTCATGAGCGAACAGCGCGACGGCGACGAGATTCCGCTTCCGGCGTAACACTGGGTGAACGCTGTTCCGGTTTGTGCCAGCCGGTCGATGTTCGGCGTCTTGACATGTTTGCTTCCGAAGCATGACAGGTCGCCGTAGCCCATGTCGTCGGCGAGTATGAAGATGATGTTGGGACGTTCGGGCGTTGCTTTCTGTCCGTCTGCCGCCGTTTCGGGAGTCTGTGCCGTGGCGGCGGAGGCTAAGCCGAGTGCGGCCGCCAGCGGAGCGTAGTAGGGTAGTCTGTTGTTGTTCATATATATTGAGGTCAGTTGTATATATTCAAGTTTCAGAAGTAAAGGAGATAGTGGAAGAGGGAGTGGGATGGATGATGGACAAGCGATATGTCATCGGTTCCGGCTTGCCTGTCATCCTCAGCGACAGCTCATCGGCTTTCTTGACTTCATTGATGACGCGGCTCGCGGCTCCGGCATTTGTCTTCTTTCAGGTCTGTCAGTTTCTTTTTTGATTGTAATGTCGCTGTAATCATAATGAGTTCCTTCTTGTTTTATGGTTGCAAATATACGGAATATATATCATATATATGCAATATATTAAAATAGTTTAATGGAAAATTATAGAATATCCCAAGGCCGGTGGCTTATAGAGGAGTCGGTGGCCGTCATTCGGTTTCTGCCGGTTAATGGTGAATGGGTGTTTGGGAAAAAGTTTCAAAATCTTAAAATGTAGTCATAATTCACAGATTTACGTACTTTTACGTTTTCCAACAAATAGTTAATGCCTGTTAATTTCGCCCATTCCGCTCCGTCGTTCTCCATGCTTCAACGAGCCGTAAGGGCCTCCCGGGGTTGCCACGGAGCCGCTTTCATCATGCAACGGGGCTGCCGCCGTCATGCAACGGGGGCCCCGTTGCAACCCCAGGAGGGCCTTACGGCTCGCGCCAACAAGTCCGCAATCCGGTTGGGGCGCGTAACTGGCTGACTATGAGGCCGTCCTGTTTTTGTCATGAAATGCGCTATTTTGCGTCGTAGTGCGGAAATCGCGGTCCGGAAGCGAATTAACCTTTGTTAAAGTAAAGTTTGTTCAGGGCCCGTCTGAAGCGAAAGACTGCGCTTCCGGCATGGTGTTTAAAATCGCAAAAAGTACGGCTATTCACAGTAGTACCGTTCTACCGGTTCGCCTCTTTAATTCAATTTTGGACACCCACGCTTCAGTACGCCGGAAACGGTGCGAAACGCCAAGGCCGCAAAGACGAAAAGTGCAGTGATGGACTTTTCGTCTTTGCGGCCTTGGTACTTATAAATGCGTTTATGTATGCGTTACGGAAAACCTACTTCACGTTTCCGACCTTGATCAGATATTCCGCAATCTGGACAGCGTTGAGCGCTGCGCCCTTGCGGATCTGGTCGCCGCTGAGCCAGAACGTCAGGCCGCAGTCGTCGGCCAGGTCCTTGCGGATGCGTCCCACGTAGATGTCGTCCTTGCCGGCAGTCTCCATAGGCATGGGGTAGACGAGATTTTCAGGGTCGTCCTGAAGCGTCACGCCAGGAGCGGCGGCGATGGCCTGGCGGGCCTCCTCGACGCTGATGGGGCGCTCGGTCTCAATCCATACGGACTCGGAATGGGCGCGCAGCGAAGAAACGCGGACGCACATGGCCGAGCACTTCACGTCGCTGTGCATGATCTTTCGGGTCTCGTTGAACATCTTCATCTCTTCCTTGGTATAGCCGTTGGGCTGGAAGACGTCAATCTGTGGAATGACGTTGTAGGCCAGCTGATGGGGGAACTTCTTCACCGTCACGGGCTTGTCGGCGAGAATCTCGCTGTACTGCTGCTGCAACTCGGCCATGGCGGCGGCTCCCGCGCCGCTCGCGCTCTGATAGCTTGCCACGTGGATGCGGCGGATGTGGCTCAGATTCTCCAGCGGCTGGAGCACCACGACCATCATGATTGTTGTACAGTTGGGGTTGGCGATGATTCCGCGCGGACGGTTGAGGGCGTCCTCGGCGTTGCACTCCGGAACGACCAAAGGCACATCGTCGTCCATGCGAAAGGCGCTGGAGTTGTCGATCATCACAGCTCCGTAGCGTGTGATGTCCTCTGCAAACTCCTTTGAAGTTCCTGCTCCGGCTGATGTGAACGCGATATCGACGTCGCGGAAAAGGTCTCCGTGGCGGAGCAGCTGAACCTCATATTCGCGTCCGCGGAACGTATAACGGGTTCCGGCGCTGCGCTCCGAACCGAACAGGACGAGATCGTCCATCGGGAAGTTTCTCTCTGCGAGCACGCGGAGGAATTCCTGTCCCACGGCTCCGCTTGCTCCTACAATAGCTACTTTCATCTTTTTCTTCTATTCTTTAAGTTGTTAATAATTTGCGTTTCCGGCAACGGCGCGCAAAGGCCGGACCGGTTGATGCAGTCCTGCTTCCATGTGCCTTTGCTGTTGAGTAATGAGAGTCTCTTGACATTCTACACATTACTTGTTTGATTATTACTTGCCAAGCCTATTTCGCTGCAAAATTACAACTTTTAGGGTAATAATCGCTCTCGTCTGATATTTTTTTTGCACCTTTGCATCTTGAAAAGCAGCGTTTTCGTTGAGCAGAACGAACAGAGCGGGCAAATCCGGACTCTGCCATGGAAGGACGGACTGTTGAGCGAAGCGAAAAAAATGTGCATGAATATGAATTGTTCAGACCGATGACCATACCTGACATATCGCATTATTTCCCGATAACCGACCCGACACTGATATTCTTTGTCGTGCTCTGCATAATCCTTTTTGCCCCTATCGTGATGGGCCGCCTGCGAATCCCACATATCATAGGTATGGTTCTGGCGGGTGTCGCCGTAGGGCGCTACGGATTCAACATTCTCGAGCGTGACTCCTCTTTCGAACTCTTCGGAAAGGTTGGCGTGCTCTACATCATGTTCCTCGCCGGACTGGAGATGAACCTGAAGGACATCATGAGGCGCAAGCTGCAGTTCATGATTTTCGGTCTGCTGACCTTCGCCGTGCCCTTCGTCATGGCATACGGCGCTGGCGTTTGGCTGTTGGGCTATTCGCCGGAGGCGTCGCTCCTGCTGTCCTGCATCCTTGCCGCCAACACGCTGATAGCCTATCCGATTGTCTGCCGCTACGGACTGCAGAAACATTCCAGCGTTGCGCTCAGCGTGGGCTCCTCCATGATAGCCCTTTCCCTGTCGCTGCTTGTGCTGGCCGCCATCGTAGGCGCCCACGAAGGCGGTACGGACATCGGCTTCTGGGTTCTGTTTGTCGGCAAGGTCGTACTCTTTTGCGCCTGCTCGTCGGTGGTTCTGCCGCGGATGACGCGATGGTTCTTCAACCGCTACTCCGACTCGGTGATGCTATACATATATGTGTTGTCGGTTCTCTTCCTCAGTGCCGCCGCCGCCGAGATGTGCGGACTGGAGGGAATCTTCGGCGCTTTCACCGCCGGACTGACGCTCAACCGCTTCATCCCGAGCGTATCGCCGCTTATGAACCGCATTGAGTTTGTAGGAAATGCGCTCTTCATTCCCTATTTCCTGATAGGTGTCGGAATGCTCATCAACATCCGCGTGCTGTTCCATGGATGGGACACGCTGTGGGTGGTCTTCTGTATGGTTGTCATCGGAACGCTCAGCAAGGCCATCGCCGCATACGCCTCGTGCATCTTTTTCCGCCGGCCGCTGCTCGCGGGACACATGATGTTCGGACTCACCGAGGCCCATGCCGCCGGAGGAATAGCCATGACGATGGTCGGAATGAATCTCCGTATGGACGACGGAAGCTATCTGGTGGACGTCAACATGCTCAACGGTGTCGTGATGATGATTCTCTTCACGTGTATCATCAGCTCGTTTGTCGTTGAAAATTCGGCACGCGCCATTCTGCTCCGCGAGAAGATGCAGCCCGAAGAACCCGCAAAGGCCGGTGACGACGAGAAGATTCTCCTGCCTCTGCAACATGCCGAGACGGCCGATGCTCTGGTCCATCTGGCCATACTCATGCGCAATAAGAAGCTTAACCGCGGTCTGATCGGTCTTAACGTGGTCTACGACGACATCTACAGCGGACGCAACCAGACCGCCGGCCGCAAGCTCCTTGAACATGCCGAGGCCGTGGCCGGATCGGCTGACGTGCGCATGCAGACGCAAAGTCGGCTGGCGATAAATATCGCAAACGGCATCAAACACGCCTTCAAGGAAAACGACGCCTCGGAAATAATAATGGGCATGCACCGCCGCACGGACCCTGCGGACAGCTTCTGGGGAGCATATACGCAGGGACTTATCGCGGAAATAAACCGTCAGATAATGATATGCCGTGTTGTCCGGCCGCTCAATACCATCCGCCGCATTCAGGTGGCGGTGCCGTCGAGAGTTGAGTTTGAACCAGGATTCTACCGCTGGACGGAGCGTCTGGCCCGTCTGGCCGACAATCTCAGCTGCCGTATAGTCTTCCACGGACGTCAGGACACAATGGATCTTATAAACGAATATATACAGAACCGCCATCCGGAGGTGCGCGCCGAATATTCCGTCATGCACCACTGGAAAGATCTGATACAGCTCTCACGGGAGGTCAACGCCGACCATCTTTTTGTCGTCGTGACAGCACGTCAGGGTACAGTGTCATACAAGCCGGCTTTCGAATATCTGCCGGAGGAACTGTCAGCGGCTTTCTCCGACTGTAGCTTGATGCTAATCTATCCTGACCAGAACGGCCAGTCGCAGGATGTCATGACGTTCACCGCACCGCAAAGGCAGGAGCATGAGAGCGCGTACGCCTCTCTGATGAAGATAATCAAGCGTCACTGAGACAGGCGGAAAGAAGGGAAGGCCGGGATTCGAGAATATGACGACTGAGTTTATGGAACTTGACCAAGCAAGAATGATAGAAATAAAAGGAATAAGAAAGAGTTTCGGCTCGCTTCAGGTGCTGAAGGGCATCGACCTTGAAATAGGTAAGGGAGAGGTAGTGAGTATTGTCGGCCCAAGCGGAGCCGGCAAGACGACGCTGCTGCAGATAATCGGCACGCTGGACAGGGCCGACAGTGGCACAGTGGTGGTGGACGGAGTGGACACGGGAAGCATGAACACACGTCGGTTGGCGGAATTCCGGAACCGGCATATAGGTTTCGTGTTTCAGTTCCACCAGCTTCTGCCCGAGTTCACGGCAATCGAGAACATCATGATTCCGGCCTACATAGCGGGCATGTCCACCAAGGACGCGCGACGCAGGGCTGAGGAACTTCTCGACTTCATGGGACTGACGGACAGGGCTGACCACAAGCCAAACGAGCTTTCAGGAGGAGAGAAACAGCGCGTGGCGGTGGCACGTGCGCTCGTCAACAACCCTTCCGTGATCCTCGCCGACGAACCTTCGGGCAGTCTTGATTCCAAAAACAAGGCTGAGTTGCATCAGTTGTTTTTCGACTTGCGCGACCGTTTCGGCCAGACATTCGTCATCGTGACGCATGACGAGCAACTGGCGTCAATCACTGACCGCACGATAAAGATGCGCGACGGACAGCTGGAGATGGAGACTGAGGCATCCGGTGATACGAATAAAGAACAATAACAATGAATAGAATTAAGTTAGGAGACTACAACCGGATGACGGTTGTGAAGAAGGTGGACTTCGGAATGTATCTCGACGGAGGCGACGAGGGAGAGATATTGCTGCCCGCACGCTATGTTCCCGAGGGCACACGTCCGGGCGACGAGATAGACGTCTTTGTCTATCTTGATCAGGATGAGCGTCCCGTGGCCACCACACAGAGGCCGAAAGCGCGTGTCGGCGAGTTCGCATGTCTTGAGGTGGCGTGGACCAACGAATACGGCGCGTTCCTCGACTGGGGCCTTATGAAGGACCTGTTCTGCCCTTTCCGGGAGCAGAAAAAGCGCATGGAGCGCGGCTCGTCATACGTTGTCTATGTGACGGTGGATGAGGACAGCTACCGCATGATGGCTTCGGCGAAGGTCGAACGTTATCTCTCGCAGGAGAAACCGAACTACCGTCACGGTGACGAGGTGGACCTGCTGGTGTGGCAGAAGACCGAACTGGGCTTCAAGGTGATAGTGGACAACAAGTTCGGCGGACTGGTCTATCAGGATCAGATATTCCGTTACCTCACGACGGGCGACCGCCTCAAGGGATATATTGACCACATCCGGCAGGACGGCAAAATCGACGTGACGCTCCAACCGACGGGCCGCCGTCAGACGGAGGAGTTCTCTGAAACGCTGCTGGAATATCTGCGTGACAACAACGGTCACTGTGACTTGGGCGACAAGAGCCCCGCCGAACTGATTGTTGACCGCTTCAAGGTCAGCAAGAAGGCATACAAGAAGGCCGTAGGAGACCTCTATCGCCGCCGGCTGATAACCATCGCCGATGACGGTATCACGCTGACGGAGGGATGATGCGGCTCTGACGTCTGTCCGTCATAGGGCTTTCATGTGTCTTTAGTATTGTCTTTCGTATGTCTGATGATTGTCTGCCGGAAGGCTCTCGTGTGTCTTTCGGCCGGCCCGTTTAACCACGTTTAGCATCCGCGAAGTAATCGAAAAGTTGGTTAAGTTGTGTTTGGGAATTATGATGTGTGATTTATTGTGCGTATATTTGCACAGTCAACTGAATTACTCACTTTAAATTTAACCGCTTATGAAAGATTTGTTCAAGAAGGTCATGATGACCGTAGCAGCCGCAATGATGACCACTTCGGCTGCTCTCGCAGGAATGGATAGACCGATAGAAGTCAACCAGTTGCCGGACAACGCGCAGCTGATGGTGAAAAAAGACTTCTCCGGACGCCGAGTTGCAATGGCGAAGATAGACGACGGACTGTTCTACAACGGCTATAACGTCGTTTTCACCAACGGCGATAAGGTGGAGTTTGACAGTCACGGAAGATGGACGGAAATCACGTGCCGCAGGTCGGAAGTGCCATCGTCGGTGGTTCCCAAGCCTATACGTAGCTATCTGAAGAACTATTATCCCAAGACAAAGATGCTGGAAATAGAACGCAGCAGTAAGGGAAAGTATGAGGTGAAGCTGGACAACGGTCTGGAAATAAAGTTTGATAATGACTTCCGGGTCACAGACATAGACGACTGACGGTTTGCTGAAGACTATGGTACGGAATGTATCTGAGATGGATGAAGACTGTTAATTGGTCATAACATACACTCGAATATATTAAAAAGGCGGGGCTTCGGTCCTGCTTTTTCGCTATTGACAGGTAAAAGGGCTACCTTTGCCGTGTGGAACGTATGGTGTCGTTCGAATCGTTTGCCGGCATCAACGGCTTTCCGATCGGGATATATGGCACTTTCGGATGACCGGAACCGGACCATCAACGCACAATATGAACATTAAAAAAAGTATGAATATGAAGAAGATTATGGTATTAGTCAGTGCTGTGGCGGCAATGGTTTCGTGCGGCACGGCACAGAAATCTGTATCGCTCAGCGACCTTAATGGCGAATGGAGCGTCGTGAAAATCAAAGGAAGTGACGTCGCGGCAGCTGACGGGCAGGACGCTCCGTTTATCGGAATTGACGCGGACAAGAAGCATATCTACGGCAGTACGAGCTGCAACAGGATTACGGGAGCGCTCGACGTTGATACCGAAAAGGGTACCATTGACCTCGGCAAGATGGGAAGCACGCGTATGATGTGCCCAGACATGGCTCTGGAAGACCGCTTGCTTGGCGCTTTCGGCGAAGTGAAGTCATTCAAACTGAAGAAAGGTTCAACGCTGATGCTGACCGATGCAGACGGTAATGGCGTGATTGAATTGCAGAAGAAAACTTCAGGAGAAAAGGGAAAATAAGGAATTTGCGGCTATTCGCACGTTTCTTCAGAAAGTCTGTAAAGCTCAAATGAACAATGACAAATGTTCATTTGAGCTTTTATGATGCGCTTAAATGAATATTTTATTACCGTTTATTTGCTTCTGCCGGCTATCTGTCTGACCGCTTTCAGCCTCCGTCTCACTTCCCGCTTGTGGCGGATATGGCTAAGCTGGCCAAGCAATTTGCGGCGTGAAAGATTTATCTGATAGCGATAGACGGCACAGGCGGTAATGAAATAGACGGCGGCCTGAATCCACATAAGGCGGCATTCGGCGGCTATATCGCTAAATGTGGCGCCCATCATGCTGGCCCGGACGAATGCCCTGACGCCGAAAGTTGATGGGAATAGCCATGAGACGCCTTGCCATACGCCCGGAATGTTGCTCTGCGGCCATGACACACCGGACATGAACAGCAGCGGAATGGAGCAGAAAATGACTATCAGCATGACGTTCTCGCGGTAGCGGATGAGGCATGAAACGGTCATGCCGAAGAAGATGCAGGCCAGCAGATAGGGTATCATGATGGCTGTGAGAGTGCCCGCCTGGACCATGTCGACAAAGCCGAACAACCTCGGGATGACGAGTGTTACGTATGTCGAGACGACTGAGTATATCATCAGATAGCACATCGTCTTGCCTGTCACTATTCGTAGTACGCCGCGATAATGGCGACTGATGGGGATCAGCTCGCGGAAACGGTTTGTCTCACGGGCTGTTCCGGCTGACAGCCCGATGCCGAGGACGAGTGTTTGCTGGATGATGAGCATGAGCACGCCGGGAAGGATGAAGTTGCCGTAGCCGCCGGTCGGATTGAACATCGGGACGTCCTCGCTTTTCAGCGGCATCGTCGTTATGTCGTTCTCGCGGTCTGTATAGTTGCCGGAGAGCCTTATCTGTATGTCGCGGTTCATCTCCTGCGACACGGCGGTGGCCGTCTGGAATATCGCTTTGTATGTCAGCATGAGGCTCATGTCGCAGTAGACGCTGACGGCGGTCTGCTCCATGCGGGCCGGTCTGGTGGAGAAGTCGGCAGGGATATAGTAGATTCCCTTCACGTCCTGGTGGCCGACGAGCGCCCGTGCCTCTTCCATGTCGGCAGCATGGTATTTTATCATGACCTCGGGGGAGGCGTCGCAACGTCTCACAAACTCCCTGCTCATTGAACTGTGGGAATCGTCGACAACCGCAACGGGAACCTCGCGGACAACCTCGTTGTTGTATATCCATGAGTACAGAAGCGGATAGGCCAGCGGAACGATGATGAAGAAGATGAGCACTCCCTCGTCCTTCACGACGTTTCTCATTTCCTGTGCCCACACGTAGCAGGCGTCGTGGAGTCCTTCCAATATCCTGTTCCAAAATCCTGTAGTCTTCATATATATTGCTTGAGGTCGTCTATTCCGTGTAAACATAGTTGAGCATGGCGTGGCGGAGTCTGCCAAGTATCGTGACCGGGAGAATGGCAAAGGCCGTCAGGGCCGTGATGTGGAGCCATGCGTCAGTGAGAGGAAAACCGTTGAATATGACAATCTGGTATGTCATGAAATAGTGTCTGAGCGGGAAAAGCCAAGCCAGCGATTGCAGCGGGGTGTCCATGTCGGCCAGAGGATAGGCCGAACCGGCAATCGAGAAGCTCAGAACAGCCCACAGAGCGCACGTGCTCATAGACAGACGCAACGAAGGTATGAGTCCGAACATGAACAGTCCGAACCCCTGTGAGGCCAGAACGGCGAGCAGACCGAGCAGCAGCAGGGATGCTGTTCCGCCGGGGTGGGGGAATGACAGCACTCCGAAGACATAATACATATATGCGTATATGACGGTCAGATAGACTGCGGTCTGCGGCAACAGCTTTCCCGCAACAGCGGCGACCATGTCTCCTCCGGCTGCCGTAAGCCAGCCGCGGGAACGCCCGAACTTCAGTTCTGTGCCTACGGAATAGGCCGTGACGAGGAAAATGAAAAGCATTATCAGTCCCGGGACAAGCACTGTGCTGAGGTAAACGTTGTAGTTTGTCCACGGATTGGAAATCGGATGAAGGTCGATGACAATGGGTTGCAGGAACGTCTGTATCTCTTTTTGCGTATGTCCGCGTGCCGTCATCGTTGCCTGACCGACGGCGGCTGACCCCAACGTGGTTATTGTCTTCAGGTCGCGGAACAGCAATGCGCCGGCAGTCAGCGACGTCAGGCTATAATAATACGAGACTTTGGGCTGCCGGCCGGCCGTCAACTGCTCGGCTGTGCCTTTGGGAATATACAGAAAAGCGTATATCTCATTGCGTTGTATGGCCCTGCGCGCATCGCTGACACTTGGGTAGCGTGCCACGACACGGGTGCTCTGGAACGCATCCAGATTGCGGATGAGCCGTCGTGAGGTTGACGTGTTGTCGCAGTCGACAATCCCCACCGGCATGTCCAGTGGCTGGCCTTCGTCCATCAGGGACGTGAAGAACACCGTGGCCAGCAGCGGAAAGACCACCATGCAGAACCAATAGATGGGCTGGCGGATGATGAATGACAGCTCACGGCGTGCCACTCGGCCCATGTTTCTTATGAATCCACCTACTGCCACGTTTCTTTCTTATTTATCACGGTTGATGATGAGCGACATTCCGGGGCGAAGACCGTCTGTCTTCTCTACCGGTCGTGCCTTGACCTCA
Organism: uncultured Prevotella sp.; assembly: GCA_947170725.1. Classification (GTDB taxonomy): domain Bacteria; phylum Bacteroidota; class Bacteroidia; order Bacteroidales; family Bacteroidaceae; genus Prevotella. The sequence goes on from CAMVUM010000001.1 coordinate 26,875, forward strand.
AACGTCTTCAGGTCATACTGGCCGTTGGCCTTGGTCGCTTTCCATACGGCATAGCTGCCTTCATCCTTGATATAGTAGACCTTCATGCGTATGTCCTTGCCGAAAGCCGGGGCAAATGCCGTCAGCTCGTCGCCGACTTTCAAGCCCTGAAGATAGTCTTCACGGACGTTGAACGTACCCCACATGTCTTTCATCACGGCTATCGTCATGATCGGCGACCCTGTTCCGACAAGCTCGCCGACTTTTGGATAGACATCGCTGACCTCGCCTTCCATCTGCGCCGTCTGTACGGTCTCGTTGATATAGGAGCCTACTTCCGCCACGGCGCCTCGTGCGCGGTTCACCTGTGCTGCTGCTGCCATCTTCTCTTCGCGGCGTGCACCGTTGCGTGCCATGTCATACTGGCTCTTCGCGGCCTTCATCTGAGCTTCCATCGCCTTATAGTTGGCCAGCGCTTCGTCACGCTTCTGGGCTGTCATGACGCCCTCTTCGTAGAGCCGCTGGACGCGTTTGTAGGACTTCTCGGCAATCTCCGCGCCGGCCTTTGCCTGCTGGAGAAGCTGATAGGCTCCTCTTATCTGTTCTGCCCTTGCGCCCGCCCGGGCCATTTCGTCCATAGCCGCGGCGGCCTCCTCCGCACTCTGTGCCTGAGTCATCTTGGCTCTGACATCCGGCGCATCCAGTATGGCGAGCGTGTCGCCGACCTTCACGTAGTCGCCCTCCTTCACCCGCAGTTCCAGAATGCGGCCCGGAACCTTGCTCGAAACTCTGTATTCCGTGACTTCAACTTGACCTTGGATGACGTCCGGTTCATTTCCGATGGTGAAATAGCCGATGGCACCCACGATGATAACCACCAGCGTGAAGCCTGCTATTGCCTGTAGAATATTATTGTGTTGAGATTTGACTGACATACTCTATATTCCTTATATTATTGTTATTGTGAAACACCCGTATTCCTTTCGCGTTCCGTCATTCCAGCGTTCCGAGCGCCTTGTCGAGGTTGACGCGGCTCAGCCGGACGTCGATTTCGGCGTCAATCTTCTGCGATTGCGCCTGAAGCCAGGCCGTCTGCGCCTCCATTACGGTTGTGCTCTGAATCACTCCCTCGCTGAAACCGACGTTGGCGCATCTGAGATTTTCTTCCGCGTTGCGTATGTTGGCCTGTGCCATGGCCAGCCGCTTGTCCGCTTCAGTCACCTTGAACCGGCTTTGGCTCACCTGCAATTCCACTTTCTCGCGGCTTTCGCTCAGTTCGAGCTCGGCGATGGCGGTGGCGTTCTTCGCCGCTCTCACCTTATACGCCACGTCGCCCCAGTTCCATACCGGCACGCTGACAACCACACCGACGTTCCATACGCCTCCGAATTTCTTGTGGAAACCGTCATAAACGTTCGGATTCGTCACCGTATAGCCGCCGAAGAGACCTATTTTCGGGAGATTGCCGGCCTTCAGCATGTTTGTAGCCTGACGGCTCAGATCGACCGTGTTCTGCAGCATGCGCAACTCTGGACGGCGTTCAATGACGTCGGCTATGTCGCGGTTGTCCGTCGCGGCCAGTCCCACGGTGAGGTTGTCGCTGTTCTCGTCCGTCAGCGTGAACTGTTCGTCGAGCGGCATACCGCACGTCTGGCAGAGCAGCATGCGCGCAAGGGTAAGTCCGTTGTCAACCTGTGAGAGCGTCATTTCGGCCTCGTTGACCTTCACGGCCACCTTCAGACCGTCCGCACGGGTGGCCACACCCTCGGCTATCATCTTGTCGACGTCGGCCGAGAGCTGCCGTACAAGCCCGAGATAACTTTCGGCCAGCCGTTTCTTATGGCGGAGCGAAACCACCATCCAATAGGCCCGGTCCGTGTCATATATCGTAGCCTGACGCGTGGCGTCGCCACTGTTTTCCGCCATCCGCTCGCCGATGTCCGCCATGCGGTTCATGGCGACGATGGCACCGCCCATGAACAGCGGTTGCGTTACCATCACCGAACCGGCGAACATGTTGCGCGTGTCGGTGCGGAAAGCGTCGGCAATGGCCTGTCCGCGGGCGTTCAGTCCTGAAGCGAGGGCCGCAAGATGGCCGTTGATGCCGGCCGCAAGGTCGGCAGGTGACACGCCGAATCCCGCCAACTGCTGTCCGAGAGCCGCTTTCTGGGCGTCGGTCAGACTGTTGCCGATGCCCTCGATAGCCTGTCCTATGCCTTCCGACGTATTTGTTCCGATATTTCCCAAGGCGTCTTTCTGCTCTCCGTTGAGGATTGACACCTCCCGGCTGGAGTAGACATATCCGCCCATCGCGTTGACGTGTGGCAGGTATTTCGTACGTGCCGATTTCCTCATGTTGCGTGCCATGTCCTGCTTTATCTCCGCTGCGGCCACCTGCTTGTTGTTGCGCAGAGCCATGGCTCTGCAACTGTCAAGACAGAGAACACGCTGTGCGGCAGCCGGCAGGACAAAGCCCGAAATGAGGGCTATTCCTATCAGATGCTTCATAAGACGGTTATTTAAGTTGTTCCTTACTTGAACTGGAATGTGCGCGAGCCGATCATGTTGCCGTCGGCAAAGATGCTCACCGTGTAGTTGCCTGCGCTGAGGAATTCGGCCACGTTCCAATAGGTGTTCACTTGCAGCTCCTCACCGGTGTATTCCATGCTTTTCTTCATCGAATACTCTATGTTGCGGTCCTCATACGGGAATGTGGCGCCGTTGCCGAGCACAGATCCTGTGGGAGTAGTGATGCGGACATAGAATGTCTTCATTCCGTTTGGAGCTGTCACGTTTCGCGCTATGGTGAATGCCACTTCGATGTTGCGGCAGTCCTTGATCTTCTTGACCTCCTTGCCGTTCTTCTTCTTGATGATCATCCGGAGGTTCGTAGCGTCCAGCTGTGCGGCGATTGCCACTTTCTCCGAGAGCGACGCTTTTTCGCTGCTCAGGCCCTCAATCTGGCGTGTGGCCTCGCTGTACTGGCTCTTCATGCGTTCGTTCTCGTCGGTCAGGGTCTGGTTGACGCGGTTGAGCGAGTCTATTTCCAACACGTAGTTGCGCAATACGGCGCGCACGGTGGCCAGCTCTTTCTTCAAGCGTGCAATCTCGCGGGCGTTGGTGCTCTTGACATTCTTGAGTTCCTCCAGGAGTTGCTGCGTGCGCAACTGCTCCTGAGTGAGCTGTTCCACAATGGAGTCGTTGTTTATCTGAGTCATCATCTCGCTGTACTGACGTGCGAACTGCTCATACTCGTTCTCCATTTCCTTCTTGTCCAGATCGGCCAGCTCCTGCATTTCCTTGTTGGCTTCCTTCTGTTGGATGAGACTGAAAGTCAGATACCCGATACCGGCTATAAGCAGCAATATCACCACGGCGAGTGGCATAACGATTTTCTTATTCATATAATATAAATATGTGTAGTCATTAATAAACCGCCTGCAAAGATAGAATATTCCGATGAGACGGCAAAGAAAATAACAGGCTGAAAGTTCTTAGGCTTTTTAAATTTAATATTATTACGGAAAAAAAGAACAATTTTTAAGTAAACAACAGTCTTCCATGGCTGCATAACAATCCGGCGTAAAGAAACAAATACGCGGAAGAACTCATAGAAAAGACGTTGTGCCTCTGCGTCTTTGCGTTTACGGCCAACGTCAAAAGGCGTGCGAAAGCGTTCCATGAGGCGTTTCCGCAGAATGGCCGTTTCGTTCTGCGATTCTTGTTACACGGGTCATGTAACGGCGTTACCAGGGCCGTGTAATACCGTTACGTGACCCGTGTAACACCGTTACCTGGGCCGTGTCATAAAAAGCAAGGCTGTTTGTTGATGAAAGAGTGGTCCCGGAGATGTCTGAAAACGTGCTCTTGCATGCCGTCCGGCACATTATGTCAGGAAAAAAGCGTAACTTTGCATCCATGCAAGACAACATTCAGCAAATATCCGCCGCCGCAACGCCGTCATGGCTCCATCCGATGGAGCCGTCTGTCGTGCCTCCCCCGCGGTTCACCTATCCTTTCTGTTACGTTCCCCATCCGCTCTGCAAGGCCGCTGCCGCCGAAGTGCGCCGTTATATCGAGGCTGCCAGCTGTGGCGAAGGGAGCCGTCCTGACGACTCCGAAACAGCTGCATGGAGCAGTGAGATCGGCCGCGGAAAGATGTTCGGGGTTCTCGTGGTTGCTTGTCCTGACGGAAGTTTGGCTTTTCTTGCTGCCTATTCCGGTCTTATCGGCGGTCGCAATGATTGGCCGTGGTTTGTTCCGCCCGTTTTCGACTCCCAGCAACCGGACGGATATTTCAAGCTCCGAGAAGCCGAAATTTCCGCTCTCAACCGACAGATAGCCGTCGTCGAACAGTCTGAGGAACGCCTGGCCGCCGTCTCCGCGTTGGCCGCAGTGCGTCGTCAGGGCGATGAAGCCGTAGATGCCTACCGCCGGACTATGGCTGAGGCAAAACACTGCCGTGACCGTCAGCGCGCCGAAGGGTGTGATGAAGCCCTGCTCATTCGTGAGAGCCAATATCAGAAAGCCGAACTGAAACGTCTGCGCCGTCATTGGGCCGGGCTAACGTCGGAAGCGGAAGCCCGTCTTGCCGTCTACGACGGACAAACCGGGGAACTTCGACGTCGCCGCCACCGCATGTCCGACGACCTGCAACGTTGGCTCTTCACACAGTATGAAGTGACGAACGCTGATGGTCACAGCCGCACGCTGCTGGATATTTTCGCTGATTTCACGGGGACTGTTCCGCCATCTGGAGCCGGTGACTGCTGTGCTCCGAAGCTCCTCCAGCATGCCTATCGTCACGGGCTGCGGCCGCTGTGCATGGCCGAATTCTGGTGGGGAGAGTCACCGCGAACGGAGATACGCCACCACCTCCACTACTATCCCGCCTGTCGGGGGAAATGTCTGCCGATACTGACCCACATGCTCGGCGGCCTGGACGTCGACCCAGATCCTCTGGCAGCTGACGACGACGGCCGGCTGGAGATTGTCCATGAGGACAGCGCTATCGTCGTCGTGAACAAACCGGCCGGCATGCTTTCTGTTCCCGGCCGCAGCAACCGCCGTTCGGTGCTGTCGCTCATTCGTATGCACTGTCCCGACGCCGAAGGCCCGATGATGGTCCATCGGCTTGACATGGACACGTCAGGGCTGCTCGTTGTGGCTAAGACGCTGGCGGCATACCACAATCTTCAGGCCCAGTTTGCAGCCCGGACGGTCCGCAAGACATACATGGCGCTGCTATCGCCGGCCTCTTCCGCGTCAGCAACTTCAACCCCTACCGTTTCTCAGGGGCAGACGTTCACAATCGACCTTCCCCTTCGTCCCGATCCGTTGGACCGCCCGCGTCAGGTTGTCTCCTGCGTCAACGGACGTCCTGCCGTGACGGAATGTCGCCTGCTGTCCACTGACAACCTTGGCCGTACACTCGTGGAGCTTCATCCGCTCACCGGCCGCACCCATCAGCTGCGTGTCCATTGTGCCCATCCCGCCGGTATCGGGCGCCCCATCGTCGGCGACCCGCTGTACGGACAGCCCGCAGAACGGCTTTGCCTGCTTCACCGCACTCAGCTTCGCAGACATCAGGGAACTGACCACGGACGAGATTATGGATGTGAACGGTGAGAAGTGGATTATCTCCAAGCGGCACAAGACGAGCGTACCGTTCCAAGTGAAACTGCTGGACATTCCGTTGCAGATAATTGGGAAGTACAGACCGTTTCAAAAGGACAATTCAGTTTTCGGCGAAATCAACTATTGGAATGTTTGCAAGAAGCTGAAAAAAGTCATCAGCGAGTGTGGCATAAACAAGCAAATCAGCTTTCATTGCAGCCGCCACACGTTTGGCACATTAGCCCTCAGCAAAGGCATGCCGATTGAGAGCGTGAGCCGTGTTTTAGGTCACACAAACATCAAGACCACACAGATTTACGCAAAAATAACCACGCAGAAGCTGGGTAACGATTTGACGGCATTCGGTAACCAACTGAACCAGACTTTCGGTAACATCAAAGTGGCAGGGACATGAAACGGACAACAATCACGATGGACGGGTGCGGCAGGGTTGCCGTGCCGTCCGATGCCGCCAGCGTGTGGATGAGCGAAATGGAGTTGGTTAGGCTGTTCGATGTTATCGCCCCGACACTCCGTGCCGCCGTCCGATCCGTGTACAAAAGCGGTGCGTTGAAGCCTTGCGAGGTGGAAAGGCGTATCAGGCTGCCCAACGGCTATTATGCGGAAGTCTATGCCCTACCAATGGTCGTGGCACTTGCTTTCCGTATCAATACGCCCAATGCTGCAAGGGTGCGCAATGCCCTATTGGAAAGGCTGTGCTTGCGAAAAGACAGACAAATGCTTTGGCTTTCGTTAGGCAACAGCATATCGTGTAAGTGTTAGCGGGTGCGGTTGCGTGTCAATACGCCCGTGCATTCACACAATCCCTTTGCCCGAAGAAGTACCGTTTTCCACTCCTTCGGGCTTTTTCTTTTCGCCTTTTGATGGCCGACATTATCCGTTCCTCCGCATTTTCTTATCCGTCGGTTTCTTTTGCGCCGTTCTGCATCGTTTTACGTATCAAGGCTTTAATCGTCCTGCCGTAGCTTTGCAACCATGTTCAACCCGCTTGCCGACAATACGTTGGCGGCACTAAAACATTATTGAAAACATGGAGAAAAAAGAAGAATTCATCCGAGTAGGCACCACGCTCTACAAGATTGTGGACCAACCCCGAATTGACGGCGGATATGTGAGGAAACGCATCGCATGGAACTCCGAGACCCTGCGGCAGGACTACGGCAAGGACTACATGGCGAGCGTCCCCAAGTATGACGGCTTCTGCACCGTACCCGACCATGTGGGCTACCAGCCCATAGTCGGCAAGTTCCTCAACCTTTACGAGCCGATAAGCCATGTTCCCAAACAAGGGGATTTCCCCTGCATCCGTTCGTTGGTGGAACACATCTTCGGCGAACAGTACGAGTTGGGCATGGACTATCTGCAACTGCTGTATCTGTACCCCGTTCAGAAGCTGCCCATCCTTCTGCTTGTGTCCGAAGAAAGGAATACGGGCAAAAGCACGTTTTTGAATTTCTTAAAGGCTATCTTCCAAAACAACGTGACCTTCAACACCAACGAGGACTTCCGCAGCCAGTTCAATTCCGATTGGGCTGGCAAGCTGCTCATCATGGTGGACGAGGTGCTGCTCAACCGCCGTGAGGACAGCGAAAGGTTGAAGAACCTAAGCACCACGCTTTCCTACAAGGTGGAGGCGAAAGGCAAAGACCGTGACGAGATAGGCTTCTTCGCCAAGTTCGTGCTTTGCTCCAACAACGAGCACCTGCCCGTCATCATTGACGCAGGGGAGACACGCTATTGGGTGCGGAAGATTGTGCCGTTACGGAGTGACGATACCGACTTCCTGCAAAAGCTGAAAGCGGAAATCCCCGCTTTCCTGCACTTCCTATGCAACCGTACACTCTCTACCGAAAAGGAAAGTCGTATGTGGTTCAACCCGAAGCGGCTGGAAACGGATGCCCTGCGGAATATTATCCGAAGCAACCGTAACCGTTTGGAGATAGAAATGGCGGAACTGTTGCTTGACATCATGGCAAGCGTGGGTGTCGGGTCTGTTTCTTTTTGCCTCAATGATATTGTTCCGTTGCTTGTCTGCTCGCAAGTCAAGGTGGAGAAGTCGCAGGTTCGGAAAGTGGTGCAGGAATGCTGGAAACTGGCTCCTGCATCCAACTCGCTTTCCTACACCACCTACCAGTACGACTACAACCGCGAATGCCGCTACTCACCCGTCAGAAGGATTGGACGCTACTACACAGTGAGCAAGGAACAGTTGGAAACACTCTGATATTTTGATGAAACGATGAAAGTATATATAAACATAAAGAATAACAGCGGTTTACATCCTCATCAAGCACTCAACAAAAGAAAATGGCTGATGAAAAGAGAAAGCAGATGCACCCCCGTACATCACTTTTCTTTTGGCGAGCCGTTTGATGAGACGCTGATGAAAGGTTATTTTATTTGCTATCAACATATTAGACTACATAATCATCAATTCATCGGATTTTCACCCCTCATCAAGTCCGCTGTGGAAACGGCAGCACCATCCCTCCTGTATGCCCGTGTGCCGACAGGCAATCATGCCGGCACAATGGCACGGAATATCATGCAAGGCTGGCAAAAAGAAAAGGGGAACCAATGTCCGCCGACATCACCGCCGACACCGCCGCAGGCTTTTGGGAAACAAAAAGCCATAGCTCATTAGGGCGTTTTCTTCACGCACCGCTGACGCTAATGCTAAAAACGCCCCAATGAGCCAGCGGGGTTGCACCCCTTTGGACACCCCGTTTGTTCCGTGCGGCAATGACCGCAGGCAGGCGGACACCGACAAACAAGTTTGTATAACCTCAAAAACAAGAAACAAACATGGGATATATCAGCATCCAAATCAACAAAGCGAAAGGGTCGGCTGACACGGGCGCATCCGACCACATCGAACGCAAGACCACGCCCAAGAACGCAGACCTGACACGCACCCACCTCAACCGTGAGCTGGTGGAGTTCCCCGACGGCGTGTCAGACCGCACCGGAGCGATAAGCCACCGCATCCGCACGGCTGGCATCAAGAGGAAGATAACGCCTGACCAAGTACGGGCAATCCGCATCGTGCTTTCGGGTACGCACGAGGATATGGCGAGAATGCAGGACGAGGGCAGGCTTGGCGAATGGTGCTATGACAACCTGCAATGGCTGCACCGCACGTTCGGCAGGGAGAACACCGTATCGGCGGTGCTGCACATGGACGAACACACGCCGCACATCCACGCAACGGTCGTACCGATAGTGACGGGCGAGCGCAGGAAAGCTAAGCGGAAGCAGACAGAGGGCAAACGCACCTACCGCAAGAAAGCCAACGCCGTGCGCCTGTGTGTCGATGACCTCTTGACCCGTGAAAGGCTTGTCGCCTACCATGACAGCTACGCCGCAGCAATGGCGAAATACGGCTTGTAGCGTGGCATCCGTGGTTCGGAGGCACGGCACACGACCACCGCCCAATACTACCGTGACCTGAAACGGCAGACGGGAGAACTTGAAGCCAACGTGCGGCAGTTACAGACCGAGCAGCGGCAAGCGGAATGGCAGCTTGACGAAGTACGGAAAGAAATCAAATCGGAGAAGCTGGAAGCCGCCAAGACAGAGGCGAAAGCGGCACTCGTGGCAAAGGTCGGTTCTCTTTTGGGAAGTGGCAAATTGAAAGAGCTTGAAGCCGACAACCGCACCCTGCAAGGCGAGGTTGCCGCTCGTGATGAGAGCATCGAGTTGCTGCAACAGCAAATGCAGCGGCAGCAGGAGGAACACAGCCGCCAGCTTATAGAACTGCAAGCCCAGCACCGCAGGGAGATGGCGGACAAGGAAGCGGAACACCAAAAGGAAGTGTCATTCCTGAAATCCATTATCCGAAAAGCCAAGAAATGGTTTCCGCTGTTCCAAGAGTTGGTGTACATGGAGAAGTTCTGCCTCAAAGTCGGCTTCACCGAAAGACAGACCGTCACGCTCATCAGCGGCAAGCCGCTGTTTTACGAGGGCGAACTCTACTCGGAGGAATACAGACGGAGGTTTACAACCGAAAGGGCTGGCTTCCAAGTGGTGAAAGACCCGACAGACAAATCGAAACTTGTACTTGCCATTAATGGACAACTGATTGGCGAGTGGTTCAAGGAGCAGTTCGACAGGCTGTTTTCATCCATTCGCAAGACGGTTACACCGCAGAGAAAAGACAAAGGCTTGGGATTGTAAACAAAGCCAACGGGAGGGTAGCAAGTTTGTGTTTTGGTCTGCCCAAAACCGCTTGCTACCCTCCCGTTGGTTGGTTGAAACGTCACTTTATTTGTGCTCTAATCCTGCTCAGACTCGCTTGCGTGATACCTAAATAGGTGGCGATGCTTCCCAACGGCAATCGCTGTAACAAATCAGGTTCTTTCTCCAACAACTCCTTATAACGTTCAGAGGCGATGGCGGACAACATGGAAATCAGCCGTTCTTCAGTGGCAAGCAGCTCCATCTCCGCATAGCGCCGCCCCCAATTGGCAATGTGCAAGTCTTCCGAAAACAGCACTTTCAGCTTTTTCCTTTCCAATACATACAAAACTGAATCTTCCATCAGTTCCATCGTTTAATAACCCGGCTCATCATTGACATAGCCTTTCATAGAAACAAGGGTTGCCCCTTCCTTGCCGACCCAAAAAGTGATTTCCTTCCCGTCCACCGAAGTATAGGCACGGACAATGCCTTGCTTGATGAAAAAGATGTTTTTCTCCACCTTGCCGCTTTCCAACACACGGAAGCCTTTGGGATAGGAAACTTCCGTCAGGCATTGCCGCAACCTGTCCAAAGATGCGTCCGGCATGGCATATCTTTGGTTGATGATTTCCTTTATATCCATAATCCATTGCCGTTTTCGGTATGCAAAATTATAAAATAGACACGGAAACGAGAATAAACAGCTATTTTTTTGTCAAATGAAAAATCTGTTTTTACCAAATGCAAAAAGCGGTTAGGAATTACTTGTTTACTTTTGTACCCGAATTTAATAATTCATAGGTATGAATTGGATTATCTTATTGTTGGCAGGATTGTTTGAAGTGAGCCTCACATTCTGCTTGGGTAAAACGAAAGCGGCATCAGGACTTGAATTTTATTTGTGGGGGAGCGGTTTCTTGGCATCTACCGTGTTGAGTATGGCTTTGCTTGCCAAAGCTGTGCAGACTTTGCCTTTAGGAACGGCATACGCCATTTGGACGGGCATCGGGGCTGTAGGCACGGTCTTGATTGGAATATTCGTATTCAAGGAGCCTGCCACTCCCATCCGGCTTTTCTTCCTGTTCACGCTCATCGCGTCGTTGATAGGGTTGAAAGTCGTGTCATATTGAAAGGAGGCACCAGATGAAGTATGAATTGAGGGAGAACCAAGGCATTCCGACCCCTCTGATGGCTCTGATGGCAGTCGCTACGGGGCTTTCCGTTGCCAACTGCTACTACAACCAGCCTTTGTTGGGCAGCATGGCAAAGGATTTCGCGGTCAATGACTTTTCCGCCAGTATGGTGGCGACATTGACCCAAATAGGCTATGTGGCCGGGCTTGTATTTGTCATCCCGCTTGGTGACTTAGTTTCACGAAAGAAACTGATATTGACCAATTATATCGTTTCATCGTGCGCATTGCTTGCCATAGCCCTTGCCCCGAACATCTATTGGGTGTGGGGCGCATCCTTGCTTGCCGGAGCATCTTCGGTCATGCCACAGTTCTTCATCCCGTTAGTGTCTTTCCATTCGGCACCTGCACACAAGGTGCGCAATGTGGGCATTATACAATCCTGCTTGCTCATAGGCATTCTCGGCTCGCGGGTGTTCAGTGGCTTTCTTGCTGATGTGTGGGGATGGCGTTCCGTCTATTTCGTGGCTTGCGTGTTTATGCTCGGATGTTTTCTGATGATTCACAAGATGCTGCCCGTGCTGTCTGCCCGTTCTCAAGAAAGCTATGCAGGGCTGATGAAATCTTTGTTGCGCCTGCTCTTCCAATACCCGTACCTGCGTATCGCTTCGTTGAGAGCGGCATTGGCTTATGGCTCGTTCTTCGCTTTGTGGAGTTGCCTTGCTTTCCGAATGAAGCAAGAGCCTTTCTTCGCGAGTGACGATATTATCGGAGCACTCGGTTTGTGCGGATTGGCAGGTGCATCTACGGTTGTATTCATTAGCGGATATATCCAAAAATACGGCGCAAGATTCTTCTCCATCGTCGGAGGATGCGTTATCTTGGCTGCATGGTTGTTGGCATTTTGGGGAAATGACAGCTACTTGTGGATGATAATCGCCATTCTTTTAATTGATGCAGGAATGCAATGCATCCACTTGTCCAACCAAACCAGCGTGGTCGCTCTTGACGCATCCGCCATCAACCGGGTCAATACCGTTTATATGACCATTTACTTCTTGGGCGGTTCTGCCGGAACATTCGTTTCAGGTCTGTTTTGGCAACATTGTGGATGGACGGGTGTGGCAGGAGTAGGAATCGCTTTTACCGTAGCCTCCTTGCTTGTTAATTGCTTCAACTCTAAAACAGCATAAGTGTGGATGTCAAATATTCAGCCTGAATATAGTAATGCAGACCACGGTAAATGGAATGGCTACAGATTCATTGCCCGAAAACAAAGAGAGTCTTTGTAGGAATAGGAAATAAACTGATAACAATATGGAGACAAAAGATGGTTTTATCATCCGTCCAATCAAGGAAACGGATAATGCTCAAATGGCTCGTCTGATACGATGTGTTATTGATGAATTTGGTGTGTCGCGTACAGGCACGGTGTATGATGACCCTGTCACGGACTGCATCAGTCAGTCGGTTGAAAATGTAAATGCAGAATATTGGGTGATTGATTACGGCGGAGAGATTCAAGGAGGCTGTGGCTTCTATCCCACCAAAGGCTTGCCCGGCAAGTGTGCTGAAATAGTCAAGTATTATTTATCGCCTGCTGTCCGAGGAAAAGGATTGGGAGGCATGATTCTTGATTTGATTGTCCGCCGTGCAAAGGGAGCGGGCTATACCAGCCTGTATATAGAAACATTCCCTTCGTTTGGTAAAGCCATTGATATGTATAAGGAACGGGGATTTCAGCTGTTGGATGGTCAACTCGGAGATTCCGGGCATACGGCAACCAGTATATTCATGCTGAAGGTTTTAACCGACTGACACATAGCTTCCCGCATGACAACCTAAACCTCTGAGGAAATGCAATGCATTCATTTGTTATGGATAAGAGTTGCTTTTACCGTGGCTTCCTTGTTTGCAATTTGCTTTAAGCCTCAAACGGCATAAGAGTGGATGCCAATCAGCTGAAAGAATATTGGGAATGATTATTCCAGTCGGAATATTTTTCGTACTTTTGCATCCGTAAGAGTTACCCGAACAAGCAAAGCGATGCAGACTACGGCAATTGGAACGGTTACCAACTCATTACCCCAAAACGAGGTAATTCTTCTAACTCTTTTGATTTCAGGTAGGTATATTTCTTATACAGATTTAACAAATATATCTGTAAAAACAGTTGTTTGAAGTGCAAAATGTTAGTGAAACGGCTGTCGTAACAGTTAGGCTGACAATTACAAATTATGTGTAAATACGATTCATACCGTCTTCTTCCGGCGTTGCATGATTGTAAGATGCGAACCGTTCAACTATCGTGACCATGTATAACGTATTCATTGTCACCGTGGGGAGACCTCTCCTTTTTTGGGGGATGCCTCCAAATATGCCAGATACTCTTTAAGAGTGTCACCGTGGGGAGACCTCCCCTTTTTGGGTATGCCTCCCGGTGCATTCCTACAATCATATTCAGGCAACCGACATTCCTGATTCACCAGGGTGTATCCCTGTGTGAAGCTGAATTTCAGTCAGGTAGACAGCAGGAAAGTTATAGCTATTGATTGTTTTCCAACGCTTTCTCCTGCTAATTCGTCTTTTGAATATAGAAAACAGAGACACAGAGGATAATGATATGCTCTCTGTGTCTCTGTTTTCTATATTCGAAATGTCTTTGTTTCTAAAGATGTCTCGTGTCACTCTTCTCGCGTCACTCTTTGGCGATGACGAAGTCGAGTTGCTTCTTCTCGATGTTGGCCTTGGCCACTTTGATGCGAACGGGGTCTCCAAGCTGATAGGTGTGGTGATGGCGTCGGCCTACGAGACAGTAGTTTTTTTCGTCGAAATCGTAGTAGTCGTCATCAAGGTCATGGAGCGACACCATGCCCTCACAGTGGTTCTCGTCAATCTCGCAGTAGATTCCGTAGCTTTGGATGCCGCTGATGTGGGCGTCGAAGACCTCTCCCAACTTGTCGGACATGAACTCCACCATCTTATATTTTATGGAGTCGCGCTCGGCGTTCTGGGCAATCTGCTCCATCTCGCTGCTGTGCTCACAGAGTTCCTCATAGTGGTCCTTGTTGGCCGAGCGGCCGCCCTGCTGATAGCGGGTTAGAAGCCGGTGGACCATTGTGTCGGGATAGCGGCGTATGGGCGAGGTGAAATGGGTGTAGTAGTCGAACGCCAGACCATAATGGCCGATGTTGTGGACACTGTATTTCGCCTTCATCATCGCCCTGAGGGCCACAATCTCTATGAGCTTTTGCTCCTTATGTCCGGCGCATTCGTCAAGAAGGGTGTTGAGGCTTTTCGATATGGCACCGCGCGTTCCGGCCGTCTTCATCTTATATCCGAACTTGACGACGAACGACCGCAGCGTTTCCAACTTTGTCGGGTCCGGCTGGTCGTGTATTCGGTAGGGCAGCGTCTTTGCCTTCTGGCCCTTCTTTACGCGTCCTATGCTCTCGGCTACGGTCCGGTTGGCCAGGAGCATGAATTCCTCGATAAGCTTGTTGGCGTCCTTCGACTTCTTGAAATAGCAGCGCGTAGGCTTTCCGGTCTCGTCAATGTCGAAGCGCAACTCCTCACGGTCGAACTTGACCGCGCCGTTCTTGAACCTCGCCGCACGCAGCTTCTTGGCCAGTCGGTCGAGCTGGATCAGCTCTGCGGCATTGTCGCCGGTGTAGCCGTCCGGTCCCGGAGCGGGCGCGGGCTCGCCCGTTCCGTCCTTTACACCGTTCTGTTCGAGAATCGTCTGCACCTCCTCGTAGGCATAGCGGCGCTTGCTGCGGATGACGGTATGGGCCAGATGCCAACTGCGGACCTCGCCATCGTCGTCCATGACGAAGATGACGGAGTAGGCCAGCTTGTCCTCGTCGGGGCGCAGCGAGCAGATGAAGTTGCAGAGCCGTTCGGGCAGCATCGGTATCGTGCGGTCTACGAGATAGATGCTCGTGGCGCGCTTGACGGCCTCCTTGTCGATGATGGAGCCTTCGGTGACATAGTGGGAGACGTCGGCGATATGGACACCGACTTCCCACAGTCCTTTGTTGTCGGCGTCTTCGAGACGCCTTATGCTCAGCGCGTCGTCAAAGTCTTTGGCGTCGTGCGGGTCGATGGTGCATGTGAAGACGTCGCGGAAGTCCTCGCGCTCGGCGACATCCTCGGGTGTAATTTCGGCCGGAATCTTCTCAGCAGCCTCCTCGACCTCGCGCGGATAGCGGTAGGGCAGTCCGTATTGAGCCAGAATGGCGTGCATCTCGACGTCGTTGTTTCCCTGTTCGCCAAGCACGTCGATGACCTCGCCTATGATGTTGCGGTGGTTGT
Organism: uncultured Prevotella sp.; assembly: GCA_947170725.1. GTDB lineage: Bacteria > Bacteroidota > Bacteroidia > Bacteroidales > Bacteroidaceae > Prevotella. Next base: position 42,116 of record CAMVUM010000001.1, read on the forward strand.
CGTCCGGCCAGCGCACGACGCGCACGACGGCCTTCTGGTCGGTCTTTCCGCCTTTGAGCTTGTTCTTGGGTATTATGATGTCGTTGGCGAAGATGTTGTCCTGCGTCACGAGGAAGGCCAGCTCGTCCTCCACGCGCAGTTTGCCGACCATCGTGTCGTGGGCTCGCTTGATGATGGCCGTCACCATGGCCTCGCGGATGTGCTTCTGTCTTCGTGCCATGAACGTCACCTGAACGCGGTCGCCGTCAAGCGCCCACATCGAATTGCGCTCAGCCACGAAGACCGGCAGCCCGCCGTCGTCGGGAATGAAGCTGTTTTTGCCGTTCGCCTTGCGGCGGAAACGGCCCTCCTGAACCTGAGTTGCGGTGTTGAGACGGTAGGAATTTTCGCTGACGCGCGTCAGAAAGTCGTCCCACGCCATTTCCTCCATCGTGTCGATGGCCAGCATCTTCAGCGGGTGGGTGGTGAACTTGAGCGTCTTGAATATCTGTTTGAAACTGAAAGTCTCGTTCGGCCTTGTCTGAAAGAATTTCTGCAGCGTCTCGCTGACTTGGTTCTTTGACAGAAGTTTGCCTCCTTTTTTCTTTCCCATAATATTGTTGTTTAGTTAATAATCGTCCGTTGGCAGGCCGTAAGGGCTCTGGTGCCGGACGGGCAGGCCTCCGTCGTGTTATGGCGGTGGGTGGCCATCCTCTTGCAAAGTAACAAAATAAATCCGTATTTTGGCCGTTGGGGAGTAATAATTTATTTTAAAATAGTACCTTTGTAGCCAAAATGTAACACTTATGAACATTCTTATCACAGGAGCGAGCGGTTTTATCGGCAGTTTCATCGTCAGTGAAGCCTTGCGGAGGGGCATGGAAGTCTGGGCGGCAGTGCGCCGGACGAGCAGCCGCAAGTATCTCACGGACCCGCGGATAAATTTCATAGAACTCAATCTCGACAGCCGTGAGGAGATGGTAGGACAGCTGCGTGGACTCAGTTTCGACTATGTTGTCCATGCCGCCGGAGCCACCAAGTGTCTTCATGCCGACGATTTCTTCCGCATCAACACCGAAGGGACGCGCAATCTCGTGAACGCCCTGCGGGACACTGAGATGCCCTTGCGCCGCTTTGTCTACGTGAGCAGTCTCAGCGTCTACGGTCCGGTGCGCGAAACGCAGCCTTACGGCGAAATTATGGAAACCGACACGCCACAACCCAACACCGCCTATGGACGCAGCAAGCTGGAGAGCGAGCGCTTTCTTGACTCTCTGACGGACTTCCCCTTTGTGACGTTGAGGCCGACAGGAGTCTACGGACCGCGCGAACGGGACTATTTCCTGATGGCCAAGAGCATCAAGGGACATACCGATTTCTCTGTCGGATATAAGCCGCAGGACCTCACCTTTGTGTATGTTGAGGACGTCGTGCAGGCCGTTTTCCTCGCCATCGAACGCGGACGGAACGGACGGAAATATTTTCTCAGCGACGGACAGGTATATTCCTCGCGCACGTTCAGCGACCTGATTCACCGTGAACTGGGCCGGCCGTGGCTTCTGCGCGTCAAGGCGCCGATATGGGTGCTGCGCGTTGTTACTTTCTTCGGAGAGTATGTCGGCCGTATGACGGGACAGATCTCTGCCCTCAACAACGATAAGTATAACATCATGAAGCAGCGGAACTGGCGATGCGACATCCGTCCGGCCATCGAAGAGCTGGGCTATAGTCCGCAGTATGACCTCGAACGGGGTGTGAAACTGACTGTGAAATGGTATCTGGAGAACGGATGGTTGTGATTTGTGAGTTGCGGATTATGAGTTATCAGGAGATAACTGATAATTTGGAATTAATAATTTTGAAATAGAAACGTGAACTTTATAAAGACTCTTTTTAGGATAGAGAAAAAGCCCGCGAAAGGACTGTTTGCCTTGGAGTGGGCCGTGATGGGCTATCTCGTATTCACCCTGTTGCTCATGCTTTTCACCTACACCAAGCTCGCCGATCCGGTGGCTATGCTGTGGGGACGTGTGCAGATCGTGGCGATGACGGTCGCGCTGTGGGCCGTCTACAGGATGGTTCCCTGCCGTTTCACACGCCTATGCCGCATAGTGGCGCAGATGGCGTTGCTCTCGTGGTGGTATCCCGACACGTATGAGTTCAACCGGATGTTCTCAAATCTCGACCATGTCTTCGCCCGTTATGAGCAGACACTGTTCGGATGTCAGCCCTCGTTGCTTTTCGCGGAGAAATGCGGGAATGCCGTGTTCAGCGAGCTGATGTGTCTTGGATATACGGCCTACTATCCCATGATTGCTCTCGTGACCCTGTTCTTCTTCGTGTGGAGATATGAACAGTTCGGCCGCGCATCGTTCATCGTCCTCACCTCGTTCTTCATCTACTACCTGATATATATATTCGTGCCCGTCGCCGGTCCTCAATACTATTATGAGGCGGTTGGGCTTGACAGGATTGCCGCTGGCTCTTTCCCCGATATCGGTCACTATTTCGCCGACCATACCACCGCCTTGGCGACACCGGGATGGAGCGGTGGTTTCTTCTATGACATGGTTCGTGAGGCCCATGACGCCGGAGAACGTCCTACTGCGGCGTTCCCCAGCAGCCACGTGGGCGTGAGCACGATTCTCATGCTCCTTGCGTGGTCGTCACGCAACCGCCGCCTGCTCTGTTGGCTTACGCCGCTTTATGTCCTTCTCTGTCTCTCGACGGTCTACATCTACGCCCACTATGCCATCGACGTTTTGGCCGGCTGGGTCTCAGCTGTGATGATATATGCCGCGCTCCACGTGTTCTATACGCGATGGGTGGGGAAGGAATGAGGAGGTCAGTCACATTCTTTAAGATGATGGAATTTGGATGTTACGGAATGATTTAATATCTTTGCAGGAGATAGGCTGTAATCGGCAATTGGTGAACACGTTCACATTGCTCTCGTTTGCACAGTCCTTGCAGAGATAACGAACTGCAAATAACAAATTGTTATATATATCAGATGAAGAGAACTGACTTACTTCGATATATCTTCCTACTTCCGGCACTGTTGATCTGTACTGCGCTCATGGCGCAGCATCCGTTGCCGGACGAGGCCGAGGAGACTGGAGATGAGGCCGACTCGCTCACTTGTGACACGCTGACGGCTGACACCGCCGCCGTCGATTTCTCGCTGCCGTGGCCTCAGAGTGTTCAGGCACGCATAGGGCGGCTGTTGGAGAACAGCATGTTTGAGACGTCGCAGGTTGGCGTGATGGTTTATGACCTGACGGCCGACAGCACAATCTTCCGTCATAATGAGCGGCAGATGATGCGTCCGGCATCGACGATGAAGGTAATTACGGCAATCGCGGCAATCGACCGGCTTGGCGGTTCCTACCAGCTGCGCACGTCGCTCTATTATACCGGTGCGATTGACAACGGTACGCTAACGGGCGATGTGTGGTGTGTAGGTGGTTTCGACCCGCTGTTCAACAGTGATGACATGAAGGCTTTCGTGGAATCCGTACGCCAGATGGGTGTCGACACCATACGCGGGCGCATTGTGGCCGACAAGTCTATGAAGGACGCTGACAGACTGGGTGAAGGCTGGTGCTGGGATGACGACAATCCTGTGCTTTCGCCGCTGCTCATCTCCCGCAAGGACAGATTTGTGGAGCGGCTGGCCGATGAACTGCGTGAGGCAGGGGTGACGGTGGATGCTTACCTGACGGAGGAGGCTCTGCCGGACGGTGCTTACATCGTATGCACGCGGTTTCACACCATCGACCAGGTGCTCATGCGGATGATGAAGGACAGCGACAATCTCTCGGCCGAAGCGATGTTCTATCAGATTGCAGCTGCTGACGGCCGCCGGCCGGCCCGCGCGTCCCATGCCCGCTCCTTCATAAGGCGGATGATCGGCAGAGCGGGGCTTGACGGAAACAGCTATAAGATAGCCGACGGCAGCGGCCTTTCACTATATAATTATGTGTCGGCCGAACTCGAAGTGCGGCTTTTGCGCTATGCCTATCGGAACACCGACATCTATCTTCACCTGCTCCCCTCGTTGCCCATAGCAGGACAGGACGGTACGCTGGCCAAGCGCATGCACGGCAGTTTCACCGATGGCAATGTCAAAGCCAAGACAGGCACGCTGACGGGCATCAGTTCGCTGGCCGGCTACTGTACGGCCGCCAACGGCCATCTGTTGTGTTTTGCAATAATCAATCAAGGCGTAATGCACGGCCGCAACGGCCGGGCCTTTCAGGACCGCGTTTGCTCGGCTCTATGCGAACCGTAGCCGTGGCAGACCCGTGATGTTTTACTGTTACGTACGTTTGACGTATGTATATAGTCCGCCCACCATTACCATTTAAATTCCTATTAATAACCAGAATATTATGAAGACGATTTCAATCTATGTGGACAGCCTTATCGAGGCGTCCGGGCTCACCGGCAATACCGTTACTGTGGTGCGCCACATCCTGCTTGTCATCATCGCCGTCGTGCTTTCTGCGCTCGCCGGCATCCTGTTCCGTAAAATCCTCAAGCCGCTTGTGCTAAAGATTACGGCCAAGACAAAGAATACGTGGGACGACATCCTGCTGAGCGACCGCGTGCTGACATCAGCCAGCCAGATTGTACCAGCTGTGGTGATATGGGTATTGCTGCCGATGGTGTTCAGTCAGTATCTTGTTGTCAGAGAAGTGATCGCCCGTATCACGGCCGTCTATATCACCGTAATGTCCGTCAGGCTGGCCATTGTCCTGATTGACTCGCTTCAGCAGCTGGGCAAAGGCAAGCGTTCGGCCAAGCACCAGTATTTTCATTCTTTCTGTGGTGTGCTGAAGATCTTGATTATTTTTATCGCCGTCATCGTGGTTGTAGCCATAGTCATCAACAAGAACCCGGCCACGCTGTTTGCCGGACTCGGTGCGACGTCGGCCATAATGATGCTCGTCTTCAAGGACACCATATCCGGACTGGTGGCCGGAATACGCCTCACGAGCAACGACATGTTGCATAAAGGCGACTGGATAACGGTTCCTAAATCAGGTGTAGACGGCAATGTGGAAGACATCACGCTGACAACGGTGAAGGTACGGAACTTCGACAACACCATTGTTACCGTCACGCCGCAGACGCTTGTGGACGACTCATTCCAGAACTGGATAGGCATGCAGAACAGCCCGGGCCGCCGAGTGAAGCGCCGTGTGTTCTATGACTTCCGTAGCATACGCCCCGTTGACGACGTTCTGAAAGCCATGCTGATAGAGAAGAAATATTTCACGGAAAAGGAAATAAAGCCTGGCATGGTCAATCTCACTCTGTTCCGCAATTATGTGGAGCGTTATCTCGCGGCCAATCCGATGGTCAACGCGAAGATGACGCTTATGGTCCGCCAACTTGAACCCACTTCCACCGGTCTGCCAGTAGAGTTCTATTTCTTTGTTCATGACAAGGAGTGGGTGGCCTACGAGCACAACCTTGCAGTCATCATGGAGCATATCTATGCCGTCACTCCCCATTTCGGACTGACCATCTACCAGCAGTTGGCCGCCGACGCAACGGTGACGGTATGAAAATGCGGTCGTCTTTCCTCTATGCTCGAATCCATTAAAACCCAATGTTCACTGAGACCGTAATATCCCGACGCGTTTACGGAAGCATTGCCCATTGCAGTCATGCCATACGAAAATATTGCGTTTCAACCGAAAATGTCGCCATATTCTTCATGGACAAGTAATAAAAGACGGGCCTGTTGTGATGGTCTTATGATGGTGTTGTGATGGTCTTATGATGGTGTTGTGATGGTCTTATGATGGCCTGGTGGTAGACGACAGAGGTTATGTGAGGATAAAAAAGAAGGTCCTATAACATTGGGGAAACATAATGAAGAGAGAGAGAAAGCATATCAATAAAAAACGCGCGCCTCATTGATTGGCGCGCGTTCTTTATTGATATGCTGTTTTGGTTTTTATGCCTCTTCGGCCTCTTTCTCCTGAGCTTTGTAGAACTCGATGTCCTCTTCGCGGAAGTTCTTTACGAAGCCGTAGTGGGCGTTCACCTCTGCTTCGGCGTGACGGACATAGACGTTGGCGCTCTTGGTGAAGAGTTCTGGAGCACGTGTGGCGTCGTCAAGGATGAGCAGCGACATTATTATGTCGGCGGTCATCTCGTAGAGGCGTCGTGCGAGGAAGTCCTGAACACACTGGTTGTTGGCCTCTTTGACGGTGTTGATGGCATCCTCCAGTTTTTCAACGAGAGCCATTGTGCGGTCCTTAAGAGCCTGAAGCTCGGGAGCAACGGGCTGTTCGAGCATCTCCTTGATGATTGAGAGATAGGTTCCGTTGGTGATGTAGCGGATGGCGGCAACCACCTGCAACTGCGTAGTACCCTCGTAGATGGAGAAGATGCGCGCGTCGCGGTAGAGACGCTGACACTTATACTCCATGATGAACCCCGAACCTCCGTGAACCGAGATCGCGTCGTAAGCGTTCTGGTTGGCATATTCCGAGTTCATGCCCTTGGCCAGCGGCGTGAAGGCGTCGGCCAGACGGGTGTATTTCTTCAGCTCTGCGCGCTCCTCGGGAGTGAGCTTGCGGTCGCGTGCGATGTCTTCGAGACACTTGTAGATGTCGACATAGCGTGCTGTCTGATAGAGCAGTGAGCGTCCGGCGTCGAGTTTTGCCTTCATGCGTGAGAGCATGTCGTAGACGGCGGGGAAGTTGATAATCTTCTCGCCGAACTGGGCGCGCTCCTTGGCGTAGGCCAATGCCTCGTTGTATGCCTCCTGCTCAACGCCTACAGACTGTGCTGCGATGCCGAGACGGGCGCCGTTCATCAGCGCCATCACATATTTGATGAGTCCCAGACGGGTGCTTCCGCAGAGCTCGGCCTTGGCGTTCTTGTATGTCAGCTCACATGTTGGAGAACCGTGAATACCGAGCTTGTGCTCGATGTGACGCACGTCCACGCCACCGTCACGCTTGTCGTAGATGAACATCGACAGTCCGCGGCCGTCGTGGGTTCCTTCTTCAGAGCGTGCCAACACGAGGTGGATGTCGGAGTCGCCGTTGGTGATGAAGCGCTTCACACCGTTCAGTCGCCAGCAGTCGTTTTCCTTGTCGTATGTCGCTTTGAGCATGACGCGCTGCAGGTCACTGCCGGCGTCTGGCTCAGTGAGGTCCATTGACATGCCTTCTCCGGCGCAGATGCGCGGGATATACTTCTGACGCTGTTCCTCGCTGCCGAACTCATAGAGAGTGTCAATACAGCTCTGAAGGCTCCATACGTTCTGGAAACCGGCGTCGGCAGCGGCTATCAGCTCGCTGAGCATTGAGAATGTAGTGTTGGGAAGGTTGAGGCCGCCGTAACGACGGGGCATCGAGATTCCCCACAGGCCGGCCTTGCGCGTAACGTCGAGGTTCTCGTATGTTTTCGAAGCGTAGATCATGCGTCCGTTTTCGAGGTGCGGTCCTTCTATGTCCACGTCCTCGGAGTTGGGGGCGATGACATTGGCGCATACGTCGCCGGTTATTTCCAATATCTGCTTGTAGTTCTCGATGGCGTCCTCATAGTCAACGGGGGCATCGGGATGTTCCGCAGCATCTGCATAATTTTTCTCTCTTAAATCCACGACTCTCTTCATCAACGGATGATGAAGGTGAAATTCGAGTTCGGGATGATCGCTATAATAATTTGCCATAGCTTACTTACTGTTCTGCTTGTAATACTTAATCAATTTCGGCACAACCTCCTCAACCGTGCCCACGATGACGTAGTCGGCAATCTTGTTGATGGGAGCCTCCGGGTCGCTGTTCACGGAAATGATGATTCCGGAGTCCTGCATACCGGCGATGTGCTGTATCTGTCCGCTGATACCGCAGGCGATATATACCTTAGGATGGACCGTGACGCCCGTCTGACCGATCTGGCGGTCGTGGTCAACCCAGCCTGCATCCACAGCGGCGCGGCTTGCGCCTACCTCTCCGTGAAGTTCCTTGGCCAGTTTGAAGAGCAGGTCGAAGCCTTCCTTAGAACCCACGCCATAGCCACCGGCAACGACGATAGGAGCACCTTTAAGGTTGTGTTTGGCTTCCTCCACCTGACGGTCGAGCACTTTGACGATATATGCTTCTGCGCTTACATACTTAGACACTTCGGGGTAGACCACTTCCTTGCGGCTTTCGCCCTCGTAGGCGGCTTTCTGCATCACGCCTGAGCGTACCGTAGCCATCTGCGGACGGTGGTCGGGATTGACAATCGTAGCGACGATGTTGCCACCGAATGCCGGACGGATCTGATAGAGCAGACCTTCATAGTGTTTGCCGGACTTCTTGTCGTCGTAGTCGCCTATTTCCAGCTGTGTACAGTCGGCGGTCAGTCCGCTGGTCAGTGAAGACGATACGCGCGGTCCTAGGTCGCGTCCGATTACCGTGGCACCCATCAGACAGATCTGCGGCTGCTCCTCTTTGAAGAGGTTGACGAGAATATCTGTGTGTGGGGCCGACGTGTAAGGGAACAGGCCTTCGCCGTCGAAGACGAACAGCTTGTCAACGCCGTAGGGCAGAATCTGTTCTTCCACGGCGCCCTTGATGCCCGTTCCGGCAACGATGGCGTGAAGTTCCACGCCGAGTTCATTGGCCAGCTTGCGGCCCTTTGTGAGCAACTCCTGCGATACTTCCTGTACCTGGGTGCCCTCTATTTCGCAATATACAAAAACGTTGTTCATATTCTTTCTTTATATGGAGTTAAAGGGAGCTATAAGGAGATATATGGAGATAAAAGACATTAGTTCCAGTCCTTGACAATTGTCACATCAGTTGTTATGCCGGAATTGTTGACAATCCCTTTAATATACGCATTCAGCATGTAACCGGCTTGTACAATCGCATTAACAAGACTTTGATATTTCATGTTGTCAATATATTCGAGATCCCGTGCCAATATACAATAATATCTGCACTCCTCAAGACTTCCTTGTGATATATTAAGAAAACGAAGTTTATCTGCCTTGCTCAGCTTTTTATATCCTTCTGCTATATTTGCAGCAATAGAAACGGCTGTACGCTGAAACTGAGAACATAATCCGAATCTTTCAAATTCAGGAAATGTATTTGCTGTACGATAAACGGTGACAACAGATTCGTGAGCTTTTTGCCTGGCTACCATGTCCTCAAAATTTCGTGTCATAGACAAATGTCCCTTATCTTCTCATATATTCTTTTATCTTCTTCTTTCTCCTTATTCCAGCCTTATCCAATGATTTTCTCTTCGAGTAACTCCTTTATCATGCTCTCCACGTCGGCGTCGCTGCCGGTCAGTGTCTTGCTTTCCTTAGCCTGGAAGACGATGTTCTGGACGGCCTTCACCTTTGTTGGCGAGCCGGAGAGACCGCACTGCTGCGGGTCACCGTCAACGTCGGCCACCGACCACTGGTTCAGTGTCAGATAGGGGCGCTCCTCATACAGTTCCTTGTACGGCATGTCGGGAGTGCACTCCAGCGGAGCCTTTGCGCGCTTGTATTTCATCACCAGCTTGGCGTTGCACGGACGGCAGGGGGCTGCGCTTCCGTTCACGGTGATGACGATGGGCATCGGGGCTTCAACCGTCTCGACACCGCCGTCGATATGGCGGCGTATGGTCAGCTTGCCGTTTTCACACTTCGTGATTTCCTCGGCGTATGTCACCTGTGACAGGCCCAGCTTCTGTGCGACCTGCGGTCCTACCTGTGCCGTGTCGCCATCGATGGCCTGGCGTCCTCCGATGACAACGTCAACGTCACCGATTTTCTGGATTGCGGTGGCCAAGGCGTAGGAAGTGGCCAGAGTGTCGGCTCCGGCAAAAAGTCGGTCGGTCAGTAGCCATCCCGTGTCGGCACCGCGATAGAGACCCTGGCGAATGATTTCGGCCGCGCGGGGCGGGCCCATCGTCAGTATGCCCACGGTTGAACCGGGGTTCTGTTCCTTCAGTCTCAGAGCCTGTTCCAAGGCGTTGAGGTCCTCGGGATTGAAAATTGCGGGCAACGCGGCGCGGTTCACCGTGCCTTCAGCCGTCATGGCGTCTTTGCCCACATTTCTTGTGTCAGGTACTTGCTTGGCAAGTACAACGATTTTCAAACTCATAAAATTATTTTAGTTATTGTATAGATTCGTAGCGAATATGCCTGCCGCCGCAACGGACGGTCACACAAGATTCCAACATCTTACTAATATTTAAATATTATATAAACATTGCAAAAGTAGGAAAAAAAACTAAGAAACAATTAATAATCGGTTATTTTTTAAGGTTAAAGGGGATGCGCCGGAATAAGGTCCATGAATGTTGTAAGGATATGTTCTTGTATTTGCCCGTGCGTAACATGTTGATAGTCAACGATTGTCTGACGGGCAAATACAAGAATGTGACCCTATGGAAGGGTTGTATCCCCTAAAGAGTAATCAAGCCTTTTCATTCTTATCTTTATTATAATGTCCACGTTTCTCCGGCCTTCAGACTTATAGTCTTTTTCCGGCCGTTGAATCTCAGCGTCGTCTTGCCGCCTGTGCGTGCCGTCACGCTGAGAGCCGTGACGCGGCCTTTATCCCACGTCATGCTGACAACAAAACCGCCGCGGGCGCAGATGCCGCTCACGCTACCGTCGGCCCACTCCTTGGGCAGGGCGGGGAGCAGCGTTATGGACGTCGGGGACGACTGCATGAGCATCTCGATGACACCGGCACAGCCGCCGAAGTTACCGTCAATCTGGAACGGCGAATGAGCGTCGAGCAGGTTGGGGTAGGTTCCGCCGCCGCGACGGGCATTCTGCCCTTTATATCCGTCGGGGCTGACATAGCTCAGCAGGCGGCGGTAGATGTGGTATGCGCCGTCGCTGTCGCCCAGCCGGGCGTAGAGATTGACGCGCCATCCCGTGCTCCATCCCGTCGTGTTGTCACCTTTGATTTCCAGTGTCCTTGCGCAGGCGCGTGCCAGTTCGGGTGTCTTGTCGATGGAGAGATGATGGCCCGGATAGAGCCCGAAGAGGTGGGACTGGTGGCGGTGCTGCGGGTCCTTGTCCTTCCAGTCGTGGAACCACTCCTGAAGATTGCCGTCGCTGCCGACGCGATAGGGTGCGAGGCGGGCCAGCGTGCGGTCAATCTCCTTGACGAAATCCTTGTCGCGGCCCAGTGTTCGGGCGGCCTCGCGGGCGTCGATGAGACATTCGCGTGTCATGGCCAGGTCGGCCGTGCCGCCGTAGAGCGTTGCGCCGCTATAGCCTTTGGGCGTCAGATAGAGATTCTCGGGCGAGGTCGACGGAGATGTCATCAGCTGTCCGTCCTTCTCGATGAGCCATCCGAGACAGAACTCGGCCGCTCCCTTGAGCAGTTCGTAGTTGTCTTCGAGCCAGCGACGGTCCTGTGTGAAGAGATAGTGCTCCCATACGTGGGTGCTCACCCACGCGCCGCCCATGTTCCAGCAGGCCCACGACGGACTTCCCGTTCCGTAGCCTACGGGACATGTCATGGCCCAGATGTCGGTGTTGTGGCCCAGACACCAGCCACGGCCGACACCGTAGTATTCGCGTGCTGTCTCCCGTCCTGTGCGCGTCAGCTGCCGTATGAACGAAAGCATCGGACGGTGCATCTCGCTCAGATTGGCCGTTTCGGCCGCCCAGTAGTTTTCTTCGAGATTTATGTTCGTGGTATAGTTGCAGCTCCATGGCGGTGTCAGGCTCTCGTTCCAGAGTCCCTGAAGATTGGCCGGAACGCCCTCAGTGCGTGAGCTGGCGATGAGCAGATAGCGGCCATACTGGAAATAGAGCGCTTCAAGGTCCGGATTGTGCTGCAGGCTGTCGGTGTAGAGGCGCAGCTGACGGTCGGTCGGCATGGCCGCAATGGCGGGGTCGGTCCGTCCCAGGTCGAGGCTGACGCGGCCGAAGAAGCGCTGATAGTCATACAGATGTGTGTGCAGCAGCTCGTCATACGTTTTGCGTGCGGCGCGCGCCATGCGTCGCTTGACGTCACGGCGGTAGTCGCGTCCGTCGGTGGCCGGATTGCGGTCGCTGCCGTTGAAGCTCGTCACGCAGGCCACAATGACCGTGACGTCACGACTGCCGTCTATGGTGACGTCGCCCGTAGGATGGCTTTTGACCGTGCCGTCACCAGGGGCGGCGATGGCGCGGATGAGTGTCCGGAAGCGAATGCCGCGCTCAGGGTCGTAGAGGTGGCGCTCCTCGTCGCTCACACCTTTATAATATCCCGGATAGGACCGGTAGGCGGCATATCCGTCGGCCGTAATCTCTCCGTCTGCCGCCGTTACCGAACAGGGCAGCTGTGAGGCGAAACGCAGTGTGGCTTTGATGCCTTTGTCGTTGGTGGACGTGAGTCGGATGACGATGACCGAGTCGGGCGCAGAGGCGAAATAGCGGCTTTCATGAAGCCGCCCGCGGTCGATATATTGGGTTGTGGCGACTGCTTCGGTAAGGTCGAGGCGGCGCTGATAGGCGGTGATGTTGCGTGACGAGTGGTCCGTATATTCAATGGTCAGCCGTCCCATGGGCTGATAGCTTTCGCTGTAGTGGCCCTGCAGCTTCTGATTGGCGCGGTTGGCGGCGCGATAGTCCTCCTTGTCCAGCAGCGCGCGTATCTCCGTCAGAGCCTTGTGGGCGCCGGGCGTGGTCACGGCGGTGTCAGGCTCGCCGGTCCAGAGGGTCAGGTCGTTGAGCGAAATGATGTCGGTTCGGGTTCCGCCGTAGATTGTGGCTCCCATGGTTCCGTTGCCGATGACGAGCGCTTCTTCAAAGTGTTCGGCCGGCCGGTCGTAGTGGAGGGTCAGGCGGTTCATATTCCCGTTGTCGGCCGGTTGTGCGGCGGCTGCCGTGAACCAAAATGCGGCTGCTGCCGTGAACCATAGTGTGGCTGCTGTAGATTGTCTCATAGTTGTATTGTTGTTTTTTTGTTTTTTCTTTCTAACTAAGGTCTTTAAGTGCTTTAAGGTCTTTAGGGTCCTTAATGTCTTTAAGGACGCCTCACGGTTTGTGGAGGCCTTTGTGGCCTTAAGGTCTTTAGAGCCCTTAAAGACTTTAAGGTCCTTAATGACATCTCACGGTTTGTGGAGGCCTTTGTGGCCTTAAGGTCTTTAGGGACCTTAAAGACTTTAAAGACCTTAGAGCTCCTAAAGTCCCTGCTTCGCCCTTCAGTATCCCCGCTTCTGTCTGCGGGCGGTGGCCATTCGTTCGGAAAAGCCACCGTTGTCTATGAAGTCAGCTTCGAGTCGCTGAAGCTGTCTGTGCAGCAGATAGTCGGCTTGCTTTAGCAGGATGATGGCCATGTTGGCGATAGTCTCGGGAGGTCGGGTCGACACGATGTTCATAAAGAACTCTGCGTCGTTGTGCCTGGCACCGAGTTGCCGCATGGCGGCAAACTCCCTGCTGTCCGCTTCCCATTGACGGTGATGGCGTGTCTTGAGATAGTCCTCGTAGTCTTCAATCAGTTCTTTCAGGCTCGCCTTGGCCACATTGACCAGTTTGATTTCGGTTTTGGCCGATGTTGCCGAGGCGGCACATCCCTCGATGATGTTTTGCTTTCCGCTGCGTGCGGCCTGAACCATTTGATCGACCGTCCGGTCACCTTTCGTCAGATAGTTGTGACAAAAGTAGTAGGTGATTTGATAAATCACGTCGGTCTTTTGATATGACAGCAATCTCTTGTAGTCACCGGTGTCTTTTATTATACCTTTCATTTTTTTGCGGTTTTGCAGCTTATAGATTTTTTATGGTAATATGGTTGTGGTGATTCGTACAATTCGTCAGCTCTGTTTGACCGTTATCGGACGTTACCGCCGTATTAGTTGCAAATTTACATATAAATCGCGAGATTTCTATACCGACAGAATAAAGAAATTGATTTTTCTTTAGAGGAAACATATGGAAAGAGGTGGGCTTAATGTCAAATGAAGAACATAGTTTTTTTGAATTTTGCATAGCCGAGCTGTATCCGAGCCGTATCCTACGTCTTATTCAGAGACGGGCAATTCTTCCGAAAAACATGAATCGTGGCGGTGGAATTTGAAATATAAGGACAAAAGGTCTTCAAAACTCGCGAATTCCGGGCCGCAGGATTTTTATTTTCAAATTCGCGAGTTTTGCGCGTGCAAGTTTAACGCGCTGATGGATAGTTGGTTGGAACGAACTTGTGGTAGGGTGTGCAACATTTGGACGCCGTTTTTGCCGAAAAAGTTCTGCCGTAAGGGTCTCCCGGGGTCACAACGGGTCTTCCGCCGTCATGCAACGGCGTTCTTGTTGGAATGCAACAGCGGCCCCGTTGCGCCCCCGGGAGGCCCTTACGGCAGAACCGCGGCGATTTTCCGGTCGTCCGGTGGCGCATAAAACGGAAAATCTGACGCTCCGCGTTTCTATTTTGAAACATGCAAAATTCAGAATTTCCATGACTCCGTGGCCTCCTTCAGATGGGCTGTAAGGGTCTCCCGGCTCACCCTTAAGGTCCTTGCTGCTCTGAAAACGCCTTGTTTTGCTATATCCTCCGTAATTGGACAACCGTGATAGGTCGCACTTTTTGTGATTCTGAATACCCGACCTCACAGGTTGGTCCGCAGCGTCGGATTTTGCTGTATGGCAGATTTTGCTTAACTTTGCATCTTCAACAAATGGAATTATCATCATAGTAAACAGAGAAAAATAGCATGAAAGTATTATTGGTCAATGGCAGCCCTCACAGGAACGGCTGCACGCATACGGCCCTTGAGGAGGTGGCCGGTTGTCTCCGCGAGGCAGGGGTGGAGACGGAAATGTTCTGGTGTGGCGTGAAACCGGTGATGGGTTGCACGGGCTGTGGAAAATGCGGCGTGACGAAACGCTGCTGGAACAGCGACGACACGGTCAATGAGTTTCTCGACAAGGTTTCGGAGTGCGACGGATTTGTATTCGGAACACCGATTCATTTCGCCGGTACATCTGGCACAATCAAGCCGTTCATGGACCGTGCCTTCTGTTCGAAGATGGGACTCTACACGAACAAGCCCGCCGCGGCCATTGTCAGCTGCCGTAGGGGTGGGGCACAGGGCGGTTTCGAGGATCTCAACCGCTATTTCACCATTGCTGGGATGCCCGTTGTCTCGTCCAACTACTGGAATGAGGTGCATGGCAACACACCCGACGAGGTGCGTCAGGACGCTGAGGGCATGCAGACCATGCGCCAGCTGGGACGTAACATGGCGTGGTTGCTCAAGTCGATTGAAGCCGGGAGGAAGGCCGGTGTGGAACTGCCGGTCGTTGAACCCAAGGTGAAGACGAACTTCATCAGGTGACATTGAGTTATAATTAAGGATATAAAGGGAGGTAAAAGACAATAGCTATATACTTTCCGACATTTGGATTCTTACGGAGAAAGCCGAATTGCAAAGGACATATAGCTATTGTCCTTTATCTCCCTTTACTTCTTTTATCTTCTCTTATATCCATTTCCGCCATTGCGACAGCCTTCTGCCTTTATCTCCCTTTACTTCTTTTATCTCCTCTTTATCTTCTATTTTTTATCTCCCTTTATCTTCTTTTATCTTTATTTTTTAAGTTATCCTTAAAAGCCTGTAAACCATGCTAAATATCGGCCGACGGTAGTGGAATTGGCTGATAATCTTCATATCTTTGTCCCGGAGATTGACGCCGGGGCAATCCGTCGTCGCAGTCTCGCTGTAGTGACAACAACAATATTATCAACTAATAAACATTCGGGATAACATGAAAATTAAAAACGTAAAGGCAAGAGAGATTCTCGACTCACGGGGCAATCCTACGGTCGAAGCGGAAGTAACATTGGAGTCGGGTAGAAAAGGACGTGCGTCAGTTCCGTCCGGAGCGTCCACGGGGGAACATGAGGCACTCGAACTGCGTGACGGCGACGCCGCGCGGTATGGTGGAAAGGGTGTGCTCCGCGCCGTTGACAATGTGAACACGGTCATCGGTCCGGCCGTAGAAGGCATGATGGCGACAGACCAGCGGGCCGTTGACGCGGCCATGCTGCGACTTGACGGTACGAAGGGGAAGAGCCGGCTGGGCGCCAACGCCATACTTAGTGTCTCGCTGGCCGTGGCCCATGCTGCTGCTGCGGAGCTCGGACTGCCGCTCTATCGCTATCTCGGAGGTCCGGGTGTCAGGGTTATGCCCGTGCCTATGATGAATATCATCAACGGCGGTGCCCACTCGGACTCGCCGATTGCCTTTCAGGAGTTCATGATACGGCCGGTCGGTGCGGCGTCCGTGCGTGAGGCTGTGCGCATGGGATCTGAGATTTTCCATGCTTTGGAAAAACAGCTGCGACGCCGCGGTCTGTCGGTTGCCGTGGGTGATGAGGGTGGATTTGCTCCTGCTCTCAACGGTGTGGAGGATGCTTTGGAGAGCATCTGTACGGCCATTACGGCCGCCGGATATGCTCCGGGACGTGATGTGACGATTGCCATTGACTGCGCGGCGAGCGAATTTGCCGTCGTCGACGACGGGCTTTGGCTCTACGACTATAGCCATCTGAAGGACGGGCGGAAAAAAGACCCAAAGGGCCATCGGATGACGGCAGAGCAGCATATCGCTTATCTGACGGAACTGACAGAGCGTTTTCCCATCGATTCCATTGAAGATCCGCTTGGAGAGAATGACTGGGAAAGCTGGGTGGCGCTGACACGGGCCATCGGCAGCCGCTGTCAGCTGGTGGGAGACGACCTCTTCGTGACCAATGTAGACTTCCTGAAAAAGGGAATTGCGATGGGCGCTGCCAACTCAATCCTGATTAAGGTGAATCAGATAGGTACACTGAGCGAGACGCTTGACGCCATCGAAATGGCCCACCGTCACGGCTATACGACGGTCACGAGCCACCGCTCGGGCGAAACGGAGGACACGACCATTGCCGACATCGCTGTGGCGACTGGCGCGGGACAGATCAAGACGGGGTCGTTGAGCCGTACGGACCGCACCGCGAAATATAACAGGCTGATGAGAATAGAGGAGGAACTTGGGGCTGCCGCTGTTTATGGATATGGAAAAATAAGGTTAGACGGCTCGGAACCTGTTTGCAGAAAAAATGAAGTAAGCCGGTTCTGAAATGGAAGCCACGGTGTGGTTGGCTGGATTGAAAGCACAAAAAAAGGGACTCCGCTGAGTCCCAACCTTTGTTAACCTTAAATCTAATACTATGAAAAACACGTTGCAAAGATACAATAATTATTTAAAAATGCAATAAAGATAAAATGATTATAGTGTAACACAAACACTTTCTTGATGTAAATCAATGATGTTTAACCAAAAATGACAGTATTATGGCAGCGAAGGCCCGTTTGAACAGGCTAAATCACTGTGAAATGAAAAATTAACGCTTGCGGATTTGGCACATTCGGAAATAATGTCTATCTTTGCCAAAGAAATCAGGAACATATAAAGAGGATGAGGATTCCGACATGAGACAGGTGTCGGAATTCTTTCTTTTTTTGATACCTTGAAGAAAAACGTATTTTTAAACAAACTAAAGAAGAAAATTTATGGCTTACATGTCACAAGAAGGCTACGACAAAATGGTGGCCGAGTTGAGACGCCTTGAAAGCGTCGAGCGCCCGAAGGCATCAGCCGCTATTGCTGAGGCTCGTGATAAGGGTGACCTGAGTGAAAATTCAGAATATGACGCCGCCAAGGAGGCACAGGCGCATCTCGAGGATAAAATCAACCAGATGAAACTGGCAATTCAGGAGGCAAAAATCATAGATACCTCACGGCTGAGCACTGATTCGGTGCAGATTTTGTGTAAAGTGGATATGACCAATCTGACGACAAAGACAAAAATGGCCTATACCATTGTCAGTGAGAATGAGGCTGATCTGCGTGCAGGAAAGATTTCCATCAAGACTCCTATCGCTCAGGGATTGTTGGGAAAGAAGGTTGGAGATGAGGTTGAAATAACCATTCCGCGCGGAAAGATAAAGCTGCGTATTGATAACATATCCATCTCCTGACAGATAAAGGAGAAATGTTCTGTTTGAATAATTAGTCATCGGCCGCAGGCTGACAATCAGTAATTCAAAAAGCGTAATTCAAAAATCAAACACCATGGGTATATTTGCAAAGATTGCCGCCGGAGAGATTCCGAGCTACAAATGTGCGGAGAACGAGAAATTCTATGCCTTTCTCGATATAAATCCGTTGGTCAAGGGGCACACACTGGTCATTCCGCGGAGAGAGGTTGACTACATTTTTGATTTGACCGACGACGAACTGGCCGAGATGACAGTGTTTGCCAAGAAAGTTGCCTCTGCCATCAAACGGGCTTTTCCTTGTATTAAGGTCGGTATGGCTGTGCTCGGTCTTGAAGTTCCTCACGCACACATCCACCTTGTTCCGATGAACTCGGAAAAGGATATGATTTTCTCAAACCCGAAGTTGAAACTGAGCGAAGGGGAGTTTAAGGAAATCGCTGAGAGTATCCGGAAAGAAATGGAAACTTTATAAATGAAGAATTACGGATGAAGAATTTGCTGCGCCATGAAATTATCGCAGCTGCAGCAAATTCTTCATTCATTATATGAAGTCTTCTCCGTTCCTCATCTGCACTTCATTGACATATTTGCGTACAAGAGCTGAAGAATCGCCTTTCTTACAGATGAAGAGCACATTGTCTTTTTCCACTACGATGTAGCCGTCAAGACCATTGATGACGGCAAGTTTGCCCTTGTCGAGCTTTATGACGTTGTTGCGGCAGTCGTCCAGAATGACATCAGAGTCAATGACCACATTCTCGCCGTCGCTGTGTCGCATGCACTCATAGACGGAATGCCATGTTCCTATGTCGGCCCAGCCGAAATCACATATCATCACACACACATTTTCGCTACGCTCCAGAATCCCATAGTCTATGGAAAGATTTGGAAATGACGCAAACTGCTTTACCAGATAGTCGTGGCTTTCACTCAGCGTGCCGCCGGGAGTGGTGGCGATGAATTGGGCCATCTGTTCTGGGAACAGCTTGCCGAGGCTACGTCCGAGATGGCGGACGTTGGCGAGGAAAAGACTGGTGTTCCAATAAAACTCTCCGCTTTCCATGAACATACGCGCAAAGTCACGTTCCGGCTTTTCCGTGAACGACTGAACCTTATAAACTCCGGCAGTACCTGTTGGCTCGCCTACCTGTATATATCCGTAGCCCGGTTCCGGCCGTGTTGGCTTGACGCCCATAGTGAGCAGTAGTTCGTTGTCAGCAACAAAGTCAAGTCCATGAAGAATATTGGTGGCAAAGGCCTCGTCGTTCATCACCAGCATGTCGGATGGGGTTATTATCACACGTGCATTGGTGTCGCGTTGATAAATCTGCACGCTGGCTAAAGTCACACATGGGGCAGTGTTGCGGCTTACGGGTTCTGCAATTATATTGCCGGCAGGCACGTCTGGCAGTTGTTCGGCTACCGTATCTGAAAATTCAGCATTTGTACATACGTATATGTTCTCTTTAGGCATTATGCGTGAAAAGCGGTCAAAAGTGGACTGCAACAATGTGCGCCCGCAGCCGAAGAAATCAAGAAACTGTTTTGGTTCGTTTTTGCGGCTGTAGGGCCACAGGCGACGCCCGCGTCCTCCTGCCAGTATCACACAGTAATTGGCGTTGTTCATATTCATAATCAACAAAGTTTGTATTTCGCTCACTAAATTACGGAATATCCGTGACATGGACAAAGATTTTAATTTTTATTAGAAAAAACACTTCCACTGATGACCAATCACTGCTGTCTGTCTCCGAAAATAGCTTTAAATGACTTTTCGAGCCTTATGCCTGTGTCGATGCCGTCTGCTCGTGGGATTTTCTTTTATTTTTCGTTTTCCGCCATCTTTCTTCTCGAAATTTATCATCTTTCTTCTTGCAATTTATCATCCTCTTCTTGCAATTTATCATCTTTCTTTTTTATTTCCTAATCTGTCAGCCGGATTGCTGTATAATGTTATTTTACTGTTATTACCGTTGTTTATTGTTGTTTTGTCGTAGTATTGGATAAGTTTTTCCTACAAAAGTTTGTCATTTCGGAATTTATGTGTATCTTTGCACCCGCAAACAAGCCCAGATGGCGGAATCGGTAGACGCGCTGGTCTCAAACACCAGTGGAGCAATCCGTCCCGGTTCGACCCCGGGTCTGGGTACAGAAAGCAGGAAAGTATCGCATACTTTCCTGCTTTTTTCGTTGTCGGGCGGCCGTGAAGTGGTGTTAATGACAAAAAAACTGCCTGCGGATTACTTATTGTGAGCGAAATTAGCTACTTTTGCAGTGAAGTAATACACAATTTGAAACAGAATGATATTCAAATATGATTTTCTGATTATCGGCGCAGGAGTGGCCGGTATGAGTTATGCCTTGAAGATAGCAAGAGCCCACAAAGGTAAGGTGTGTATGATATGCAAGACCTCGCTTGATGATGCCAACACATCGTTTGCTCAGGGTGGAGTCGCTTCGGTGACTAATCTGGAAGTTGACAATTTCGACAAACATATTGAGGACACAATGATTGCCGGTGACTATATCAGTGACCGTGCGGCCGTTGAACAGGTTGTTCGCCGTGCTCCGGAGCAGATACGCGAAATGGTGGAGTGGGGTGTCAATTTCGACCGTCGTAGTGATGGGGCTTTTGATCTTCATCGTGAGGGCGGCCATTCGGAATTCCGCATACTCCATCATGCTGACGACACCGGAGCCGAGATTCAGCGCGGGCTTATGGCAGCAGTACGTGCGTGTCCTGACATAGAGGTGAAGGAGAATCACTTTGCTGTAGAGATTATCACCCAGCACCACCTCGGAGCGCGTGTGACGCGGCGCACACCCTACATCCACTGCTACGGCGCATACGTTCTCAATCCTGAGACGCAAAAGGTGGACACCTACTTGAGCAAGGTCACACTCATGTGTACGGGCGGATGCGGAGCCGTCTATCAGACGACAACGAACCCCGTTATCGCTACGGGCGACGGCGAGGCTATGGTCTATAGGGCTAAGGGAACGGTTGCGGACATGGAGTTCGTCCAGTTCCATCCGACTGCACTCTATCATCCTGGTGAGACTCACCCTGCCTTTCTCATTACTGAAGCCATGCGCGGTTACGGCGGCATATTGCGTCTGCCCACGGGCGAGTCGTTCATGGAGAAGTATGACGAACGCCTTTCGCTTGCCCCGCGCGACATCGTAGCCCGTGCGATAGACAACGAAATGAAAATCCACGGACTTGATCATGTTTGTCTCGACGTTACTCATAAGAATCCGGAAGAGACTCGGCGTCACTTCCCGAACATATACCAAAAGTGTAAATCAATCGGTATTGACATAACGACCGATTATATTCCCGTACGTCCGGCAGCCCACTACATGTGCGGCGGTATAAAGGTTGACCTCAACGGACAGTCGAGCATCAATCGGCTTTATGCCATCGGAGAGTGTTCATGTACGGGACTTCATGGCGGCAACCGTCTGGCGAGCAACTCTCTCATTGAGGCCGTTGTCTATGCTGACGCTGCAGCGCGTCATTCGTTGGCTCATGTTGACGAATATGATTTCAACGAGAAAGTTCCGGAGTGGAATGATGAAGGGACAATGACCAACGAAGAGAAGATTCTCATCACGCAGAGTGTCAAGGAAGTGGCACAGATAATGAGCAACTATGTGGGTATTGTTCGCAGCGATTTGCGCTTACATCGTGCATGGGACCGTCTCGACATGCTTTATGAAGAGACCGAACGGCTTTTCAAACGGGTTAAGGCAAGCCGCGATATTTGTGAGTTGCGCAATATGATTAATGTGGCCTATCTTATTACCAGATGGGCTATCGAACGGAAAGAATGCCGTGGCCTGCACTATACGATAGATTATCCGCAGCATGCTTACGACAAGAAATAATCCTGCCGTATTTGCATAATGGAGAATACAGAGAGCGGCTTCAACGGTTAGCTTGGAAGACAGGCGTAGCTTATTGTAGAAGCGTTGCGACATCATAATTTGTAGGTAAAAACGAAGTCTGTGGTCTTGGCCTATATAATAATATGTGGGTAAATATGACTCGGACATCTGTTCTTCTCATAAGATGCGTGTTTGTTTCGGTTTCAAATTCATATCTTTGCAAACCTAAACAAATACGCATTTATGAATTTAAAGAGAATCATTGCCGGTTGCATTGTTGTTGCGGCCTGTACATCTTTTGCTTATTCCTCTGACAGCGACACATTGAAGGTCGTACGACTTGAAGGTGGTGTATATGTTGAGGCAAACTATGGCCATCGTTTCAATGGATCGGAACGCAACCGATGGGATTTCCCTCATATTGTAGCTGCCGCCACAGCAGATTTCGGCCGCGGATGGGCAGTAGAGACAGAACTGGAATATGAACGAATGTATGAGGACGGAGAATGGTGCAACGATCATTGGGATAATTTTGCTGTCAACCGTCTTTTCATTGCCAAGACATGGACACAGTCATTTGGGGTGCGTCTCGGTGTGGTGGGTGTTCCTCTTGGAATAACCAATGGAGGAGGTCCGGCACTGACAATATACGATCCTGTCAGCGAGGCCGCTCTTATGCCGATGACATGGCATGAAACCGGTGGCGCTTTCTTCGGAAGTGTCGGGCGTTGGACATACGAAGTTGCGGCATTATTCTATGGAACCGCACCTCTGAGAGCCTGTCGTGCCATCGGTGCTGCCGCAGCGTTTCATTATAAGCCGGTTGATGGAATGCGTATCGGCGCCGGAATGTTCCACGGACGTGCGGACCGAGGTAATATCCATAGTTGTTCGCCCAATTTCATTGACGGCCGCAGATTGACATACGCAGTGGCTGAGGCAGAACTTGTGAGCGAAAGATGGACGGCTTCGGCCTCATTGGTGTGTTCTGACATAAATGAGGCCCATTCGGTTGGGGCTGAGGCAGGCTATGATTTGATGGATGGGGCTGATACCGGTCTGAGCCTGACACCGTATGTGAGATACGACGGGGTGTTCGGAGTTGCCGAGGCGGCTTTGTGCAAGTTGACGGCAGGTGTTGGTGTGGAGTTGGCTACAGGCTTTTCTTTCAAAGCGGAATACGGTCGGTGTCGCCATCGCGGAGCTTTTACAGAGCATACACTGGATGTCAGTGTGGGTTATGAGTTTAAGTTTTAGTCCGTTTTATTTTGTACTTCATCCAAATTGCACTACCTTTGTCTTTTCAAATCATTATTGTAATATAATTCAAGGAAAGAAATGGATCTGACCGCCAACAACAATATCCCGCCGTTGAGGCGAAGGCTTGTCATTAGAGTGAGCCGTTATTCGTTGTCATTTTCCACAGTTGATATGACGACCGGCGATTGCCCTGTGTTGTATGAACCGTACACGGTGAAGAGCGGAATATCCATGGCTGCCAATTTGCGTGAGGCGCTCAAAACGTCCGGTCTGCTGCAGCGCGACTATCATCGGGTGACAGTTTTTGTGGACGCGCCTGTGCTGATGGTTCCCACAGATTTGTTCAGTGAGGATGATTGCGCTATGCTTTATGATCATTCAATGAATAGGAACGCTAATGATGTCATACTTCATAACGTCCTTCCGGATCTTAATGCAGTAGCAGTCTTCGCGTTGAATAAGGATCTCAAACTTGTGATTGACGACAATTACCCAGGGGCAACTTTCGTGTGTGCCATGTCGCCAGTGTGGCGTTATCTCCATCAGCGCAGTTTTGTCGGTACGCGTAGCAAGTTGTATGGCTATTTTCATGATCGTCGGTTAGATATATTCAGTTTCAGCCAGCGCCGTTTCAAATATTGCAATTCATTCGATGTCGCACACGAACGGGATGCTCTCTACTATCTTCTTTATGTCTGGAAGCAAATGATGCTCAAACCGGAACATGATGAAATGCATATTGTCGGTGACATTCCGGAGCAGGAATGGATGTTGAAAGAGTTGCGTCATTATCTTCAGCGGGCATATGTTATAAGTCCTTCCGGCGACTTCAATCGTGCTCCGGCTACACAGATTAAGGGTATGCCGTATGATCTTGTGACGTTCTGTGTGAAAGGCAGATGAGGAATAGAGAATTTTCGGAATTTAAAAACGTCTCTATAGATTGTTGATATGAGAATAATAACAGGAGAATACAAAGGGCGTCACTTTGATGTGCCGCGTTCGTTCAAGGCCCGTCCTACAACAGATTTTGCAAAGGAGAATATTTTCAATGTTCTCAGTGGCTACATTGATTTTGATGGTATCACCGCCCTTGATCTTTTTTCCGGTACGGGCAGCATCTCTTTGGAGTTGGTGTCACGCGGTTGCGACCGTGTCGTAAGTGTGGAGCAGGACCGCGACCACCATGCTTTCATCTTGCAGTGTCTCAAAAAACTTGGCACAGACAGGTGTGTACCGTTGCGTGGTGATGTTTTCCGTTTCATGAAATCCTGTCGTCAGCAGTTTGATTTCATCTTTGCAGATCCGCCATACGCACTCCGGGAGCTTCCCCAAATTCCCCAATTAGTATTTGAAAAAGAATTGTTGGCCGACGGAGGTGTCTTTGTTTTTGAGCATGGCAAAGAACATGATTTCAGCTCTCATGGGCGTTTCATTGACCACCGTGTCTATGGCAGTGTCAACTTTTCGATATTCAGATGACCGTATTATTGTCAAAAATAGGCAGTTTTTTCAGGCAGGCTTCTAAATTGACGCTTCACGTTCTAAATAGTCAACAGGCAAGTGCTATATTTACAAAAGCATAGCACTTGCCTGTTGGCTATTTATTTTTTAATATGAAGATCTATTCTTTGTAACCCTAATCTCAGAGGTATTGCTTGCAAGAAGTTCAATTGCTGGTATATACGAATCATAACATTAATTTTCCAATAAGCAGGAGAAAATGTAGCTGATTTGTTTTCAGATGAATAAAGAAGAAAAAGATAAATGTCCAAACAATAAATATTTAGCTTTTTCTTTTGTGCGCCTGATAGGCACATTTTAGTAATATCTATTGAAATTTTCAGAAATCCTTAAACTGTTGATTATCAAATAAATACGCAATAGTATTATCTCACTCAATAGCGAGTAATATCATTTAATTACAGTGAACTCGGCAAAAACTCGGCAAAAATATTGCAAGTAGAAAATATTACCATTACCTTTGCAAACAAATAAAAATAGAGGTATTATTGCGAATATTGATTTGAAATTATCCTCAAAAGAGGACAAAATAACTCATCGCAGTGAAATACTGATAAGATTTTATCAAGGTCAGAAGATTGACTTTAGAGTCAAGACTGGATTATTCATACAGCCTCGTCATTTCAAATATTTTGTAAATAGGGCTGCAACCAAGAAGCAGGGAGTTGATATTCCAGACAAGATTACTTCTGTCTGCAAAGACGAAGCAAAGGCAAAAAGATATGTCGTTACAACAAGAGGTGAGGTTGTTATTACTGATAGGCTTATTACCCCAGATGTTCTATATGACAAAGAACAAGCCCGATTGTTGGTGGATTTACAGACAATTATAATGGATGCCTTTGTCAAGGTAGATAAGAAAAATATTCCAGATGATTGGCTTGATAAAATCGTGCGCAAATTTCATCAACATGGTAATGTCGTTAATCCGAAGAAAAAGCGTGGAGTTGAGAGAATTTCCATTTATGATTTGGCTGAAGAATACTTGGACAAAAAGCGTTTCTCCTATGACCATACAAAAGCCTTTAGGGTTCTTGTGCGTGACTTGGCCCGCTATGAAGCTTTCAAGAATAAGGTTCTTAGAGAAAAGTTTGCATGGAACATCGACAAGATAACCAGAAAGGACATAGAGGACTTTGAGAATTATTTGCGTAACGAGAAAACATTGTCAGAGAAATACCCGAAACAGTTTGAGTCAATATTGGAGCAATACCCTGTTGAAATCAATGTCGTACATACTTTCACCAAATTGCAGAACCGTGGAGAGAATACCATAGTAAAGCTAAAAAAGAAATTCAAGGCTTTCATGCTGTGGCTCTACGAAACCGAGAGAACCTCCAACCGACCTTTCGATGGCATAAAGATTGGTACGGAGAAGTATGGTGTTCCTTTTTATCTGACAAAAGAGGAGCGCAATCTCTTGGCTGATGCAGACATTCCTGAATTATGGGAGGGATTGGATAATGAGGACAAAAAACTCTGCTCAAAAATACCATTGAAGACATTGGAGGTGCAGCGAGACATATTTGTGTTTCAATGCCTGGTTGATTGTCGTGTGGGAGATTTATGCACACTGACTTCAAAAAATATCACGGACGGCATATTGGAGTATGTGTCAAGCAAAACGTCAGATGAAGATACACCAGTAAAGCCACGTATACCGCTAAACCCATGTGCGCTGAAGTTGGTGGCTAAATATAATGGCGTGGACAAAGACGGAAGATTATTCCCTTTTATCAGTCCGCAGAAATACAACGATGCGATAAAGGCGATACTACTGATATGTGGCATAATAAGAATAGTTCCTGTACGCAATTCAACTACTGGTGAAACGGAAATGAAACGTATCTGTGATGTTGCCAGCTCGCACATGGCTCGCAGGACTTTCGTAGGTGCGGCCTATAAAGCCGTGCGTGATCCGAATATCGTTGGTAAGATGAGCGGTCACGTTGAAGGCAGCCGAGCATTTAACCGTTATCGTCAGATAGATGATGACATATTGAAGCAAACGATAAGCGATATTTAGTCTCGTAGAACATAAAAATCGACATAAGCCAAGGGCATACCAAGAGTCATGTTGACTAATGGTATGCCCTTCTTCTTTGGTTCTATTTTGCCTTCTCGTTAGAACCAATTCCACTATTTGCCCTTAAATCAGTTGTTATTCATACGTTTTTTCTTCCTTTCGCTATTGTACGTAATAATTTTGCTTGTGAATTCTCGAGAACACAAGTGAAATTCACAAAATGTATAACAATAAAAATTCAGAACACAATGGATATTAAAGAACTTTCAAACAACGCACAAATACAGGTTGTTTTGAACATTGCCGACTTGAAGGAACTTTTCCTTGAATGGAAGGAAGACAATAACAGAAATGTCAACATCGCTGATGAGTATATGACTGCTGATGAGATTGCCATCAAGTATCATGTCTCAAAGACTACGCTTTGGCGTAACGTGAAGAACGGTGTATGGCCTGCTCCTATAAAGGTAGGAAGAAAAGCCCTTTACCGTAAATCGGACATAGATGCCGTGTTTAATCCCTCAAAACAGTTGCCGTTATGATAAACATAACTTCACATTCCCTTGAAGCCCCACCACACGAGATTCCCATTTGGGGATTGCGTTTGGAGGTGCAGGGGATTATAAATCATTATGCTGAGGTCTTCGAGTGCTCCCGTGACTTCATAACGGCAGCCGTGTATGCCATCGTAAGCACAATATGTGGCAAACATATAGAGCTTTTCGATGGCAAGTACAACAACAATCCCAACCATTGGATTTGCGTGGTTGCTCCAAGCGGTTCAAACAAGAGTGCTCCAATAAAAGCCCTGTTGGAGCCCATCTTCAAAGAAGAAAAATTGCGCATAAAGAAATTCAAGGAGGAGTATCGTGAATACAAGAAGAATGGCGGTGAAGAACCAGTCAGAGACAGGCTGATTGTTTCGGACGTAACTCCGGAAGGGTTGTATCAAGTCCTTGCCGACAAGGACAATACAAAGGCAGGGCTGTTGCTATATCGTGATGAGATTAAAGGTTTTCTTGATGACATGAACCGCTATAATTCAAGTGGTGAAATCAGCAATTACCTGTCTATCTACGACGGAACCCCATTCCCAGTTGACCGTAAGACACAGGAACCTCAATGGATTTCCAATCCTTTTCTTTGCATATTGGGGGGCATACAACCTCGTGCCATTGCCAATGCCTTCAAACCCTCATGGGCAGACGAAGGTTTTGTGCAACGTTGGCTGTATGTTTATCCACAAGTCCTTCCTGAAAAGGAATATAAGGACAATGTGCTTGATGAAATGTACAAAACCGCATGGTATGAAATGACTGATAAATTAAGTGCTATTGGAGACATGAAACTATTGTTAAGTACCGAAGCAAAGGTTCTCCTCAATGAGTTCAATAAAAAGACTGCAAAAAAGGAAAGAGATGCCGATCCTTGGGTGGCATCCATCCTTTCCAAAATCAGAATACAGATATAAAAATGGTGTGCCATTACCCACATTCTTTCTTGTGGAGAAAGTGCTGGTACAGGACAATACTTTGCCTTGCCGACATCAACGATAATTTCAGCGGAAGAAATGCAGTATAGCATAGAGTGTATGTACTACTTTGAAGACTGTGCTTATAGGATGTAGGCGCAAATGAAAGGAAAACCCTCAAATGAGATTACAAAGGCACAATTGATTGCCGAACTTGTAAAACGAACAGAGCGACATAAACTAAATATCCAGAAATTGGCTGATGCCATAGGTGTATCACGGCAATATGTAAGTAAAATCGTAAATCAAACCTCAGAGTTGCGGGGTTGCACTTGCGATACGTCTCAACCAACTGATAATGAGAATATAAACTCATGGCGCAACCGCAACCAGTAAACCAAAGAAAGACTATGGACATTTTTCAAACTCATATATCCGTTTATAACGGAGTGACTGACAATAAAAGACCCGAACGACCGTCCGAATGTCAGACGTAGGCAAAACACTCTCGCCCAGTTTGTCTTTGGTGGCAGCCGTGAACGGATGCTCAATTTGGCTTTCGGCAGTCAGGAAGTAAGACTTGAAAAAGGAGCAGACAACTCTCATCTTTGCAGGACAAAGGATATAGAGGATTGGGCGAAGGATGTTTATGGTTTTGTGGCGAAACGTTTTGGTGAAGACAACATTGTAGGCTTCTACGTTCACCTTGACGAGACAAATCCACATATTCATTGTTCTGTGATCCCAATGGATAATGAGCGTGGCAAGATATCTTGGAGATCGGTGTTTGGAAAAGACAAATATCAGATGGCTGCCATCTTCCGCAAGCTTCATGATGATCTGGAAAATGAGGTCGGTCAAAAATGGGGATTGGAGCGTGGCAATGACATTGCCGTTACCAAAGCCCGGCATCGTTCCATTTCGGAATACAGGTATGACTTAATATCTGACGTTACACGTTTGCAAACAACCAAAGAAGATTTGCTGAAGCAGATACATCGTGCCGAGATAAAACTAAAAGGCATCTCCACCATGATAGCCAATCTGCATACTCGCAAGGATGAGGTGCAAGAGCAGATAGACCTCATAGCCCAACAGTTCGGGCAAGACGGTGTTGATAATGCAGACTTGGCAATGCAAATGTCAAAACTACGCAAGGAGTTGGAAAGTATAAACGAAAAACTTGCTCTCCGCCAAAAGATGCTTGACGATGCCAACTCTACCATTACGGAAGCCAAACAGAGGCTTGCAGAAATGAAATACGAGCACAGCAGAATGCAAGAATTCCTTGATGAAGACCGGGATTTGCAGTCAATTCAACTTCAAAGAAACATGCTTGCCATTTTTAACAGTATGCTCGTTTCTTCTTTAGAGCCTCTTACCTCTACGCTCACCGACCGTCAGCAGTAAATTCTAAACGAGTCTGGCTATTCTGACTTGATGCGAAACAGCAACTCAATAATCAACTGCGCCATGCTTCTTTCGCTTGGCTATATCCGTGAAGCTACAACCTATGCAGAATCATGTGGCGGTGGCAGTTCGCTAGGCTCTGGTTGGGGACGTGACAATGATGAAGACGATGCTCATTGGTGGCGCAGGTGCATTGCAGTATCGGCTGCAATGATGCGACCAGCGAAGTATAGGGTGCGACGTGGACGGTAAATAATGAGTCCAAATGTTCAATGGTATTTCCCATTCATTGAACATTTGGCTCAAAATACAATTATTTTGATAACACTTTCCAATATCCACTCTTGAAACTGCCGACACGTTCTAAATAGCCAGTCTTTTTGAGAAATGCTATTTCACGTTTGGCGGTGGCATCCGACAATCCTGTTTTCTCACAAAGCCTTTCTCTGCTTAGATTCTTTTCTTCTGAGAACATCCGCAAAATCATCTTCTGCCTCTCGGTCAAGTTTATTGGGTCATTCGATGAACTATATGAAACATCGTTTTGAATATGTAATGTCAATTTTACTTGCATAAGTTCAGGCTGTTCCTGTAACTCAGGCTTTATCCAATGCTTTTCATTCCATGCGTTTAGAATGAGTGGAAAAACCGAGCCAAGGTTCTCGCCATAGCCTATCATGCGGAGCATATTCTGCATACGCTGATTACGTGCCTTTGACTCGCCACCTTTGTAAATCTGCTCAATAGGCAGTTTCAGAAGTCCTGGATTGGTTAGAACAAAACAATCGTCATACTTTTCAACTTTCAGCACTCCATTCACCATAAAATCGGAATGAATAACCATATTTGTAACGGCTTCACGCACAGCCTTGGCTTGAAGCGTATCGTATTTCATAAGAGCTGTGTCATCCGTATTCGCCAGCTTGTCTCCTACGTCAAGAGTCAAAAAGTTTGTGTTCCTCTTTACCGCCGTATGCGCTAAATGGACAAGGACGGCAAGAAACTGGTGGCAGAATTTGTATACCAGCATACCGTATGATAAACTTTCTTTTGGATAAATCCATTTTTTCGAGGCTTTTGAATTTCAATCCCCAAAGGGGAAAGGGGCGTTGTGTTCTAATTTGAACGTCTTTGGATTTTTATTGTGCAGATATGCGTATGCGCAACAAGTAGACAAGTAGGTTTGTTTTTCTTGATGGTTTTTATAAACAAGTAATACCGATCTCTCATTAAAGCAAATCGGTCATTAGGGCTTTCTTGTATTTTGATTTTTTAGAAGAGTGGATTTTGTTTGACTTTTAATGAGTAATAGCGAGCTGTTGCGAATTAAAAAACGGACAAAAGATGCCTTATAAAAAACAAAAGGCTGCAAGCAATTGTAAAAATTACATTTAACGATCTAATGACCGTTTTGGGTTTAATACTTGCGAAATATCATTTTCCGCAGCATGCGAACCTGAGTATAGGCTTAATAAGGGAAAAAACATCGCAGAATAGTTAAATAATCACAAGATTTCGTCTCTTCTGCTGAATTGTCTTATAAAAACATTATTTTAGTAAAGAATAAAGAAATAATGGAAATAGCACTTGGAATCATCATCGAAATGAAAAATAAAGGCTTGTCATATTTCCTAAGATTGCAGGTTGGTTTCCTGTGGCTCTTGTGCATGGTGCTGTGTTCACAGCTCCAAGCACAGGAACATTTGACCCGCAATATGCTGATGTTGTCGAATCTCAATACAGACAATGGGCTCTCAAGTGCCCGTGTGTATTCGATAGTTGAGGCTGAAGATGGTGCTATGTGGATCAGTACCAAGCGAGGCGTTGATAGGTACAATGGTCAACAGGTACGGAACTATACCTTGGCTACGGATATGCAGTTTAGTGATGCCTGTGGCAGAAAGATCAAGTTGACTAAGAATAGCCAACAGCATATCTATGCCTATGATAATAAAGGAAAGATTTATATATATAATAAGGTGAAAGACACATTCCAACTCCAGGTCAATCTGATGAATGTGCTTGGAGGAAGTGTGGTGCTCAATGACTTGCTGGTCGATGACAAGGGATGCTTTTGGATGGCATTGGATAGGGGCGTGTATAGGATGGCTCCTCAATCTATTGCTGGTAGCAAAGACAAAACAGCCCATAGTTCGCCAAACAAAGGAAAATACATTCTGAAGAACACGTATGTCAATCATATCCGATTCATCGGCAAGCAGTTGTTGATAGGTTCTCCTTCGGGAGTCTTCGCCTATTCACCGAATGCAGCCCAGCCTCGATTGCTCTTGCGAGGGTATTCCGTGCTTTCGTCTTATCACGACGTGAAGGCTCATCAGATATGGTTGGGAACTTTTCATCGTGGCATTATCTTGCTCGATGACAGAACCTGGAAGCCATTGTCTTCTCTCACGCAATTCTCATCCTTAGCAGATATTCCGCTCATCCCTGTTCGTTCCATTATCCCCTACGATGCAGCCACCATCTTGATGGCGGTGGATGGAGCAGGTGTCTATGCCTACGACAAGAAGACCTGTAAGACGAATCTGCTATTGAATACGGATGGCAGACCGGAGAATGTATTGCATGGTAATGGCGTCTATGCCCTTTGCAAGGATCATCTTGGCGACCTTTGGATGGGCTCCTATTCGGGAGGTGTGGATATGGCTATTCCGATGGAGCATACTTTGGAGTTTGTGCGCCATGAGTATCTCAACAGCCAGTCGCTTATCAATAATGGTGTGAACGATGTCATGCAGAGCGTGGATGCACAGGGCCGCAATAGCAAGATATGGTATGCTACCGACAAGGGGGTGAGCATCTATGACGAGCAAACCGAACGGTGGCATCATGCCCTATATAATAAGGTGGTGCTTACCCTTTGTCAGACTGCCGACGGCAAGGTCTTGGCGGGAACCTATGGTGATGGCATCTTTCAGGTTCATGCCGATGGAAGCAGCAGTCGGGCTTACTCTGTATCGAATGGCAAGTTAAAGACCGACTATGTATATAGCATATTCAAGGATAGCGAAGGAGGCTTGTGGATAGGTTGTTTGGATGGAGACTTGGTACATATCCCATCATCATCAGAAAAGAATGGAAATGTGGATAACTCTGTTAACTACTTACCAATCAATGAAGTTCAGAGTATCGTGGAGTCTCCTGACAAGAAGAGTATTGCGGTGGGAACGACCCATGGATGTTATCGTATCGACAAGCGAAGCCTTCGTGTCAGTCGATTCTTCTATCCGTCGGAATTTCCAACTTTCGATTATAATTTCTTTGTCAATGCGATGGCTTTTCAGGATGCACGGCATATCTGGATAGCCACCGATGGAGGAGGCTTGTACCTCTACGATTGGCAGAAGCATCAGGTCAAGAACTATACTATCTCACAGTCTTTGCCTTCCAACACAGTCTATGCCTTGGTCAAGACTCCAATTGGCAAGGTGTGGATGAGTACCGACAAAGGCCTGGCTTTCATCGATCATGGAAAGGTGACCAATCTCAACTTCTTCAAGGGATTGGAGCGGGAGTACAGGCGTATGGCTGTGGCCCGAATTCAAGACGGGCGAATGATTTTCGGAAGCAATGATGGAGCTGTGGTCTTGGCATCCAAGTTTGCCAGGGGATTCAACTACAAGGCTCCTCTTCATATCACGGGTGTTGAGGTGGAAGGAAAGACTTTCGATGAGGCTGACCAGCTGGAAGATTGGCATGCAGAACTCTTCGGGATGTTGCAGGAAGGCAAGATGAGTTTCTCTCATGATGTGAAAACCCTCATCGTGCATTTCGAGAGCATCAACTATCCGTATCAGTACGACATCCAGTATCAGTATTACC
Source organism: uncultured Prevotella sp. (assembly GCA_947170725.1). Taxonomy (GTDB): domain Bacteria; phylum Bacteroidota; class Bacteroidia; order Bacteroidales; family Bacteroidaceae; genus Prevotella. The sequence goes on from CAMVUM010000001.1 coordinate 75,529, forward strand.
TGGAGGGGTACGACCATCAGTGGAGTGTGCCTTCTGCCTACCAGCAGGCTCATTTTGCCAACTTGCCTCCTGGCAGTTACACCCTGCATGTCAAGGCAATGGGTAGGAGTAACGGACGCATATTGGGAGAATCCACCTTGCGCATTCATATCGCCCAACCATGGTGGAACTCTTGGTGGGCATGGATTGTCTATCTCTGCATCTTAGGTGCTATAGTCTATTTCGGCTGGGATTACTACAGGGAGCGTTTGCATCGCAAGTACTACGATGAAAAGATCAACTTCTTTGTGAATACCGCCCATAACATCCGTACCCCTTTGAGTCTTGTGCTGGCTCCTCTTGCCGACTTGGCGAAGGATGCTACACTGGGCGATAAGAGCCGAAAGTTCTTGGAGATGGCACTGCGTAATGGCGACAAGCTTCTGAGGATGGTGACCGAGTTGCTTGATTTCCAGAAAATAGCCGTAGCGAAGACACAAGTCCACTTGCAGAAAGTGGAGCTGTCTGTCCTCTTGCATCAGCAGGTGGAGAAGTTCCTGATGTCAGCGCAGGAGAAACATATCAGTCTTCGGTTGGCAACCTGTGAACAGCATATCTTCTCTACCGATCTTTCTATGATGGATTTGATATTCGAGAATCTGCTCTCCAATGCCGTAAAATATACGCAGGTGGGTGGAGTCATCACCGTCTCTGCTTCGCTCGATGAGGTTGGCAAGCAAGTCTGCATCCAGGTAAGCGATACCGGCATTGGTATCCCGAAAACCGAGGCCAAGCATATCTTCCAGAGCTTCTTCCGTGCCTCCAATGCGGTCAACTCTCAGGAGATGGGCAGTGGCTTGGGCTTGATGCTCACTCGCCAGCTTGTGCAGAAACTGGGAGGAAAGTTAACATTCGAGAGCGAGGAAGGCAAGGGAACCGCTTTCTTGGTAGTATTGCCTGATAACGGAGATGTTGATGTTTCCGTTTCTTCCAAGCCAGCAAGTCTGCTGGAAATTTCAGATACCTCCGTGTCTGCCGAAGAAAAAATAAAATCAGAGGAATTCCTTAAGGACACGCTTCTTTTTGTAGATGACAACGATGACCTCCGTCAATACATCCGTATGGCTTTCGCCGACCAATATCATGTGGTGGATGTGGAGAGTGGCGAGGCTGCCTTGAAGTATCTGTCTGAGAATGGTGAGTGCGACATCGTGGTATCCGATGTGATGATGCCGGGTATGCAGGGTGACGAACTCTGCCGTCGCATCAAGGAAAACAAGGAGACCAGTTGGCTGCCTGTCATCCTCCTGACGGCGAAGGCTGGTCGTGATTTCATGATAGAAGGTTTAGACCTTGGAGCAGACGATTACATTGCCAAGCCGTTCGACTCAGCCATCCTTGCCAGCAAGATTGCGAGCATGTTGAAGAACCGCCGCCGTCTGAGTCAATACTATATGGAGCAAAGTCTCGCCATCGTAATAGGAGAGAACTCTGGGCAATCGTCTCCAAAGAACCTGTTGCCAAGCGAACCTTCTCTGCCATCCGTGGCTTCCGATGAAACGAATAAATCTTCAGATGAAAAAGAACCGGATTTGGATCCGATGGACCAGGCTTTTGTTGAGAAAGCTACCCGTCTCGTTCTCGATAACCTGAGCGACACCGGCTTCACCATCGACCGCCTTTGCCGGGAGATGGCGATGAGCCGTACCCTCTTTTATGGCAAGTTGAAGACTCTGACAGGGCAAGGACCGCAAGACTTCATGCGACTCATCCGTTTGGAGCAGGCTGCCCTGTATCTGAAGCAAGGCGATAGCGTCTTGGATGTCTCCGTGAAGACTGGATTTGTAAACGTAAAGTACTTCAGTACAGTCTTCAAGAAGCATTTCGGAGTGTCGCCAAGTAAGTATCTGTAAATCAGAGTTTTAATTTCAAAGAAAAGGTTTCGGTTTAGATGATATGTCAGAATTGAAACCTTTTTTGTTTGTTATCTAACCCTCTTGAAGCTCCTTTTCTCTATCTTTGGAGCCAGAATCTATTACGCTATCAAACAGTTAAAAAAAATGAAACAATAACAATTTACACATAAAAATGAAAAGGAACTTTTTGACATTTAGCCTCTTTTTAATAGGCATCTTCACATGTCTCTCATGCGAAGCAAACACGATGCAGAAGGACTCATCCAAAGGTTCTGATGGCGTAAACGAATCTATGCCTACTGCCCAGCAATGGAATAAAGACGTTGTGGGGTGGAATCTTGGCAACGAATTTGAGTGTTCTGCTCCTGGACAGGATGGCGAATCGATGCAGATTGGCAACCCTGATGGTTCCATCCATGCAGAGACAGCTTGGGGCAATCCCGTTGTCACCAAGAAGATGATACAAGCCGTGAAGAAGGCAGGTTTCAATGCCGTTCGTATTCCTATCCGTTGGCAGTGCCACATTACCAATGCTCAGGCGATGAGCATCGACAAGGCTTGGATTGCTCGTATCAAGGAGGTAGTGGGTTGGTGTCTGGATAATGACCTCAAGGTTATCATCAATGTGCATCATGAAAAATGGCTCGAAGGTCGTCCTACCTATCAATATAAGAATGAAAACTGCCAAAAGCTTGCGCTCCTCTGGATGAATATCGCCTCTGAGTTTGCTAATTATGACAGTCGATTGGCTTTCGCCGGTACCAATGAGGTTCACGTCAGGGACAACTGGAGCAAGCCTACTGCCGAGAATCTCGAAGTGCAGAATGCTTACAATCAGATATTCGTGGATATGGTTCGTGCCACAGGCGGCAACAATGCCAAGCGCCACCTCATCTTACAGACTTACGTTTGCAACCCTTGGTTTGGCATTGAGAATGGAGGATTCGTCGTTCCGAAGGATGCCGAAGGCAATGGCAACAACTATATGAGTGTGGAATTCCACTACTATCAGCCATGGAGCTACGCCGGCGATTGCACCTACGATTACTGGGGTGATGCCTACAAGGATGCTGGCAAGATACCTGCTGAAAACGAGAAGACGATGACAGACTTCTTTGATAAGGTGGTGAATACCTGGAGCAACAAAGGACTGGGTATCGTGATAGGAGAATGGGGAGTAACCGACCACTATAAGTCAAACGCTGCAAAAGTGCATGAAAACATGACTTATTATTGTAAGTTCTTTGTTTCTGAAGCTCGCAAGCGAGGATTCTCTACTTTCGTTTGGGACAACAACAACTTCGGCAACGGCTCTGAGAAGTATGGCATCTTCGATCGTTTCAAGAGTATGAAGGTGAATGCTCCTTGGATTCTCGAAGGAATCTTTGGGAAAGAATTATCTTAAACTATAAACAAAATACTAATTATGAGAAAGAAAACAATGTTTCTCGGCATGCTTGGTGCAGGTTTGATGTGGATGCCTACTTCAGTCATCCTCGCAGCCCGGATGAACAATGCTGCTATGAGCGTTCAGCAGAACCAAGGCATCAAGGGTACAGTGGTGGATGTCACTGGCGAAACCTTGATTGGCGCAAGCGTGAAGGTGGCTGGTACAACCAACGGTACCGTTACCGATCTGGATGGTAACTTTACCTTGAATTGCAAGCCTGGAGCTATGCTCGAAGTGAGCTACGTCGGTTACAAGACGATGACCGTGAAAGCTGCTAATGGTATGAAAATCACGATGCAAGAGGATGGTAAGGCCTTGAATGAGGTAGTTGTTACTGCCCTCGGTATCAAACGAGACCGCAAGGCCCTCGGCTATGGCTTGGAGGAAGTGAAGGGTGAGGAACTCACCAAGGCGAAGGAAACCAACGTCATCAACTCTCTTTCAGGTAAGGTGGCTGGTCTCGTTGTGCAGAACACCGCTGGCGGTGCTTCTGGTTCTACCCGCGTGCTCCTTCGTGGTAATACGGAAATGGCAGGCAACAACCAGCCTCTCTACGTGGTGGATGGTGTGCCTTTGGATAATACAAACTTTGGCAGTGCTGGCGAAGGTGGCGGTTATGACCTCGGTGATGGTATCTCTGCCATCAACCCTGACGACATCGAGACGATGAGTGTATTGAAAGGTCCTGCAGCCTCAGCCCTCTATGGTAGCCGTGCTTCCCATGGTGTTATCTTGATTACGACCAAGAAGGCGGAGAAGGATAGAATTTCCGTGGAGTACAATGGTTCTTATACTATCGATACTCAGTTGGCTAAATGGGACGACATCCAGGAGATATATGGTGCTGGCTACAATGGCGAGCTTCCTACATCCAGCACCTCTGGTACCAATGCCAGTTGGGGACCTAAGGCCGATGACTTCATGTTCAAGTATTTCGATGGCGAGGAGCGTCCTTTCCTGATGCATCCTAACAATGCTTCTGATTTCTTCCGCACAGGTTTCACCACTCAGAATTCTGCAATTCTCTCAGTAAATTCCGGTAAGACGGGTATGCGTTTCTCTGTTACCGATATGCGCAATAAGGATATCCTGCCTAACTCCAATATGAGTCGTGACAACTTCAACCTCCGTGTGAATACCTCTGTAGGTCCTGTTGACTTCGACTTCACCGCCAACTATACTCATGAGAAGGTGAAGAACCGTCCTGCCCTTGGTGACTCCCAGAGCAACGTGGGTAAGAACCTCATGACCCTGGCGGGTACATACGACCAGGCTTGGCTGAAGCACTATGAGGATGCCGACGGCAACTACTCCAACTGGAATGGTAACGACCAGTATAACAAGAATCCATACTGGGATCTCTACAAGAACAGCAATACATCCGACAAGGACGTGTTCCGTTTTACGGGTAAGGCCATCTGGAACATCAACAAACACCTCAAGTTGCAGGGTACCATCGGTACCGACATCAACAGCATGAACTTCGAGGACTTCATCGCCAAGACAACTCCAGGAACTCCTGCCGGAAAGCTTACCGACCAAATCTTCAACAACCGTACACTTAACGCCGAGATACTTGCCATCTACCACAACTCATGGGGCGACTTCGATGTCAACGCTACCGCTGGTGGTAACATCTTCAAGGTTAACAACAAGACCACTACCAACGTCGGTCTCAACCAGCAGATGAATGGCATCCAGAACATCATGAACTATCAGGAGCAGAATACTCGCGAGAGCATGTATAAGAAGCAGATCAGCTCTCTCTATGCCAGCGCGAGCCTCGGCTACAAGCATACTTACTATTTGGAGGGAACACTCCGTGGCGATAAGTCATCTACGCTCCCTGTCAATAACAATACATACGTATATCCTTCTGTATCTGGTAGTTTGGTATTCTCCGAGTTTATCAAGAACAAGAAGTTCATCAATTACGGTAAGATTCGCGCATCTTGGGCAAAGGTAGGTAGCGATACCGATCCATACCTGTTGGCACTCAACTATACCACGGGCAAGTACAGCTACTCGGGTTATACCATCGGTATGATAGCCAACTCAACACAGCCAAACAAGGATTTGAAGCCTACTATGACAAGTTCTTACGAGGTAGGTTTGGAGATGAAGTTCTTCAACGGACGCTTGGGCTTGGATGCCACCTATTACAACCAGAACTCCAAGAACCAGATTTTGAGCTTGGCTTCAACCACCACCTCTGGTTATGCTTACCGCCTCATCAATGCCGGTGAGATTCAGAACCAGGGTATCGAGATTGCCCTCAATGCCCGTGCCTTGCAGATCAAGGACTTTGCTTGGGACTTGGGTGTCAACTTCTCGAAGAATACCAACAAGGTGAAGTCGCTCACCGATGGCATGGACTACTTCGAGTTGGCGAAGGCATACTGGTGCGGTGTTTCTGTAGGTGCCAAGGTAGGTGAGAACTATGGAGCTATCCGTGGACACGACTTCCTCTACAACGACAAGGGACAGGTGGTTGTCGATGCAGCTACTGGTCTTCCAAAGATTGACCAGGAAATCAAGACCATCGGTAACTCTTCTTGGGACTGGACAGGTGGTTTCTACTCAACCTTCAGCTATAAGAACTTCCGCCTCTCTGCTGCATTCGATGTGAAGATAGGTGCCGACATCTACTCTATGTCCATGCGTTCTGCATACCAGACTGGTAAGGCAAAGGGAACATTGGCAGGCCGTGAGGAGTGGTACACTTCCGAGGAGGCTCGCAAGGCTTCGGGTATGGACCTTGCCGCATGGCGTGAAGCAGGTAAATGCAAGGGATTCGTCGTAGAGGGTGTCATCGACAATGGCGACGGTACTTATCGCAAGAACGACATCGCCGTGAACCCAGAGGATTACTGGAAGCATGTGGCAAATGGCGTGCAGAGTGCTTTCGTTTACGACAACTCTTACGTGAAGTGTCGTGAGATTACTTTCGGCTATACCTTCCCAGAGAGCATCCTGGGCAAGTATGTCAAGGGCTTGACCGTATCCTTCGTGGCACGTAACCCATTCATCGTTTGGAAGAACATTCCTAACATCGACCCAGACTCCAGCTACAACACCTCAGGTCTCGGTCTGGAATATGGTTCCCTGCCATCTCGCAAGAGTTATGGTTTGAACGTGAACGTGAAGTTCTAGTCTCGAAAAAATGAATCAATTTCTTTAGAAGAGTTCTAATATATAATAATGTAAGAAAATGAACAATATAATCAAGAAATATATAGGTAAGAGCAGCCTGATGATGGCTTTCGCCCTGATGGCAACCGGCACAGCGATGACTTCTTGCTCTGATGATACCTTGAGCAACATCAATACCGACAAGACCAAGGTGAGCGAGCTCGACCCTAACGCACAGTTGACAACAGCTTTGTTGCAGACTTACGGTGACTTCAGTCTGATGGATACCTACCGTAACTATATATCTGGTTTTCCACAGTATTTCGCTGGTGGTTGGAATGTAACCAATTACGCTGGTTCTAATTTCAGAGAAGATGATATGTCCCGTCGTGTCTGGGACCGCTATTATGAAATCAGTATCAAGAACCTTGTGGATGCCATCCACAAATCTGCTGACAAGGCAAACTTGAATGCGGCACTTCGTATCCATCGTGTCTATCTCACGGCAGTTTTGGCAGATACCTACGGTGACGTGCCTTGTTCGGAGGCAGGTCTGGGTTATATCTCAGGTATCTCCACCCCTAAGTATGATACCGTAGAGGAACTCTACAGCTGGTTCTTCGAGGAACTGGCAGCTTGCGAGAAGCAGCTTGGCACAGGTACCGACCGCATTTCTGGTGATGTCACCAGCATGAGTGGTGATGTAGCTCAGTGGAAGAAGTATGCCAATGCACTCCGTATGCGCTATGCCATGCGCATTTCCGATGTTAATCCACAGAAGGCAAAGGAGGAGTTTGAGAAGGCTGTGGCTGCCGGTGCCATCGCCAGTGCAGCCGATGATGCTTATATCAAGTATGCTGATGCACCTTATACATATTATGATGGTGCCAACGACTACGATTTCCGTGCCAATGCATTGAGCGAGATTCTCTATGGTCAGGATGCCACATCGCCTACCATGGTATGCTCTACCTTGTTCTATCAGTTGCAGAATACCAACGACCCTCGTCTCTATCGCATCTGCCGTCACTACTACAATATCAAGCGTAGTCAGGTGAAGCCAGATAAGGAGCAGAACATCGACTTGACCGATGATTTCCTGGCTTACTTCCAGAACAAGGGTCTCGGTGAGGAGCCTTGCAACCCTGGTGCAGCTTGGTACACAGACTGGATGAATCCAGCTACGGTGGATGACCTTCCTACCTTGAAGAAGTATGCAGAGATAGACGAGAACACTTATGCCAACTCTGATTATATAGCTCGAGCAGGTCGTCCTTGCCTGAACATCGACTTCGAGATGCCTTCTTGTCCTGGCGACTTGATGAGCTATGCTGAGGTGGAGTTCCTCAAGGCTGAGGCTGCAACCAAGGGTTGGAATGTAGGTGGTGGTTATGCAGAGAGCCACTACGAGGCTGGTGTTCGTGCCAGCATGGAGTTGCTCAACAACTACTATCTTACATCCAACAAGATTTCCAAGGAAGAGATAGATGCGTTCATTGCCAGCAATCCGTTGGGTGACAATCCTAAGGAGACCATCAACACCCAGGCTTGGATTCTCCACATGATGAACCCTTCTGAGGGTTGGGCTAACATGCGCCGCTCTGACTATCCTGCCATCTTGAATCGTGATCTCTTGACCAAGAATGGTTTCACTTATACGGATTCCGATTGGTCAATGCCTGTCCGCTTGCAGTATCCTGAGTTGGAAGCTCAGTACAACAGTGCCAACTACAAGGATGCCATCGACCGCATGGGTGGTACAGACAATTGGCATAAGCGCCTCTGGTGGGACAAGGCTGATGTAAACCTTCAGCCAGACTTCAATCCTCCATTCGGAAAGGGATATAGCGAGTAGTGTTTAATGTTAAGTTTTATAGGACAATAGATAGAATAATTAATTATGAATAAGACAATGAAACAATATAAGGGAAAAGTCTTGAAGGCTATGATGATGCTCTTCGCCGTGAGTTTCGCACTGGCTGGTACATCTACCTTGTCTTCTTGCTCTTCTGACGATGAACCATACTTCACTGTCAGCGAAGATGACGATCCACGTATCTTGAACACCGACTTGGCTGATTCCAAGATAGACCGCAAGACTAATTATAAGTTGGAAATCAAGGTGACTCCTGTTCACTACACCACAGTGACATGGTTGCTCGATGGCACACAGATTTATGAAGGTACCACCATCGACCAGACTTTGCCTTTAGGTAATCATGAACTGAAGATTGTGGCAACCACCACCAAGGGCAAGACCACTTCCCGCACCTTGAACGTTACCGTGACTCCTGCTGCCGATGACCCAGCCTTGGGTACCAATGCCGTCGAGCTTTGGGTAGCTCCAGGAGAAACTACAACCATCCACAAGTGCAAGAACCTGGGTCTCGTTCAGAAAGTTCTCATCGCTGATAAGGAGGTTGCCTTCGAAGTTCTCGATGAGGGTACGACATTGAAAGTTACTGCTCCTTCCGACCTCGCCAATGGCGATTACGACATTACATTGGTAGATGGCAATGGCGTACAGTTCCCTGGCGGTACCATCAAGGTAACCACCGAGGCTCGCCCATCTATGGAGAACACAATCTGGGAAGGTGAGTTTGCCGTGACATGGGGAACACCATTCGATGCCTTGAAGGATACCTTCCTCTCAAAGGTGAAGGCTGGCACCATCCTCCGTGTCTATGTGGATGGAAATGGTCAGGGTACTGCTGCCACTTCTTGGTGGAACAACATCCTTACTGGTAAAGGCGACCCAGAGCGTGGCGACATCATGGTGGATGGCCCTGCTAAATGGGAGTTTGAACTGACCGACCTCTCTATCCAACTCTTGACAGAGCAGAATGGTCTCCTCCTCGTGGGTGATGGTTATACCGTAAAGAAAGTAACTATTGAATAAAATATTAGAAAGAATCACGTTATTATCATATAACGTCAAATCTTAGAACTTATGAAGAAAATATTATTATCTATTTCAATGTTGGCATTGGCTTATACAGCCAGTGCCAATGTTCCAGTTATCAAGAGCGACCCTAAGATAGAGGCTCAGGTAGAACAAACCCTGAAGAAACTCACCTTGGAGGAAAAGATAGGTCAGATGATGGAATTGGTGACCGACCTCTTTGGTGCCAACGACAAGAATGGTGTGTTCTATATCGACGAGCACAAGACCGATTCTATCCTTTCTCGCTATAAGATTGGCTCTATCCTCAACGCTCCTAACACTTGCGCGCCAACCGCCAAGCAGTGGGAGAAGTACATCGAGCAAATCCAGAAGATTTCGATGAAGCGCATCGGCATCCCTTGTGTCTTCGGTCTTGATCAGAACCACGGTTCTACTTATACACAAGACGGAACCCTCTTCCCGCAGAACATCAATGTAGCTGCCACCTTCAATCGTGAGATTGCTCGCCGTTCGGCTGAGGCTACCGCTTATGAGACTCGTGCGGTGAGCGTGCCTTGGACTTACAGTCCTACAGTTGATCTCGGTCGTGATGCCCGTTGGCCTCGCATCTGGGAGAACTTTGGCGAGGATTGCTACCTCAGTTCAGAGATGGGCAAGGCGATGGTCTATGGTTTTCAGGGCGAGGACCCAAACAACATCGACCAGTATCACATCGCCACTTCAATGAAGCACTTCATGGGCTATGGCGTGCCTTGGACCGGTAAAGACCGTACGCCAGCCTATATCTCTCCTGCCGACTTGCGAGAGAAGCACTTCGCTCCTTTCCTGGCTGGTCTGAAGGCTGGAGCCTTGACTGTGATGGTGAATTCCGCTTCCGTCAATGGTATGCCGATGCACGCCAATAAGGACATTCTGACAGGATGGCTGAAGGAAGAGACAGGATGGGATGGTGTGCTCATCACCGACTGGGCAGACATCAACAATCTCTATACTCGTGAGATGGTGGCAAAGGACAAGAAGGACGCGCTCCGCATCGCCATCAATGCTGGTATCGACATGATTATGGAACCTTATTCTTGCGATGCTTGTGGCTACCTTGTAGAATTGGTGAAGGAAGGTAAGATTCCGATGAGTCGCATCGACGATGCCTGTCGCCGTGTGCTTCGCATGAAGTACCGTCTCGACCTCTTCAAAAACCCAACCCAGAAACTGAAGAATTATCCTAAGTTTGGTGGCAAGGAGTTTGCCAAGCTCGCCTTAGAGGGAGCTACCGAGAGTATGGTGCTCTTAAAGAACGAGAAGTTGCAGGAAGGCAATCCTGTCTTGCCTCTCGCCAAGGGCAAGAAGATTCTCCTCACGGGTCCTAATGCCAATCAGATGCGCTGTCTGGACGGTGGATGGAGCTATACTTGGCAGGGCCATCGTACTGATGAGTTTGCCGGCAAATACAATACCATCTATAAGGCATTCTGTAATGAGTATGGCAAGGAGAATGTCATCTTGAACCAGGGTGTTACCTATAATGAGAAGGGCAAGTACTGGGAGGAGAACGAACCTCAGATTCAAGGCGCAGTTGATGCAGCAAAGAATGTTGATGTCATCGTTGCCTGCATCGGTGAGAACTCTTACACAGAGACTCCGGGCAACCTGACCGACCTTTGGCTCTCTGAGAACCAGCGCAATCTCGTGAAGGAACTCGCCAAGACCGGAAAGCCTGTCATCTTGGTATTGAATGAAGGTCGCCCTCGTCTCATCGCCGACATCGAACCATTGGCACAGGGCATCATCGACATCCTTATCCCTGGCAATATGGGCGGCGATGCCTTGGTAAACTTGGTATCGGGCAAGTCAAACTTCAGTGGCAAGATGCCTTACACCTATCCTAAGGAAATCAATTCGCTCGCCAACTACGACTTTAAGAAGAGTGAGGAGGTGGGTACGATGGAGGGTGCTTACGATTACAATGCGAAGATTACCCAGCAGTGGGGATTCGGATATGGTTTGAGCTACACCTCTTACAAATATAGCAACCTGAAGGTTTCCCAGTCTGATTTCAGCCACGGCGACATCATAAAGGTGAGCGTGGATGTGAAGAATACGGGCAAGGTGGCAGGCAAGGAGAGTGTCCTCCTGTTCAGCAGCGATCTCATCGCCAGTATGGTGCCTGATGGTCGTCGCCTCCGTGCCTTCGACAAGATAGAGCTTCAGCCAGGTGAGACCAAGACCGTTACCTTCGATTTGAATGCCGATGATCTTGCCTTCGTAGGTTATGATGGTAAATGGAGATTGGAAGAAGGTGATTTCAAGTTGACGATTGCCGATCAGAATGCCGATATCCATTGTACTGATACTTATCAGTGGCAATCTGCCAATCGATAAAGAATATAAAGAGTTTTAAGAAAGAGCGTACCAATAGCGGTGCGCTCTTTTTGTTTGCTGTATGCTCGGCATGAGCATTGTCTGATGGGTGAAAGTCCCGAGCAAGCCCTAATAGCGGGAATTGCATAGCCAAAGGCAAGGTCGTTTTCCTCCTACTCGATTTTGGGCATTTATTTTGAAACAACTATCCAATGTCCTGTTTTAAGGCTGCCGACACGCTCCAAATAACCAGCCTTTTTAAGGAACGCTATCTCACGCTTGGCGGTGGCATCCGACAATCCTGTTTTCTCACAAAGCCTTTCTCTGCTTAGATTCTTTTCTTCTGAGAACATCCGCAAAATGATCTTCTGCCTCTCGGTCAAGTTTATTGGGTCATTTATTGGGTCATTTACAGAATCTGATGTAACTTTATTCTTGATAAGTAGAGTAAGTTTCACTTGCATCAATTCTGATTGCTCTTGTAATTCATGCTTTTAAAGGCAGGATTTTGAATATAAAAAATGAATTTGCCGAGAATATAACAGATACAAGTAAATTAACTCGGCAAAAACATAAAAGCAAAAATCCTAACTGCTCATATTCAAGCAGTTAGGATTATTACTAGGTGCGCCTGATAGGACTCGAACCTACACGTCGTAAAACACCAGATCCTAAGTCTGGCGCGTCTACCAATTTCGCCACAGGCGCTTTTCGGATGCAAAGATACGCAGAATTTGGTTATTTGCCAAATAAATAGGGTAGATATTTATCCGGTAAGAAATTCTTTAGTTGCTTTGGAGTGCTTTTTGCTATTAACGGGTCAGAAGTCGTCGTGCAAATTCTATTATAGTGTCACGGCCGCGTTTGAAGTCGGAGTCATTAATTGATACGTTGTAATCAGGTGAGATGCCGAATTCGGTAGGTTTGCGGTCACGGTCATACATGGGGCAGGCTGAAAAGCGAACAGCCCAGCCGTTGGGCAGTTGGCTGCTGAATGGCAGTCCGGCTCCTCCGCCTGTGCGGTCGCCTATGACAGTTACGTTCGGGAAACACTTCATGTATTTTACAAATTCGTTGGCAGCACTGTAGACTTGTCTGTTTGTAAGCACGCAGACGCCTTTTTGCCATCTCATGTTTGACGACGGATTTATACGTTGTTCTTCCATCTTTGAGAAATCGGAGTGTCCCGTTCCCGTCTTGTGCTGCATATAGCCAACGATAACGGACTCGTTTGTGAAGCGTGCGGCAATACGTTCGGCTGTTGTCAGTGTTCCTCCACCGTTGCCCCGGATATCAATTATAAGCCCGTTGCAGAGCATCATGTGACTGATGGCATCGTCAAGATTTCCCTCTCCTACACCATTAGAGAAACTTTCATAACGAATGTATCCTATGTTATCGTCAAGAATGCGGTATTTCAAGCTGCCTGCTATTTTGTAGTCAGTGCCCAGATATCGGCGTAATAGCGTGTCGCTGACATTGGCCGGATAGTCCTCCTGCCATTTCCAGTATCGCGAGAAGTCTGCCGAATTGGCCAGGTTTACATGGCCGTCGCGCAGTTCGCCAAGCATATCGGCCATCACCTCGAACAACTGTTCGTTTGTCATGCGGTCATTCACGCGTACTTTATATTTATTATATACGCCATCCCAATCCAGTCCGTATTCTTCTTTTTTGTAGTCGAAGAAGCAATAGTGTTCGTCGATAATTTTCCATAGCGCCTCGAAATTGCCTTGTGGAGAATTGCTGAATTCCTCTTCGTCGACGCATGATGCAGGCAGTGTGAACATGACAGCGCCAACGATGACGGCAAACAGTATCCTTGCCGTCTGTCCCAGGATATTTCGTGCGTTCGTAGGATAATGTTTCTTTCCGTGTGTCCGTCGTTGTCTATTTTGTTCAGAAAGATTGTTCATGGGCGGAATTTGGTTGTTTTGAAGCATCTGACAATTCCCAACATCAGTCTGTGGGAATAGATGTGCTGTTTCAGGCTGTTTACTTGCGATTGCTGATAGTCACCAAGATAACCTACGCGCAACGTCATGCTACGGCTGACATTGATGTCAATCATGAGTTGCTGTCGAAAATAAGGAGCACTGACGAATGTCGTGGGGACTATATTGTGGTCGTAGTCGCCGCGCGAGAACATCTCGTAGTAAGACTGTCCGTACGCCGGACTGAACGTAAGTCCGACGAGCGGAAGCTCCACCTCGTAGCGAATGGCAAAATGGTGCTGCCACAGATCAAACCGATAGGTTGCGGCCGCTGACGGCATTATATTCAGATAGAGTCTGGCCTGTGCCGGATTGTTTCCGTTGAGCGTGTTGTATATGAATCCGACTCCTGCTGTAGCCATTCCTCCTCCCTGCAGTAGCAGCCGGTTGTCGAGCAACGACCACGAACGGTATCGTCCCCCAAAAAATCCGTAGGAACCTTCCAGTTCGTCAGCCGTGTCGCTGCGGTCGTGGGTTTTAGCGATGTGTGCCTGATGCTGTATTGCCGTGCTCCATTGTTTGCCGGTCTGTTTCCGTTCAACGGCTGAAAGATATGTCATTCCCGTGCCACTGAAATGTTCCTGCGAAAGATAGGTGTCGAGGATGCGTGTCGGGCCGACACCTATCATATAGGCCGATGTCGTGATGCGTCCGGTGTCCGCAGGGTCCGTCTGGGCATTGGCCGGACAGACGGGGAGCGACACCAGCAGTAGTACGGTCTTATATATGTAATGTTTGGCGGTCGATGGTATCATGACTCTGTGTTTTTGTCGATCTCGCTGAACATGTTCAGTTGTCCCGTCAGTTCGTCAATCACCTGCTCTTCCGATTTGCCTGCATCCGGGTCGATGTTCTCCCGTTCCTCTTCCTGAACGTCGTTGTTGTCTTCCGGTTCTTCCAGTTCGGGGAAGCGAAGCGGTTCCAGTTCCTCGATGCTCTCGACTTGCCATGTGCTTATGCGCTTTCCGCGTGCCTTAAATCCTTTCACGGCAACAAATTGTTCGGCATCGATTTCCATTGGCTGGCGTATGTTTCCGGCTCCGTCCGTCTCGTTGAATGTAACAAGGATGCGCGGATAGATGACGTCTGTCAGCAGGGCGAACCGGCTGTTGCGGTTTTCGCCGACGTAGCTCTGCTTGCGCTTATAGTCTTCCATCAGGAAGCGTTTCAGATAGGGATATCCATTGTTGTCGGCATCGAAGACAACCGCCGTCCAGACTTTGTTCCGGTCGTACTTCTCTATTCGCAGGATGTTATCCTCGTAGTGGTTGTTGGCATCGAAATTAGAAACATAGTATTCGCCGGTCTTCAGCACAATCAGTATCAGATCGTCGTCGAAGAACTCTCCCAACAGTCGTCCGTGTTCGTCGTAGTTGAGGCGGTTGACGTCCGGATCGTACCAGACCTTCCGTCCTCCGAGCGTAGAATGTCCGTGGCTCTTCAGTCCGATGCGGCTTACCTGTTTCTTGGTCAGGATGTTGCCCTTTGACAGTCGTCCCTTGATGGATATTTCGGAGAAGTCGCGTTCAAGGAAAATGCTTGCCTTCCGTTTCGTCAGCACCTCCATCGGGTCGAGTGTGACCTTGATAATTTCTGCCTCACCGTTGGGGTTGGCCGTGAAATAGACGATACGCGAGCCTGGCGTTCCCTGAGTGATACAGTATTCGTGGTCGCGTGTGACGCTGGTAACCCAAAAGCGTTTTATGTAGTAGAAACCTTTCAGACCGTTTCGGTAGACAACGTTGTAGACCGTGCGCTTGTCGTTCCTCTTGAACACTCCGAGGTGGAGAATGTTCTTCCCTACGAATATCTTTTCGGCCACGCGGACGACCTTGAACATTCCGTCGCGATAGAAAATGATGATATCGTCGATATCGGAACAGTTGCAGACGAACTCGTCCTTTTTCAGTGCTGTTCCGATGAAGCCGTCCTGACGGTTGATATACAGTTTCTCGTTGGCCTCGACAACCTTTGACGCTTCTATGGTGTCGAAGTTGCGCAGTTCAGTGTGTCGCGGGTGGTCCTTACCGTATTTATCCTTCAGGAAGCTGAACCAGTTGGCCGTGACCTCCACCATATTGGCCAGGTCGCGGTCAATTCCGGCTATCTCGGCCTTGATGCGTGCCATAAGCTCGTCGGCCTTGTCCTTGTTGAATTTCAATATCCGCTGCATCTTTATCTCCAGCAGACGGAGAATATCGTCTTTGTTTACTTCGCGCACAAACTCGGGATAGAATGGTGTCAGGCGGTCGTCGATATGGGCGCAGACGGCATCCACGTTAGCGGCCTGTTCGAATTTGCGGTCTTTGTAGATTCGTTCCTCGATGAATATTTTTTCCAGCGAGCTGAAATGCAGCTGTTCCATCAGTTCGTCGCGGCGTATTTCCAACTCGCGACGTATCAGTGCTTTGGTGTTCTCCACCGACTGGCGCAGAACATCGCTGACGGTGAGGAACTTCGGTTTGTTGTCTTCTATGACGCAGCAGTTGGGCGAGATGTTCACCTCGCAGTCGGAGAAGGCATAGAGTGCGTCGAGCGTCTTGTCCGACGACACCCCCGGAGCGAGATGGACCTGAATTTCCACTTCTGCCGCCGTATTGTCTTCGACCTTGCGCGCCTTTATCTTGCCCTTCTCTATGGCTTTCAATATGGATTCTATGAGCGTCGTGGTGGTCTTTCCGAACGGTATCTCGCGGATGATGAGCGTCTTGTTGTCCTTCTTCTCAATCTTGGCCCGGACTTTCAGCTGTCCGCCGCGTTGGCCGTCGTTATATTTCGAGACGTCTATGCTTCCTCCGGTGGGGAAGTCTGGATAGAGCTTGAAGTCCTGTCCGTGGAGATAGCTGACGGCGGCGTCACACAGTTCGCAGAAGTTGTGGGGCAGGATTTTCGACGACAAGCCAACGGCGATACCCTCGGCTCCCTGTGCCAACAGCAGCGGAAACTTCACGGGCAGCGTGATAGGCTCCTTATTGCGGCCGTCGTAGGAGAGCTGCCACTCGGTTGTCTTGGGATTGAACACCGTGTCGAGCGCAAACTTCGACAGACGGGCCTCGATGTATCGCGGTGCGGCGGCACGGTCGCCCGTGAGGATATTTCCCCAGTTTCCCTGCGTGTCCACGAGCAGGTCTTTCTGACCCAACTGCACCAGAGCGTCGCCGATGGAGGCGTCGCCGTGGGGGTGGAACTGCATGGTGTGACCCACGATGTTGGCCACTTTGTTATAGCGGCCGTCGTCCATTCGCTTCATCGAATGGAGTATGCGTCGCTGTACGGGCTTCAGGCCGTCGCCAATGTGTGGCACGGCGCGTTCCAGAATCACGTAGGACGCATAGTCGAGGAACCATGTCTGATACATTCCGCTCAGATGATGGACGGCCGATGCGTCAAATCTGTCAACGGGTTTGTAGTCGGAGTGTGTGTCCTCGCCCTCATTTTCGGCGGCAGTGTCTTCGGTGTTGTCGGAAGTCAGGTCGCTCGTGTCCTCGCTTCCGTCCAGTATTTCGTCTTCTCTTGTCTCGTCGCTCATATTAGTCAAATGCTTTCTTTTCAAGCCTCAAAGTTACTGAAAAAAAACGAGAGTGCCAAAAAAAGGGGAAAAAGAGAGCGGAAGAAGTTGTGATAGTGATGGGGGATAGGCTTTACAGGTGTTTTTCCGGCGGTAAATGTTTGTCTTTCAAAGATATTCCTTATCTTCGCATTCGACTGAATGTTCATTTTCAGGCGTGCGACTTGTCGCAACCGCCACTGTGCCGGCAGATTCTGCTCATCCGGGATTATTCCCCGTCTTTTCACGGTATTTCAGCTAACGGAGGAACGGCTATGCTGTGACAGAATGAACAACACATTAATAATTAGCCCGCAAATCCGCAATTTTATTATCAATTTGTTGCACAAAACCAATATTTTCGCTATTTTTGCAACACTTCACGGATATAAACATAAAACCATTTTTATATGAAGAATTTAGATTGGGCAAACCTGTCGTTCGGTTACAGACCGACAGACTATAATGTTCGGTGCTACTACCGCGACGGGAAATGGGGAGAAGTCGAAGTATGCTCCGACGAATATATCAACATGCACATGGCCGCCACTTGCCTTCACTACGGTCAGGAGGCTTTCGAGGGACTCAAAGCCTACCGCTGTCCTGACGGAAAGGTGCGCGTCTTCCGCATGGAAGAGAATGCCGCCCGTCTGCAGAGCACCTGCCGCGGCATACTCATGCCCGAGGTCCCGACAGAACTTTTCGCCGAAATGGTGAAGAAAGTCGTGCGCCTCAATCAGGAGTACATCCCGACCTACGAAAGCGGAGCGACGCTCTACATCCGTCCGCTGCTCATCGGCATGTCGGCACAGGTGGGTGTACATCCCGCAACGGAATATCTCTTCCTTATCTTCGTCACCCCGGTCGGACCTTACTTCAAGGGCGGATTCTCGACCAATCCCTACGTCATCATCCGCGACTACGACCGCTCGGCGCCGCTCGGCACGGGAAAATATAAGGTCGGAGGAAACTATGCGGCGTCGCTCTACGCCAACAACCTGGCCCATGAGAAAGGCTACGCCTGCGAGTTCTATCTTGACGCGAAGGAAAAGAAATATATCGACGAATGCGGAGCTGCCAACTTCTTCGGCATAAAGGACAACACCTACGTCACGCCCGAGTCTACCTCAATCCTGCCCAGCATCACCAACAAGAGCCTCATGCAGGTGGCCGAGGACCTCGGCATGAAGGTCGAGCGCCGTCCCATACCCGAAGAGGAGCTTGAGACATTCGAGGAAGCCGGTGCCTGCGGCACGGCGGCCGTCATATCACCCATCTCCTACATCGACGACCTGGACAACGGAAAGCGCTATACTTTCAGTGCCGACGGACAGCCCGGTCCCATCTCCCGCAAGCTCTATGACACGCTGCGCGGCATACAGTATGGCATCGTCGAGGACCGCCACGGCTGGACAACGGTGGTGATAGAATAAGAATTGACATATTACTTTATATATGCAAGGGAAGCGGAGATTCTATCTCCGCTTCCCTTTTTTCATTATGGGAAAATACAGTCGTTAACACAATATAACATTCGGGGGGTAAATTAACAAAATCTATTTACCTTTGTAAGCAAATGATAAAATAACAAATCTATTAAGTATAATAAATTATGGAATCAATCAAAGTTTACAAGGAAAGAGCGTTAACGTCGCTCAAAGGGAATTGGGGTAAAGGTGTAGTTGCTACGTTAGTTTACTTTCTGTTAATTTATCTACCTCCAATCGTCGTCGTCGGTTTAGGCTTAGACGCATCCGGTTTTTTGCCTGCCGCCGTTGATAGACTGTTCAGTTCCGTGTGGCAAATAGTGCTTCTGCCGGTATCATGGGGATTTTCAGTCTTCTTTTTTGAGATATCCAGAGGCAAAAACGTCCGTGTCGGGAGTCTGTTTGATGGAATGAAGCAGTACGGACGTATATTCACGACCGAGTTTCTTGTAGGGCTATATGTGGTGCTTTGGATGATGCTACCTATCATCTTCATTCTTATATTATATGTAGCGACGGCAGACCTGAATTTTTTCTTTTCTGGAGTAGCTATTTTAGCAAGCTTAGTGATATATTTCTATAAGTATTATTCATACGCGATGGTGCCTTACATACTTAAAGACAATCCGGAAATCAAGAATAATAAGGCGATAAACCTGAGTATGAAGATGATGGAGGACTATAAGACAGACCTTTTCCTGCTCGATCTCAGTATGATAGGCTGGTTCATATTGAGTATTCTCACGTGCGGTATAGGTTTCTTGCTTCTTATTCCATACGTAAAAACAGTCCATGCTCATTTCTATGAGGAAGTGAAACAGGATTTGGAGAACTCACGTAGAGCTTTCGAGGCATTAGGCATTAGATTGAATTTGCAGGACTGAACACTTAGAAATCCACTGGCAGCTTATTAAAATAAAGAAAGAGGCTTTGTCGTATAGAACCGCACCCCAAAAGTTAGACAAAAAAAATGGGGGGCGGTTCTGTTTATTATTCCGTATGTTTGCACGATCCACGCTCACTTCTATGAGGATCTGAAGAAAGAACAGGGAGAATATGAATCCGCACTGGCGGAGGCATGACTGTGAGTCATTGAGCTTGTTCACAGATTGCTGAGCGCAGCCTTATCCTCTGCAAAGAAGATGGAAAAATCAGTATAATTATGTGGCGGAGACCATATTTTTGAATTTTTCCATTACCTTTGCAGAAGTTTATACATACTTATATATGAGCAAAGGCAAGTTAGAGAAGTTCGCCGACATGGCGAGATATGAGAATGTTTTTCAGTATCCTTACTCCGTTGTTGAGCAGGTGCCGTTTGAAATGAAGGGGCGTTGGCGCGAGGAATATTTCCATAACGACAACCCCATTGTGCTGGAGCTGGGCTGCGGCAAGGGCGAATATACCGTAGGACTGGCGCGCCTCTATCCGGAAGTCAATTTCATCGGCGTCGACATCAAGGGTGCGCGGATGTGGACGGGAGCGACCGAGGCCCTTCGCGAGGGTTTGAAGAATGTGGCGTTCCTGCGCACCAACATCGAGATAATCGACCGCTTCTTCGCTCCCGGCGAGGTTCAGGAGATATGGCTGACGTTCAGTGACCCTCAGATGAAGAATCACCGTAAGCGTCTTTCCAGCACGTCGTTCATGGAGCGCTACCGCCGTTTCCTGACCGACGGGGGCACAATCCATCTGAAGACCGACTCAAACTTCCTTTTCACATACACCACCTATATGGTGGAGCACAACCGTCTGCCATTGCTTTTCCGCACGGAAGACCTCTACCACACGGACGGCATCGACGACGGAACGCGCAAAATTCTCTCCATCCAGACCTACTATGAAGCAATGTGGATGGAGCGCGGGCTGAACATACGTTACATGAAGTTCCGCCTTCCCCACGCCGGAGAACTTGAAGAGCCGGACGTTGAGATTCCGCTCGACGACTACCGGAGCTATCACCGGCCCAAGCGCAGCGGTCTGGACACGAGCAAGTGAGGCGGAATGGAGAAAGAAATCAGAGGAGTTGAAGGCTCTGTCGCGGCTGCGCCGTTAAGGCATAAAACACAAATGTCTTGTCAAATGAACATATCCGACGACATTGTCTTGTTTCCGCTCAGTGCCCATCGTCTTTAATTTCTTGTCGACCGCTGTGAGCGATAACACCTTGACAGAGCCGCGGGGCGTCATTTGCAACCGGGTTGCAGAACGTTATATATAATTTTGCAGGTGGAAATCGGATTTCCGCCTGCATTTTTTTATATATACATGGTAAGAGAAAAAGTATTGATGAAGAAAACTATTATCCTGACAGCGCTGACAGCGCTATTCTGTGCCGAAGCGGGTGCACAGCACGTTCATGCCGCCGACTCCTCCGGTATGACCTCGAAAGATCACGGACTGAAGGAACTCAAGGTAACGTCAAAGGGAGGCACGCGCCGCATGGTCGGACCGGTGAACGGCGTCAGCATCGGACGTCACGAACTGTTCAAGGCTGCCTGCTGCAATCTGGGCGAGAGTTTCACCACCAATCCCTCGGTGGACGTGAGCTACAGCGACGCCGCCACGGGCGCAAAGCAAATCCGGTTGCTCGGACTGAGCGGCACCTACGTGCAGATGCTGACCGAAAATCTCCCCAACTACCGCGGTGTGGCGTCTCCATACGCCCTCGGCTACGTTCCCGGACCGTGGATGAAGAACATCTCCGTTTCCAAAGGATGCTCGTCGGTGAAGAACGGATATGAGGCCATCACGGGCCAGATCAACATTGATTTCCTCAAACCGGAGGATGCCGACGGTATGGAAATCAATCTCTTCGGTGACTCGAAGAGCCGCGTTGAGGCCAACATAACGGGCAACATCCATCTCAACAGCCGCCTGAGCACGGTGCTCCTGACACACTATGAGAACAGTTTCGACGAGCACGACGGCAATGGTGACGGCTTCTACGACCAGCCGCGGGTGCGCCAGGCGCATCTGGACAACCGCTGGCAGTGGGCCGGCGACCGCTATATCTTCCACGGTGGCGTCAGCTGGCTGAAGGAACGGAGGCTCGGCGGACAGCTCAATCATGGTCTGAACCAATCATCCCGGCCTCACACATTGTATAACATAGAGCAGAACACGGACCGCTATGAAGGCTACATGAAGCATGCCTTCATCCTCGATCCTGACCACGGAACCAACGTCGCCCTGCTCACGTCGGCCTCACTTCATGAGCAGACGGCCGACTACGGACAGAAACATCTCTACATCAACGAGAAGAACGTTTATGCCTCGCTGGTCTTTGAGACCAACATCGGACATGTTCACAACTTCTCGGCGGGAGTATCTTTCTTAGGTCAGAGGTCGGATAGCAGATATAACTCTTCAGGTCAGATTGCAGAGTCAGGAGTGCAGAGGTATGATCACTCTTCAGGTCAGATTGCAGAGTCAGGAGTGCAGAGGTATGATTACTCTTCAAGGATGACTTCTGCCACAACAGGCTCACCCCTGAACTCACCCCTTAATGGTAATCATACCTCTTCACTCATCCCTCTTCACTCTGACTTGAAAGAGTTCACTCCTGGTCACTCTGACTTGAAAGAGTCCACTCCCGGTGTCTACGCCCAATACACCCTCAATCTCAACCACCGTCTGACGGTCATGGCCGGTCTGCGTGCGGACCACAGCAGTCTTTACGGAACGTTTCTGACGCCCCGCGTGCATGTCAAGTGGATGCCCCATGACGTCATCAGCCTGCGTCTTTCGGCCGGAAAGGGCTACCGGACGGTGTTCGCTTTGGCCGAAAACAGCTATCTGCTGGCCGGCGGCCGAAAACTCACAATTGACGACCTGCGACAGGAAGAGGCGTGGAACTACGGCGTGAGCGCGGCACTGAACATACCGCTTTGGGGCAAGACGCTGAAGATGAACGCCGAATACTACTACACGCGCTTCTCCAATCAGGCTGTCGTAGACTATGACAGCGACCCTCACGCGATACATATCGCCAATCTTGACGGCCGTTCCTATTCCCACACGATGCAGATTGACGCCACCTATCCCGTTGTCGAAGGGCTGACGCTAACGGCGGCCTACCGTCTGAGCGACGTCAAGTGCACCTATGGCGGACGACTGATGACAAAGCCGCTGACAAACCGCTATAAGGGTTTGCTCACCGCTTCATATAAGACGCCGCTTGAACTATGGCAGTTCGATGTGACATTCCAGCTCAACGGCGGCGGCCGCATGCCACAGCCATACGTCACGGACGACGGAACGATGTCGTGGCAGACCTCGTTTCCGGCCTTCGGACAGCTCAGTGCACAGGTTACGCGCTGGTTCCGCCACTGGTCTGTATATGTAGGCGGCGAGAATCTGACAGCCTACCGTCAGAAGAATCCCATCATCGGCGCGTCTGATCCGTGGTCCCGGACATTCGACCCGACAATGATATGGGGTCCCGTCCACGGCGCGATGGCATATATGGGAGTGAGGATAAACATCGGAAAGAAATAATGACCGGCGGAGGGTGTCGCAAAACCGGGAAATTGTGGGGACGTGTCTTTGATGTGCAGACGTAATCGGTTGATATTCAATAAATATCTCGAAGCGATGCCCCCTGCAAGTCGGTTAAATTATGTGGTTCTGCAAAACCCTCATGAACGGACAGAAATATAAATCAGAAACAACAATATCATTCAGATGAGAACAAGACTTTTAATCGCCGCCATGCTGCTCGGCTCAGCCGCAGCCATGGCGAAAGACATCCGGAAGGCTGTCTTCACGACGCAGCCGCAGATGCACTGTGAAAGCTGTGAGAACAAAATCAAGAGCAATCTGCGCTTCGAGAAGGGCATAAAGCGTATTGAGACAAACATTGAGCAGCAGGCCGTCACCGTTACGTATGACGCCGACAAGACAACGCCGGAGGCCATAATTGCCGGTTTCCGGAAGATGGACTATGAGGCTCGGTTGAAAACGTGCGCGGGAAAGGCCGGCGGATGTTGTGCCGGCGAGCGGCAGACGTGTCCTGAACCGGCGACGGAAGGGGCGGCGTGTTGCCGGAAAAAATGACGCTTGCGGGCGTATGGAAAAATGGGATGGAGCATGTTGCTTCATCCCATTTTTTTTATACGCCTTAGTTTTCCGTCATATCGTTTTTTAGGGGACCTGAATCCATTTCTGTTCAACACCTATGCTCTTTTTATTCTTCCTCAGCTGTAAACATAACTATGCAAAAAACGGTGACAAATGGAAATCCCGTTTTAGAACGGCGGAAAAGCGTCCGGAGGACGAGGCTGGTGCTTCGGTTTTGCCGTAAGGGCCTTGCGGTGTTGCAGCGAAGCCCTTACGGCCTTGCAATGGGGCTGCCGTTGCACGACAACAACGGCCCCGGCGCAACCCCGCAAGGCCTTTACGGCAGCGAAATTCATGACATTTTAGCCCGGAAAAACGTTTTTTCAGCGTTGAAAAGTTGCACGGATTTCGGCAAAACGGGATAACCCGCTGGGTGACAGCTGATTGTGTCTGCACGCGTAAAACTGCGTTATTTGCGCCCTCCGATAAGATATTTTCAGAAGAGGCCGCTCCTGATGTCGTTTTGAGGGCATTTTGACCGCTTTTTGTCAATCGTTTTCTGATAAAACGACAGGCTCTTCTCTCAAGGGAAACAGGATGTGAGCCATCGGGCGTTTTGGGTGACACTGCGGTCGGAGAATAGCCGGACATTCAGTAGAATTGTGCTGTCAGTTCAGATGTAACTATAGTTTCGTCATCGTAAATGCCTTTCCGGCACGGATTTTGCTGCTTTTATAATAAACAAAAGAAACATATATGAGTATGACATTATATCCCAAACTGATCATCGACGCACTGGCTACGGTGACCTATCCCGGCACCAAGAAGAACCTCGTCGAGAGTGACATGGTGGCCGACACGCCGTCCATTGACGGCATGAAAGTCAAAGTCGTGCTCACGTTCCCGCGTGACACCGACCCGTTCCTCAAATCAACGGTCAAGGCAGCCGAGGCCGCCATCCACTATCATGTAGGCCGCGACGTTGAAGTGACAATCGAGACAGAGTTCAGGTCGAAGCCGCGTCCCGAGGTCGGCAAGCTCCTTCCCGACGTCAAGAACGTGATTGCTGTCAGCTCAGGAAAAGGCGGAGTGGGCAAGAGTACCGTCGCTGCCAATCTGGCAATAGCGCTCGCGCGGCTCGGCTATCGCGTAGGACTGCTTGACGCCGATATCTTCGGTCCGTCCGTACCGAAGATGTTCCATGTTGAGGACGCCCGTCCGTATGCCGTCGAAAAGGATGGCCGCAATCTGATAGAGCCGATTGAGAAATACGGAGTGAAGGTGCTCAGCATAGGATTCTTTGTCAATCCCGACACGGCCACACTTTGGCGCGGAGGCATGGCGAGCAACGCTCTGAAGCAGCTCATTGCCGACGCCGATTGGGGTGAGCTTGACTATTTCATACTGGACACGCCTCCGGGCACGAGCGACATCCATCTGACGCTGCTCCAGACGCTGGCCATCACAGGCGCCGTAATCGTCAGCACGCCGCAGGCCGTGGCTCTGGCCGACGCCCGAAAGGGAATCGACATGTATCGCAACGAGAAGGTAAATGTCCCTATATTGGGTCTGGTGGAGAACATGGCGTGGTTCACGCCTGCCGAGCTGCCCGAAAACCGTTATTATATCTTCGGCCGGGAGGGCTGCAAGAAGCTCGCCGAGGAGATGGAAACGCCGTTGCTGGCACAGATTCCGCTCGTTCAGAGCATCTGCGAGAGCGGCGACGCCGGTGAGCCGGCGGCAACCGATGCCGAGACGGCCACAGGACAGTCGTTCCTCGCACTGGCTCAGGCCGTGGTGACGGTGACAAACCGCCGCAACCGCGAGATGGAACCGACAAAGATAGTAGGTGTTAAGAAAGATTGAAATATAGGATAACGAATGATGTGACTTCTCTCTCTGACTGTCTAAAGCAGTGGGGAGAGAAGTCTTGTTATACTCTCCCATAGTCTCGCGAAGAAGCCCGGATGTGCCCGTTCGGCCACTTCGTCGAGCGCAGTGGAGTCACTCAGATCGCGCATGAAAATCTCCTTGAAGCGCATGGCCGTCGCTTTGTCGTAGAAAAAGGCGTTGGCTTCAAAGTTGTTTTCGAAGCTGCGCGAATCAACATTGGTGGAACCGCAGGTTGAAAGGCTGTCGTCGCAGATGAGAATTTTGCTGTGGATGAACCCACGGGTGTAGAGATATACCTTTACGCCGGCCTGCGAAATGTCCCTCAGATATGACCGTCCGGCCCACTCCACGAAGTGGGCGTCGCAGTGGCGGGGTACGATCAGACGTACGTCGACGCCGCCGAGCACCGCCGTTTTCAGGGCGAAGAGGATTGGGTAGGTGGGCAGGAAGTAGGGCGTCTCGATGAAAATATACTTACGGGCGCTCATGATGACGCGCAGATAGCCCTGCATGATGTCGGGATAGGGGGCCACGGGGCTGCTTGTCACTATCTGGGTCAGACAGTCGTTGGACAGCGACGGCGGTGTCGGGGGATAGTATTTGCGGTCGGAAATCAGTGTCCTGTCCACGAAATACCAGTCGACGAGGAAAGCACGCTGGAGCGCGAGGACGCCTCCTCCGGTGATGCGCACCATTGTGTCGCGCCACTTCTGACGTCCGGTTCCCTTGACGTAGCGCAGCGCGATGTTCATGCCGCCGATAAATCCGGTCGTTCCGTCGATAACGACGATTTTACGGTGGTTGCGGTAG
Organism: uncultured Prevotella sp.; assembly: GCA_947170725.1. Lineage (GTDB taxonomy): Bacteria > Bacteroidota > Bacteroidia > Bacteroidales > Bacteroidaceae > Prevotella. The sequence goes on from CAMVUM010000001.1 coordinate 102,061, forward strand.
TTGACCTTGCTCGTGAACGACGGAAATCTAACCGGCAGGAAGGCATGGACGTCAATGCCGTTTTCGCGCATGCTCTCAAAGAACCGGCTGCTCACGTTCCAGCATCCCACATCGTCATAGATCACTCTCACTTCCACTCCCTGACGCGCCTTGTCGGCCAGCGCGTCGCCCACGAGGCGGCCCAGCGGGTCGTCGGAAAAGATGTACATGTTGATGTGGATGTGGTGACGGGCGCTGCCGATGGCCTTCAGCAGGGCTAAGAAAAAGGCGTGGCCGTCTGTGAAAATGTCAAGGTCGTTGTTCTTGAAAGGCATGGAGAGATTCTGATTGACAAAAAGGTCAATCGTCTGGCGGTGGGCGTCGGGCAGCTGTAGGTTTTGCTGCTCGACGAAACTGAGCATCGACCGTTTGGCGAGCTGGTTGAGGCTGCGCTCGCTGACGAGTTTCTCCTTGCGGCGGTTGATGCCGAAGAAGATGTAGAATATGATTCCGACGAACGGCACGAAATATATCACGAGCGCCCACGCCATGGTTTTGGCGGGCTGACGGTTGTCCATCAGCACGTGGATAATGGCGATGACGACCACTATTTCGTATAGGATTATGCCTGTGATATGTAGTCCGTGCATGTCGGATGCGTATATGTTGTTGTTCTTCTGAACGCTTATAGCTGTTCTTCTGATACTCTGTTCCGGTCCGGGAGGTTCGTTCAGGACTATTTGAAACCGATCATCTTGTGGGTTTGCAGGGACAAACGCCACTTCGGATGCTTGCAGATATAGTCAACGCAGGCCTCCGTGATAGCCATATTGCGCTCTTCGTCGCCTGTGTCGCATGGCTGGAGATAATAATAGTCGGCCTCTATGCCGCAGTCGCTGACCTCGGTCTCACCGTCGAAGATGACCTTCAGCTCGTCACAACGTGTCACCGCCAAGCGTCCGGTCGCACCGATATATGCCTGTTTTGGTGAAACCGTGAGCCAGTCGACGGGTGCTGCCGGACAGCGGGTGCCGTTGCTCTCCATTGCTACTTCATATCCGTTGGAGTGCAATAGAGCGATGAATTCGGCGTCAGCCTGTAGTGTCGGTTCGCCGCCGGTGAGCACGACGAAGCGCGAGGGATAGGCGCTGATGGCTGCGAGAATGTCCGTATCGCTCATTTCGCGGTAGTCCGAAAACTCCGTGTCGCAGAAAGGACAGCGCAGGTTGCACCCCGCGAAGCGGATGAAGACGGTTGCGCGGCCTGTATTCCGGCCCTCGCCCTGCAGCGAATAGAATATGTCGTTGATTCTTTTCATCTTCTGTCAGTATGTTTTTTTTCTGTCAGCATGCCGGTCGGCCGGCGTGTCATTCCTCTTCGTCTTCAATGTATGTGGCGATGTTGTCCTTGCTCTCCTGCACGTCGGCCCGATAGCACTCCGGTATCTGTTCCGTGCACCACCGGGCGATGTTCTCGGCCGTCGGGTTGAAGGGCAGCAGTTCGTTGAGGTCGCCGTGGTCGAGATAGCTGTGAATACGTTTCTTTATCTCGGTGAAGTCGCAGACCATGCCGTTGGCGTTGAGGCTGCGCGCCTTGCAGTAGACCGTTATGAACCAGTTGTGGCCGTGCCGGCGCGAACACTTGCTCTCGTAGTCGAGAGTGAGCCGGTGGCAGGCCGATATTTCCATTGTCTTTTTGATGTAATACATTCGTTCTGATGTTTGTGTTAGATGTATGGTGCGTTCCCTTCGGCGTCCTTATATGATGACGTCGCTGCCCAGCTTTCGTGCCATCATGTCCCGGAGCTGCTGTGTGTCCCTGTATTCCTTCATCAGTTGCGTTATCCGTTCCATGTCGCTGCCGGCCTGCCGGAGCTGCATCTGTATGTCCTTTAGTCGCTGTTTGATGATTGTCATGCGGAAATCGAGCACGAGATGGACTACCCTTTGACGCAGAGTCTCCGGCTTGTGCTGCATTTCGAGGCTGCGGCTGAGCTGGTAGCGGTTGATGGCGAGGTCGCCGGCGAGGCTGCTGATCTGTATGTCGGGATGGTGCATGAAGTATGTTTCGGCCTTGAACCCCTCGTCGTTGTTGTGCTCTACGGCCTCGGCCAGTATGCGGTTATACATCTCGTTGGTGAAGCAGAGGCCGTCCTGAGCCAGGTCGTAGTCGACGAACTGGGCCACGGAGAGGTTGACCGTCTTTCCGTCTTCCGTCTCCAGACCCTCGAATATCGTCTCTTCGCCGTGACGGATGATGTTCTGTATGAGCATCCGCTCAATCTCGTTGCTGTGCTGTGGAGCCGTCCGTACGGGCGCCGGACCGCCTGCTGTCTGCCCGCCGTCCGGCAACTGGTTTTGCAGACGGCGCTGCTCGCGTTCCGTCTCCTTTGCTTTGTCTTCCAAATCGCCGCGTATGAAGCCGTTCATGGTGTTTATCAGCGTCCGCTCACTCATTTGCAGACGGTGGGAACACTCATGCAGATAGGTGTCACGCGTAATCTGATTGGGAATCACCGAAACGCTCCTGATTATGTTGCTGATGGCTTCCGAGCGCTTGACAGGATCGCTGACGCCGCGCAGGAGCAGGTCCGTCTTGAACTGGATGAAGTCCGTCTGATGGCTGCTGATGTACTCTCTGAACTCTTCCGCGCTGTGTTTGCGGGAGAAACTGTCGGGGTCGTCGCCGTCGGGGAGCAGCAGAACCTTGATGTTCATGCCCTCTGTCAGTAGCATGTCGGTGCCTCGCATTGCGGCATGTATGCCCGCCTCGTCGCCGTCGTAGAGCAGGATGACGTTGGAAGTGAAGCGCCTGAGGAGTCTTATCTGATAGATGCTGAGTGCTGTTCCGGAGTTGGCCACTACGTTTTCGATACCGCACTGATGCATGGCAATCACGTCGGTATAGCCCTCGACCATGTAGACGCAGTCATCCTTGACCATGGCCTTCTTGGCCTGATACAGTCCGTAGAGCTCGTGGTCCTTGTGATAGATGTCCGATTCAGGGGAGTTGACGTATTTCTGCTGTACGCCTTTGGTCCGTGAGTCGAGCAGACGTCCGCCGAAAGCGTTTACTTTTCCGCTGACGTTGAACCACGGGAAGATGACACGTCCGGCATAACGGTCGACGAGTTCGCCGTTGTCTTTCTTGTAGCACAGGCCCGTCTTCAGCAGAAATTCCTCCTTGTAGCCTTTTCTTAGGGCCTCCTCGGACATGGCGTTGCGGCGTGGCAGGGCATAGCCGAGCTGGAATTTCTGCATTATGTCGTCGCGTATGCCACGGCTGCGGAAATACTGTTTGCCTATGGCCTGGCCGTCGACGTCGTTGTGCATGATGTCGCGGAAGTAGTCCTTTGCCCATTCGTTGATGATGAACATGCTCTCCCGCTCGCTCGCTTCGCGCTTCTCTTCGTCGGTAAGCTCGCGCTCCTGTATTTCGATATTATATTTCCTGGCGAGCCAGCGCAGTGCTTCGGGATATGTTATCTGTTCATGCTTCATGACGAAATGGACGGCGGAACCGCCCTCTCCGCATGCGAAGCACTTGCAGACGCCCTTTGCCGGCGAGACATAGAACGACGGGGTCTTGTCTTCGTGGAACGGACAAAGTCCGACATAGTTCACCCCGCGTTTCCGCAGGGTGACAAACTCGGACACCACGTCGACTATCTGTGCGGCGTCAAGTATTCGTTCAACGGTTGCTCTGTCGATCATATTCTTCTGGTTTTTGGGGTGAGGTCCTTAAAGTCTTTAAGGTCCTTAGTGTCTTTAAGGTCCTTAGTGTCTTTAAGGTCCTTAGTGTCTTTAAGGTCTTTAGGGTCCTTAAGGACCTCAGCCCATGGCTCACCCTTAGCGAAGATATTTCGCTAAGGGTGAGTTATTGGCCTTCAGTCCCTTCGCCACGCTCTTCGCGTTTGTCTTTGCGCCGAGCAGCGAGGTGTGGGTGTGGTCACGTTTATAGTATTTCATAGCCTTCTCCTTGCTGCCGCACTTCTTGTCAAGGAAGTCGGCGGTGATGTTGTGGAGGTCGACCAGCTCCGTGCCGGTTGCTTCGGCCACTTCGCGATACCACTTGCCGTAAGAGTCGTTGCGGCGTTCGATTTTGCCGTCCTTCCACTCGTTGCGCGGCGTGAGCGAAACGATGATTGGCGTAGCGCCTTTTTCGCGCACGTCCTGGATGAATTTCTTCAGATACCAACCGAAGGTGTAGACAAGTTCATAATTGCCCGAGTCCTTCATGCGGTAGACGTGCGTAGAGTCTGACGTGCCGGGGATCACGCCGCGCATCTTCTTGTCGTCGATGGGGCCTATGTCGTTGTGACCGAACTGAATCAGCACGAAGTCGCCAGGCTGGAGCGAGTTGTAGACCTGGTCCCAGCGTCCCTCGTTCATGTAAGTGCGCGTGGAGCGGCCGGCCTTTGCACAGTTGGCCAGCGTGATTTTCTTCTCGTTGAACACCGTGGCGGCCTGTGACGCCCAGCCCCACATGCCGTCTTTGTCCTTATCCTCGTTCTTGACGGTAGAGTCGCCGGTGAAGAATACCACCGGTTTGCCCTCCTCGCGGTTCACGGCAACGGTGGGCAGCGTCAGCGGTTTCATCATAGCCTTCAGTGGAGCGAGCGCCTGGTGATCACATGCGGCCAGTCCTTCAGCGGCCGAACGGGCGTTGAGACGTGCTCCGAAGCGACTGGTGTGGATGTTGTCCTTATAGAAATGGTAGCTCTCCTTCCACTTGCCATACATGTCAAGCTTCGCACCGGAGATTTCGTTGAGGTCGACATACGGCACGTTCATCTCGCGTCCCACCTCTTCGAGCCATGCTCCTTGGGGCTTGCGGACAATTTTTCCCTGCTCGTCGTAGGCGTTGCGCGGCGTGAGCGACATGAGGATAGGGTTGGCTCCTTTTGCGCGGCAGTCTTCGATGTACTTGCGCATGTAGCCTCCGTAGGTGTAGACGGTTTCCTTGATGCCCGTCTCCTTGATGGTCACTTCTACGGAGTCGCGGCCCGTACCCTTCAGGACGGAGCGCGCACGGCCGCTGTCGATAGGTCCGCCGTCGTTATGGCCGATGGAGATTATCACCCAGTCGCCGGGCTTCAGAGCCTCGCGCACGGCAGGCCACAACTGATTGTAGTATGTGCGTGTGCTCATACCGCCGAGAGCCTGATTTTCCACGCTTATCTTATTGAGGTCGAAATATTCATGTTCAAAGTATCCCCAGCCCCACTGACCGTTGTTTCCGTTGCCCAGTGTTCCGTTGCGCATGGTTGAGTTTCCGATGAGGAACAGTACGGGATTGTTCGCCCTGCGTGTCGTTCCCGGTGCGGGACGGGCCATGAGGGCTTTTGCGATACTGTCGGGGGTGTTGTCCACCACCTTGTTGACGTCTTCCATCACCTCGGCCACCTGTCCGAAGGCAAGCGTCGCCGATGTGCTGAGAATTGCGATAGCAGATAATAGTCTTTTCATTGTTTTCAGGTCTGTTGTATATAAATATAGGTGCAAAGATACAGTAAACCTCGTTAAGAACAAAACAAATCTGTCTGTTTTTGTGTATAGCGGTGGAGTGGGGCGGGCCTTACGGCTCGCGGAGGTATGGAAACGGCGACGGAAAACAGTCGCCGTTAATAGTCGTTAGCTATTTGTTTGCGACTTGAAAAGTATGTGTTTTGACAATATTTGCCGACAAGTTAACATCGGTCAGTACGCCTTAGGGCGTCCGGTCCGGCGATATGCGGTTGAGGCTGGACCTGAACTGGCGGAAAATAGGTTGTCATAACATCAATATATATACAGGCTTGTTGCGGCAAAATTCGTACCTTTGCAGCGCGAAATCAAAACAAAACAAAGATGCAACAGTTGATAAAGAACAGCTATTATGATGGTGAACGGCCTTTGTTCGCCACACGCGGCCTCCGGCTGGAGAACGTCGTGATAGGCCCCGGCGAGTCGGCGCTGAAGGAGTGTGCCGACATAGAGGCCGTGGAGTGTGAGTTTCAGGGGAAGTATCCGTTCTGGCATGTTGACGGGTTCACGGTGGACCGCTGCCTGTTCCGGGAGGGAGCGCGTGCCGCCCTGTGGTATTCGCGGCGACTGACGATGAGGGATACGAAAGTAGAGGCGCCGAAGATGTTCCGAGAGATGGAGGATCTGACGCTGGAGAACGTCGTCATCCCCGACGCCGAGGAGACACTCTGGCACTGCCGTGGCGTGCGCCTGACGAACGTAGAGGTTGAAAATGCCGACTATCTTTTCATGCACAGCAGCGATATCAACATTGCCGGATACCGTCAGAAGGGCAACTATTCGTTCCAGTACTGTCGGAACGTGGAGATAAGCGACGCCGTGATATATTCGAAGGACGCCTTCTGGGGCACGGAGGATGTCACTGTGCGCGACTCTGAAATTCATGGTGAATATCTCGGATGGCACTCCAAACGGCTTCGTCTCATCAACTGCCGCATTTCGGGAACGCAGCCTCTCTGTTATGCCACCGACCTCGTGATGGAGAACTGTGTGATGGACGCTGACTGTGACCTTGCTTTCGAGTGTTCCACGCTCCAGGCCACCGTCAATAGCCGGATTACGAGCGTGAAGAACCCACGCAGCGGAAGTATAAAGGCTGAAGGATATGGAGAGATAATTATCGACGGAAATCTGAAGGAGCCGGGGGATTGTGTGATTGCTTGATAACTCTTAAGGTCTTTAAGGTCTTTAAGGTCCTTAAAGTCCTTGACACCCCTCCTTTTATGAAAATGAAAGACCTCCTACTCTCCATGATCCGTTCGGGCCAGCAGCTGACCTTCGGCCAGCAGCTGCGCCTGACCGTTATACTCAGTGTGCCGTCCATCATAGCCCAGCTGTCGGCCGTCGTCATGGAATATATCGACGCCGCCATGGTGGGCAGTCTTGGAGCCGAGGCGTCCGCCTCAATCGGCCTCGTTGCCACGACGACATGGCTCTTCTGGGGCCTTGTTTCGTCGACATCCACAGGTTTTGCCGTACAGGTGGCCCACTGCGTTGGAGCCGGCCATAACGACGAAGCCCGTTCTGTTGTGCGTCAGGCGCTTGTGGCCGCCGTCAGCCTCAGCGTGGTGTTGGCCGCTGTGGGATGTGCCCTCAGTGGCGTGCTGCCCGTATGGCTTGGCGGCGACAGCACAGTGTGTCCCGGTGCAACATCCTATTTCCGTATATTCGCCCTCTCGCTGCCCTTCCTTCAGCTCTATTCGCTGGCTGGAGGTGTGCTGCGCTGCAGCGGCAATATGCTCGTGCCGGGAGTTATGGGCGGCATGATGTGCATGCTCGACGTTGTGTTCAACGCCCTGCTGATATTTCCTTCGCGTACGCTCACTGTGGCCGGACTGACCTTCGGCGTGCCCGGAGCGGGGCTCGGTGTGACCGGGGCTGCACTGGGCACGGCGTTGGCCGAGGTCGTGGCCAGTGCCGTCCTGATGTGGTATCTGCTGTGCCGCTCGCCTGAACTGCGCTTACGGGAAGCTGTGGGGCGTTTCCGGCTGACTTCCGGATGTCTGCGCAAGGCCATGCACATCGGGATGCCGATGGCCGGCGAACGTGTCGTGCTCAACTGCGCACAGATTCTCACAACCATCATCGTGGCACCGCTCGGAACGGCCGCCATCGCCGCCAACGCCTTTGCCATCACGGCCGAAGCACTTTGCTACATGCCGGGGTACGGCATTGCCGAAGCCGCTACGGCGCTCGTCGGACAGAGCATCGGAGCGGGACGGCGACGTCTGACCCGCAGTTTTGCCCGCATAACAGTCGGCACGGGCATGGCTGTAATGACTGTGATGGCCGTGGTGATGTATGTCCTCGCACCACAGATGATGGCGTTCTTCACACCTGACGAGACAGTACGCTCGCTCGGTGTCACGGCGTTGCGCACCGAAGCCTTTGCTGAACCGATGTTTGCGGCCGCCATCGTGACCTACGGTGTGTTCGTTGGCGCAGGCGACACGCTCATCCCATGCTGCATGAACCTGTTGAGCATCTGGGCCGTGCGTCTGACGCTCGCCGCCCTGCTCGCTCCGACGATGGGACTGCACGGCGTCTGGATAGCAATGTGCGTGGAACTGTGCTTCCGCGGAACGATATTCCTCGTTAGGCTGGGGAGAAAGTATTGAGGCAGGATGTCCTTAAAAACTTTAAGGACCTTAAGGACCTTAAGGTCTTTAAAGACTCTAAACCCTAAAAAAGATAAGCTAAAAAACACTCCAATATATGTTTAACTTCAACGAACTGATTCCCCGCAGGGGAACGAACTCCTATAAATGGGACGGCGCAGCCGATGAGCGCGTGCTGCCGTTGTGGGTTGCCGATATGGATTTCCGTACGGCTCCGGAGATTGTCAGCGCACTGCGCGACAGAGTGGAACACGGTATTTTCGGATATACCCGGGTGCCGGACGCGTATTATGAAGCCGTGACATCGTGGTTCAGACGCCGTCACGGATGGATGATAGACCGCGGGTGGATAATCTACACGAGCGGAGTAGTGCCGGCATTGTCGGCCACAATCAAGGCACTGACCGGGCCCGGTGAACGTGTGCTGGTCCAGACGCCGGTATACAACTGCTTCTTCTCATCAATACGCAACAATGGATGTATAGTAGAAGAGAACCGGCTTGTCTATGAGGACAGCACATACACTATCGACTTCGATGACCTTGAACGCAAGGCTTCCGACCCGCAGGTGACACTCATGATGCTCTGCAATCCCCATAATCCGGCGGGACGAGTGTGGACGCGCGAAGAGCTGATGCGTATCGGTGATATATGTCTGCGCAATGGTGTGCGCGTGGTGGCCGATGAGATTCACTGTGAACTTGTTTTCCCGCCCCACCGCTATGTTCCGTTCGCATCGCTCGCCGATAGTTTCGGCAGCCGTTCCGCAGAGTTTCTGGCCAACACCGTCATTTGCGTGTCGCCGAGCAAGGCGTTCAACATCGCCGGACTGCAGATTGCCAACATTGTTGCTGCCGATCCTGATGTGCGCCGTAGGATCGACCGCGCCATCAATGACAACGAAGTGTGTGACGTCAATCCGTTCGGTGTCGAGGCCCTCATCGCTGCATATAATAAAGGTGAGGAGTGGCTCGACGCACTGCTGGAATATCTCCACGCCAACTACTGCTTCCTGACGGAGTTCTTCGCCGCCCGCATGCCGCAGTTCACCGTCACCCGGCTCGAAGGGACATATCTCGTTTGGGTTGACTGCCGCCGGCTGGGTTTCACGTCTGAAGAACTCTGCCGTAGACTGCTCGAAGAACAGAACCTGTGGCTCAACGAGGGAACGATGTACGGCGCGGCCGGCGAAGGTTTCGTCCGCATCAACATAGCCTGCCCGCGCAGCCGGCTCGAAGAAGCGCTGGAGCGGCTGAACCGGTTTGTTGCGCAGATGGATTAGACGTGTGCTGGAGTCCGGAAGATAATCTCATTAGCGTGTTATTATCTTCCGAACACCGGTACTTCTGCTACCATCCCATGCCCAACAGCTCCACTGTCTGATTCCGCCGTAGCACCGGAATGGACAAAATGTTATTTCTTGCCGGCCGTACATCTGTAAACCAAGTGACTTCGTCGTTATGGAAGTCCGTTTCTGACGTACGGTAGTTACATATTGAAAGAACGGCAATCCATGTTGAACACATTCCGGGAGTAAAAATAATGGTGAAATTAATGCCCGGAAAGTTTGTTCCTTACATATTTTCTTCATATATTTGCACAAACATCCTGCTCCACTGTCAATGACCCGACGACGAAAGGAAAGCAGGGAAAATGAAGGAAACTACTAATCTGAAAAAACTGACTTATCAATGAAATACATAGCGTTGCCCGACGAAAGAGGAGTGAGGCGGCTCTCGTTCTATCTTGCCATGGAGGAATATGTGGCGAGACATGTCGACGAGCGTGACTGCTTCTTCATGTGGCAGGTTCTGCCGAGCGTTATCTTCGGGCGCAACCAGCTTATCGAGAACGAGGTGAACCTCGACTTCTGCCGTAGGCGCGGCATCATGACCTATCGACGGAAGAGTGGCGGCGGATGTGTCTATGCCGATATGAAGAACATCATGTTCTCATACATAACAGGCGAAGAGAACGTCGGCTTCACGTTCAACAGATATATAAATATGGTGGCGCTGGTGCTGGCTAAACTGGGCGTTGACGCACGGACGAGCGGACGCAACGACATTCTGATTGGCGACCGGAAGGTTTCCGGCAATGCTTTCTACAGACTTCCCGGACGAAGTATCGTTCATGGTACGATGCTCTATGATACCGATATGGAGAACATGGTGGGTAGCATCACGCCCACAGGTGAGAAACTGTTGAGCAAGGGAGTGGAAAGCGTGCGCCAGCGGATAGCCCTGCTAAAGGACTATGTGGACATTGACATCGAGGAGTTCAAGCGTTTCGTGAGGGGGAATCTTTGTGACGGCGTGATGACGCTCACCAAGGATGATGTCATGGCGATTGAAACTCTTGAGGAAGAATATCTCACTCCGGAATTCATCTACGGAAACAACCCGCGCTATACTGTTGTGCGCCGCAAGCGTATTGAGGGCGTCGGAGAGATTGAGGCGCGAATAGAACTGAAGAACGGTTTGATTAAGGGGCTCAATCTCGTTGGCGACTACTTCCTGACCGGCGACCTTGATGGAGAAGTCGTTTCACGATTGCGCAACGTTCCTCTGACCCGCGAGGCTGTCATGGCGGCTCTGTCAGGACGCATGGAGGATGTGATAATGAACCTCAGTCGCGACCATCTGGCAAGTTTGCTGGTCGGCGAGGACTAAGCGGCCCGGTGGGTACTGCTCAGCCCGCCCACATTGTTAAATATATCGGTTACGGCCGTTGTTATATGACGTTCCACGGGACATTTAAGACATACTGCGGAGGATATAAAAGACGTAGCGCGTGACACGGAAAGACGTGCCGGATACATTGAAGAAACAGAAAATCATCACTATATGGAAAACAAGAGAACCTGTCTTTATGACAAGCATGTGGCTCAGGGAGCCATGATAAGCCCGTTCGGCGGCTTTGACATGCCGATACAGTACACCGATATCAAAGACGAACACAATGCCGTGCGTCAGGCGTGCGGTGTGTTCGACGTTTCCCACATGGGTGAGGTCGTCGTGCGCGGCCGTGACGCCGAACGTTATGTCAACCACATCTTTACCAACGACGTGGCCGGCATACCGGCGGGAAAGATTCTCTATGGAATGATGTGCAATCCGGATGGAGGCACCGTCGACGATATGCTGGTCTATAAGATGGGTGACAACGACTTCTTCATCGTCATCAACGCCGCCAACATAGAAAAGGATTGGGAGTGGATGGTGGACAATACCAAAGGCTATGACATCGACATAAGGAATGTTTCCGACTTCTACGGACAGATTGCCGTACAGGGGCCGGATGCCGAAGCAGTGGTTGAAGAGGTGCTTGGAATGAAGTGTTCCGACCTTATTTTCTATACGTCAAAGATTGTAGAGAATGGAAACGCCGACTCGGTAATAGTCAGCCGGACGGGATATACCGGTGAGGACGGATTTGAAATATACGGCTCTCATTACTTTATACGAAACCAGTGGGACAAGCTGATGGCGAGCGGACGGTGTAAGCCGTGCGGATTGGGATGCCGTGACACGTTGCGTTTTGAGGCCGGACTGCCGCTCTACGGTGACGAGCTGGCTGACGATATAACTCCGTTGGAGGCCGGACTGGGTATCTTCGTTAAACTCGATAAGGAGGAATTCATCGGACGTGAGGCCCTGCTGAGGCAGAAGGAACAAGGACTCAGGCGGCGCATCGTCGGCATAGAACTGGCCGATCGGGCTATCCCACGCCACGGATATGACGTGATCAAGGAAGGTGAGAAGGTCGGAGAGGTTACCACCGGCTACCATAGCATATCCATAGACAAGAGCGTCTGCATGGCAATGGTGGAGGCTCCATACGCCAAACTGGGCACCGAGGTGGAGATACGGATACGCAAGAAGACGTTCCCCGGCACAGTGGTAAAGAAGATTTTCTATGATAAGAAGTACAAGAAATGATACGGAAGTATTATAGTAATAATGCGGAAGCATGATAACGGAGTGTTGAAAACAATATGAAGTATAAACATAAAAAAAGAAAAACGATATGGCAAAGGTTATTGAAGGACTCTATTATTCAGAGTCACATGAGTATGTGAGAGTGGAAGGGAACATCGGTTACATCGGTATCACTGACTATGCGCAGCACGCGCTCGGCAATGTGGTGTATGTGGACATGCCCGAAGTGGACGATGAGGTTACGGCAGGCGAGGAGTTCGGTGCCGTTGAGAGTGTGAAGGCGGCCAGCGACCTCAACTCGCCCGTGAGTGGAACTGTTGTCGAGATCAATGAAGTTCTTGACGATACGCCCGAACTGCTAAACCAGGATGCCTTCGAAAACTGGATTATCAAGGTTGAGATGACGGACCCGTCGGAGCTTGACAGTCTGATGGACGCCGCTGCATACGGTGAGTTTTGCAAGGATTGAGACGCCGGACGACAATCCGTAATTGTGTTAGCATACCGTTATGGTATCTGTAACCCGTAATAATAGAATTGTTATGGCATATAAATATTTTCCTCATACCGAGGCGGACCTACAGGAAATGCTTGTCAAGGCTGGCGTGAAGTCGCTTGACGACCTTTATGCCGAGGTGCCGGAGAGCATCCGTTTCCGCGGCGACTACGACATGCCGGAGGCAAAGAGCGAGATGGAGGTGCGCCGGTTGTTCGCCGAAATGGGCAAAGAGAACAAAATGCTGACGTGCTTTGCCGGTGCGGGAGTGTACGACCACTATACTCCGGCCGCCGTTCCGAACATCATCAGCCGCTCGGAGTTCCTCACATCATACACGCCTTATCAGGCTGAAATATCGCAGGGAACGCTCCATTACATATTTGAATATCAGTCGATGATGACCGAACTGACGGGCATGGACATCGCCAACGCCTCGATGTATGACGGCACGACGGCAACGGCAGAGGCTGTGCTGATGGCCGCTGCAGCGTCGAAGAAGTGCAATAAGATACTTGTTTCGTCAACGGTTGATCCGAAGACGCTCGCCGTGGTGCGGACGTATGCTCGTTTCCATGGTGTGGAAATTGAAATGGTTGACGCCTGTAACGGAGCAACCGATCGCGAAGACCTCAGCAGGAGGCTGGCCGCGGGCGGAGTTGCAGGTGTTCTTTTACAGCAGCCGAACTTCTATGGAATAGTGGAGGACTACTCCGGTGTGGCCGACGCCATACATTCAGCGAAGGCACTGCTGATAATGAACGCTGTGGCGGCCGACCTTGCCGTGCTGAAAACGCCGGGAGAGTGGGGTGCCGACATTGCCGTGGGCGACGCACAGAGCCTCGGCATTCCGATGTCGTTCGGCGGACCATATGTCGGTTATATGTGTTGCACGGAGAAACTGATACGCAAGATGCCGGGACGCATCGTCGGCGCGACGCGCGACAACCGAGGTCAGCGGGCTTTCGTGCTCACCCTCCAGGCCCGTGAGCAGCACATCCGCCGCGAGAAAGCAACGTCGAACATCTGTTCCAACCAAAGTCTGATGGCGCTTTTCGTCACCGTCTATATGTCGCTCATGGGGCGCAAGGGACTGCGTGAGGCTGCCGAACAGTCGTACGCCGGTGCCCACTATCTGTGTGACCGCCTTTTGGCAACCGGTCATTTCAGTCTTGCTTTTGACCGTCCGTTCTTTAATGAGTTCTGCGTGAGATATGACAGTGACGTCGATGCGCTTCAACGCCGCTTTATCGAGGCCGGAATCCTGGGCGGAGTGAAAGTTGCGGACGACACGCTGATGTTCGCCGTGACTGAGAAGAGAACGAAAGAGGAAATAGACAAACTTATAGAAACCATCTGACTATGAACAACAGACTATATGGCAATCTGATTTTCGAACTCTCTCAGGAGGGGCGTTGCGGCTATTCGTTGCCCGAAAACCGTTTCGGCAGCTATGAAGTGCCGGCGGAGTTGCGCCGCGGAGAAGAGCCGCAGCTGCCGGAGTGTGACGAGCTGACGGTGGTGAGACACTACACTAACCACAGTGCCAACAACTTCGGAGTGAACAACGGCTTCTATCCTCTTGGCAGTTGCACGATGAAATATAATCCGATTATCAATGAGGAGATAGCCGCTATGCCGGAATTTGCCGGTCTTCATCCGGCGCAGCCGGCCGACACATGCCGCGGTGCGCTCGACGTTATAGCCGGACTGGAGCGTTCGCTTTGCGCCCTGACGGGCCTGAACCGTTTCACGCTTGCTCCGTTTGCCGGTGCTCATGGCGAGCTGACAGGCCTGATGATTATCCGTCAGTATCATGAAGACCGTGGCGACGTGAAGCGCACGAAGGTCATTGTGCCCGACTCTGCCCACGGAACCAATCCCGCTTCGGCGGCTGTGTGCGGTCTCGACGTTGTGGAGGTGAAGAGCCGGCAGGACGGCACGGTGGACATCGACGATCTGCGCGGCCTGCTGGACGAAACCGTGGCGGCAATGATGATGACCAATCCCAATACGCTCGGCCTCTTCGAACGTAGTATTCCAGAGATTGCGGCGCTTGTTCATGACTGCGGCGCGCTGATGTATTACGACGGAGCGAACCTCAACCCGATGCTCGGCGCATGTCGGCCGGGCGACATGGGCTTCGATGTGATGCACATCAATCTTCACAAGACGTTCTCAACGCCGCATGGCGGAGGCGGTCCCGGTGCCGGTCCGGTGGGAGTCCGCAAAGGAATGGAGGACATAGTGGATCGGCTTTGCAACGTTCCTGCACAGGGCGGTGAGCCCGTTTCGGAAACGCCGTTGAAGGTCGGAGCATGGCACGGCAATTTCGCCGTTTTGCTACGGGCCTACGCCTATATCCTCACTCTCGGTCGGGATAACATCCGGATGGTCGGTCCGCTGGCCACGCTCAATGCCAATTACATCAAAGAGTCGCTCAAAGACGTCTACTCTCTGCCTATCGACGGATTGTGCAAGCACGAGTTCGTGTTCGACGGATTGCGCGACAAGTCGACCGGAGTCACGACGATGGACGTGGCCAAGCGGCTTCTTGACTACGGCTATCATGCCCCGACAATCTATTTCCCGCTGCTCTTCCACGAGTCGCTCATGATTGAGCCGACGGAGAATGAGAGTAAGGAAACCATCGACGGATTCATCGCAGTCATGCGCCGCATCGCAGAAGAAGCCGTTGAGAAGCCGGACGAGGTGAAGAGTGCGCCCCACAACACGCCAATCGGACGTGTAGACGACGTCCTGGCGGCCAAGCATCCTGTGGTAACATACAGGCAGATGGCGGCCGAAAAGGCTGCCGGAGATTAATCGGAGTGAATCAACGAATAGAATAAAGCTATGTCAATCCAGCAGAGACGCCAAGAAATGAAGGCACGTCAAAGTGACTTCTGAGTCTTCGCGTCTCTGCTTTTTTGTGTTTAAAGCGCTCAAACAATGTGCTCCGGCCAAGCAAGTTCCATACATCATGCACGCAAACATAGTGCTTCATGCACGCATACACAAATCAATATATACGTTATGAAAACAGATCTCATCATCATCGGCAGCGGCCCGGGCGGCTATCGTGCTGCCGAATATGCCGCCGGGCATGGTCTCGGGGTCGTCATCATCGACGAGCGCGAGGCAGGAGGAACATGCCTCAACCGCGGTTGCATACCGACAAAGGCACTATGCCGCCATGCCGAAATAATCGACACATTGCGCGAAGCATCCGCTTTGGGCCTTTCCGACCTAAGCTACGCCATTGATTTCCCTCGTATCAGGGAGCGTCAACAGCAGATTGTCAGCCAGTTGCGCGGTGGAGTTGAGCAGATTCTCGTCAAGCCGGGCATAACAATGAAGCACGGACATGTCACATTCCGCGGTCCGCGGACAGTAGCTGTCGGCGATGAAGAATATGAGGCCGACAATATCATTATTGCCACGGGAGCACGACCAAGGATGCTTGATTGTATTTCGGGGAGTGAGAAGAATATTTCGGGGAGTGAGAAACGAGGAGTGAGGGGGGAGAATAGTTCTGCTGATGAGAATAGTCTCGCTCATCACTCATCACTCCACACTCCTCGAAATATTCTCACTTCTGACGAACTTCTTGACATCGACCATGTTCCCGGCCGTCTGTGCATCGTGGGAGCTGGTGTGATAGGCATGGAGTTCGCCTCAATCTTCAACAGCCTTGGCAGCGAGGTGACTGTCGTGGAATATATGAAAGAATGTCTTCCTGCGATAGACAGAGACATTTCCGGCCGCCTGCGCAAGAGTTTGGCGCGTAAAGGCATAACGTTCTTCATGCAGTCGGCCGTGACGGAGATTGCCGAAGGGCGCGTGACGTTCGATCGAAAGGGCAAGTCGCAGACCGTTGAGGCAGACACGATACTCGTTGCCACAGGCCGGAGACCGAACGTTGAGGGATTCGGTCTCGAAGTCGCCGGTGTGGAATATGACGAAAAGGGGATAAAGACCGACGACAGCATGCAGACAAACGTGGCGGGAATCTACGCCATAGGCGACATCAACGGCCGCTGTATGCTGGCCCATGCAGCGACGATGCAGGGCATACATGCCGTCAACACCATTCTCGGGCGCCATGACGACATTCGTCTTGACATAATGCCGTCGGCCATTTTCACCTGTCCTGAAGCCGCCGGCGTGGGAATGAGCGAGGAACAGTGTAAGGCGCAGGGCATCGACTACACCTGCCGGAAGGCTTACCACCGCGCCAACGGCAAGTCTTTGGCGATGGGCGAGGCCGACGGAATGGTCAAACTGATTGCCGCCGCCGACGGCCGCATCATCGGATGTCATGCCTATGGTTCCCATTCGGCAGACATGGTTCAGGAAATCAGCGCGCTGATGTGCCGTGACACAACCGTCGCCCAGCTCCGTGACATGGTCCACATCCACCCGACAGTGGGCGAGATGCTGCAGGAAGCGGCAATGATGGATTGACAGTCCATGTGACAATACCTCCCCCCCCCAAAAAAAAAACGTGCCCTACGGATTATCCCAGTCAGCCAGGATAATCCGTAGGGCACGTTTTTTCGCCGTATAGTTTCTGTGTAGTTCTGTTTTCTATGTATTCAGTAAGAGGCTGTTTTTCGGAACGTTTCCTGCGGGAACTATTTTTTTGCGGAAATCAGATCTTGTCGAGTGACTGGCTGATGTCGGCAATGAGATCGTCGACGTGTTCCGTTCCGATGCTCAGCCGGATGGTAGACGGATAGATGTGCTGCTGTTTGAGTTCCTCAGGCGAGAGCTGCGAATGGGTTGTTGTGGCCGGGTGGATAACGAGGCTCTTCACGTCGGCTACGTTGGCCAGCAGTGAGAATATTTCGAGATTGTCGATGAAAGCCCATGCCTCTTTCTCGCCACCGCGTATGTCGAAGGTGAAGATGGAACCTCCGCCAGCGGGAAACAGCTTCGTGTAAAGCTCGTGGTCGGGATGTGTCGGAAGCTGCGGGTGATTCACCCTGGCTACCTTAGGATGGGCGGCGAGGAAATCGACGACGCGGCGCGTGTTGTAGGCGTGGCGTTCCACCCGCAGGCTCAGCGTTTCCAGTCCCTGAAGCAGAATCCATGCGTTGAATGGAGAAATGGCGGCTCCCGTGTCACGCAGTATGACGGCGCGTATGCGGGTGACGAATGCGGCGCGGCCGGCTACGTCGGCAAAGACGGCACCATGGTAGCTCGGGTCGGGCTTGGCCAGCGTGGGATATTTTGCGGCATTGGCTTTCCAGTCAAAGCGTCCGGCGTCGACAATGATTCCGCCGAGGCTCGACCCGTGTCCTCCGATGAACTTCGTTGCCGAGTGGACAACGACGTCGGCTCCATGTTCTATGGGGCGGATGAGAAATGGCGTGCCGAAGGTATTGTCGACAATCACGATGGTGTTGTGGCGGTGGGCTATTTCGGCAATGCGGTCGATGTCGGTCACGTTGGCATTGGGATTGCCGAATGTCTCTATGATGATGGCTTTTGTGTTCGGACGGAACGCCGCGTCGATGGCCTCGAAGTCGGCGGGATTGACTATGGAATAGTCCACACCCTGAGTGCTGAGCGTGTGTGCTATGAGATTGTATGTGCCGCCGTAGAGATTGTCGGCCGCAATGATATGGTCGCCGGCCTGTGCGACATTCTGAAGGGCGTATGTGATGGCGGCCGCTCCGCTGGCAACGGCCAGTCCGGCGACACCGCCTTCGAGTGCTGCCACGCGGTCTTCGAGCACACCCTGGGTGGAGTTGGTCAGTCGGCCGTAGATGTTTCCGGCGTCGCGCAGTCCGAACCGGTCGGCAGCGTGCTCCGAGTTGCGGAAGACATACGACGTCGTCTGATATATCGGCACTGCTCTTGCATCTGTCGCCGGGTCCGGATTTTCCTGTCCTACGTGGAGCTGAAGGGTCTCAAAATGGAGTTTGCCGAGTGATTCTTTCTTCATAACGCTATTCTTTTATGTTTGTTTCATTTTTCTGATGCAAAGGTAATAACGTAGGAAAGATATTCCAAGGTTTTTGTCATATTCGGAAAATATCACTATATTTGCATTATCTAACAGTAGTGATATTCTAAAAATAATACGGAAACATGAACGAAACAGAATCACTTGACCGCACGGACCTGCTCATTCTCGACGCGCTGCAGCACAACGCGCGCATGACTAACAAGGAGCTTGCCGCTCAGGTACACTTGTCGCCAACACCGGTCTTCGAGCGTTGGAAGCGCCTTGAACGAGAGGGTTATATAAAAAAGTATATAGCTGTGCTTGACGCTGACAAGCTCAACCGCGGATTCGTCGTTTTCTGCTGCGTGAAACTGAGTAGGCTGAACACGGACACGGCAAACGACTTCACCACACGCGTTATGGCGATGCCCGAGGTAACGGAGTGCTACAACATCTCCGGCCACTTCGACTACATGCTCAAGCTCCATTCATTCAACATGAAGCAGTATCAGCGCTTTCTGATAGACGTTCTCGGAAAGATTGAGAGCGTAGCCTCGATAGAGAGCACGTTCGTGATGGAAGAAGTGAAGCATGAGTATGGTGTTGGCGTAGTGGGGTAGGGTGTTTCAGATGTCGTTTCTTTATTGTTTTACAATAGTTGGTCTGCCGGTTTTCTTTCGATTGATTGACGGTTGAAACGTAGGATTTGTGCGTAGAATGTGCTTATTATGAAAAGAAAAAGATTTGTGTAGTCTTGGCATAAAAGCCTAATTTTCTTTTATTTATAGCGTTATTATTATTATTATTGTTATCTTTGCATGGAAATTGCTTCACTGTCAGTGTGGGCGAATTAAAAACCAAAGGATTTATAAAGTTATAGTTATGGACAAGAAGAGTTATTCTACGACCGTGCTCAAAAAGGGAAACGGTATTGTGGTTTCCGTGTCCAATGAGCGAGTTACCACCTTTGCCGGTGTGGTGAGAAACGAAGTTTTTTTTGTTGATGGCATTACTGACAATATTAAAGAACTGCTGATGACCGCGGTCAACAACCGTACCCGTGAGCGTAATTATTTCAAAAAGTATGTCGAACTTTTGGAAGGTACGATATCTGACGAAGATTTTGACAAGGCAATAGAAGACAATGAGGACGACTATGTCATTCAGGAAGATAAAGAGCCTACGCTGGAGGATGTCCGGTGTGTTTTGGAAATGGCTCCAGAGTTGAAGGACGTCGACAGTGTTGAGGATTTGGCTTCTTTGTTCTCATTCAAACCTAATTCAATGCAAAAATGCCTGATGAAGTGAAAAGAATAATGGTCCATGGCGCATTGGCCGAAGGTGCTAAGTGTGGTATATATGCAAGACGGGTGGAATGGAAGGGATTGCGCAAGGACCCCATCACTCAGAAGAATATGAGCCTTTAAGAGCTGGACCGTAACTGTAGCGTTGAGATAACGGAAGAAATGACGCTGACGAAAGAGGAAATGGATGCACGGAAAGAGCTTGGCGTCCACCTCTGCAAAGGTGATAAACTGACGGCAGATGCAATCCAGCTTTTCGTTGATGTCAAGCGCAATAGTGTCAAATTTGAAGTGAAGGAGGGTCAGACACACACACATGGCGCAAGTTTGGCCAATACCGATAAACGCACGGTGGGAAGGATAAAGACACCGCTGGCCAATTTTATGAGTCAAATAGAGAATAAACTGAAAGAACAAAAACGATTGGAGAACAAACAATGAACATTGAGATACTTACATTAGCTGACAGTGTACAGCAGTATGACGGAAAACTTGTCATAGTGGGTACGTTTAATGATATAACGGCGCCGGAAATTCCGCATGTGGTACCTGATTTGGTCGTGGTCTGCAAGGTTGAGTTTCAGAAAGATGAATCCGGCACGCATAAACTGCAGCTGAATATCATAAACAGCCAGACCCAAGAAGCGGTCATTACTCCAATAAAGGCCGAAACGCCGCCATTGGAGTTTCAGGGCGAATTTGTATATCTGAATTTTGTCACAAACGTTAATAATGCATTGTTTAAGACGGACGGTCTTTACAATGTAGTTATGAAGGTTGATGACGTAGAGAAGATCACACATCTTAGAATAAACAAGCAATGACATAACGATTATCCCCTGCCTCCGTATGACGGATGACAGGGGATAATCGTATCATATAATGTGGTGGACGGGTGAGCGTGGATGGTCCTCATCTCGCATACTCCAGAAGCACGTCCCAAACGGCGATGATGTGGCAGAGGCTGCCGGCGAGCACGAAGAAATGGAAGACCGAGTGCATGAAGCGGCGTTTGTTGAGGCTGTAGAAGACGGCGCCGGTTATGTAGCAGATGCCTTCGGCGATAATCCATGCTATTGCCGTCGTGCTAACGGTGTCGATGAGCGGACGGAAAGCGACGACTACCGACAGGCCCATGGCCACGAAACATACGGTCTCCACGTTGCTGTGGTCGCGTAGGTGGCGGAAGCTGACTATGGTGCCGGCGATGGCTGAGAGCCATACGAACGTGAAGAGACTCCATCCCCAGTATCCCTGTTGGCGCAGGGCGACGAGCGTCAGCGGCGAGTAGCTGCCGGCTATGTGCCAGTAGATGGCGGCGTGGTCCCATCGGCGCAGGCGTTCTTTCCATGGATTTCGGCGCGGCATGGCGTGATAGAATGTTGATGCGGCATATGAGCCGAGCATGCCGAAGAGATAGAGTGAGACCCCGAAGCGGGCCCACGGATTGTCACTGCGGGAGCAAATGATGAAGAAGATGACGCCGACGATGATGCCCATGACGATGCCCGATGCGTGGGACCATGTGTTCCACTGCTCTTCGCGTTTGGTATATCTTATTGCCATAATGTTGCAAAGGTAAATATAAATCCCGAAAATAGGCCCTCATGGAGTGCAAATAATGGATTTTCTCCGTAGCGGAACTTTGCGGAAATGGTTGTCGGCTACGGTCGCGGACAGCTTTTTTTAGGAACGGGAAACGTAAAGATGGTGTTGCAAAATCATGAAATTGTGGGGACATGCCTTCTGCATGTTGACGTCAGCAGTTGATATTCAATAAACATCACAAAGCGATGTCCCTGCAATTTGGGGTAAATTATATGATTTGCAACACCATCTCCTTTTCTGAAGGAAAAGACTTTGTGGCTCTGAGCCTTTCGTTTGATGTTATATAATCTGAGTTATACGGCAATGTCGAGGTCCTCCAGGCTCTCCCCTTCAACCTTCGATGCGGCCAGTTCTGCCTTCACCTCGGCTGCCTCCTTGGTCAGTTCGTCGGATTTGGTGAAGTCAATGCCGTCTACGTCCGACAGATCCACGGTCGCGTCGATAGGCAGTCCTTCTTCGGTGAAGGTCTTCTGATATGCAGTCAGCGTGGTCTTGTATGCCTTGAGCGACTTGTTGAGCTCCTTGATCTTCTTCATGTCTCCTGACGACAGGGCCAGTCCGGCCAGTGCTCCGGTCAGTCCGCCGGTCAGAGCAGCTTTCTTGTCCTTGCTGAGCAGACCCGCTGCCACACCGAGGGCGGCACCTCCGCCGACCTTTGCCAGTATGTTGCCGTAGGCTTTGAGGCGTGAGTTGATCATTTTCTGTGCCGTGTTGACGTCACAAACCTTGTCATTCTTGTCGAACACGAGATAGTGGGAGCGCACGGTGCCGTCGTCATTGCGCAGCGTGTCGCCGTTTTCAGTCGTTTCATATACCTTCTTGACCGTGTAGTGGGGCGCGTCGTCAATCAGATATTCCTTGTTGATTTTTGAAGAGTCAGAGTTTGCCTGTGTGGCGTCCTGTGTGGCGTTGGTATCACCAACAAGGTTCGTGGTTATTTTATCCAGTTCTTTTGTGCCTTTGTCTATGGCCCTTGTTGCCTTGTCTATGCCTTTCGACAGTTTTTTGAAAAAGCCTTGCGCCTGTACGTTTGGCGCAGCCAAAGCCAGCACTACGGCCATGACAAGGCTTTTGAAAGTTTGTTTTTTCATTGTTGTTAAATGTTTTAGGATAAAGAATATGTTTTATTTAGAGTACATTTTCAGCCTGAACTGCTTCTCCATATACGTTCCACGGGCCTGACGCTCCAGCTCGCCCCAACCCATATACTTGATTTTGACATCCTTGTTGTCTGTCGGGCGGAAGATGATACCTGTCGGCGGGTGCTGTCGGTTCAGCTCAATCTCGGCCTTGCCCTGTGCGTCGGAACGTCCCACCTGGACGTAGTCCTGCTTGTGGGCATCGAGGTGCTTGCGGAACTTTCGGTCCGTCACGAAGGTTAGCGACGAAATCTGGTCGGTGCCGTAGTAGGCCCAGAGTTCCACGCCAGGCATGGCGTTGCCCTCGTGGAGCGTCTTCCATTCGACAACGGTGAAGCGATACATGAGCGGCATGTTCTCCATGACCTTTTGGAGGACTTCTATGCGTGAGGTGTAGAACTCGTCCGGGTTGTAGTTGTTGAGTATCTGGAGGTAGTTGATGGCCGCTCCGGCGTAGCGCGCCACTTCCTGCTGCGTAGCCGTGCCGCCCTTCTTCAGCTCGTTATACTTTTTTATGGCCAGCACGGAATACTTGTTGTATTCGATGCACGAGTCGCAGTCGGAAATCATCTGGTTGATGGTCGGTTTCATGTTGAGCACGACGTCCTTTGCCGTCAGGGCGTTCATATAGGCAGCGCGGGCATCCTCGTATTTGCGTTGGGCGAAGAGCTTGCCTCCTTCGTTCATGAATGCGTTGCACTCGGTTACGAAAATCTCTTTCTCAACGACCATCGGCAATACGGCGTAGCACTTCTTCATGCGCGGGCCGAGGTCGCTGATGTCTATCGTCAGATGGTTTGTTCCTTCACCATAGATGTCTACGATTGTCAGTTCGGAGTAGATAGCGGCGGCTTCATTCTGGAGCGCAACCAGCTCGTCGATTCGGTCAAGGTCGGTGTCGGAGGCGTTGTCCATGTCCTGTTTGACCTTGTTGTCCAGTGCGGAGTGCTCCGCGGCCAGCGCTTCCATGTCTTTACGGGCTTTCTGCAGCACGGCCAGTGGCACAACAACAGAGGTTATGGTCACGTTGTTGTCGGCTTTGCTGATCTGCCGTGTTATCTTTGCCCCAAGTTTCGGAGAGCATGCCACCTGAAGATTGGCTATGGTTGTGGAAAATTCCAGTTCCGCTTCCGTAGCATTGAAGTGCACGTCCGTGGCAGTCGTCTGGTCGTCCTTGATAATAGGGTTTGCCACTCCTTCAACGCGATAGGCTATCATGAAATCGGGCTTCAGCGCCTGAACGAAATCCGTTTTGTCTACACTGCCTCGACGGCTCACCTCCACCTTCGGACGGTGGGTGTCCGTCGGCGACATGATGACAAAGTATTCGTAGTCACCGCTCCCGTTGCGGCCGTTCTGACGGATGGTCGGCCGTTCGCTGCCGCTCACCACATTGACGACGAGGTCCTTGTGGGGAGAGATAATGAGCAGTCCGTAGCCGCCGTCAAGGCTTTCGAACCGGTCGGCGTTGACTTCGCGGCTGCATGTGATGCGTTCCGTCTGCGCCGCCAGCGGGAGTGCCGTCACCAGAGCCGCCATCAGTGCGAAGAACGTGCGTGTCAGTCTTCTTGTTGTCTTCATAAACGTTGTTTGTCTTTGATTAGAGGTCAAATCCTTCAAGCGTGGATATGTTGTCATCCGGCTTCTGTGTCATACCGCCTACTTTCTCCGGCTGCCATGTGCGGACGTGGATGATGGGGCTGCTGCCGTCCTTTGGGAATTCCCAAAGCAGGAAGAGATAGCCTTCGTCGCTGTAGTTGCTCGATTTCCACTCCTGACGCAGGCGCACACCGTATTTTGTCGGGTCTATGCGTGAGCGGGTGATGCCGGCACAGCCTCCGTTCTGGTTGTCGTCACCAATCTGCGTGAACTTGACGTCAATCCACTTGTTGCGTGCGAAGGCGCGGCGCAGGTTGCTGATGTATTGCTGTTTGTTCTGCTTGGTGTATTCAACTTTGGCCTTTGCCGGCTGCATCTCGGAGGGGCGTGACATCACGACCTTACCTGTGATGATGAGAGCGTCGTCGCTGAACATATTTTCGATGGTCTGGAGATCCTTCTGGTTGTATGCCGTGCGGAATCGCTCGATATACTGAAGGATAATCATCTGCTGCTCCTTTTCTACCACGGAACCACAGCGTTCCATGCTTTCGGATGTCTGTGCGTCGAGTGCAAGGCGGAAGTCGGTGATGTTTCCCTGTGCGTCAAATTCGACTACAGCTTCCTGATAGTTTCCCATGCCGAAGCCTTCATCCTCGGGAGTGATGATGAGCGGGATGTGGCTGACCATCATCGAGCCGTCTTTGAAAACCCATGCACGGTCTACAACTTCTTCGTCGTCACAGTAGAAGGGCGTTACGGCCCACAGGCGGACGAGCGATTTCAGCGAAAAGTCGTCCATCGGAAGTCCGCGGGTGGTGAGTATGGTCTTGGCTTTCTGTGCACGGTTGATTTCCGTGAGCACCACTCCGAGGTTCCTTTCGGCCATGGCTATGGCTGCCGGACGTTCTGTCGTCTCGTCTGTCAGCAGGGTCACTGTCACTGCCGCACATCTGCCGTTGCCTGTCAGCAGTAAGCTGAAGAGTGCGGACAGGATGCATATCATTCTAATTTTCATCTTTTGCTTTTATGTTTAAACCTATTCTGTTTCTTCGTTACCTATCAATTCCGTTCATTCCGCCACCTCAAATCCGATGGCTCCGCATCCGCGGTAGTTGGCCACACCGTCGCTCTGTCCGGTGCTGATGTTCATTCTCTGTGTGCCAGGCGTGAGCACCGCCACCACTTTTCCGGAGGTGTTGTAGATGGCCAGATAGCATGCGTCGGGGTTGGTCAGCTGTGCATAGCGTGCATAGTTCCTGACGCGCCCCTGGTTTTTCATTGTTTGCATCTTCTCAGCAAGAGCGGCATATTCAGTGCATGCGGCAAGCTCGCGGACGGCATCCGGAACAATCAGCGATACCGAAGAACCCTGCAGCTGGGCTGCCGTTGGATTGGGATTGGCTATCACTTGTGTGTTGTCGGCCGGCTGTATGTCGCTTTTCTTGACGTAGACGAACGACCGGTACATGTTTCCGCGCGGCAGGAGCATGGATGTCCAGAGTTCGCGCTTGTTGTTGACGACGAACGTGGGGCTGTTCTTGAGCTTCTTCTGATTGGCTGCCCACGTGTTGATTTCTTCATACAGCATTTCCTCGGCCAGGTCCTTGGCTTCGCTTTCCGTCTCTGCGGTGGCCTCGGCATAGATGTACTGGCTGTTTTTCTTGATGCTGTTGATTTGCTTTTTGGCCTCTTCCACGTCGTCGGCATGGACGTATGATGTGGTCAGCAGCATCAGTGCGGCTGTTAATATGGTTCTCGCTTTCATTTTCTTTTGTCGTTTTGGTCTGATTGAAAAAACTTCTCCGTCACGTTCTGCAACGGGATATAGACATACGCGGTGGCTTTCGCGGCATTGGCGGTGGCTTTCGCGGCATTGTCACCGGATTCTTTCAGGATTGCCGTGGGGAAGTCGATGCTGAGCACGTGGTTGCACGCCATCTTCTCGTTGAGGGCAAACAGGGTTCCTGTGAGCCGCTGCCCGTCGTTGGTCTTGACGCCGAAATAAAGCTTGCAGCCTTCCGCCAGACAGTAGCTGACAAACTGCTGTATCGTCACGGCGACCTTGCTGCTCTTATATCCGTATCGGTCGATGGTAAGGTCGAGCGGAATCGGGCGTCCGTAACATCCGGTAAGCATTATGTTGGCCACGCTCTGACGGGGCTTTGAGGCGTCGGCCACGAGGCGTCGGTGTCCGCCACGTTCCGTCAGATAGACGTCACCGCGTATCATTTCGCTCATGAACGTTCCTCCGTCGACAATCAGCAGTCCTTCCGAACGGGCCGCTTTGGCCTTGTCCCAGTCTCCGATGAACTCGTCACCGTTCATGGGAATGATGCGTTGGAGGTCGCGCTCGAAGATTTCTTCCAGCTCAATGGCATTGGCTCCGGCCAGCAGCTGACAGTCGGCCGGTATGGTGATGCTGAGTGTCCGGGCGCCCGCCGTCCATTTCAGGCGGTACATACGGCGTGTGATTGTCTCGATGCTGAAAGCCGCATCGGCCGCCATCGTGTGGAGCATGCTGATGTTTCCGGCCGTCGTGACAACCTTGTCGATGTCCATCCTCGCCGCCGGTGTGCGTCCGTCGAGGCTTAAATCGAGTTCGAGGAGATAGCGTTCTATGAAGTTGAAGATCGGAGAAGAGCCGTAGGCCTCCATCAGTTGCGGTGAGAAGAGGCTGTAACCGATGTGGGATATGTCACCGAAAGAATTTGTGCGGATACGCAACGGCCGTCCCCTGAACGTATAGGTGCTGTCGTCGCACATTCCCGCTGCCGCCTCCTCAGGCAGTGACAGACCGGCCGCACGGGCCATGTCTGCCAGCCGTTGGGTGTGGTAGCGGGTGGCGGCCGGCGCTATCTGTGCGCAGGCCGCCACCATCAGCAATGTGATGGCAATGCGGCGGAACATCACGGCTTGACAGCTGTCACGTTGCCATCGTGAGTCCAGTATCCGATGCTGCTTATCCGGCCCTCACGGAAGTCGCCTTCAAACGTGTCGCCCGGGCTTGCCACAAAGTCCTTAGAGTTTACAATCTTGTGAGATTGGGTGTAGGTGATGGTTCCGTGGCCGTGAGGCTGACCGTTCTTCAGGTCGCCCGTGTAGCGTCCGTAACCCAGATTGACCGTGCCGTGACCGTTCTTCGGCTGTGCTGCCGGTGTGGTCTTGGGCTTCTCCGGAGTTGCTGTTGTCTGCGTCTCGTCCTTCTTCGGCTCCTCAACGGCAGGCTTCTCCTCGGCCTGTACGGCTGCGGTCGTGTCGGGCTTGGCTACGTCTGCGCTGTCGACGGGTGCTGCGACTTCCGTCTCGGGCGCATTCTTTGCCTTGTCGTCACCGGAGAGTCCGAAGTAGAGACCCGCTCCGCCGCCGAGCAGAGCCACTGCGGCTGCGGCGATGATGATTTTCTTCTTATTGTCACCCTTGCCGCCGCCGTTGCTTTTTCCGGCTGCCACTTCTTCGAGATGCTGGTGGCACAACGGGCACTCGAACTCCTCGCCGGCGGCCACTTCCACCTCTTGTTTATAGTTATCGCAATCGATGTTGATACACTTTCCTACTTTCTTTGCCATAATATAATAATGTGTTAATTGATTGGTTACAGTTTCAAATCATTGTCACAGAGCTTCTCTGCCGCCTTGTTGAAGGCCACGAACTCCGGATTGTTGTCGTTTCCGCCGACGAGCGGGAGCAGAACGTTGTCCAGAACATCGCCCATCTTCAGCATCAGTTCGTTCTTCTTTTCAATGTGCTTGTAGTTGGCGGTCATCTCCTCTTCGACAGCCTTGCGCAGTGCTGCGGCATCTATGGCGCGCGTGGTGCGGCTCAGTTCGTTGAGCGTAGCAATCATATCGTCGCCGACGTTAATCCAGCGGCTCACACGTCCCATGCGGTTTTTCTCACCGGCAAATGCCATTGTCTTCTCACCAGTCTCGACGTCCTCGCGTTCAACGAAGATATTGCCCATGGCGTATGCCAGCAGAACGACGGGCATAAGCTCCTTCCGGATTGTTCCGGGGGCTTTGGCGAAGAGTTCCGGCAGCGGTTTGGAGAAGCTCTCGGTGTGGACAACCATGCGGTTCACGTCGTTGCGCACGAGCATGTCATACTTCTCCTTGAGCACGCGGACGTTGTCGACATAGCGGAGCGGGAAACCGCTGTGGGCCGTAACGACCACAATCTGGTTTGTCTTGAAGTTCTCCGAAACGTCGTTGTCCTTGTTGAACGGAATCGTTCCGCTTTCGCCGAAGGCGCGGATGAAGTCCTCGCGGAACTGATCGTCGTCCTCGAATTTCGGCAGCGAGAGCTGGATTATCTTCTGATGGTTGGCGGCTGTCTCGGGACTTCCCTTTCCCTCTTCCGAGCCGTTGAACGTAAGGAAGCTCTGCGACGAGTTGTACAGTTCCTTGAGGAAGCTGTTCATTTTCTCCGGTGTGCTGCAGTTGGTCGTGCGCAGCTTGTCGAGGATGTTCACCTTGACGAGTCTCTGGTTGGGGTTGGCCGTCGAGAAATTGTCCATTTCGTTGCGGGCGTTCTCGATACAGGTCTTCAGCGTGACGCTCTGGAGCGTTCCGATGTTGACCTTGTTGCTCAGCACGGAGAACGAAACGTCGCTCGAACCGGCTGCCTCGATGATGCGTGCGCGCAGGTTGGTGGCGTACTCATCCTGCTTCTTCTGATTGCGGAGGAATCCGACGACAGTCTGACGGACGAGTTTCGGGTCATATTCCTTGATGACTTCGCGCTGCATGCTGGTCACGTCGGCGTCGCTCAGCTTACATTTATCCTCGGCCTGCTTCTTCATGATGTCGGCAAATTCTGCCAGAGTCTTGCGGAACGGGTCGATGCTGTTGACGTTGAGCAACATGAGCATGGTCTTGATTTCCGTCAGCAGCTTCACGGCGAAGCCGTAGGCAATGACCTGAGTCTGGAGCGTCATCTGCTCACGCTTGGCGTCGGCGAAACGTCCGAAGGTCTTTGTCGAAGCGTTTGTCACGGCGTCGCGTATCCATCCGATGTTGTTCCAGTCGTTGCGGATAGCCTTTATCTGCTCGGCCAGGTCTTCCGTGAGGTATGTGGAGCGTTTTGACATCTTCGACGTCATATCCTCGATGCGCTTCTCGCAGTTGTCGATGAGCAGGCTGACATACTTGTGGACTTCCAGTATTGACATCTTTCCGTCTTTCCAGCGCGTGAAGAGATTGTTCTCTATGCGGCGGCATATCTCCTCGGCTAATCCCGGGATTTCGCTTTCGTATTCTTGATAGAACCCCTTGACGCCCTTTCCGCGGTACATACTGTCGTAGAACTTCTCGCAGACCTGATTGAATTCCTGCAGCCATTCCTTTTTGGGGTGCTCGGCTTCGACGTCCTGCTTGTAGCGGTCGATATAGAACTCCCATCCCGAGACAATCGGCTTCCAGTTCTTCACGTGGTCCTTGATGCTCGGCAGTGGCTTGCCCAGAGTCAGATATTCCTCCGAGAGAAGGTTGCTCTCGACCTCTTCGGGGATAGAGATGGTCTCCTTATATGACTTTCCGACCATGTCTTCGGTGCACTCGTCGATGAATCCGCGTGCGTCGTCCCACTGTCCGTGGAGCATTTGGAGCGAAGCCTGACGGGCGAAATTGTATGCACCGTATTCAACGACTTCCGTCTCGGGATATTCTATGCGCTTGACACCGAAGGTCATGAAGCGGCGGCTGTGAACCGGCTCGTGGGTCTCGTTCTCCTCGGGGAGCATGCCGTTGTTCTCGTTTGTCTCCAGACGGGCCATCTTGCCGCCGTTCAGCATGCCTGATGCGACAACTTTCTGGAAAATGAAGTCGCCGACGATTCCGGGCAGAACCTTGTGTAGGTGAACCTCCTTGCCGGCCTCGTTGACGTTGGTGAAGAGATAGGCCATGTCGAAAGCGTCCTGTCCTTTGAGCAGCCGTCGCACGTTTCCGTACTCGTCGGTGTTGCCCTTGACGTCGGTCGGGAAGTAGCGTCCCACGGACATTGCGTTCAGCTCCAGCAGTGCGGCATAGCCGTTGGGCTGATAGAAGCGGTTGCTGTCCTCTCCTCCAGGAATCTGGATGATGGTTTCGGGAACGTAGAGGTAGAGCTGAATCTTGAACGACGTGCGGTTGTCGCCCGTGCGCTGGAACTCGTTGCGCACCTGGGTTACGGCGTCGACGATTGAGCCGGAGCCCGTTCCGCCGCCGAGTCCGGCGCAGATGTGGAACGTCACGTCGTTGGAGTCTTCACGCTCCTTGAGTGCGCGCACACGTGAGTGTACCTGTCCCACGAACGTGTTCTGCGGCAGTCCGCACATGTTGTTGGCTATGAGCATACGGCCGAACCGGCGGCGCTGTCCGCCGATGCCTTCGCTGATGATGGCTCCGATGCCTTCGTTGAGCATGGCCTGGTCCTTTCGGTTGATGAACGACTGTATTCCGGGATATGAATCCAGATTTGTGAGTACGCCGGAGCCAATACCGTTGATGGACAGACGCTGTGCGGGAGACAGCTGTACGGAAGCTCCAAGCGTCTGCCAGTCGCTCGCGTTGTTGAGGTCAGCCAGGCTTGAGTCTACGTAGAGAAACTCTATGTTGGCGTCGCCTTGTGGGGTGTTTGAACGGAACTCTTCATAAATGCGCTTGCGCAGGGCACACAGGATGGAACCTCCGGTTCCTCCAAGTCCGATAATGAGATGGTTTGCCATGTCGTATTGTTTTTATTTATGTTATTAATTGATATTGTTTTATCGTAAGATGTGAAAGGGACGTAAACTCCGGAAACGGGAAGTCGAGGTGATGATAGTTGGCCGGCAGTCCGGCTTCCGCTATATTCTCATGTTTTCCTTTAGCCGTATTGTATTTCTGTTTCCGGCTACTTTGTCATTTCTCCGACAGCCGATTGTCATTTCTCCGGCAGCTGATTGTCATTTCTCCGATTGTTGTTATTCATCTTTCCGCCATGTGCGTGTCTCTGTTTTGGAGGATTTCTCTTCGTTCATCATTCCGACTTCTTGACTAAAAGGTAATCAAACCCCTTCGTTCTTCTTTCCGACTTCAGTCTTATAAAGAGTCTCATAACTCTGACTTCTGTCCTAAAGGGCTTCATCAGTCCTCATACGCCCTGTGTCTCGCGTGACTGCGTCTGCGGTTGTTTTTCCGGATGACGTCCATGGTCTTTATTACGCTGAAGGCACCGAGCGCAATGAAGAGCAGGCTCCACAGAATGCGTCGGAAGATGAATTTGTTCATGTAACTGTGCATTTCGTCGGCCATCGACTTCGCTATGTCGGCTGAGGTGTGGCCGGCAAAATTGGCCGTGTCTACGAAATAGCCCACCAACGGCCATTCCCTTGAGACATCGTTGAGGATCTGTTGACTGTCGCCACGGCTGAATTGGATGGTTGACGGAATGTTGCTGACGATGTTGTCGATATGGTCTTCCATGTCGGAGCAGTAGCTCTTGATGGTCACGGCGCCGCAGAGGAGAGTCATCTGGAAGGACAACAGAATCGTGAGCACGCCGCCGATGATGAAACTGGCGGGTGTGAAAGTGCTGTTGCGGTGCCATGATTTTATGATATAGAACATCAGGACCACGCCTGCCACGGTCAGAATGATGCCCAGAAAAAGACTTCCGATGGAATAGGAAAGGATTTGGTAAAGCGCGCCCATAGTTTGTTTTAGCATTATCCGGCCTATAGATATTCCCCTAAAGTCGGCCAGTGAGATTGGTTTTCTTGAATATAGAAAAGACGTGGGAAATCTGTACTTCTCGTCTATCCTGCAGTCAGGCTCTCGCATTGCCCATCATCGAGGATAGACAACGCAGTTAGCCCACGCCAAGATATATTATATATAAGTATACGACGACCAATGTCGCGTGTACAAGATACAATACACCCAACGCAGACGTCCCGTTGCCTTATCTTCTCGACGATTGTTCAAATTTGCGAGATTTGACTGCCGAAGATAACGTCCGTAAACGTCCTTTTACCAGTAAAGTATGACCCGCCGCCCTCTTGGAGGGCTAACTGAGCCGCTACAAAGATACAACTATTTTTTGAAATGGAAAAGGATATTTAAGGAAAATACCGAATGAGACATTGGATGTAGGCTAAATGTCGGTAGCCGCTAATTCCTGTTTTAGAATGAAGTGTGTGGAGGAACGGTCTGTGAAGTGTTAAAAATTCAGAATAATAATGACAAAAGACCTCTCAAAATTCGCGAATTCTGCGCGACAAAATATTTTTTCCGGAATTCGCGAATTTTGCGCGTGCATATCTAACTGACTGTCAATCATGATGTTTTGATGCTCTGACTGAAAGTGTGCAGTTTTTGGTTCTGCCATAAGGCTCTTCCGGCAATGCGGCGGGGCCGTCGTTGCACTCCAACGGGGCTGCCGCCGTCATGCGGAAGCGGCCCCGTTGGAGACCCGGGAGGGCCTCCTTGGTCGGCAAATCCGTTTTTGGGGTCGTTCGATTGCATGAAAATAGACTTCTAACGGGCGTTTTCCTGTTTTTCCGTTTCTATTTTGCGATTTTTCAAGTGTTAAATTCCGTGATATTATGATGACAGGAAGATAGGGCCGTCCCGGCCTCTATGATGGAAAGGGCAGTGTGGGAATAGTTACTATATAAAAAAAAGACACCACAATGTGATGTCTTTATGTGTGCTTGGCGTTGATGCCGACTTATGTCTAACGGCCGTTGAAACGTGTAGGGAGATGCCTTTGATATATGTAAGTCCCTATGGCGTGGTTTCCGGACGCATGCCGGAGTCATGTTCCTGGATGGGGCGACGGCCGCTATTTCAGTGTGGCTTATATCTCCGGTGTCCACTTGTCGTTGATGGAGAAAACTTCATCCATCGTGATTTTCGCAGCCTCCTTCTTCGTCAGCTGGCGGGTCCATGGGGCGCGGCGGTCGGTTGCGGCACCGTCGCCGCTGTTGCCGTATTCCATATACCGGGCCGTATTCTGACGCTCTTTCTGCCAGTGGTGCCATCCCTCGGGGCGGATGTGGCTGCCCATATTGCAGCCGATGAAGAGCGTGTAGCCGTAGTCGCGCCACGGGCGGCCGAGGTAGACCTTTGTGACGTTGCTGTCGGCCGTGAGCCGGCAGTGGCTGAAGACGTAGCCGTAGGGGCGGTCCTGCGGTGTTGATGCTGCCGTTATGTAGGAATTGGAGCGGCTGTGTATCTCGCAGTTCTCAAACCACGCCGTGGACGGTCCGAATATGAAGTCGGTCGTGCCCTCTATATAGCAGTCGCTGAAAAGCAGACGTGTGCCGGCCACACCGGTGTAGACCGTGTCCTGATGGCCGAGCAGACGGCAGTTGACGAAAACCAGCCGGTCGCCTTCTGTGTGGAGGGCGACGGCCTGTCCAAGGCGTGCGGAGTTGTTCTCGATGGTGATGTTGCGGAAGGTGATACTGTTGCCCTCGACCTTGACGGTGTATGTCCGGAATGTTCCGATGCCGCGTCCCGTGGCGGGATTGGTGATGTTGGCATGGTCGTCGTAGGTGATGATGGTGGCATCACGGTCTTCTCCCAATATCTCGATGTTGGTGAGCCACTGGGGAACGATGAGTTTTTCCTTGTACGTGCCTCGTTTGACGTATATGACTTTGTGGTAGTCCATGAAGGCGCGGCACACTTCGATGGCCTCGCTGATGGTCCGGAACTCTCCCGTACCGTCGCGCGAGACGACAATGGTGTCGGGGTTGTCGTACTTGTCGGCCGCATGGATGCCCGCGGCAGTGGCCAGCATGATTGTCAGTAGGATCAGTTTTCTTTTCATAGATGGTGTTTTTAAGTTGAATGTTGAATGTTGAAATCTGGGATTGGGGAAGTGGAAAGTCAAAGGTTGAGAGTTGAGGAAAGAGTGCCGTATGTGCAGACGTTCTCCAACTCTCGACCTTCAATCTCCGGTTTCCTACATGATTTGTGTGACGTCCTGGAGGTTGCTGACTTTCTTCAGGCTGTCTATAAGTGCCTTCACGTCGTTTCGGTCGTGCACCCGGACATCCAGCGTGCCCTCGAAGATGCCGTCCTGGCACGTCAGGGTTATTTTGTGGATGTTGATGTTCATCTGTTCTGAAATGACGCGTGTAACCTCGTTAAGCATGCCGATGCGGTCTATACCGCGTATTTGTATGCTTGCGTCGAAGTAGAGTGTGCGATGCATGTCCCATTTGGCGTCGAGAATATGATTGCCGAAGCTTGACTTCAGCTTGGCCGCAACGGGGCAGGAACGCTTGTGTATCTCAATCTGTTTCTTGTTGTCGATGAATCCGAGAATGTCGTCGCCGGGAATCGGATGGCAGCAGTGCATGAACTTATACTGTGTGATGTTCTCGTCGGTGATGAAGATTGGTTTTTTCCGGTTGAACTTTTCAGGCACGACAAAGAGCTTCAACTGCTTGCCTTCGCCTTTCTTGCCTTTGTCCGACTTGATGAACGGAACGTACTTGCGCCATCCGCGGCTCTTTCCGCCACTGTTTTTCTTGCCCTGCAGCTCGTCGATGTCCTTCTCGCCGAGCAGGATGGTTTTCTCACCGAGCGCCTGGAAGAAGTTCTCGCGCTTGGGCACCTCGTGGAAAGTGGCCAGCTGGTCGGCCGCAGCCGTGGTATAGTCAATGTCGTGTTTCTTGAGGAAAGCTGTGAAAATTTCCTCTCCCTGCTTCTGCATCTCACGGCTGCCGCGACGCAAAATAGCTTCGATTTTGGCCTTCGCCTTGGCTGTGGATGCAAAGTTAATCCATGACGGCTGGACGTGCTGTGACTTCGACGTGAGGATTTCCACCTGATCGCCGCTCTGGAGCTTGTGGCTCAGTGGGACGAGCTTGTGGTTGACCTTCGCGCCGATACAGTGGCTGCCGAGGAACGTATGGATGGAGAAGGCGAAGTCGAGAGCTGTACATCCTGCCGGCATGGTCTTGATTTCGCCCTTCGGCGTGAATACGAATATCTCGGAAGCGAAGAGGTTCAGTTTGATGGCGTCAAGGAAGTCCATGGCGTTCGGCTGCGGGTCGTCGAGGATTTCCTTTATGGTGTGGAGCCATTCGTTGAGCTCGCCATCGTCCTCGTTCATCTCTATATTGCCGTCCTCCTTGTATTTCCAATGGGCGGCAAAGCCCTGCTCAGCCACTTCATCCATGCGGTCGGAACGTATCTGCACCTCTATCCAACGGCCCTGCTTCGACATGAGCGTGACGTGGAGCGCCTGATAGCCGTTGGCCTTCGGGTGGTTGATCCAGTCTCGCAGCCGGTCCGGATGTGACTGATATATCTTGTTGATGGCCACGTATATCTTGAAGCATTCGGTGATTTCCTCTTCCCGATTCTTCGGGGTGAAGATGATACGCACGGCGAGGATGTCGTAGATGTCTTCGAAGACGACGTGCTTGGTCTGCATCTTGTGCCAGATGGAGTAGGGGCTCTTCACCCGCTCCTTTATAACGTAGTCTATCCCAATTTCGCGTAGTGACTTCTCAATCGGTGCGGTGAAACTGTCGAACAGCGTGTGGCGTGAAGCCTGGGTCGATGCGAGCTTCGCCTGAATGGAGGCATACTGCTCCGGATGTTCGTAGCGGAAGCTAAGGTCCTCCAGCTCGGTCTTTATCTTGTAGAGGCCGAGGCGGTTTGACAGCGGCGCGTAGATGTAGAGCGTCTCACCCGCAATCTTGTATTGCTTGTTGGCAGGCTGGCTGTCCAGCGTGCGCATGTTGTGGAGACGGTCGCAGATTTTTATCAGTATGACGCGGATGTCGTCGCTCATGGTGAGCAAGAGTTTCTTGAAATTCTCTGCCTGTGCCGATGCTTTGTCGCCGAAGATGCCTCCGCTGATTTTAGTAAGGCCGTCGACAATTTGTGCCACCTTTGGGCCGAAGATGTTTTCAATGTCCTCCGTAGTGTAGTCGGTGTCCTCCACGACGTCATGAAGCAGCGCCGCGCAGATGCTGGTGGAACCGAGACCGACTTCTTCGCATACTATCTGAGCCACGGCTATGGGGTGCATTATGTATGGTTCGCCCGAAAGACGCCGCACGCCCTTATGTGCCTGACGTGCAAAATTGAACGCCTTGGTGATGATATCAACCTTCTTGCGGTGGCGTGAAGCCATATACGTGTCCAACAAATGCTGGAACGCATCGTTTATGAGATTGGCATCAGCCTCTTCTCTTCTTATCTGTTCGTCGTCCATGGTCGTGTCCTCCCGTTTGTTGTATGTAGTTTTTCTTTCTTAAAGTTGGTGGTTGCTGCTGTAGAGAAGTTTGCAAAAATCCCCATCTGCTCCCGGTGACGGGAGAAGATGGGGACTTCTTTGTCTTCATTATCTCACTCTGAGCTTCTTTCCTGCTCTGATGTTTGTGCCTTTGATGCCGTTGAGCTTCTTTAGTTTGGCTACGGTTGTGCCGTTCTTGCGTGCTATTTCCGACAGAGTCTGGCCTTTCTTGATTGTCACGGTCTTTGCTCTGGTTGACTTTCCGCTTCTTGCTGTGCTCCTGCTGCGTGACGATGTACGGCTCTTAGATGCCGTCGCTGCCGGTCGGTCCTCGTTCACCTCGACGACGGAGCGTCTGCTTATCAGCTGATCAGCCTTGTAGTTGTAGACAGCTTCTTCGTTGTCAATGAACTTTCCTACTTCCGTCTGGGGCAGACGGACTGCAGCTTCTTCCGTCGCACCGGGCACAATGTCGCGGCGGTAGGCCGGATTGAGCGCCCGCAGCTGCTCGATGTCGATATTGCATACGGCTGCAATCTGTTCAAAATGGACGTTGCGGCTGACGACGACAGTATCCGTCTTTGCCGGCAGGCGCGTTGTCATAGGACAGATGTTGTGCTCGCAGTAGTATGTCATGATGTAGTTGGCGGCTATGAAGGCCGGGACGTATCCTCGTGTCTCCTTTGGGAGATAGGGATAAATCTGCCAATAGTCGCGTTCGCCGCCCGAACGGTGGATGGCTTTGTTGATTTGTTCCGGTCCGCAGTTGTATGCCGCGATGACGAGATTCCAGTCGCCGAATATCTTGTAGAGGTCGCTCAGGTAGTGGGCGGCGGCATACGATGACTTGACGGGGTCGCGGCGCTCGTCAACGAGTGAGTTGACGTTGAGCCCGTATTGCTTTCCCGTAGGCAGCATGAACTGCCACAGGCCGGTTGCTCCGACGCGCGATACGGCAGTCGGGTTGAGTGCGGATTCGATGATTGGCAGGTATTTCAGTTCGAGTGGCAGGCTGTAGGTCTCCAGCGCTTCCTCAAAGATAGGCATATAGAAGTTTGAGGCGCCAAGCATGTAGCTCACCGAGTGGCGCAGGCGTCCGCTGTACCGGTCTATGAATTTCTGTACGATATCGTTGTAGGGCATCTCCATCACGGCCGGTATGCGGCTCAGTCGTTCGATGTAGACCTCTTTGGCGAACACAGGGTTGACGTCTTTCATCTGACAGTCGTTGTCTTCATCCAGATAGTTTCTGGACATATAGAGATTCATAAGGCTGTCAAGCTCATATCCCATCGCTTCGGGAAAGGCCACGACTTCTTTTATTCCTTTCTGGTCGGTCACGGTTATCTCATCTGTGGTGACGTTGTCGTCTTGTGCCTGCGTTGCGCAGTGTCCGGAGAAGAGCATCGTGAGAGACAGTATAATTGTTTTATTGTTCATCATTCAGTGTCAATATATAAATGTATATATGTTCAACATGCCGCATCAGCGTCAGAAGATGAGGCTGCATTGCAGTCCGAGGGCCGATGTGTCGAGGCTGTTGCCTTTTTGCCATCCGTTGATTATGGCCGGTTCGACTCTGAGACTGAGGTCTTTGGATATGTCAAATTGGGACAGTTCGGCATCTACGTATGCGTCGATGACCGAAAGGGCATAGACTCCGATGAGGCAGAAGAAGCTCATGTCGCGCCACCTGCGGTATTTGTCTTTGCGGCTTTTGAAGAGTTTCTTATACCGTTCTTCATTTGAGGCGTCTATCTGTCGTCCCAGATGGAGGAATGTGTTGTAGCTCTGCGTGGTAGGGTCGTCGTCCATGATGTCCAGGTAGGCCTGCGAATAGTCTTTATACATCATGTTGTTCCAGTTCATAGCGTAGATGCATCCCATCATTCCGCCATAGAATATAGGTAGTTTCCAGTATTTCCTGTTGTATATCTGTCCGGCACCGGGCAGTACCATTGCCAGCCACATGGCCCTTTGCGGGTTCGGTTTCCATGTGGACAAATCGCGCGGAGCTTTCGGCTCTTTCTTTTTGCGGCTTTTAGCTATAGCGCTTACGGAGACCGTGTCGGGGCCGGTCGCTGTTCCTGCGGTAGCAAGGATGCTGTCGGCCGTCATTGCCGGAAGGCCCGCTTCTGCAGCTTCACCAGGCATGGCAGCGATGACGTCAACGTCAACGGCCTTGGTTGTGGTTTTTCCAATGGTGTCGGCCGGAGCACCGTTGTCTTGCGCTTCCATACATACCGTTCCGACGGTGAGCATCAGGGCTACCGTCAGCAGGCGCAGCGTGTATATCGTTTTTCCGAATTTCAATTTCTTTTTCTGGCTTCGTCGTTCATTCATTGTCTGCTGCCCATGCCGTCGAGAGCGCTCATTATGCGTTCCAGCTCTTCCTCGTTGGCGAACGGAATGCTTATTTTCCCCTTTCCTTTGGGTGAGCAGGTCATCTGCACTTTTGTCCGGAAGAGGTCGGAAAGCCGGTCACGCAGCATTGTGAATTCCTCCGGCAGGCGTGACTGTGCGGCAATCTTCTTCTTTGCCGTCTGCACGTCTTCCCCGCTTTTGAGCATGTTGACCATTTCTTCAACCTTACGGACGGAATATCCGTTTTTCTGAATCTCCTTGAAGAGGCGTATCTGAACGCTCGGGCTGTCGATGGCGAGCAGCGCACGTGCGTGTCCCATGTCAATCTCGCGGTTTTTCAGTGCCATTTGGACCTGTGCCGGGAGTTTGAGCAGACGCATGTAGTTTGTCACGGCGGCGCGGCTTTTGCCCACACGTTCCGATATTTTTTCCTGCGTCATGCCGGTCGTTTCAGACAGATGTTCGTAGGCGAGTGCGATTTCAATGGCGTTGAGGTCTTCACGTTGGATGTTCTCGACGAGTGCCATTTCCATGACGTTTTCGTCCTGAACGGTGCGGATGTAGGCCGGTATGGCCGTCAGTCCGGCCATCTGCGAAGCTCTCCAGCGTCGTTCGCCGGCGATTATCTGATAGCGTCCGTCGGCAGTCTGGCGCAACGTTACGGGCTGGATGATACCTATTTCGCGTATGCTTGCAGCCAATTCCTGAAGTGCCTCGTCGTCAAATTCGCGTCGTGGCTGGTTGGGGTTTGGTTCTATCTGCGTAATGGGTATTTCGTTGAGGTTCGACGAACCTTGTGTGCGAACCTCTCCTGTGTCAATCAGGGCGTCAAGCCCACGTCCGTTTCCAATGTCGTCGAGGCCTCTTCCGAGCACGCTCTTGTTGTATTTCTTGTGTACTGCCATATCAGTTCTTGTTTATTATTTCCTTTGCCAGGGCCAGATGGTTCTTGCTTCCCGTCGAGTCGGCGTCATAGAGGATGACGGGCAGACCGTGGCTTGGGCTTTCGCTCAGTTTGACATTCCGTTGGATTACGGTCTTGAAGACCAGCTCCTGGAAATGGCGTTTCACTTCGTCGTATATCTGGTTTGCCAGTCGGAGACGAGAGTCGTACATCGTGAGCAGGAACCCCTCAATCTCCAGTCTCGGGTTGAGTTTGCTCTTGATGATTTTGATTGTGTTGAGCAACTTGCTGATACCCTCGAGGGCGAAGTATTCACATTGCACGGGAATAATCACCGAGTCGGCGGCTGTGAGCGAGTTGACCGTGATCAGTCCGAGCGAGGGGCTGCAGTCGATTAGGATGTAGTCGTATTCGCCGCGTATGGGGTCGAGCATTTTCTTGAGCACTTTCTCACGGTCATTGAGGTTGAGCATTTCTATTTCGGCTCCCACGAGGTCGATGTGGCTCGGTATGATGTCAAGTCCGTCGATGTCTGTCGTGTAGATGGCGTCACGCACGTCGGCCTGGTCGATGATGCACTCGTATAGCGAGCAGTCCACCTGCTTTATGTCAACCCCCAATCCGCTTGAAGCGTTGGCCTGCGGGTCGGCGTCCACCACTAATACGTTTTTCTCCAATGTGGCGAGCGAAGCCGCCAGATTGATGGTGGTGGTGGTCTTACCCACGCCGCCTTTCTGGTTTGCTAATGCGATTATTTTTCCCATTCCGATATTTATCGTCGTTTGTGATACCATTAGATTGCGGTGCGTAATGTCAGTGCTCTTCCGTGCTTGGCATGTTTGTATTCGTCCGTCATGCTGACGGAAAAAAACTGCATCCGTGGTGCAAAGTTACATAATTTTATGCGAAAAAACATGATTTGTGAACCTTTTTTAGTATTTCAGAAGCATTTCCGCGTTATAAAATGTGTATTTGGTCGCCGTAGGGATGTATTTGTATGTGGGGGATTGTGGGTTGAATGTCTTCCGCCGGAACGTGAAACGGTGGCGTCCGGCTGTGGGTCGGAGAGGTCGGAAAAATTCAGAATTAATCCGACAAAAGCCTCGAAATCCTCGCGTTTTTCTGAAATTAAAATCCTTTGGCCGTAAATTCGCGAGTTTTGCGCATGCATATTCTATTGCCTGAGCCACTGCGCGTTGCGACGATTTTGGCTGAAGTGTGCAACTTTTTGTCCGTTTTATTTCTGCCGTAAGGGCCTCGCGGGGTTGCGGCGGGGCCCTTACGGCATTGCAACGGGGCTGCCGCTGTCACCTGACGGGGCCGCTTTCGCAACCCCGGGAGGCCCTTACGGCTCGGCCACCGCAATTTTTTTTAAGAAAAATGGGGACGAAACCTGGAAACGACTGTGTTTTTCCTGTTCTCCCGTTTCTATTTTGCGATTTTTCAGAGGCCTTTTTTTAGGCATATTTTCTTTACAGAAATGAACTGAGGTAGGATGTCTGAAGGCAGACATGGAATAGTGACGGATTGTTCCGTGTCATTATCGTGAAATCGGTTTGTAACGGGAATAACATCCGTTTTCCACTCGATTAATCGGAATTTTACATTATCTTTGCATACGATAAGCTTCACTCGGCAATTTGTGAGCAAGCTCCCATTGCTCTCGTTTGCATTATCCTTGCATACGATAAGCTTCACTCGGCAATCTGTGAATATTCTTGTATGGCAATCGGCGAAACTTAAATGTAAACAATATACATAATACATAAATAGTATGGAAAAGAAAAGACCACTCATTCTTATATCGAACGATGACGGCTACCATTCGAAAGGGCTTCGTAGTCTCATCGAGATGGTCAGTCCGCTGGCCGACCTGCTCGTCTGTGCCCCCGAATCGGGACGCAGCGGTTTCTCATGTGCCTTTTCGGCGGCGGTGCCGTTGCGTCTCAAACACCGTCGGAGCATGGAGGGCGTGGAAATATGGTCGTGTAGCGGAACACCGGTAGACTGCGTGAAAATCGCTCTCGATCAGCTTTGTAAGGACCGCCGGCCGGACATGGTCATCGGCGGCATAAACCACGGTGACAATGCCTCAGTCAACAGCCACTATTCCGGAACCATGGGCGTGACGATGGAAGGCTGCATGAAATACATTCCCTCGGTGGCGTTCTCGCTCTGCGACCATCGTGACGACGCCGACTTTGCCCCGCTCACCCGCCTCGTGCGTTCCATCACGGAGCGTGTCCTCAGCGAAGGGCTGCCCAAGGGAGTCTGTCTCAACGTCAATTTTCCGCTCGGCGAGGAGTTCCGCGGCGTCCGCATTTGCCGTATGGCCCGCGGCACGTGGGGAAAGGAAGTGGTCAGATGCCGTCATCCGCGCGACTACGACTATTATTGGATGACAGGCGAATATACCAACGACGAACCGGAAGCCGAGGACACCGACAACTGGGCGCTCAACCATGGTTACGTGGCCATCACGCCGACAGAGGTCGACGTGACGAGCTATGAGATGATGGAGAGAATGAAGCACTGGACGTTTTGAGTCAGAGTCCGGAGTGATGGGTGAAGAGGCGTGATTAATCTTGTGGAATTCAAAATCCCTCGGACGGTCTCATCCGGTGTTTTCATTTGATGGATTCTTTGATATGTCGCCATTTGACGATATCATCCGATGGTTCATCCTACCGTAGGGAGAACCATCGGATGAAACCGTTGGATGGTTTCGTCTGGATTTCATCATTGCACGGACAGGACGTTTTTCCCGTAGTATTAACTGTTTTTTTGAAAAATATCGTGATATGAAATATTATCTTATAGCAGGTGAGGCCAGCGGCGATCTGCATGCCTCGCGGCTCATGCAGTCGCTGAAGCAGCGTGACGCCGTGGCGGAATTCCGTTTTATCGGCGGCGACCTGATGGCGGCCGTTGGCGGCACGATGGTCCGTCACTATCGTGAACTGGCCTATATGGGTTTCGTTCCGGTGCTGCTCCATCTTCCGACAATCCTCAGCAATATGCGCCGTTGCAAGCAGGACATTGCCAGTTGGCATCCAGACGTGGTCATATTGGTGGACTATCCGGGATTCAATCTCAACATAGCCCGTTATGTCAAGAGCCATACGGGCATCCCCGTCTACTATTATATCTCGCCGAAGATTTGGGCATGGAAAGAATATCGCATAAAAAACATAAAGCGCGACGTCGACGAACT
Organism: uncultured Prevotella sp.; assembly: GCA_947170725.1. Classification (GTDB taxonomy): domain Bacteria; phylum Bacteroidota; class Bacteroidia; order Bacteroidales; family Bacteroidaceae; genus Prevotella. Next base: position 144,930 of record CAMVUM010000001.1, read on the forward strand.
CTTCTCCATCCTCCCCTTTGAAGTCGAGTTCTTTGAGGGGAAACACGGCTATCCGATACATTATGTCGGCAATCCAACGGCGGATGAGGTAGGGGAGTATCTTTTATCGAGGGGTGAAGAGTGTGGAGCGAGGAGTGAGAATACCGGCATAAACAAATGCGTGTCAGGCCATTCTTCCGCCTCCCTCAACAATCCTCCCTCCACGAAAAAGCTCATTGCCCTTCTTGCCGGCTCACGCCGTCAGGAGATAAAGGACAATCTTCCGGCCATGATAGAGGCTACGCGTGAGCTTGCCGCCGACTATCGGATTGTTCTTGCCGGTGCCCCGTCGATACCGGCCGGATATTACGACCGCTTTATTGCAGGGACACATGTCGAGGTTGTCTACAACCAGACCTATCCGCTTTTGGCTTCAGCCACAGCCGCACTCGTCACCAGCGGCACGGCCACGCTTGAAACGGCACTCTTCGGTGTGCCCCAGGTCGTTTGCTACGAGACGCCGGTACCCAAGCTCATCGCTTTCCTGCGGCGCCATCTGTTGAAGGTCCGCTATATCTCGCTGGTCAATCTCATTGCCGACCGTGAGGTTGTCAAGGAACTTGTGGCCGACACGTTTTCCGTGGAGAACATACGCTGTGAACTGTTGCGCCTCCTTCCGGGACAGTCCGCACGCGAGGAGATGCTGCGAGGATATGATGAGGTGCGCCGCAGATTGGGCGACGAAAAGGCACCTGACAATGCCGCGAGAATAATGATAAGCAAACTGTCTTTAGTTCAGAGTGAAGAGTGAAGAGTGATGAGTGAAGAGGTGTGATTACCTGACTTAAAGGATGTTATGCTCTTCTTACGGCCGAGTGAAAACTACGGTATTCGCTGTTATCATTCAATAAAGAAAAAGAAGAGGTATGATTGCCGTGCAAGCCTTTTGTCTTTAGGTTTGGTAATCATACCTCTTCACTCATCACTCTGAACTCTTCACTAAACAAGTCCTTCAATCTGTCGTTTGAGCGCCATGAGTTCGTCCCTGACCATTGTCAGCCGTTCGAGGATATCGGCTGTGCGGTCGGCGCCATCGCGGTTACTGTTGATAATCTTTTTTGCTGCGGCCAGCTTAAATCCTCTGACCTTCACAAGACTGTGGATAAGCCTTATCAGTTCAATGTCCTTATCCGTGTATTGGCGCACCTTGCTCGGACCGCTGGTTTTCGGCTTCAGGTATGGAAACTCCTTCTCCCAATAGCGCAGGGTGCTTTCGTTGAGGTCAAACATGGCAGCCACCTCGCTGATGGAGTAATACAGTTTCAGGTTCTTGTTGGTATTCAGAGCCATAATTATTTAGCGGTTTTAGTCAAACAATGATTGAAAAGATTTGCAAATATACCAAAAACGGCGTATCTTTGCAAAACTTTTAAAAGGATTTAATAAAATAAGAACTAAATAGTTATGATGACAGCCAATGAAATCCGCGACTCGTTCAAAAAGTTTTTCGAGTCGAAGGACCACGCCATCGTGCCGTCGGCCCCGATGGTTATCAAGGATGACCCGACGCTGATGTTCACCAACGCCGGAATGAACCAGTGGAAAGATATTATTCTGGGCACACGCGAGCCTGAGCCTCGCCGCCGTGCAGACTCACAGAAGTGTCTGCGCGTGAGCGGAAAGCATAATGACCTCGAAGAAGTGGGTCATGACACCTACCACCACACCATGTTCGAGATGCTCGGCAACTGGAGCTTCGGCGACTACTTCAAGGAAGGAGCCATCGACATGGCATGGGAATATCTCGTTGACGTATTGAAGCTCGACCCCAAGGATTTGTATGTTACAGTCTTTGAAGGCTCGAAAGAGGAAAACCTCGAACGCGACGACGAGGCTGCGGCCATCTGGGCCAAGCACGTGCCGGCCGACCACATCATCAACGGCAACAAGCACGACAACTTCTGGGAAATGGGCGACACAGGTCCCTGCGGCCCCTGCTCGGAGATTCATCTCGACTCCCGAACGGAGGAAGAGAAGGCAAAAGTGCCGGGCCGTGAACTTGTCAACAAGGACGACCCTCAGGTCATCGAGATATGGAACCTCGTCTTCATGCAGTTCAACCGCAAGGCTGACGGCTCGTTGGAGAAGCTGTCGATGAACGTCATCGACACCGGTATGGGCTTTGAGCGGCTCGTGCGCGCCCTGCAAGGCAAGCATTCCAACTACGATACCGACGTCTTCCAGCCCATAATCAAGGAAATCTCACGCCTTTCCGGCAAGGAATACGGCAAGGAAGAGGATGTCGACGTGGCCATGCGCGTCATCGCCGACCATCTGCGCGCCGTGTCGTTCTCCATCGCTGACGGCCAGCTGCCAGGCAATGCCAAGGCCGGATATGTTATCCGCCGAATTCTGCGTCGTGCCGTGCGCTATGCCTATACGTTCCTCGGACAGAAGGAGGCGTTCATCCACCGTCTGCTGCCCGTGTTCATCGGCGAGATGGGCGGAGCCTATCCCGAACTTGTTTCACAGCGCGAGCTCATAGGCCGTGTGATGAAGGAAGAGGAAGACTCGTTCCTCCGCACGCTCGACAAGGGTATCAGCCTGCTCAACACAGCCATGGAGGAAACCCGTGCGCAGGGTAAGACCGAGCTTGACGGAACACAGGCTTTCCGTCTCTTCGATACCTACGGATTCCCGCTTGACCTCACCGAACTTATCTGCCGCGAAAACGGACTGACCGTTGACGAGAAGCAGTTTGACGCCGAGATGCAGAAGCAGAAGGAGCGTGCCCGCAACGCCGCACAGGTGGAAAGTTCCGACTGGACCGAGCTCATGCCCGGTGAGCAGCAGTTCGTGGGTTACGACTATACGGAACACGAGTGCCGAATTCTCCGCTACCGCAAGGTGACACAGAAGAAAAACACCTACTATGAACTCGTGCTCAACCATACGCCGTTCTACGGTGAGATGGGAGGACAGGTGGGCGACTGCGGTGTGCTCGTCAGCGAGACCGAGACAGTGACCGTCATCGACACCAAGCGCGAGAACAACCAGAGCATACACATCGTCAAGGAACTTCCCAAGAATCCCGAGGCCGACTTCATGGCCTGCGTAGACACGGACAAGCGTGAAGGCAGCGCCGCCAACCACACTGCCACCCACCTTCTTGACTACGCCCTGAAGCAGGTGCTCGGCGACCATGTGGAGCAGAAGGGTTCATACGTCAGCGCCGACACGCTGCGTTTCGACTTCTCCCACTTCCAGAAAGTGACCGACGAGGAACTTCGTCAGGCCGAGCGCATTGTCAACGACATGATCCGTCAGAACCTGCCGCTCGACGAGCATCGCGACACTCCGATGGAGGAAGCCCAGAAGATGGGCGCCATAGCCCTGTTCGGCGAGAAGTATGGCGACAAGGTGCGCGTGGTGCGCTTCGGACCAAGCTGTGAGTTCTGTGGCGGTATCCATGCTTCGGCTACGGGAAAGGTCGGCATGTTCAAGATTGTCAGCGAGAGCAGCGTTGCCGCCGGTGTGCGCCGCATTGAGGCCAAGACCGGCCGCGAATGTGAGGAGCTGATGTACAATTTTGAGGACGGAATCAAGGCAATCAAGGCTTTGTTCAACAATGCCAAGGACTTGCAGGGCGTCATCAGTAAGTACATCGACGAGCACGACACGATGAAGAAAGAGATAGAGCAGTTCCACGCACAGGCCGTGGAGCGTACCAAGGACAGCCTCATTCAGAAGATACGCGAGGTTAACGGCGTCAAGGTCATCACGGCCGTGCTGCCGATGGACGCTGCCGCAGCCAAGGACCTTGTGTTCAAGATTCGTCAGGCAGTGCCTGAGCGTCTGCTCTGCGTCATCGGTACGAAATCTGCCGACAAACCCATGCTGAGTGTCATGTTGAGCGACGACATGGTGAAGGACTTCGGTCTGAACGCCGGTCAGATGGTGCGCGAGGCCGCCAAGCTGATTCAGGGCGGTGGTGGCGGACAGCCCCACTACGCCACAGCCGGAGGCAAGAACGCCGACGGACTGAGCGCAGCCGTTGACAAGGTCGTTGAACTGGCCAAGCTCTGATATTAGAGGAAAGAGATGTTGCACACAGTAGGGACATATTCTTGTATTTGTCCGCCAAATAAATGTTGATTATCAACATACTACAGACGGACAAATACAAGAAAATGTCCCCACTTGTGTATATCGTATCTTCCGATGTATATCCCAATCATCCGAGATATATGACATTCTCTTCATCCAATATATATAACCCGTCATCACAAAGAAACAACCACTCACAAAAAGAAATATGCAAGAAGAACAGCAATCGCCGTTTCAAGTAATCCATGAGCCTTTCACGCCGCTTGAAGCCATCATCGAGGCCAAGCGCTGCCTGCACTGCAAGGTTCCGCAGTGCCGCAAGGGCTGTCCCATAGGCAACAATATTCCCGACTTCATCCATCAACTGTCGAAAGGCAATTTCGGTGAAGCCATGAACGTGATAAACGAAATCAGCAATCTGCCCGCCATCTGCGGCCGCGTCTGTCCCCACGAGAAACAGTGTCAGGGCAACTGCGTGCTCGGAAAGAAAGGCGAGCCGGTGCAGATAGGCCGCCTGGAGAGTTTCCTTGCCGACTTCGATACCGAAATGAACCTCACCCGCGAGAAACTTCCTCAGAAGACACGCGGCCGCGTAGCCGTGATTGGTTCCGGTCCAGCCGGACTGACCGTTGCCGGCGATCTTGCCCGTCAGGGATTCAGTGTCACCATCTTCGAGGGACAGGACGAGCCCGGCGGTGTGCTTATGTACGGCATTCCCGAATATCGCCTGCCGAAACAGGTAGTACGCAATGAGATAAAAAAGATTGAGGCGCTCGGCGTTGAGTTCAGAACGGGTTGCATGGTGGGCCGCAACGACGTTACCGTCGACAGCATCTTTGCCGACGGCTACGACGCTATCTTCATCGGCACTGGCACGGCATTGCCCCAGACAATCGACACTCCGGGTGCCCGTCTCAACGGTGTCATCCAGTCCATCCATCTGCTACATCAGGTAGCCGCCTACAATGAAGGTGCTACCGTGCGCAGCCGCATACCGTTGCGTAGCGGCGAGCGCGTGGGTGTCATCGGTGGCGGAAACGTGGCCATGGATGCCGCCCGCACGTGCATCCGCCTTGGAGCCGACGTCACCGTCATCTACCGTAAGACGCAGGCCGACATGCCGGCCATCGAGCGCGAATATACCGAAGCCCTCGAAGAGGGAGTCAAGTTCCTGTGGCAGACGCAGGCCACGGAGTTCATCGGCGATGCCCGCGGCCGTCTGAAGAAGGTGCGTCTCGTTTCGCCTGACGGTGAACGCGTAGAACCTTTCGACCGCATCTTCCTCGCCATCGGCTCGCGTCCGGCCAACCGCATCGTGTCAACGACCGACGGCATCGATGTTGACGAAAAAGGCTATGTCATCACCACCGAACGCCCCTACGGCATGACCACCCGCCGCGGAGTCTTTGCCGGCGGTGACGTCGTCCACCGTCCGCAAACCGTCGTACTGGCCATGAAAGCCGCCAAGCAGGTGGCCGAAGGCATCGCGCAGTATGTCGACGCCGTGAAACTTCTCGAACACGTCGATGCTAATGCCGTGAAATAGCGCCTACTTCTTGCGTTGACCCTTTCATTCTGATATAGATTCAAGATAGAAGCATTGTACTTCTACTTCTTCTTGAATCTATATTTTATAAAAGACGAAACTGCAAAAAAGACATATAATATGAAGAAAGTTATTTTAGGAATGGCAGCAGCCATGATGCTTGCCGCCTGTAATGAGAACAAGACTCAGGAGCCGGCTGTGGCCGTGGATTCAGCAAGTGTGGTGGCTGACGTGATGATGAGCCGCAGAAGCATACGTGCCTACAAGGATTCCGTCGTCAGCCGTGAGACGTTGAACGAGATTCTGGAATGTGGCGTCAATGCGCCCAGCGGCAAGAACCTGCAGTCGTATGAGATTCGTGTGATTGACTCTCCTGATTTGATTGATTCAATCACGGCCGCAGTAGTGAAGGACAATCCGAAGATTGGCGAACGGAAGGGATTCAAGAACATCTTCGTCAATGCACCGTGTGTAGTCTGCATCGCATACGACAAAGGCTACGATATGGCTCAGGTGGACTGTGGACTTCTGGGCGAGAACATCATTCTTGCTGCTTGGTCGAAGGGCATCGGGTCATGCTGTCTTGGCAGCTCGGCACGATGGATAGTGGACTCTCCTTCGGCCAAACCGTTCCTCGACCGTATGGCTTTCTCTGAAGGCTACGAGCTGCTCTACTGCATAGCCCTCGGTTATCCAGATGAAACGCCTGACGCAAAGCCAAGGCGTGAGGACAAAATAAGGTTCATGGAGTAGCATAGCTGAACACGGGATGATTGTGCTCTATACTCTATGCAGCACAAAAACAAGAGGATGTTTCAAAATGCTTCTCTGCATTTTGAAACATCCTCTTTATCATATATATGAACTGACATTTTCCGCATCATGAGATAGTTCTGATATCACGAGTATTCACAAAAAAACGACAGCAACATGGAAGGAAAGAAACAACTTATTTCAACTGCCGAGGCGGCAGCGTTCATCGGCATCAAGGTAAGCTATCTGCACAAACTGGTGATGCGCAGTGTCATCCCGTACTACAACCCTGATGGCAAACTATGCTTCTTCGACAAGGCAGGGCCGGAGGCATGGATGAGGAATGTCTATACAAGCCGTTTCAGCAGCCACGCGATATTCTGTCCGAGGTTCTTCATATTGGCAACACCTTCCTCGTCTTTCATGGCTTCGCCGGGCAGACGTCCGTAAGCGATGTTCCAGTAAGTGGAACCTGCAATGTACATTTCTTTATTGAGAAAGAAATGGTTGATAGTGTCGATGGTGTTCATGGCACCGGCTCTTCGGGCAACGGCGACCGCACCGCCTATTTTGTGGCGGAACATGCCCGGATTGGTGTCGCTGACCACGCTGGCACGCTCGATTACAGCTTTCAGCGTGGATGAAACATCTGCCGAATAGGTTGAAGAACCGAGAATGATGGCATCGGCTTCGGTCATCTTTCTGTAAAGTTCCTGAAAAATATCATTGCCGAACACGCAGTTTTTCTTTCCGGCACAGGCGAAACAGGCTTTGCAGGGATTTATAGTATGTCCAGCCAACTGTATTTGTTCCGTTTCATAACCTTCCTTTTCCAGCTCGCCCAATACAAGATTCAGCATATCCGCCGTATTGCCATCCTTGCGTGAACTGCCGTTGACTGCCAATACTTTCATTTTTCCTTGTTTTTCTTTTTTTTCGGACAGTCCCAGTACATCGGTGGCGTTCATGCCACCGATGCCCAGTCCAATCCCTGCCGCTACCATCCCCATCTTTTTGAGTGCTTCACGGCGGGTCATACTGTTTTCTTTACTCATTGCTATATCCTGTCATAGTTGTTAATACCAGTCATGCTTCTCGTTTCTATTGAGAGCGGCGATTCGGGCCATTTCGTCATCGGTCAGAGAGAAGTCGAAAACCGAGATGTTTTCCCTGATATGGTCAGGATTGCTCGAACCGGGGATGGCGACCACGCCACGTTGCAAGTGCCATCTAAGAATCACCTGCACTACCGATTTGTTGTGTTCGGCTGCGATTTCAGACAGTACAGGGTCGCTCAACAGTTCCTTCTGATGCCCACGTCCACCGAGCGGATACCATGCCTCTACGACGATGCCGAGGTCATGGAGATGTTTCATTACTTCCGTGTCCTGATAATACGGATGAACCTCGTTCTGTACCAGCACAGGTTTGATGTTCACCTTCGGCAGAAACTCGTCAATCTCCTTGATATAGTAGCACGATACACCTATCGAGCGGATTTTACCAGCCGCCACATATTTTTCCATCGCCTTATAGGCCTTCACATCATTTGTTCCCGGATGGTGTAACAACATAAGATCGATATACCCGATGTCAAGTTTGCGCAGACACTCCTCAATGGCGGCTTCAGGATTATCATACTGGTTGGGATAGAGTTTGGTCGCCACGAAGATTTCCTCACGCGGCACGCCCGATTCACGGACACCCTGTCCCACTTCCTCCTCGTTGTCATACATGTGTGCCGTATCTATCTTGCGGAAACCGGCGGCAAGCGCAGCCTTTACGGAATTGACACAGACATCACCGTGCAGGCTGTAAGTTCCCAGTCCGAGAATCGGCATATCGTAGCCGCTTCTTAACTTCACTGTGGGGGCATTCCCGTTTGTCCCTTTTGAGAGGTCGAATACCCCTGCATTCGTATTATTATTGAAATTCAGGTTCATACTTTCAATCCAGTTTTCTATTGTTTCTTCTGATTCGTTGCCGCTGAACCGCCGTCCCTGTTTCCATTCGGCTCCGGTCGCCAGACGGTGCAGGTCGGTATCGCTCGAACCGATGCCGCTGGAGTGCGAGGTGCAGAACGGAACGATGGTTTTGCCCGTGAGGTCATGGCTTTCAAGGAAAGTGAAAATCACCTTCGGAGCTTTGCCCCACCAGATGGGATAACCGAGGAAAACCACATCATAGTCGGCAAAGTTCTCGCATTTTCCCTTGATGGCAGGACGTGCCGACGGGTCGTTCTGCTCGCCATTGGCGCGGGATGACGAGTTGTTGTAGTTCAAATCCTCGGACGTGTAAGCCACTTCGGGTTCGATGCGCCAAGTCGCCGCTCCGGTCACCTCGACAATCCGGTTGGCAATGCCTTTGGTCGTGTTCGTGCAGGAGAACCATACCACCAAGGCACGGCTACCGGAAGGTTGCGTATCAGGATTCGAATTAGGGTCGGGAGCCGGTTTAGGGTCGGGAACATTTGTCGGTTCTTCAGGCTTCATCGGCTCTTCGGTCGTAGTGCAAGCTCCTGCCGCACAAGCCAATCCCGACATAAGCAAAAGAGATGATACAAGCATTTTCATATAGTTTTATCGTTTGATTTTTCGTAATATTTTTGCAGGAACACCCGCCACAACGGTATTGTCGGGTACGTCTTTCGTCACGACTGCTCCGGCGGCAACGATGGCGTTCTCACCGACCGTAACGCCCGGCAGTATCATCGCACCCGCACCGATCCATGCGTTGCGACGAACGACAATGGGCTTGACCAACAGCCGATGCCGCAAAGCCTGTTCTTCGGGGTGGTGCTCCGTCAGAATCTTCGCTCCCGGTCCGATGAATACGCCGTCTTCCAAAGTGATGCCCCCTTGGTCGAGGAACGTGCAGCCGAAGTTGATGAACACCTCTTTGCCCACGCGGGTTGTTTTTCCGAAAGCCGTATAGAACGGCGGGAACATACGCACGGAGGCATCCAACGGCTGTCCCCAGATGCGTTCGAGCAGCGCCCGCACTTCATCGGGCGAATGATAGCCCGTGTTCAGTTCCCCTACGAGCCGCCTCGTGTTCTCGATTTCCTCACACAAACGGGGAAAGTCGGGATCCGTTTCCGAAATCCGTTTTCCGCTCCGCATTCTTTCTATAATATCGTTCATCGTTCAGTCTCCTTATTTTCATAATAAACACTCGGCATAGCTCAAACAAGTTTAGCTCAGCTCTCGTTTGCACTTTATTTTATCGTGCTCATATCAATTACATAGCGGAACTTCACTTTTCCGTCAGCTACGTTACGCCAAGCCTTGTCTATTTCGGAAGCATTCGCCTTGATGATTTCCACTTCGGGATAGATGTCGTGCGCCACAGAATAGTCAAGCATCTCCTGCGTCTCCTTAATGCCACCGATAAGCGAGCCGTACACCTTGCGCTGGGAGAGGAACGCCATGTTGGCTATGTTGAGCGTCGATTTGTCGGGAAGTCCCACGATAGCCATTTCGCCGCCCATTTTCAGCATGGCGACATATTGAATCGGCTCGTAGTTGGCAGGAATGGTGCTGATGATAAAATCGAACGTGTTGCGCAGTCCCTCCATCTCTCCGGGATTGTTCACATTCACGTAGCGGGTCGCACCCATACGGGCGGCATCGGCACGCTTCTCCTCGGTGCGGTCGAACACGGTCACATCGGCTCCCAAGTCCACCAGATATTGCACTGCCATGTGTCCCAGTCCGCCATAACCGGCAACGGCCACCTTGTCACCTTTCCTGACGTTGCTGAAACGGATGGGCGACCAAGTCGTAACGCCTGCGCACAAAAGCGGGGCGACCCGTTTCAGGTCGGCGTTTGCAGGTATCTTGATGGCGAAGTTCTCGCTTACCACGATATTGTCCGAGTAGCCACCCATAGCCATCTCGCCGTCGTGGTAGATGTCTTTGGAATTGTAGGTGAAGGTCGTACCATTTTCGCAGAACTGCTCCTTGTGCATCTCGCAGGATGAGCAATGTCCGCAGGCCTTGACCATGCAGCCGACACCGGCCAGATCGCCGACCTTGAATTTCGTGACGTTCTTGCCGACTTTCGCCACGCGACCGGCTATTTCGTGTCCCGGAACTATTGGGTAAGCGGCGTGCAATCCCTGTTCCTGCTGCTCGTCCCAAGCGGCGTGCAGGTCGCTGTGGCAGATGCCTGCATACAGGATTTCAATCTGAATGTCGTTATCGCCGATGGCATGACGTGTAAACTCGTAAGGATGGAAGGTGTCTTCGGCGGAAAACATGGCAAATCCCTTCGCGGGAACACGCTCGTCTGTTTTTTGTGCGACGGCAGATACAAAAAGAGTCAATGCCGTCATGGTTGTAATTACTATCCGTTTCATATTTGCTTGATTTTGAATTATTGTTTTTTTGTACGATGCAAAATTAGTATGTTCCATCATGCGAAACGATACCTGTCTTACTGACAGAAGTACCCCGATTACGGGTTTTATTATAAGTGTTTCTGTATGATAATCAACAAAGTACCTGAATTGCGGATAAAAATACCCGGATTACGTGTTTTGCGATGCAACGCTTTTATTATCAGTGGAAATTTATTTCCTTTGTCTCTTAAAGAATACAAATAGCTCGCCATTTATTCTTGCCGAAGTCAATGCGAAGTGGGGAATGTCGAGGGCTGGATTTATCGCTGCTGAGCTGGAACGGCACGGGGGTCCGAACGGGATGAATGTCAAAACCGGCAGAGGCGGAATAGCCGACAATATGCTGATGGAAGCCAATCGACATACCAAAGTGGAACTGTATTTTTTCTGAGACAACGAAAACAGGACATATACCGCAAAAATGGCATGATATCCCGTAATTTCCATAAGGTGTTCCTTGAGAACATCATCTATCTTTGCAAAAACAATAGATTGCAACAACCATTGGATATCAGGAATATGAATACAGATAATAAAATCAGTCGCCGGGATGCTTTGAAGCGCATAGGAACAGCCGTTATCAGCAGTGCTGTCGCCTCCTCAGGCTTGTTCTCTCTGGCATCATGTGCGGAGAAAGTGAAAAAACGCATAATTCTATATTTCACGGGTACGGGTAACTGCCTGTATGTGGCGCGGCAGTTGGCAAAGGATGGTACGGAATTGTTGAGTATTCCGCAACTGATGAAGCAAAAGAAGTTTGAAATTGAAGCGGATGAGATAGGGCTTGTCTATCCCATCTATGGACACATGCCGCCCTACATGGTCCGTCAGTTCATACAGAAAGCGAAACTGAAGGCCGGATATAAGTTTGCTATTCTCACTTATGGCGCAAGGAAATGCGATGCAGTAGAGATATGGAACGGAATTTCGCAGAAAGCCGGCAATGCGTTCGACTATATCAATACGCTTGTCATGGTGGACAACTGGCTGCCGAACTTTGACATGAATGAACAGATTTTGATTGACAAACATATCCCGGAGAACATTCAAAAAATAACAGCTGATCTTTCTGCCCGAAGGTGTTGGCACGAACCGGTGACAGAGGAAGAGCGTGAAATGCACCGTGGCTTCATGGCATATACAGGACTGAATCCCGAAATTGGTTTCCTGATGAAAAGCGAAAAGTATTTTACCGTGACCGATGCCTGCATAGATTGCAGTGTCTGCGTTTCCGTCTGTCCTCGCGGTAATTATGAATTGAGTTCGCAGGGCGTTAGAATGAAGGGCGACTGCGAGTTCTGCTTTGCGTGCATACAAAATTGTCCGCAGAAAGCCATCCGGTTTGCCAAAAACGAAACCGACCCGTTATTAGGGCGCGGTGAAGCCAATCCGAATGCGCGTTACCGCAACGAACACATTTCGTTAGTGGACATCAAGCGGGCGAACAGTCAGTTTTAATCTCTAAAGGAAACAATATGACGGGAAAATAAGGCAGACACTTGTCGTTCTGTTTTTCTGGCGGTCACGGCCCTGTCTCTTGATTTCACGGGATGGTTATGCTGATACAGATGCCGGGCAGAGTCAATTGCTCAGTCATCTGTCCGTTAGGTGGGATGCAAGACATCGTATCGTGGATAAGTGGCAAACGGAAAAGAATCTGTTCAATGAATAAAATTGCTGTAAAAATAACATTATCGTCCGCAATTATGGAAAGTCGTCTTATAGAATAGCGGCTTATCTTTGCGGGCGTAATACAACATTCCGAAATCGTATGAACAGAATATAAACTAAAAGCAAAAAACATGAAAGCAGTAATTCTTACCGCATGGATGTGTATGGCCGCTACAGTCGGCAGCATGGCACAGACCGTAGAATCATTCCGCCAGCCATATCCGGTTGGAGAGAAAATATCGCCCAATCCCAACTTCAGCGGCGAGGTATGGCTCTCACCGCTCAGCGGGCATAAGGAACTGAACGTGCCTATGTTCAACGTAACCTTTGCTCCGGCCTGCCGCAACAACTGGCACTCGCATACGGGCGGACAGATACTGATTGCCACTGCCGGTATCGGCTATTATCAGGAAAAGGGACAACCGGCCCGCCGTCTCTTCCCCGGGGACATTGTGGAGATTCCCGCAGGAGTGGTACACTGGCACGGGGCGGCTCCCGACAGCTGGTTTGCGCACCTCGCTATAGAATGCAACCCGGAGATCAACAAGCCCACCTGGCTTCAGCCTGTAAATGACATTGAGTATGCAGAGGCAACTGCCCAATCCGCAGGGCGGTACGCCGAAGCCAACCGCACGCTGACCGACCGCGAGCGGGCCATCGTAGCCATAGCCTCCTATACGGGGCGGGGCGACCTTGAGCATCTGCCGCTTGCCCTCACCGAAGGCTTGCAGGCCGGCATGACCGTCAATGAGATTAACGAGGTGCTCATACATGCCTACGCTTATTGCGGTTTTCCGCGCAGTTTGCGTGCCATACAGACCTTTGAGGCGTTGATAAAGGAGCGTCGTGAGCAAGGCATCGAAGACCCAACGGGGCGTGAGGCATCGCCTGTTGCAAACAAGGCAAGCCGCTATGAGCGCGGTTGCGACATCCTCACGGAAATCTCAGGCATACCTGCTGATGTCCCCAAAACGGGCTATGCTGCTTTTGCTCCCACTATCGAATGTTTCCTGAAAGAGCATCTGTTTGCCGACCTCTTCGAGCGTGACCTGCTGACCTATCGCGAGCGTGAGCTTGCCACAGTCTCCATTCTCGCCGGCGTGGGCGGCGTGGAGCCGATGGCCTACGGCCACATGGGCATCTGCCTGCATTTGGGCATCACGCCAGAACAACTCACGACAGTGTTGAACATCGTGGAAGTGAACCTCGGTCCGGCAAGTTCAACGCCGTTGCGCGAAGTGCTGAAGGACCTGACAATAAAGGAATAACAATCAAAAGAACGAAGAATATGAATTACATGAAACTGAACAATGGCATCGAAATGCCGCAAATGGGCTATGGGGTCTATCAGGTATCGCCTGAGGAGTGTGAACGCTGTGTGTCGGACGCCTTGCGCGCAGGCTACCGCATGATTGATACGGCGCAGGCCTATCATAATGAGGAGGGCGTGGGCAATGCCGTGAAGAAGAGCGGTATAGACCGCAAGGAGCTGTTCCTTGTCAGTAAGGTATGGATTTCCAATTACGGCTACGAGAAGGCTAAGGCTTCCATCGAAGAGAGTCTGCGCAAGTTGCAGACCGACTACATCGACCTGATGCTGCTTCACCAACCTTTCTGCGACCGCTACGGTGCCTACCGTGCCTTGCAGGATGCCTATAAGGAAGGTAAGCTGCGTGCCATCGGCGTATCTAACTTCTACCCGGACCACTTTATCGACATAGCAAGCAATATGGAGGTGGTTCCGGCCGTGAACCAGGTGGAGACGCACGTTTTCAATCAGCAGGTGGAGCCGCAGAAGATTATGGAAGAGTTCGGCACGCACATCATGTCGTGGGGACCCTTCGCCGAAGGGCGCAACAATCTGTTCGTCAACGAGACGCTGGCGCACATCGGTGCCCGGTATGGTAAGAGTGTGGCACAGGTGGCGCTCCGCTGGCTCATCCAGCGCGGCGTGATTATCATCCCCAAGTCCACACATGTGGAGCGTATGCAAGAGAACCTTGACATCTTCGACTTTGAGCTTACCGATGAGGAAATGTGTCGGATTGCCAAACTTGACACCGGACATAGCCTCTTCTTCAACCATCACGATGCTGAGACGGCAAGAATGTTCATGAACTGGAAATAAAGTAGGAACCGGAATGAAGAAGAATTTCGGAGACTAGACCATCCATCGCTCCGCCGCCCATGCGCTCGTTTTATAAAGAACAGCGGTTCTTCCATGCAACTTTGGAGCAGACCGAACGATTCGGACGGATGCCGATGAAGGATTAAGTGAATAACCCAAATACAAGAACAATGAAAAAGATTTTGATGTTATTGGTCAGTTTCCTGACCATCGTGAGCGGTTCAGCGTGTTCCAACGACAATATAATGTCGGAGCTGGACAACGACAACGAAGTGATTGAAGGTACGGGCAGTGCTTACTTCGGTGGCAAGAAAGTGTTGGTCGCCTACTTTTCTTGGGGCGGAACCACCCAACGGATGGCACAGCATATTCAGAACATCACCGGAGCGGACGTGTTCCGCATTGAACCGGTAACGCCTTATCCTACGGCGTACACGCCTTGCACAGAGGTGGCACGCGAGGAGAAGGACAACAACGCCCGTCCTGCCATCAAAGGCACAGTGAACAATTGGGATGATTACGATGTTGTGTTCATAGGCTGCCCCGTATGGTGGTGGACCACGCCTATGATTATCCACACATTCTGCGAAAGCTACGGTTTCAAGGGAAAGACCGTAGTGCCGTTCTGCACCTACGCCGCCACTTATCGTGACGAAACTCTTGCCGAAATCGTCAACAGCACACCTGATGCCGCCCACCTTGCGGGTGAGGGACTGACAAGCGGCAGGATAACGCCATCTACCATCCAGACATGGATAGACCTTATCAACGAGGAATGGAACAATCAGAACTCATCAGGCAGTTCCACATCGATCAGCCAAGTTACTACGGAAGTATTATCTGATATCCCACAAAAAATCTATGACCTTTCCGGACGAAAAGTGACCGTATCCAATATGACCTACGGTATGTATGTCATAAAAGATTCAAACGGAAGCAGGAAAGTATTGAGATGACATTATAATTTCTTTGTTGAAGAGGGTGTTTCAAAATGCAGATGAAGCACCCTCTTCAAAATAGGCACAGCCTCTTTTTCTTAGCCATCAAGACGTTCCGTGCGTTTTGGAATGGCATACAGGTGTGATGCCAATAAGAATCCATAAGAACTGATAGCTTATATATTTACAAAACTACTGCTGCAAAAAAAATCGTTTTAGATCGTTTTTGGGGATTTTTATGCCCATTTCAGCCATTTTTCTTTCTGTTTTCCGTCCGGTCAGCGGGCTTTTTTGTGCCTACTTGTTCCCGTAAGGCTCTCCCGGCTTTTCCAGAATTAAATTTCTCCTTGTTTTTTGATTGCCGATTTTGTCCTGAAAAGTTACCGTTTTGTTCCCGTAAGGGCCTCCTTGGGTTGCAACAACGGCCTTGTTGTGATGCAACGGCGGCCCCGTTGCATCGCCGTAAAGGCCCCGTTGCAGAGTCGGGAGGGCCTTACGGCAGACCCACCGCGCCGCTGCCGTTGTTTTGTGCCAATGGTACGATTTCTATGTGGTTAAGAATGAGGTAGTTATGAAACATGTAAATATATAGTCACGGTGACCCCTAATATTTGATACGCGCATGCTTGCGATATTTGCGGCCTCGGTCGATTTTTTTTGAAAAGTCCCTCTTCTCGTGGGCGTAAAAGTCAGAACTAAATTTACAAATTTGGGTGTGGTGGTTCGTCTGTATGTCCTTGTGTTGGAAAACAATCGTTTGCAAACTGTCAAAATGCAGATGAAACATCCTCATAGTAACGTTTTGAAGATTATTACAGCTTGTTTCCGAAGAACTCCGTCAGTTTACCGACAGCCAAATTAACATATTCAGGCACATAGTATGTCTTGATGTGTGTGGCACCGGGTATGAGGAATAGTTCTTTGTTTTGAGTGCCTGTGGCTTTACTGTAACACTGTTCTGTCATGTAGAATGTGTCGGCAAGACTGCCTGCTATCATCAGCAGAGGCTGGTTGATGAGGTGCATCCCTTCGCTGGCATCAAAAGCGAAAAGGTCCATAAGACTGCTCTTGGTATAGCGGAACGTGGAGTTGGGATGAGCGTGGCTTTGCAGATAATACTCATAGCCGTCACGGTAGAGGTCGAATGGCAGTTTGGCTGCCTGTTCGGGTGTAACGCCGCTCATATCGCCCACATATTCCGGTTCACCGCCTTCGGCCTCTTTCTGACGGGCGGCACAGGCATCGGCCAAACGTTCCTGAACACTGTTAATCTGTGAGTCAAGGAAACCGTTGCGGCGCACCAAGCCGGTGTTGAACATACTGAGTGTGGCAACGGCCTTGAAACGCTTGTCGGTCTGCGCGGCAGCCAGTGTATAGCCGCCACCGCCGCAAATGCCGAGAATGCCCACACGGGCTGCATCCACTCCCGGATATTGCAGCAGGATGTCGGCGGCGCGATGGATGTCCTCAATGCGGTTGGCTGGCTTGTCGGTGTTGCGCGGCTCTCCCTCGCTGGCTCCCTGATAGGCGGCATCGAAAGCAAGGCAGATATATCCCTGTTCTGCCATGCGCTGGCTGTAAAGACCTGCCACCTGCTCTTTCACACCGCCGTTGGGGTGTGCTACGACGAGGGCTGGATATTTCTTCGAAGCATCATATCCGGCAGGTGTATAGATATTGGCGGCAATTTTCAGACCGTTCAAGTTGTAAGTTATGGGATGGATGTTTACCTTGCCCGCTTCGTTCTTTGTAATGGCTTCCCGGTAAACCAGTCCCCAGAGGTTGGCGTTATGGCTTTTTACAGTTGCTGTTTCCGTAAATGCCTGACTTTGTGCATTCGCTGTTCCACAAAGGGCAGCTAACATGCAATATGCGATTATAAATGTTTTCTTCATTGCTTTATCTGTTTAATGTTTTCTACATACACTCTTTCAATACTTTAAAGACTTCATCTCTTGAAAATTGCTTGCAACAGCCAGGTGTGAGGAAGCAGGTGTCGGCGGCGGAGTGCAATACGCTTTCATCCGTGATGCCCATTTCGCTCCAGCGGGTGGGCAGTCCGATTTCCTTGATGAACGATTCGAGTGCGTCGATGCCTCGTGTGGCTGTCTCCTCGGTGGTTTTTCCTTTTACGCCCCATACGGTTTCCGCTATGCGTGCCAGCTTCTCCTTGCCCTCATCCTGCAGATGGCGGTAGAGCGTTGGATGGATGACCGCCAGTCCCTGTCCGTGGTTGCAGTCGGTGTAAGCCCCCACGGCGTGCTCGATCATGTGGCACTGGAAGTCGGTCTGCTTGCCCAATTTCAGCATCCCGTTCTCCGCCATCGCCGATGCCCACATCAGTTCGCCACGGGCAAAGTCATCATCGGGATTGGCAATCAAGGCACGCAGGTTCTTGACGACATTCCGCATGATTGCCTCGTTGATTTCATCACTGAGATTCGTGCTTTGCGGCTTACCCATGTAGGTCTCCATGCAGTGAGATAGCGTGTCGAAGGCTCCGCTGACAACCTGTTTCATGGGCAGGGTCTTTGTCAGGTCGCTGTCCAGTATGGCAAACGAATGGAATGCTCCGAAAAGCGGTTGTTTCAGTTTCTTCTCTTCGTGGGTAATCACCGCCCCGTTGTTCTGTTCGGCTCCAGTACCCGATGCGGTGACTACGGCTCCCATCGGAATAAATTCAACAGGCAGATGATGACGCACATACCACGCGTCCCACACATCCTCGTCCATTCGTGCTTGTGCTGACACAATCTTGCAGCAGTCGATGACCGACCCGCCGCCCACGGCGAGAATGAACTCGATATCGTTTTCGCGTACCAGGCGTGCGCCTTCCTGTACTTTCGCATACGTGGGATTTGGCATGATGCCGCTGAAGTCCGTCACCTGTTTTCCGCATGCTTCCAGCCACGAACGTATTTTGTCATACAGTCCTGTGCGTTTCAGTGAACCACTTCCGTAGGCAAGCAGTACCCGCTGTCCCACATTCTTCATTTCTTCTTTTATCGCGCTCTCCGCGCATCCCTTGCCAAAGTGTTGGCGAACGGGATATTCATAATTGAAACTGTTCATGATGTATTTTTAATTTTAGATTTATAATTATTCAATTTAGCGATGTTTTTTTATTGTTATGGTGCAAAGGTACAGCTGTTGGACACGACCTCGCTTATACAGACTACGGATTGATTTGCTGTTTTTACGGGAACCTTTCGATTAAGTCTCGGCGGAGAAAGGTGCGCGAAAGCGAATGATTTCATACCGTATATATCAGTTGGCAAGAAACAGCAAAAAGGTAAAATATCACGGAGATATTTATAATAAGGGACAGCCTATTAGTTACGACCTTTGCAAACAAAATTAAAAATAGTCAACAATATAGCAATGAAAGATTTTACGTTTAGAAATGACACGAAACTTCTCTTTTGCAACGACATCAGAGAAACGGTTGCCGGCATTGCCAAAGGCAAAAAAGTGATGGTGGTTTATGGCGGAGGTTCTGTAAAACGAAACGGATGTTATGAGGACATCACTGGAGCCTTGGCGGAAGCGGACATTCCCTTTGTGGACTATGGCGGTTCGTCAAGGGAGTTCAATAAGATAGAGGAAGGCATCCGTTGGGCAAAGGCTAACGGTGTGACGATGATTATCGGCGCAGGCGGTGCAAGCGTGATGGACAGTGCTAAGCTGATAGCCTTCGGCTACTATCACGAAGCTGACCTGTGGGAATACCTGAAAGGAAGACCGTCCTACGGCCTGGAGCGGATGCCGCTCGCGCTGATTCCCACCTATCCGTCGAGTGGTTCGGAAAACGGGTTGGGTGCCGTATCGGTCGATTCACGCAACGGCGACTTCGGAACGGCATACGGCATTCCTGCCGACTACGCGATTCTCTGTCCAAAATACTCCCTGAGCCTTGGTAAAGAGATGACCGCCTACACGGGACTGGTAACGCTGGTGCAACTGTCAGCGTGCATCCTCGGTGATCGCAACAAGATGTCCTATGACGCAGGCATTTCTTATATAAAAAATGTACTTGAAGCCACCCGTACCTTGCAGGAGCATCCCGATGATCTTGACGCACGAGGAACCATTCTGTTGGGTGCATCGCTTTCCACATCTTCACGTCTCGGCATCGGAAAAGTGGAGCAGTTTGCCTACGAGATTTATGAACTGGAGTTTCTGCCCGAAGTGCTCTTCGGCAGTACCTACCGTCGCAGCCTGACAAGCGTATTCCCACGTTTTCTCCGCGTTATGGGTAGGCATCACGCCGAGGACGTCCGCCGCTATTTCCTTGATGCGTTCGGTTTTGACTCGTCCATTGAAGAATCTTCGCACAAGTTGACGGAGTTGTTTGCCTCTTTCGGTGTGCCGATGTACTACGAGGGAGAAGTCAGTCATGAACAAGTGGATGCCGTTCCTTGTACGACCGAACTCGGAAAGGAAGAGGTGTATGAGATGATAAACGACTTGATGTGTAGATAATATACAATCAAAAATTCCTATAAGGTTGATTTCAAGATCTGAAACAGGCGGTAATGGAAAAAGAGCATACTGTTTTCCGTTACCGCCGGTTTCATGTCTTCGGCATAGCATAAGGCGGTTACAACATAATGAAAAAGGAAAAAGACATGAAAACATTAATAAAAGACATGAAAACTCTCGCTCAAGAGAAAGAAGCTATAGTTGAACATGCTCACGAAGTTCGTTTCAGTTCCAATTCCAGTCATTTTGACCGGATGTGAGCGTCGGAAAAAGAACCGGATAAATGGATTGACGGACTTTAATGGTTAATCTCAACTATATGGCACAGAAGAGGGGCATGCAAGGTGCACTGGCTTCTGTCTATTCCCTGTACTCCGTCGGGTTCATCCCTAAATTGCGCTGCACATAACGGCTGAAATAGGCTGGCGAAGAGAATCCGAACATATCGGAGATACGGACGAAAGTCAGGGATTTGTCTCTCAGAAGACGGGCGATGTCGAGGGCGGTGTAGCGGTTTATCCAATAGTTGGCCGCATAGCCGCTCACTTTCTTCGACACTTCGGAAAGGTATTTGGATGTGACGCAGAGACGGTCGGCATAATACGATACCTCGCGGTGTTGGCGATACGTGCCGTCTTCCAGCATGGAGAGAAAGCGGTTCATGATTGCTGCACTTTGGGTGGAAACACCTGTCTCGCCGTAGAGGTGCGAGTGAAAATCGAAAAAGTCGAGGATGAGCATCTGCACGGCGGCGATGAGCATGTCGCGGCGGAAGTGGTGTCCGGTGTCGTTAAGGCGTTGTTCCACCATCCGGAAGTCGCTGAGGCACACTTCCTGTTGTTCTGGCGTGAGGTGCATCACGGGGTTGAGAAAGAGGGCGAGCTGCCCTTTCATCCCATAGTTGCTCTGCGGTGTACAGAGACTTATGAAATCAGAAGTAATATAGATTATCTTCACTTTGAAATCGGCCGAAGGCTGCATCCTTTCTATCAACTTACCCTTGCGCACAATCATAAGGTCGCCCTCACGCAATTCAAATTCACGTCCGTTGAACACAAACCGGCAGAAGCCCCCTGTACAGAGGGCATGAACCAGATAGTCACAGCAACAGTCATCATCGCAGAAGAAACTGTAGTTATTACCTCTCAAATGCCGCAACGAGTCGGCAACAACAATATTTTTCTGTTCATTCATAATTAACATCGTCTTGTGCCGATTGCAAAGGTACATATTTTCAGCTATATAGAAAAAATAAAAGATGTAAATTAGCTTACCTTTTTTGCTGTTTCAGGTTTCATGGCGACAATAGAGACCTGTAAAAACCGGAATAAATGTATTTTCATCCGCAATCCGTATAATGCCGCTCACGGATAATCCTCCTACATTTGCAACACAATAAATTCAGAAAAAGAAACAGACATGAATTACAGAACATTAGGACCTGGCAGACTGCGCGTGTCTGCCGTCGGACTGGGATGTATGGGCATGAGCCATGCCTACGGTGCGCCTGCTGACAAACGCGAAATGAAGAACCTTCTGGCAGATGCCGTAGATATGGGTTATACACTCTTCGATACAGCTGAGGTATATGGGACACCGCAAAATCCGCATGACAATGAGGAACTGCTCGGCGAAGTCCTGAAGCCGCTGCGCGACCATGTGGTGATTGCCACCAAGTTCGGCATATCCTTCGACAGGCCTGACGAACCAGGTACGCATAAGCTTATTCCATGTTCACGCCCGAAAGCAATACGCCGCTCCGTAGAGGATTCCCTGCGCCGCTTGCATACCGACCGTATTGACATTTATTATCAGCACCGCATTGACCCGGATGTGCAGCCGGAAGAGGTGGCGGAGGTAATGGCGGATTTGATACGCGAAGGGAAAATCCTGCATTGGGGTATCTCGGAGGCAACGGAGGAGTACCTGCGCCGTGCTCATCGTGTATGTCCCGTGACAGCCGTACAGAACCGCTACTCCATGATGGCACGGCACCACGAACGGCTCTTCCATGTGCTTGAAGAATTAGGTATAGGTTTCGTCGCATTTTCGCCTCTTGCCAACGGCGTGCTGACTACTTGTTACACTGCTGACAGCCGTTTTGATGCCGCTACCGATTATCGTGCTTCCATGCCGCAGTTCCGCAAGGAGAGTTTCGAGCTGAACCGCAAATTGTTCGCCTTGCTTGACCGTCTCGCCGAAGACCATCATGCCACGCCTTCACAGATTGCTCTTGCCTGGATGCTCTGCAAACGTCCGTGGATTGTGCCTATTCCCGGTACACGACACCTCTGTCGACTGAAAGAAAATATCGGGGCAGCTGACATCGCCCTGACGAAGGAGGAGGTGTGTAATATTGACGAGGAACTTGACAACATGAAGATGAGCGAGGTGTTCGGCGGTTCGCCCGTAAAAAAAGCAATATAAAGGGAGGTGTGTGTATGCGCAGAGTTCTTGCCCTTTTGAAAGCACAGGCATTCGAACTGGACGCACCAGCATATGCCTGTGTGGGCACTAATGACGGAATCGCCTCATGGCGCACCATGCAAAACCGCCTGCAGCGTCTTTCGGCTCTTGGCATCCCGACAGAATTCCACGCCTACGAAGGGCTTTCACATGGTTTTGGCATCGGTACCGGAACAGTGGCCGAAGGATGGGTAGAGGATGCACTCGACTTCTGGAAACAGAACAGGACGGATGATGTAAATACCGGGATAGAAAATGTATATAAATAATGTAGAATATCTAAAAATGGAAAGAAGATGAAAAAGACAGTTCTATTTGTAGTCATAGTCGTTTGTGCCATAGCAGGTGCATGGGCATATGCAAATTGTGATTCAAAGGAAACGACGGGACAAACCCCAGTTTCTCAGGAAGTAGTAGTACATTCCATGGCTCTGAGTAAAGATGCAAAAGTTCTGGTTGCTTATTTTACGGTGCCGGAAGCGGACGGGGTGGATGCCTCTTCTGGTGCCAGCCGGATTATTGACAATGGACATCTTTACGGCAATACGGAATATGTTGCCCGAATTGTCAGCGAAGCTACCGGAGGTGACTTGTTTGCCATCAAAACTGTGCAGACCTATCCCGGAGGACATAAGGAACTTGTGGACGCTGCCAAAAAGGAAGCGGAAGCTAAAATCCGTCCAGAACTGTTTTCGCACATCAGGAACTTGAAAGACTACGACGTGGTATTCGTCGGTTATCCGAACTGGTGGTACGATATGCCTATGCCGCTATATACGTTCTTTGAAGAATATGATTTTAGCGGCAAGACTGTCATCCCATTTTGCACGCATGGTGGCAGCCGCTTCTCGCAGTCTGTCAAGACCATTACTGAACTTGAGAAGAATGCAACCGTTATACAAGGACCTTCCGTCTCGCGTGACAATATGGCCACAGCGAAAGACAATGTGTTGAAATGGCTGCAAAAACATGGATTGGGAAAATAGTAACCATTCAATAAAATGGGATAATTGGAACGAAGAAAGATCTTGTGCGGGTGTGTCAAAATACAGATGAAGCACATCCTCTTGCTTTTCTGCCACACTCTCAATATGCTCTTCCTTGCCCATCCTGTAGGCATCAAGTTTAAGCAGCTTGCCGAGCATCACGATGAACAGCGATACTACATGGCAGCAGCAAGCAGTATGTTCATGCAGAAGACTTCGGCATGAACATGCTGTGCATTTCTCTCGCGGTTTGCTATCGTCCTCCCGCCGTTGAATGGTCGGTGTTGGCTTCTGTTTCTATGAGTTTCTGAACGCCGTGTTTCTGCCGGCCCCACTGGAGATTCCATGCGACGGTGACGAAAGGCATCCTCATGTCGATGCGCATGTGCTGTTCGTTCCGGTTCCATTTGCTGAGAGACTTTGAACCACGGTCGTACTTGCCGAAAGGCATGATGATTCCGGCTCCGAATTGCCAGTCTTTCCAGTTATATTCAAGTGAGACGATATTCAGGTCCTCTCCCCAGCTGATTTTTTCGCCCCAGAGGTCGCGCTGCGCATAAATGTATTGGGCATTGAAAACGAATCCCCAGTGGGACAGCTGAAGTGAGGCGTTTCCGCTCCATCCGTTATGGTTGATTGTGTAGCCGGTTCCCTTCATGCGCTCCATGCGGTACTGAAGATATCCGCTCACGGTGAGCCAATCGTGAACAACGTCAATCTGAGGCGAGAGAAAGAACGACAGGTTTTTGAGTCCGTCGCTGTTTTCATAAGTCGTAATGAGCCTGTCTCCGTCCCATTCAAACAGCGGGGTGATGGCGTTGGGAGAGGTAAACGCGCGTACGCCGAACGACCCGTTGACCCGTGGCAGGTTGAATCCGTATCTGAAGGTAAGCATATAGGAATCTGAGGTTTTCAGATTCTGATTTCCCACTCTCCACTGAAACCCGTCAAGCTGTTGCGGCACGACGTTGGTCTCGGCCAATGACGGAGCCGACTGCCACGAAGTGAAATTGAGTCTGAAATTGTGGTTTTTGTTCGGCGCGTATGTGACCGTAGCCTGGGGTCTTGCGCTCCACGAATGGTTTCCGCGATTGGATTCCCTGAACAGGAAGTCGGTGTACTGCGCCCCGATTCCGGCTGTGGCCGACCACTTGCCGAAGCGTCGGAAATATTCCGCGAAAAAATAGACCTTGTCCTGCCGCTGATGAAAAATCTCGCCGCCAAGATTTTCATATCTGGAACGGTTGCGGTTGGCTGAATAGGATGCACCGGCCGTCAACCGCGAATTGTCCCAGTTCTTTATATAATCAGTTTCGATTGTGTATGCCTGATTCCTGTCTTTTATGTTTGTATGTATGTCCGTGACGTAGGATGACTCGGACGGCAGCTGTTCAAGATAGTCGGAGAAAGTGCGGCCGAAATAGAATGAAGAGCTGAAATCCACCACAAGCATCTGCCGGCCGGCGAAATGCTGTTGGAAGTAAACGGAGACCGATGGTGTCGTTCCTTTGTTTCCATTGGCGTCTGTAAGCAGGATATCGTCGGTTCCGTCGCTCATGGAGAGAAGACCGTTATAAACAAGTTTGTCGGAAAAGTTCTTATGCATCGAAAACTCGGCGACAAACATTGTGGTGTCCGGCTTGACATAGTTGTAGGAAGCCCACAGATTGCCCATCGTATTGTCCATTGTTCCTCCTCTTGACGTCTCGTTGCGCGTGATGCTTTTCCCGTCGGGCCATGTGAACGTCTCGTCGTAGTCACGGTGGCTTTTGATGTTGTTGGTCAGTTTATAGTTGGTTCCGATTTCAAACTGTGACTTGCCGAAGTTGAATTTGGCATCGGCCATGTGGAAACCCCACGCCGTGTTCAGAGCCGGACGTGAGTACAGCTGCAACGAACCGCCAAGCGTGGGATTGGCAACAATGAAATTCAGGACATAGCTGGCCCCTTCATAACGGAGTCCGGGATTGTCAATCCATTCCACCCGCTTTACCGTTTCCGGCAACAGCGTGCGGACCTGCTCTATTGTAGCCTTGCGGCCGTTTATGCGCACCTGCACCGATTGGCCGGCTGACGTTATGCTTCCGAGGGCGTCGTTTACAGAAAGCGATGGAATCATCAGATTCGAGAGCAGCTGCATGCCGTTCTTTGAATTGTCGACGGCACTTTTGGACGGGTGGTACACATCCATATCGGCTTTGCGTATCACTTTTGGAGCCTTGATGACAATCTCCTTGAGTTCCTGTGTCGGGAGAGAATCGGCTACCTCGGCCTGCGCCATGGCACCCGAGGCAATGCCGATGGCACTCAGCAGTGGGAAGATTCGTCTGATGTACATTTCTATGTCTTTGGGTTTTTGTTGCAAAGTTAGACTTTTTTTGAGTATATCACGCATTTCAAGAACTGATTTTTGACAGATTCTTTAAAGAAAAATCTTTTTTATCTCAACCGGTTCATTATTCGGAACTTTTTATATATCTTTGCTTTGTGTCAGAGCGACTTATTAGGTTCGTGTTTGCAACACTAAAATAGATTAGTTGTTTGTCATAGAGGAATGCCAGAATTAGACTAATCACACTGCTTCGTTTTGGCTACTGCCTCCGCCATACGAATTATTTATGAACAAGTTTTGGAACCAGATGAATAATAATGTAATGATATCTCATTTATATTTGGATGATGCGCATAATAGCTGGATTATACAAACTAATGACGAACACCAAAAGGGTGTTGCGGATATGGCGGCATGTTTTGCCAATCAGTTTGGTCTTCCATCTTGGGGTTATGTGCTTGGAATACTTCACGACAAAGGGAAGGAACGTTTGGCGTTTCAACAATACATACGTAATGTTAACCAACTATCCACAGATGATCGAAAACATTATGATGATCATAATCATGCGTTTGTTGGCGGCATTATGGCAAAAAATATTATGGGGAAAAGTGTGTTACATCTTCTTGTCAATCAGATAATCTCCCATCATACAGGACTGCATGATTATTTAGACGTGGAGAGAGTCCTGGAGGAAAGGCAAATTCCCGTGGAGATTAGCATGAAGAGCGGAAGCGTAGATAAATCTCTTTTGCTAAAAGAACTTGCAGAATCTCCCTTTTCGAAGTATAAGGTAGACATGAAGCATTTTCATCATCTGTCACGCATGCTTTTTTCCTGTTTGGTTGACGCCGACAGACTTGACACAGAACGGTTTATGGATGTTGTGTCATGGAGTAAACGTGGATGCTCGTCCGCTATGACCGAATTATTGCCGAAGCTGGAAGATTATTTACGTGAATTGCGACAGCATACACCTGACAATGATGTGAATCGCATTCGCAAGCGAGTGCAGGAACAATGCAGTATGACTTCTTCCGGCGAGAAAGGTTTTTATAGCCTTACGGTGCCGACAGGAGGTGGAAAAACCCTTTCGTCGTTGTTATGGGCTATGAAGCACGCGGTAATTCACGGCATGAACCGCATCGTCATAGCCATCCCATATACCAGCATCATTGTGCAAACGGCTGGTCTGTTGAAGGAAATCTTAGGTGAAGAGAATGTCTTGGAGCATCATAGCAACTTCAATCCAGACGACATAAAGGACGAGGATGTTCGTGATAAAGCAAAATTGGCCACGGAGAATTGGGATTATCCTATTATCGTCACCACCAACGTGCAGCTGTTTGAATCAATGTTCAGCAATATGCCGTCCGATTGCCGTAAATTACATAATATAGTTAATTCTGTTCTTGTTTTGGATGAAGTGCAGACATTGCCGATGGACTTCTTACAGCCGATTGTGGATGCGCTTAAAGCGTATAAGACAATGTTCGGAATATCTGTGTTGTTTACGACTGCCAGTCTGCCGGTGCTTAGCGGACTTATAAAAGGTGCAAATCCTAAGGCCGATTTTGAAGGAATAGAACGTATTACGGAAATCATACCGAAAGAGTTTGCCTTGCACGACAAGCTCCGCCGTGTGGAATTGAATATGGACAATACAGGGAAGACGTATGATGAGATTGCTACCGATGTTGCTATATATAAAAAGGTGCTGTGCATAGTAAACACTCGGAAAGATGCGAAGGAACTGTATGACCGTTTGCCCAATGAAGGAGTTAAACTACACTTGTCGAGGATGATGTGTCCTTCACATATTAGTGAAACAATACGGATGATCAAATCTTTGTTGAAAGATGAGTCTCAGCCGGTGGTCAGAGTGGTGGCTACCCAACTGGTTGAAGCGGGAGTGGATATCGACTTCCCCGTTGTGTTTCGTCAGGAAGCAGGACTTGATTCCGTATTGCAGGCAGCAGGTCGGTGTAATCGTGAAGGAAGACATACCGTTGGCACTACATATGTGTTCAGTCTTTCGGCAGAGAAGCGTGTCCCGTTTGGGGCAATGGCTGCGGCCAACAATGCACGGCTGAATTTGCAGGCAGACAGCGACTGGTTTGCGCCCTCTGTGATGGAAAAGTATTTTCATCAGTTGTATAGCAGGAAAAACACGTTTGACGATAAGGATATGAAACACTACCTTTACAATCCTAACGAGTTGTGTTTTGAAACGGCATCAAAGGAATTTAGAATGATTGATGATGATTGCATGAATGTCATTGTGAATATGGGGAACAGCATGGAACTTGTGGAAAAGTTGAAAAAGTCAGGTTATACCTATCCTTTGATGAAACAACTGGCTCAGTTTACAGTAGGCATTCACCGCTCCGATTTTGACAAGTTGGTCAGCTATGGTGCTATTGAAGAGGTTTTGGAAGGTATTTATTTGTTGATGGACAGAGAACAGTATGACAGTGCCACAGGTCTCCGTCTTGACAACCATTGGATGGAAGAGATATTAATGATATAAAATTTAAAAACGGAGATATATAAGAAGACAATACATAATTATGGAATATACAGATAAAGAATATTGTTTGGAAGTTTGGGGTGACTGGGCTTGCTTCACCCGACCGGAACTGAAAGTGGAACGAGTGAGTTATGATGTCATTACGCCTTCAGCAGCACGTGCCATTTTTGAAGCAATACTTTTCAAACGCTATGCCATGCGCTGGCAAGTGACGAAAATAGAGGTTCTTAAACCTATCAAGTGGACTACCATCAGGAGGAATGAGGTAGGGGCTTTGGCCGGTAAGTCTCCAATCTTCATTGAAGATAAACGTCAGCAGAGAAACTCCTTGATTTTGCAAGATGTGCACTATCGTATTTATGCAAAGCTAGTATTTATTCCGGTAAAAAACCGTTCGAAGGAGGCTTTTACTAAACATCAGCCAAGTGATGATGAGAATCCAATGAAATATTATCAGATGTTCGAGCGCAGGGCATCGCAAGGACAATGCTTTACTCAACCGTATCTTGGTTGCCGGGAGTTTGCAGCGGATTGGAAGTACATTGACAACAAAGAACAACCTGAGTTGTTACCCTTGCCGGAAGACAGGGATTTCGGTATAATGCTTTATGATATGGATTTTGAAGGAAATCAGAAGAAACCGGATGCTATGTTCTATCGTGCAAGAATGGAGCAAGGTGTGATTGTCGTACCCGATAAAGACAGTGAGGAGGTGCTGAGATGATACTGAAAGCATTGTATGATTATTACCATCGGAGTGGGGATTTACCTGCTTTTGGGATGGAATTTAAAGAAATAGGTTTTATCATCATTATTGACAAGTGTGGTAAATTCTTACGTTTTGAAGACAGACGTATTGACAAAAAGTCCGCACAACAGTTTCTTGTAAAGAAGAGTGTTGGACGTTCGAGTGCCCCTGTTGCAAATTATCTGTATGATAATAGCCAGTATGTATTTGGTTATTCTGATAAGGGGGACATGGAAAACATGCGCAAGTATTTTGATGTATTCAAAGCGAAGATTATATCTATATATGAAATGTTCCCAAATAGTGAAGTCATGAAAGCTGTTCATGCTTTTTATCAGCAAGAACCATCAGATATGGTTGATGTCATGCAGAAGGATTCACTTTGGGATGATATAAACAAGAATCTCAATAAGAAGTATTCCATGTTTTCTTTTCTTATCGAAGGGGATACGGAAATTGTGGCTTCTAAACGCGAATTAATAAATTTAGAATGTAGTGGCAATGATGTAGATGGAGGTGTTTGTTTGGTAATGGGCAGCCACTCAAAGACAGTAGAGGTCACTACCGCTACAATGATTCAGGGAAGTCAGGCTACAGCTAAACTTGTTGCATTCCAAGTAAATTCCGGATATGATTCGTATGGAAAATCAAAAGGCCATAATGCTCCTATATCTGAAGAAGCAGAATTTGCGTATACCACAGCATTGAATCACTTGTTGTGTTCTGGCTCTCACAATAAATTCATAATCGGTTCACGGACTTTCCTTTTTTGGGCTTCATCCAATAGTGAGGTCGCCAAGCTCTCTGAGGACAGTCTGTTCGCTTTGTTTGGAAGAACAGAAGAAGATAATGATAATCCAAACAGGCGTATAGAATTGGTACGGCGTACATTCATATCCATCTATAACGGAACGTTGCCAACCAACAAAGATGATAAATTCTTTATTTTAGGTCTGGCTCCCAATTCGGCCCGAATAGCGGTTGTTTATTGGAATGAACTGCCATTGCGTGAGTTTGCCGGTTTAATCAACAAACATTTTGTAGACATGGAGATTGTTGATACACGTAAAGACAAGAAACCATATTTAGGATTACATTCAATCCTCGGAAATGTCACTCTTGGAGGTAAGTCAAGCGATGCGACGCCCAATCTTCCTGACGCTGTAGTGAAAAGCATTTTCCATGGCCTGCCATATCCGGCTTCCTTATTCCAGGCTTGCATTCGCCGCATACGTGCGGAACAATCTGTTAACATTGTACGTGCTGCCATCATCAAGGGTTATCTTAACCGACTAAATGATAATAACAACAATAAAAAACTCAATATTATGTTAGACAAAGGAAATCAAAATCAAGGGTATCTTTGCGGAAGGTTGTTCGCTGTTCTTGACAAGGTGCAAGAAGATGCAAATAGCATTCATTCCATTCGTGAGCGTTACATGAATGCCGCATCGTCGACTCCGGCTACGGTATTTGCCACTATCCTTAATCTTTCTGCCCATCATTTGGAGAAACTGAATGAAGGAAAACAGGTATTTTATGAGAAATTGAAACAGGAAATCATTTCCAAACTCGACGCGGATGGTTTTCCGGCACATCTTGACCTTCAAGATCAGGGACGCTTCTTCGTTGGATATTATCATCAGCGACAAGCGTTTTTCATTGGTAAAGAGAATAAAGAAACAGAAGAGTAATAACAAATAATTTAAAGAATATAGCTATGTCAGAATTAAAAAACAGAATCGATTTCGTTTACATCTTTGATGTGCAGGATGGTAATCCGAATGGAGACCCAGATGCAGGTAATCTTCCTCGTGTAGATGCTGAAACGGGAATGGGGTTAGTCACGGATGTTTGTCTTAAACGTAAAGTACGCAATTATGTACAAGTTGCCAAAGGTATGGAAGAAGGTTATGATATCTTTATTAAAGAGAAAGCTGTTTTAAATACTTTGATAGACAGGGCACATGATGATTCAGAGGTAAAAAATGCCAAGGATAAGACAGAGGTGGCACGTCGCTTTATGTGCAAACACTATTTTGATATCAGAACATTTGGGGCAGTCATGTCAACAGGTAAGAATGCCGGTCAGGTTCGTGGCCCTATTCAGTTTACATTTGCCCGTTCTGTTAGCCCTATTGCCGCAGCAGAACATTCTATTACCCGTATGGCAGTGACAACAGAGAAAGACGCGGAGAAACAGAGTGGCGACAATCGTACAATGGGCCGCAAGGCTACCGTACCTTACGGCCTCTATGTTTGCCACGGTTTCATTTCAGCCAATCTTGCCCAACAAACAGGTTTTTCAGAAGAAGATCTTGTTTTGTTTTGGGACGCTTTGAAGAATATGTTCGATATTGACCGTTCGGCAGCACGTGGACTGATGAGTGCGCAGAAACTGATAGTTTTTAAGCATGATTCCGTATTGGGTAATGCTCCTGCCAACAAACTGTTTGACTTGGTTAAGGTGGAAAAGATTTGTGACGGGGCACCTCGTTCTTTCAGTGACTATTCTGTTGAAATAGACAAGGAACATATCCCGTCAAATATCAAAGTTGAGGAGCTTATATAATTAAGGTATATGTATAGCGAAGACTATATGCTCATGTTGTCGGGGATTCAGCACTTCAGGTTTTGTCCCCGACAATGGGCTTTGATCCACATTGAACAGCAATGGGACGATAACCGTCTCACTATTGAGGGGCAGATTCTGCATAAACATGTGGATGACCCGTTTTATAGACAGAAGTGTGGCGACCGGATAACATTGCGTGCGGTGAATATAGCTTCGCATGAGTTGGGGCTTTATGGTGTTTCCGATGCCATAGAGTTGTTTCCTTCTTCATCCTTGGAAGATACAATCTCACATCCTAAATATCCGGGACGTTGGCGGCCTGTGGTTGTGGAATATAAGCATGGAAGACCGAAAAAGAATGACGTGGATGAAGTGCAGTTAGCAGCACAAACGATGTGCCTTGAAGAAATGTATGCAATCAATATACCATACGGGGTATTCTTTTATGGAGAACTTCGTCATCGGGTAGAGGTGGCTATAACAGACGAATTGCGTGATATCGTCAGACAATGTGCTTGGGATATGCATGATATATTCGGCAAAGCGATTATCCCCAAAGCTGAATATGGAAAGCATTGCGACAAATGTTCACTAAAGGAAATATGTATGCCAACGATGGCCCAAAAATGTACTACGGTAGATACTTACCTCAATAAAAACTTATATACATGAGAAAGTTATTGAATACTCTGTATGTGACAACTCCAGAAGCCTATCTGAGCAAAGAAGGGCTGAATATTGTTGTGTCTGTCAAGCAAGAGGAGTTGTTTCGTATTCCGGCCATAAATATAGAAAGTATTGTTACGTTCGGCTATATGGGCGCAAGTCCTGGCGTTATGAAACTGTGCAGTGACAATGGCATATCGTTGACCTTTCTTTCTCCGCATGGCAGATTTATAGCCCGTGTGCAAGGAGCTACAAAAGGAAATGTGTTGCTTCGCAAGAGACAATACCAGTTGTCGGATGATGAGTCTTGGTCATTGAATGTGGCAAGATTGATGATTGGAGGCAAGATTCAGAACTATCGTAACATTCTGCGTCGTTATATTCGTGATTATGGAGAAGATGAGGCCATCAATCAGGCGGTACATGTGTTGGAACATGCCAAGCGTGATGCATTGGCAGCTATGGATAAAACGGCACTGATAGGTTATGAAGGTATGGCTTCGGGGGCTTATTTTGAGGTGCTACCGGTCTTGATTCTTAATCAAAAGGCTGATTTCCCGTTTCATGGCCGTAACCGCCGTCCTCCAAAGGATGCTGTGAATGCCATGTTGTCTTTTGCTTATACTTTGATAGCCAATGATGTTTCTGCAGCGCTCGAAACTGTCGGACTTGATCCATACGTAGGATTTCTGCATACACTTCGTCCCGGGCGTACATCTTTGGCTTTGGATATGATGGAGGAGTTGCGTGCTTATATGGGTGACCGTTTTGTATTGTCTTTGATTAATAAAAGACAGATAACAATCAAAGATTTCTTGTTTCAAGGTGATAACGGAGTCGTTATGACAGATAAAGGGAAAAAGACTTTTATTTCTGCATGGCAGAACAGAAAACGTGAAGTGATAATCCATCCTTATCTGAATGAAAAGGTTGAGATAGGTCTATTACCATACATACAGGCAATGCTGATGGCGAGGTACATCAGGCAGGATATTGATAACTATCCGGTATTTTTAATAAAATGATTTAGGGCTATGTATATTCTCGTTACATATGATGTGGATACAACAAGTAGGGAAGGGGCGCGCCGTTTAAGGTGTGTGGCTAAAGCTTGTATGGATTATGGGCAGAGGGTACAAAATTCTGTCTTTGAGTGTGATGTTACAGATGCGCAATATTGTCTATTGAAAGAACGTATCAAAAATATTATTGATATGTCTCATGATAGTATTCGGTTCTATATTCTCAGTAAGAATGAAAGTAGAAGAGTTGAAGTGATAGGTGTTGAAACAGCTTATAAAGTTAATGATGCTCTTATTATATAACAGAATGCGAACGTGTGGCATTACAAAAAAAGTAGTGTTTTCGCAATTGTTTATAATCAGCACATTAAGAAGTCTATGAGACAATAATTTATCATCAAATAAAATAAAAAAAATGGATTCGCATATTGATATGGCTAAATTTCTGATTAATAAGATGTAATTACATAGACAGTCGCACCCCGTGTGGGTGCGTGGATTGAAACAAGTTTTGTTGTTTTCATACAATTAAATGTTTAAAGTCGCACCCCGTGTGGGTGCGTGGATTGAAACGTATTGTTACGCAAATGACCATTAGTGCCGTAATAGTCGCACCCCGTGTGGGTGCGTGGATTGAAACCCCAGATGTCTCAATTTTGACGGCAAAAATCATAGCCAGGTCGCACCCCGTGTGGGTGCGTGGATTGAAACTGATGGTATAGAAAGATCCATGCTGCGTGTAAAAGCGTCGCACCCCGTGTGGGTGCGTGGATTGAAACTTGTAAAATTGGCCAAAAAGGTGCGTGCTGTGTGTCGCACCCCGTGTGGGTGCGTGGATTGAAACCCTAATTTTATTGTGCAAACAAATAACTACAAGTCGCACCCCGTGTGGGTGCGTGGATTGAAACTCTATAGTAGTCCTTAAAAGTTTTGAGAACGACAGGTCGCACCCCATGTGGGTGCGTGGATTGAAACACGCGTGTAACGTGCACCGTCTTAATCTCGCACCGTCGCACCCCATGTGGGTGCGTGGATTGAAGCATGTATTCCTTTTGGAATGCACTTATGACTGGCGACGTCGTCCCTCATATGGGTATGTGGACGGAAATGTGCGGTCGCACACATTAATTATATATAATCTGTTGGCGGAATTAAATATATAATAGGAAGTATAATAAAAAGTTGTACAGATAGAATTCCGCCAACAGTTATATATAGTATCCATCGTTTTATTTTCTCATCATTTCCTATTTGTTTTTTTACATTAACATCTGCTTACAGCATTAACATCTGCTTACAGCATTAACATCCGCTTACAGCATTAACATCTGCTTACAGCATTACGCCGAAGAACAGGCGGCCGCGCCATTTGGAGTCGGCAAATTCCATCTTGTCGGGAGTTCCCATGCTCATTAAACTGGCCACCATCGACAGGCCGGTGAAGCAGCGTGGAAAATGATAGATGATGGCGGCTCGGTTCGTTATTATCACCTCCGGAAAGCTATAGTATATCTTTCGGCTTGTGCCGTCAGTCTCCATCCTGTTTCGCCCATAGGCAACGAACGTTGGTAGCGCAGAGATGTGGAACAGCCAGCGGCGGTCAACTACGAAGTTGTAGCCGTAACCTCCGCCTATTGCAATCTGTGCCAGACTGATTTCAAACGGCTGTGATGTCAGTGTTTCGCTGCGTGCAGCACTGACAACGCCGCCCCAGAGTGAAAGTCCCAGCATCCAGCTGCCAGCACTGCGCCGTTGTCGGTATGACTGGCTGAGAGCGGCGGGATAGGAGAAGCGGCGGTTATTAAACACGTAATACCCGTTTGCCGATAGTATCGACTGCCGGACAAGTCCAACGGGCACGTCGTTCTCAATGCCGTTGCGTGTCATCTTTCCAGAGAATGTCTTCGACGAATGTAGTACGATTTCTCCGCCCACTTTGTTGCCGTATGAACTGAGATTCAGTTCCATATCATTGTCGCGGCCGGTGATATGTGCCGGATTGAGCGACAGCCCGAGTGCCAGTCCGCGGTAGGCCACGCTCACGCTGAACGTTTTACGCAGGGCCGACCGCAGCTCCGTCTTGTAGCTCACGCCGTCCATCCTGCCATCAGTCTCTATCTTTGCTCCGGAGACATTGGCCCGCAGTTTCACTATCCACCGGCCTTCCGGCCTGCGGATGTACGCAGTGTCCACCTTTGCCTTGTAGTACATCCGTTCCGCCACGCTGTCTATGTGGTGGAGCAGACGGTTCTGTCCCATGGCGGGAAATGCGTAGCAGAGCATGATTATTGGCAGGATACAGATATATCCAGTTGTTGTTAATCTTGTTTCTTTCTCCGGCAACATAGTTAATCCAATGAACTTGTGATAGAAATAGCAGAAAGTCGCGGCCAATCGGTATAATAATGTTGGTTGGTAGTGTTCCCACTTTTTTCGTATGCAAAAGTAATACATAAAATTTGAAGTATCACTTGGGAGCTATGATTTATTTATGCCGAATATAAATATGCGTATGGAATCAGGCTTATTAAACCTCATCACCGGTGAACAAAAAAATAGAAGCATCGAAGACATGTTTCCTCCATGTCCCCGATGCCTCAGCCATAAAACTTTCATTTATGCAATGAAGCCTCAGTTGTTTCTTTGTCCGCGACCCTGTCCTTGGCCTCTGCCTTGTCCTTTACCCTGTCCGCCGCGCCGCTGTTCCTGCATTTTCTTATATGCGGCTTTCTGTCCGTCGTTCAGGAGTGCGTTCACCTGATTGACCAGGTTTTCGCGTTCGCTGCGCATTTGCTCACGTGATTTATCTCCGCCTTGCTGCATCTTCTTTTGAAAATCGGTGTAAAGAGCGGTTATTTTCTTTGTCTGTTCGTCTGTCAGGTTCAGTTGCTTTTTCAGGTTGCTCACCTGTTGCTCAACTGTCAAACGCTGGCGTCCGCCATTTTTCTGGGCATTTGCACTGCCGAAGTTCAAAAGAGCGACAATGGCCAATAATACAATCTTTTTCATACGCTAAGTTTTATTTGGTTTAAACTATTTATTTGATGTCTATTCAGACAGATGGTTTAAACCAGTGAGGAATAGACCGGGATTATATAGACAAACGGTTGGATTTAATGGATGAAACGCATGGAATGACACCGTCGTTCCGTTGCCAATGCGTTTCATTCCCAGTCGTCAAACTCGAAGAAACCTTCTGTGGGTTCTTCCTTTTGGATTGGTGATTCAGTGGAAGGATTGGATACGGTTAATCCAATGAGGCGGATTGGGTGAGCTGTGGAATAGCTGACTTCTTTCAATAATTGTTTTGCCAGGGGCAGGATATCTTTCTTTGCGGTAAGGATTTTCTGTTGTGTGAGACTGCGTGTTATTTGTGTGAAATCGCTGAACTTCACTTTTAGCGTGAGCGTTCGGCCTTCAAACTCGTCTTTGGCAATCCGCGTGATGAGTTCCATAACCGTGTGATAGAGTTCGATGATGACGGCCGAACGGGAACTTATGTCCTCAGCGAACGTATGTTCGCAGCCAACCGACTTGCGAACATATTCCGTCATTACGGGTCGCAGATCGATGCCGCGGGCGAAGTCGTAGTATGTTTGTCCCATCTTTCCGAACACCTCCGTGAGATGGCGCAGCGAGCAGCGGCGCAGGTCGCGGCCGGTGAAGATACCGATATAGTGCATCCGCTTGGCCGTCCGTGGACCTACGCCCCAGAACTGTTCTATCGAGAGGTTGGCTATGAAGTCGGCCGCGCGTTTCGGATGGATGACGGTCAAACCGTCTGGCTTGCGCACTTCCGAGGCAATTTTGGCCAGAAACTTGTTATATGACACACCGGCCGATGCCGTCAGATTCAGCTCCTCGCGTATGCGGTAGCGTATTTCGCGGGCTATGTCGACGGCCAGTGTCATGTCGTGCTTGTTTTCCGTCACGTCGAGAAAGGCCTCGTCGATGGACAACGGTTCGATGATGTCGGTATAGTCGCGGAAGATGGCGTGTACTTGCTCTGACACTTTCTTATACACGTCGTAGTTGCCGTTCACTATACAGAGCTGCGGACACATACGCTTGGCGCGCGCCATCGGCATGGCCGACCTTACGCCGAAGCGTCGCGCCTCATAGCTTGCCGTAGAAACAACGCCGCGCGGACCGTCGTGACCAACGGCCACTGGCAGTCCGCGCAGTTCGGGATGGTCGCGCTGTTCCACAGAAGCGAAGAAGGCGTCCATGTCTACGTGTATGATCTTGCGTTCCTTCATCAGGACTTTTGTGTCTTTCCCGGCTTGTCTTCCTTCTCTTGTCCGTCATCGTCTGTTCCCAGAAGTTCCGGTTCGGGTTTTGGAATACGGCGGTTGGGATTCTCCTTTGCTCCCATGTCGACGAGCTCGCGTCCCTTCTTGACAACGCTCTGAGCACCGGTAAGGAGCTTGTTGTTGGCGAAATCATAGTCTTTCTGCGCCTTTGCGAGCGTGTCGCCAAGCGTGTTATAGCGCTTTATGAAATCGCCGAGACGGTCAATGAGCTGTTCGGCGATGCCGAAAACCTTCTCCTGATTCTCCGCCTGCTGGTTCTGCACCCATGCAATGTGAATCATGTGGAGGATGCCGAGCAGGTTCTGTTCACCCGTTATGAAGACCTTACGCTCGAATGCTTCCCGCCACAGTGTGGGGTCGTTGGCCAGCGCCAGCTGCAGAGATGATTCAAAAGGAACGAACATAATGACGAAGTCTACGGCCTCGCGTGGCGCTCTGATATAGCGGCTGTAGTCCTTGCGGGCCAGCTCCGTGACGTGGCTGCGCACACTCTTGATGTGGTCTTGCAGATGGCGCTCCTTCTCCTCGGCTGTTTCGGCGTTGACATATCGCTGGTATGCCACAAGCGAGACTTTCGAGTCGATGATGGCGTCCTGCCCCTGCGGATAGTGGAGGATGACGTCGGGCTGCATCTCGCGCCCCGTGTCGTTGTTCTTCAGCGAGCGTCCGGTCTCGTCGCGCAGCCGTGCCTGCACCTCATAGTGGATGCCTTCCGTCAGGCCCTGCGATGCCAGAAGGTCGCCGAGGATAATCTCTCCCATGTTGCCGGCCACCTTGTTGTCCCGCCGCAGAACATTGGCCAGCGACTCCGCCTTTTCTCCAATCTCGCGGTTGCTTTCCATCATCAGCCGTATCTGCTCTCGGAAGGAGGCCGAATGTTGTGCGGAGTCCTTGATGTTGTCCGTCAGAGCCTTGCGCATGTCGCTGATGGCGTCCTTTAGCGGCTGTGTGATATGTCCGATGTTCTCTGTGTTCTGTTCTTTGAGTTTGCGCGCGTTCTGCTCCATGAGCTGGTTCGCCACGTTGGCGATCTGTTCCTTTGCCGTGCGGAGTTGTTCGGCAAACTGCTCGCTGCGCAGCCGCGCTTCTTCCGTAGACTGTTTGTGCAGTATCTCAATCTCGCGGGCCTGGGCTTCGGCGCGTGCGGCAAGAGCCTTGTTCTCACGTTCCGCCTCGGCCATGCGTGCGGCGGTCTTGGCCATCTGTTCCGTCAGCATGGCCAGCTCGGTGGATTTCTTTTCCAGTTCAATGGTCTGCTGTATGGAGAATCTTTCCTTTTCTGTCAGTCTGCCGGCGGCCTTGCGGCTCACGGCTGTCCATGCCGCAACGGCTCCGATAATGATGCCGATGATGATGTAGAGTGCTGTCATTTTGTTCTTCTTTATATTGGAGTTTATTATGGGAATTATGGGAGTTTATGGGAATTATGGGATTTATGGGAATTATGGGAATTATGGGATTTATGGGAATGGTGGAATTTGAAGGTGACATGTCATAATCGGCTTTTTAATAGCTCGGACATGCCATCTCGCACGCTGTACATATATATCCGCGGGCGGCGTTTATCGTCGTTGTGAAGCGAGCGGATGAGAGCGGAACCAGCTTAAGGTCGCTGCGGATGCCTTCGCCTGTCATCTTCAGAAAGCTCTCCTTCATGGTCCACAGCCTGATAAATTCGATTTCTGGATGTGGTGACGATGTGATGACGTCCATCTCTTCGGTGTTCATCACGCGTTCGGCCAGCTCACGGCGGTATGGGCGGATTGTTTCAATGTCGATGCCTACGGGTCGGTCGCTTACGGCACATGCCACACCGCTGCGGCAGTGGCTCATGCTGAAACAGATGTCCCGGCGGTCGGCTATGAACGGTTTGCCGCCATCATGAAAGTCGAAATGGGGTGGGGCGGTTATTCCGTATTCCGTTTCCAGTGCGTTGCGCAGTTCCAGATAGGCCGCCACGCTCAGCCTGCGGTCCCGCTCGTTGCGCATCAGCATGACTTTCTCGCGCCGTTGTGCCGATATCCGTACCATCGCGTTGTCCATGTCGAGGGTGTCAATATCGTCGTTGATGTATATCATTGCGTTCTTGATAAAGGTTCATTCGTGTCAATCTGTTCCTTCGGCCAGTTGACGAGATATAGCCGTTCGGTTGCCCGGGTGAAGGCTGTGTACAGCCAATGGATGTAGTCCGGTGTGAGCATTTCGTCCGTCATGTAGCCTTGGTCTATGTAGATGTGTGCCCACTGTCCGCCCTGCGCTTTGTGACAGGTGACGGCGTAGGCGAATTTCACCTGCATGGCACTGTAATACTTGTCCTGTTTCATGCTGCGCATGCGGTCGGCCTTGCGTGGAATGTCGGCATAGTCGGCTTCAACGGCATTGAAGAGACGTTCGTTCTGCTCCCGCGTCAGTGCCGCGGCGTCCGTTGTCAGCGTATCGAGAATGACGGTCTGCGTCATCTCAAGGTTGTCATAGTCGGGGAACTGGAGTGTGACTTCGGCAAAACGGAAGCCGTGCATTTCATGTATGTTGCGGACACGGTAGACGCGGGCACGGTCACCGTTGGCAATGAATTCTTCACTCTTCGCTCTTTGTTCTTCATTTAAAGACCGTCCTTCATTTTCAAAGTATTTGTTCTTCACAACCATCAGCATGTCGCCCGTGCAAAGCTCCTCTTCCCGGTCGAGAACAGTGGCCCGGATGCCGCGGTTGTAGATGTTTGCGCGCTTGTTGCTTCGCGTGATAACCATGGTTTCGTCCATTCCGGCGCGGCTGTAGCTTGTTGCCAGTGTCTCGATAAGCTCGTCTCCCGGCACGATGGCTATGTCGGCAAAGCCGCGGAATCTGAGACGGGGCAGCTGCGTCAGCTCGTCGTGGGTGATCATGCTGCGTATCATGGTGGCGTTCCACAGAATGCCCGA
Organism: uncultured Prevotella sp.; assembly: GCA_947170725.1. Taxonomy (GTDB): domain Bacteria; phylum Bacteroidota; class Bacteroidia; order Bacteroidales; family Bacteroidaceae; genus Prevotella. The sequence goes on from CAMVUM010000001.1 coordinate 185,495, forward strand.
CGCCTCCGCCTGTCTTAAAACGTTGCAGAGGTCGGCTTCATGGACGTCCAGCCCGTAGCAGCGAAGTACTTCCGCCTGCAGAGCGGGGCTTTCCTCTTCACCCACCGGTGGCAGCTGGGCGCGGTCGCCGATGAGCATCATACGGCAGTTGCGACCGCTATATACGAACTCGATGATGTCGTCAAGCAGACGGCCGCTGCCGAAGACGGAGTCCATGCCTCCTCCGTTGGCCACCATTGAGGCCTCGTCGATGATGAAGAGCGTGTCCGAAAGCATGTTGACGTTGAGATTGAACGCCGACATGTCACCTGCTGTCTTCTGTCGGTAGATGCGGCGGTGGATGGTGAATGCCTGATGACCGGCGTTCAGAGAGAACACCTTTGCCGCGCGCCCCGTTGGGGCCAGCAGCACCATGCGCACGCCCATCCCGGCCAACGCCCTGACGATGGCACCTGCCAGTGTCGTCTTTCCTGTTCCGGCTGAGCCACGCATAATCATGGCCACACGGTCGCCGCGGTCGGACATGAACTGTCCGAACACGCTGATGGCCTCAGCCTGGTCGGCCGTCGGTTCCATTGCTAAAGACTGATGTATGCGGTATGTAAGTTCGTCTGCTATCATTGCGGTGCAAACTTACGAAAAAAAACGAAGAAAGAAGAATTTTAGGAGCAGCTTTCGGGAGTTCAGGAGTAAAAGGGAGTTGACTCCCGAAAGCTGTTCCTGAAATTCTTCATCAGGATGCGAAAGTGACGCTGAACGTCTTTTCCGCCATGGTCTTTCCGTCCGGTGTGAGGATAGTGACCTTAACATCATGCGTATTTCCGTCCATCAGGTTTGCGACATTGGTGAAGCGGATGATGTAGGAGTTCTGCATGGCTCCGGTGACGGGAAGGTCGGTCAGGGTCACATTGTTGAAGTATGGGTCACAGTAGATGATTGTACCTCCGGTGTATTTGGACATTCTCCAAGGATATTCATAGTAATAAGGGTTTTCCGTGAAATCCTTATATATGTCGCTGTAGACGGTATGTATGGTTCCCTTGGCTGTATTCCAGTTTTCCTGTGTGCTGACATACTCAACGCTGAACTCGTTTGAACCGGCCGGCTGATTGGGTTCATCGGTGAAGTTTACATAAATGCGGTTGGCGCCGCTTCTGAAAGTAAACTGTTCGTCTGCAAAGCGCAGTGCGGCCGTTCCACATTCATTACTGCTGTAGCCGCCGGTGCGGTATGGTTCAACCGCAGTGCTGAGCGCATAGGCGTCCGGTCCACCGAAATGGCATGTCCTGTTTGTTCCATAAGAGTAGTTCAGATATTCTGCCAGTTTATCGGCAGTCGTGATATTGAGGGCGCCTGTGATTGCTCCGTCATATCCTACAACACCGAATCGCATGTCAAGACCTGACTCGCTCAGCATTTCGCTCCATGTTGTGATATCGCGTGCGATAGCGTCTGCTTCCTCACTCATCGAACCGGAATTGTCAACGAGGAATACGAGGTCGGCCATAACCTTTGCGTTGCCGTCGTTGTCGTCGGCCGTATTGCGTACGGAGATGCCCTTCGGCTTGCCGTCAACCTCTACCCATACATTCTGTTTGTCGCTGCCGGTTCCGTAGAGGCGCAGCCACTCGTTGCTGAGGCTTTCCTGCACACCGGTCATGTCTATACGGATCACGGGCACGCCGTTTTCATATTCCGTGTTGCATACGATGTTTGGGATGTTGGTCGTGTTGTTGTCAATGTTGGGGTTCGGCGTTGCGTCTCCGTCGTCCGGTATGCCGGCAACGAGGACGGTCACTTCCTCCTGATCGTCGTCGCTGCTGCATGACGTCAGCGCGGTTGATGTGAACAGCATGCCTGCGCATGCGAAACAGAATAGATAGAATGATTTTTTCATAAACCTTTTCTTTTGATATTATATTAAAAATGTGTATTGAGTGTGATGCCTGGAGAGTGCGGCTATGGCCTTTTTCTATATTGTTTTACGTGTGACAAAGGTACTGAAAAATATTTAATGATTTGAGCTTCGGATGTCATTAATTATAGGAATGTCGGCATTTAGCGCTTATTCGTATTCTGTGTCGGCTCATTCGTCGTTCTTCTTTTCAGGAGTTCGTGGTTCGGGAGAGGCTGTGGAATGAACGCAGTGACGGGGAGGAGTGGTGTGTGTATGAAATTTAAAAACACATAAAAACATACAACATCAGCCGCGATGAGGCAGTATGTATCGGGAAAATGAATATATTTGCCATTGTTTTGATACGCGGAGCCGTTGTCCTGTTGGCAGATACCGGCGTTTTCAATTCACAAACAAGACAGACTGTTGAACTATGAACATCCGTACAGTTATGATAATCCTGCTTGCGGCCGTTTGCCCGGGCATAATGGCCCAGCGCCGGTGTATTGTGGCCGATGCAGAGACCGGTGTGCCTGTACGCGACGTTCAGGTGTTTTTCAATGGTGACAAGACCAGGCGTTCCGTTTCCGACTATCGCGGAACAGTCATTCTTCCGGATAGCGCCCGTTTCATACAGATGAGCCATCCGAAGTATGAAATGCTGATGGCCGATACCGCCACCGTCCGCGATACTGTTTTTCTGTTGCCCAACATCCGGCGTCTCAACGAGCTGGTCGTTGTCGGCCACCGTCCGCAAATCAGTTCGTCAATGACGGCTGGCATAACGGACGCTGCCGTGGCTGCGGCTCCGCCTTCGGCTGGTTTCAGTGTCAGTTTCGATTTCTTCGAGCTTTTCAATTGGAAGAAGCGGAAGAAACAGCGCGAGCGCATGGAGGCGATAAAGGATTATTGATTTTTTTCAGTAGCTGTCGTGGGCAGAGCCAACGACAGCTACTGTATAACAAAAGCGCGCCTCACGAGGCGCGCTTTTGTTATACCAAATGTCCGATGAGCTCTTCGCGCTCTCCCGGCAGCATGTCGATCACCGGCAGCTCTACCATCGTATAGCAACCCGGCTGCTGACGCAGTGAGGCGCGTGCTACGTTGACAAGCACCTGGGCGGTCAGTGCGGGGTTGTTGATGCTCATGTTGAACTCCAGACGCTGGTTCTGGGTCTTTCCGCTGACACCCTTGCGAACCAGATTCACGCCATGGCCCATGTCACGAACGGCGTCAACCGACTCAACGGCAAACACGTGGGTCTCGTCGCTGGCGAAGTAGGGGTCGGCCTTGATGGCGGCTGTGACGTCTTCGAGACGTGCGCCGTCCTCCAGCTCGACGTAGACCATGCGGCGGTGGATGCCCTCACCGAGCGGAATGGTCATCGAGAGAGCGTTCTTGACACCCTCCTTCGAGCGCACGCAGACACTGTGGCCCATCGACATTCCCGGACCGAAGTTGGTGTAGCTCAGACCCTTCGGGGCGAGGCTCTGCATGAGTGTGCGGACGATAGAATCGGAACCCGGGTCCCATCCGGCGGCGATCACGGCAACAGTGCCGGTCTTCTTGCATACTTCCATGAGCGAGCGGCGGTAGTCCACGATGCTGGTGTGGATGTCGAAGCTGTCGACAGTGTTAATGCCAAGCGGCAGAATCTTCTTTGCGTATTCCTCGCAGCTGCGTGTCGGTGTGGCGAGTATGGCCACGTCAACGTCCTTCAGCTCGGTGATGTCCTTGACAACGTCATAGTCTGACAGCTCAGCGGGCTTGTTCTCAGCACCGTTGCGGCGCACAACGCCGGCTATTTCAAAGTCCTCCGAAGCCTCCAGTGCCTCGATTGTGTAGCGTCCTATGTTGCCGTAACCGACTACGGCTGCTCTGATTTTCTTCATCGTTATGTTCTTTTTATGGTTTGTTTTCTATTAGTGTTTGCGCGATTTATATATACGGTCAAACCGTTTCCGGCTGCAAAAATACATCATTGACGTGAAAAAACTGACATTATGCCACTGAAAATTTCAATAAAAAAAGCAAAAGTGAACAATTTTGCAACATATCGCGGGCTATTGCTTACGGTTTCCATACAGCCGGTGCCTTTATGCTTTCACATTCCAACCGTCACCAGATTTCATGCCGCTCAATATTCGTATGCCAGCCAGTAGGCGAGGAAGTAGTCGTAGACACGGTATGCATCGCCGTCCTGCGTGACCAGTTCCGTCTTCAGAAGGCTCTTGACGGCCGCCTGTATGGAGCTTGCCGAGGTCAGACTGTATTTCTTTATGAAAGCGCCTGAGGTGATATTGCGCGCCATACCTTCGCGGGCGATGGCCTGCAGAACCAGCTTCTGCTTAGGCGCGATGTTTGTCAGCAGCTCCTTGTACGTGCTCTCCTGCGATATGATGACGTTGTGAAGGGCCGTGTCCACCATGTCCTCGCCGCAGCTGCCGCCCGGCGGTGTCATGGCGAAGAGTTCGTTCATGACCATCTGTACGAACCACGTGCATCCGTCAAACCGTTTGTGTACGTTTTGGGCCACGCCATCCTTGACGGTCCGTCCGTAGTCCGTGAACATCTTCGACGCGAAGGCGGCGTAGACGTCCGGCGCAATCGGCTGAAGCCCCATCGTGACGGCACTCTGATAGAAGGGCTTGGCGGCCGAGTTGAACATGTTGCTCATCAGGTGGCGGCGGCTGCCGGCGAAGATGAACAGCGTGTTGCGGCACTGCTGTATTCTTGTGCGCAGCATTGCTTCAACGTTGTTTTCAGCATAATTGCCGATTTGCTGGAACTCGTCAATGGCCACGACACAGGGTCTGTCGGCCGTCTCCAGATATTGGAAAATCTCGTCGAGCGTAGTCTGCGGTGCCTGAATGTCACCGAGACTGATGTCCAGCGAAGGCTCGCCCGTCGTCGGGTCAAACCTGACTCCCATGCGTAGCGAGCTGACCGTGCGCAGGAAACGGTCAATCCACGTCCTGTTCTTCGGTCTCAGTTCCTCATAGATGGCTTTGCCGAGGAGATAGACGAGCTCGGTCAGCGACGTCGTGGCGTAGATGTCGACGAAGAACGTGTGAAATCCTTCCAGCTGCGTCTGCCCGAAACAGTGGTTTATCAGTCCGGTCTTTCCCATGCGTCTTGGCGAGATGAGAGCCACGTTGCGGCCGTTTTCTATATGCTTCAGGAGCAGTGCCGTCTCTTCCTTGCGGTCGCAGAAATACCGGTCGCTGATGTATCTGCCGACGACAAACGGATTGGTCTGTATCGAGTCTTTCATATATGGAAATGTTATTTTATTGCAAAGATAATAATTATATTCACAATAAAACGCCTTTTTACTGAAAATCTGCGTTCCTGTGGCGCTATTTTCCGTCCGTCCGCTTCCTTTTGCTTCGTCTCTGCCGGTGTCTCTCCGTTCCTTCCGGCCACATAGTTTTGAGGCTTTGTTGCTTCCGTTTGTAATAAAATCAGTGTTAAAAAGCAACTTTTTGTTGGACCAAACGAGTGGTTAACGACTGTTAACAAAGACCCCGTCGCTTCGCTTTTTTCGTGCCGCTGCTTGCCGTAAGGGCCTCCCGAGGTTGCAGCGGGGCCGCTTTCGTCATGCGACGGGGCCGCCGTTGCATTCCCGTAAGGCCCTTACGGCATCCTCGGGAGAGCCTTACGGCTTGCCGAAAAAAGCGCTGTCAAAGAGCGTCTGTGTAACTGCCTGACTGTCAGCGCTCCCTGTTCGGATGCAAAATCGTGCAGTTTTGCATCGTAGCTGAAAAACCGTGGCCGGGATACTAATTAACTATTGTTAAAGTAAACATTGTTCAAACTGTTGAGATGGAATAGCCAGATTTTCATAATCTTTTTTAGCCATGTTCTTCGTGCGCGATACAATAAAACGGCAGTGCCGGTCGTTAATAAATATGTATATATACGAAAACTGATTTAAGGATGATAGAATACATCAGAGGCGAGCTGACCGAGCTTACGCCTGCCATGGCCACTATTGAGGCCGGCGGAGTGGGCTACGGTCTGAACATCTCGCTCAACACATACAGTGCCATTCAGGGCAAAAAAGAAGTAAGACTGTATGTTTATGAGGCCATACGCGAGGACGCCCACGTGCTCTATGGGTTTGTTGACCGCAAGGAACGTGAGCTCTTCGAACTGCTCATCAGCGTGTCCGGCGTCGGCACGAACACGGCGCGCATGGTGCTCTCATCGCTCAGTCCGGCCGAGTTGTGCAACTGCATATCTACAGGAAACGAGCGCATGATAAAGTCAGTCAAGGGCATCGGACTCAAGACCGCACAGCGCATAATCGTCGATCTGCGCGACAAAATCGTGGCATTGGGCATTGCCGAGGAAATCCCGGCGGGCGGTTCTTTGGCCGCTCCGGTCAACAATGCTGTAAAGGACGAGGCCGTCAGTGCGCTGATTATGCTCGGTTTCGCGCCGGCACCGTCGCAGAAAATCGTCGTACAGATACTCACTGAGCAGCCTGACGCACCGGTGGAAACGGTTGTCAAGCTGGCTCTGAAACAGATAAAATAAGTACCGTCGCTGTCGGCGGGAGGCCGAACGGGACAGCCGGCGGTTTCGGCGGCTGACGAAAATCAAGGTAATGAGGGAAAAGAAGAGACATATATATACTATATATAGTATCGGTGGCGGGAGGCGCAGGGTTTCGTCCGCCGTCCGTCGTGTGGCTACCGTCGTGTGGTCTAAGATCTGCCGTGTGCCGGGCGTGACGGTCCTGTCTCCGCGCAATGTCCTTCTCGTTTCTTTCTTCTCCGGTGTCATCGCTCTTGCCGTGCCGCCTCAGGACGACAATACCCGGAAGCAGAAACCGGCTCCGAAGGCCCAGCCGTCGCTGATGGCGGCCGATGAGACCATTCCTGACTCGCTTCTCCATCCCCGGTGGCGTATTCAGAAAACGGCACCGCTGCTCACCGAGGATCTCGACACGGCCGCCATCGACCTCCGTATGCCCGAAAACATAAAGCAGGAGGCCGTCTATGACGATTCGCTCAACGTCTATTTCATCGGTTCGAAGATTGGCGATTCCTATCTGAACACGCCTGTCATGATGACGCCGGAGGAATATCGACGCTGGAGCGAGCGCCGCGCAATGCAGGAGTTCTTCCGTAAGAAGGACGCTGAGAACGTGGCGGCGAAAGGAAAGGAGAAGTTCGATTTCTCCGATATGAAGTTCGATCTCGGACCGGCGGAGAAAATTTTCGGTCCCGGCGGAGTGCGCATAAAAACCCAGGGAACGGCCGAGCTGAAGCTGGGAGCCACAATCAACAAGGTGGACAATCCATCGCTGCCCATCCGCAACAGGAAGACGACGGCCTTTGACTTTGACGAGAAGATCAACCTGAACCTCAACGGAAAGGTAGGTGACAAGGTCAACATGAACCTCAACTACAACACCGACGCCACATTCGACTTCGATTCGAAGAACCTCAAGCTGACATACGAGGGCAAGGAGGACGAAATCATAAAACTGGTGGAGGCCGGAAACGTCACTTTCCCGTCCAATTCGTCGCTCATTCAGGGTGCCACGTCGCTATTCGGCGTGCGCACCGACATGCAGTTCGGCAAGCTGAAACTTCAGGCCGTGCTCTCTCAGAAAAACTCTACGTCGAAGAGTGTGTCCTCAAAGGGCGGCACTCAGCTGACTCCGTTCGAGATAAACGTGGCCGACTATGAGGAAAACCGCCACTTCTTCCTTGCCCACTATTTCCGCGAGCGCTACGACCGCGCCATGTCGACGCTGCCGAATGTGATGACCGGAATCAAGATAACGCGTGTTGAAGTGTGGGTCACGAACAAGACCGGAACGACCAGCAATACCCGTAACATCGTGGCACTGGCCGACCTCGGCGAGGGAAAGAACGTCGGCAGCCATATATGGGGCGGCAATGGAGATGTGGCGCCGAGCAACGGGGCCAACAGAGAGTATTCGGCCATGACCACCGAATATGCCGCCGCGCGCAATATCGACCAGACCAACACCGTTCTGGATGCCATCAGCGGCTTCACCGGTGCGGTTGACTACGAGAAACTGCAGAGTGCGCGGATGCTCAATTCGTCGGAATATACCGTCAACTCATCGCTCGGTTACATATCTTTGAAGTCAGCCCTGCAGAGCGACCAGGTGCTCGCCGTGGCCTTTGAATATACTCTCGGCGGTCAGACCTATCAGGTGGGAGAGTTCGCCTCAGACAACACCAACACCAATGAAGCGCTCTTCGTCAAGGCTCTGAAGAACACGAACAACAGCCCGCAGATGGCTAACTGGCGCCTGATGATGAAGAATGTCTACTATCTGGCGTCGTCGGTGGAAAAGACCAAGTTCCGTCTGGACGTCAAATATCTCAGCGATACGACCGGAGTCTATCTTTCTTATCTGCCTGAACCTCAGGTCAAGGACCGCATGCTTATCCGCGTTTTGGGCGCCGACCGACTGGACAACAATAACAAAGCCAACCCCAACGGCTACTTCGATTTCGTTGAGGGCTATACCGTCAGCAACGGACGGGTGTTCTTCCCCGCAGCCGAACCGTTCGGAGCATATCTGAAGGACTATCTCGTCAAGGCAGGAATAGCCGATGCCACAGCCGGTAAATATGCCTTCACGGAACTCTATGACACTACCAAGACGGCGGCAAAGCAGATAGCGGAGAAGGACAAGTTTGTGCTTACGGGACAGTTCAAGGGAACTTCCGCAAATGTGATATCCCTCGGCGCCTACAACGTTCCGCAGGGGTCGGTCGTGGTTACGGCCGGCGGTGTCGTGCTCAGTGAAGGCTCTGACTATACCGTAGACTATACGGCCGGCGAAGTGACCATACTCAACCAAAGCATCATTGACGCCGGAACGTCCGTCAACGTCAGTCTGGAGAGCAATACGGACTTCGGAATGATGCGCAAGACCATGATGGGACTCAACTGGGAATACGACTTCTCGAAGAACTTCCAGATAAGCGGAACGTTCCAGCATCTGCGCGAACAGGCCATGACGTCAAAGGTGACGATGGGCTCGGAGCCTCTGAACAACTTCCTGTGGGGCGTCAACCTTAACTGGAAGAAGGAGAGCCAGTGGCTCACGAACGTCCTTAATAAGATACCGTTCCTCCATTGCACCCAGCCGTCGCAGATCTCGCTGACCACCGAGTTCGCCCAGCTCATATCAGGACAGGCCGGCGGCACGCAGGACAATGCGTCCTACATCGACGACTTTGAGAACACCAAGAGCGGCATCGACGTATCCGAACCGAAATCGTGGGTGCTTTCCAGCGTCCCGTCGATGTTTCCCGAGTCTTCCGACAAGGAGGGACTGAGCAGCGGCTATAACCGTTCGCTGCTCGCCTGGTACACGATTGACCCGCTGTTTACGTACAAGAGCAGCTCGCTGACACCCGGACATATAAAGAGCGATCTCAATCAGTTGTCTAACCACTATGTGCGTGAGGTCTATGTGAGCGAGCTTTATCCTAACCGCGACCAAAGTACGTATAACGGTGCTACCTCAACGCTGTCCATTCTCAATCTCGCCTATTATCCCGAAGAGCGCGGCCCATACAACTTCTCGACGCAGATGAACGCTGACGGGCGTCTTCTCAACCCGGCGGGAAAGTGGGGCGGCATGATGCGCAAGCTGGACACGAACGACTTCGAAACTGCCAACATCGAGTATCTGGAGTTCTGGATGCTCGACCCATTCATCTATTCGCGTGAGAGCGGTGACGCCTCGGCCTACGGCGGCGACCTCTACATCAATCTCGGAGAGGTCAGTGAGGATGTTTTGAGGGACGGAAAGAAATTCTATGAGAGCGGTATGCCCGTGGACGGAAGCAACAGCTTCACCACCACGCAGTGGGGAAAGGTGCCCGTTCAGGCCACCCAGACCTATGCCTTCGCCACCACTTCCGGTGCGCGGGAAAAGCAGGACATCGGTCTCAATGGTCTCAACGACGAAGAGGAGCGCATCTATTATCCCGATTTCAACAACTTCGTGCAGACCATCACCAATGACAGTGTGCGCAATGCGTGGACCGCTGACCCGGCCAACGACAACTATCAGTATTTCCGCGGCAGCGAATTGGACCGCCGTGAGGCCTCTATCATGGAGCGTTACAAGCGCATCAACAATCCGCAGGGCAACTCGCCAGACAACAACGGCAACGGAGAAGGCTACGACACGTCCTACAAGACCATGCCCGACGTTGAGGATATAAACCAGGACTACACTCTCAACGAGTATGAACGTTACTACCAGTATCACGTGAGCATACGCCCGGAGGACGTCAACGAGAACAACATTGGCAATAACTTCATAACCGACGTACGCACCTATGAGGCCCACTTGCGCAACGGAAAGCGCGAGACGGTCAACTGGTATAAGTTCCGAATACCGCTCAACACGCCCGACAAGGAGCGCATCGGCTCCATCAGTGACTTCTCGTCAATACGCTTCATGCGAATGTTCCTCACTCAGTTCCAGCGCCCTGTTGTCCTGCGTTTCGGCAGCCTCGATCTCGTTCGCGGAGAATGGCGTCTCTATGAAAATGACCTGAGCAACAATACGTCCGCCAATACGGGTACACTTGAGGCCAGCGCAGTCAATATCGAGGAGTACAACGACAAGCGTCCGGTCAACTATGTTCTGCCTCCCGGCATCAGCCGCGTCACCGACCCGTCGCAGCCGCAGCTTGTCGAGAGCAACGAACAGGCCATGAACCTCACCGTCAAGAACCTTTCGCGCAATGAGGCGAAGGCCGTCTACAAGAACACTACACTCGACCTGCGCCAGTACAAGCGCCTCCAGATGTTCGTACACGCCAACGCCATGCAGCAGAACACGACCAATCTGCAGAATGACCAGCTGGCCGTCTTTATCCGCCTGGGTAATGACTACAAGAACAACTACTATGAATATGAAATCCCTCTGAAACTCACGCCGGAGGGACAGTATGACAAATATTCCACCGAGGCATGCCGTCAGGTATGGCCGGAGGACAACATGCTGGACATAGACATGTCCGTCTTCACTGCAATAAAGAAGGCGCGCAACAAAGCCCGCACCAACGGTGGAGCATCTTTCACCACAGTTTATTCAGAATATGACGCCGATCGTCCCAACAACAAGATCAGCATCATGGGCAATCCGTCGCTTGGCGAGGTGCGAACGATGATGATTGGTGTGCGCAATGTTTCTTCAACAACCAAGTCGGGAGAGGTTTGGGTTAACGAACTGCGTCTGCTGGAGTTCAACAACAAGGGCGGATGGGCGGCCTCCGGAGCGCTTAACATGCAGCTATCGGACTTCGGAACGGTCAATCTGACGGGGCGTATGCTGACCGAAGGTTTCGGCGGACTGGAGGAAGGACTGGCCCAACGCAGCACTGACGACTACAGAACATACAGCCTCACAGCCAATCTCGAACTCGGAAAGTTCTTCCCCGACAAAGCCAAGGTGTCAATTCCGTTCTACTATTCCGTGACAAAGGAGGAAACGCGGCCAAAGTATAATCCGCTCGACACGGACATGGAGCTTGACGACGCCCTTGAGTCAGCTTTCGACAAGCACGAGCGCGACTCCATTGAAGCTATTGCCGTGACGAAGAAGACCAGCACAAACCTGTCGTTGTCGAACGTCAACGTCGGTATCAGGACCAAGCGCCACCCCATGCCCTATGACCCGGGCAACTTCTCGTTCAGCTACAGCCACTCCCACAACAACACTACGGGAGAGACTACCGTCTATGAAAAGGAAGATCAGTGGCGCGGTTCCGTCAACTACAGCTATACTCCGGTGTATAAGACCTATGAACCTTTCAAGAAACTGAAGGGCAAGAGTAAGTGGCTCGGACTGCCCAAAGCTATTGGTATCAACTATCTCCCGCAGAACATATCATTCAACAGCGAGATGATACGCAACTACTATGAACTTCAGGAGCGCGACATCGACGCTTCGGGAGGCTCGCAGCTCCCGCTGACGTTCAACTCACAGTTCCTTTGGAACCGCGACTTCTCCATCCGCTGGGACCTGACGAAGAACCTTCATGCAAACTTCCAGTCGGCCACCCACGCCGAGATAGAGGAACCGTATGTGCCGGTCAACAAGGACCTCTATCCTGACCAGTATAAGGTGTGGAAGGACTCCGTATGGCAGTCGATAAAGGACCTCGGCCGTCCGCTGGACTACCAACAGACGTTCACGGCGTCCTATCAGGTGCCGCTCAACAAGCTCCCTGTCTTCGATTGGATCAACGCCGACGCCAACTATACGGCCACATATTCATGGCTTCGCGGCACGGAGCTGGACGACGGGACATCGCTCGGCAACACCATCTCTAACAACCGCACCGTCACCATCAACTCGACGCTGAACATGGAGACGCTCTACAACCACATTCCTTTCCTGAAGAAGGCCAACGAACGGTTCAACAAGAAGAACACGACGTCAACTAAGAAGGCGCCGCAGATACGCAAGCCGGGAAAACCCGCCACGGACAAGACCGGCAAACCAGACGACCCGAAGGATGGCAAGGAGGACAAGAAGCAGCAAGCGGAGCTTCCGAAGAACAGGAACACCTATCAGCGCGAAATTACCCTCCGTACCGACACTACCATTACCGTGGCCCATAACAAGAAGAGCCGCCGCCTCGTCGTGACGGCAAAGACGAAGGACGGACGGCCGTATGACGTGAAATATAAGGTTGTTGATGACAACAAGATTCTTATCAAAAACCTCGATACGGTTCAGATAAAGCTCAGTGTCATGCCGAAAGAGCCGATAGACAAGCAGTGGTGGTACCGTCCGGCACAGTCGGCGGCCCGTTTCCTCATGATGGTCCGCAACGTTAGCATCACCTACCGCAACCAGTACGCCATGACCCTGCCTGGGTTCATGCCTAACATAGGCGACGCCTTCGGTCAGCGCACGGGCGGCGGCATGGCTCCGGGTCTGGATTTCGCCTTCGGTCTGACTGGCGACAGCTATCTGCAGAAGGCTTACGACCGCGGATGGCTGATGTGCAACGACAGCGTGGCCACACCAGCTGCGACTACGGCTAACGAGGACCTGCAAGTGCGCATGACGCTTGAGCCAATACGCGACCTGAAGATCGATCTTAACGCCAGCCGCACGGTCAATAAGGCGAGGAGCATACAGTATATGTATGCCGACATGCCGACGACCCAAAGCGGTTCGTTCACAATGACGACCGTCAGTCTGAAGAGCGCCCTCGAAGGTATGGGTGACGCCAACAACGGTTACGCCTCAAAGTCGTTCACACGCTTCTGCGAGTCCATCGACGGCTTCCGTGAGCGCGTCCAAGCCCGCTATGTGGGAACGCGATATCCACATGGAGTGACTGACGCCAATGGTGTCAGTCTCGGTGGAGCACAGTATAATCCGGAGTTGGGACAGGTCGGCAAGTACAGTGCCGACGTGCTCATACCCGCATTCCTCTCGGCCTATACCTCCGGTGCGGGTTCGTCGCTCGACATCTTCCCCACGCTGAAGCGCATGCTGCCCAACTGGACCATAAAATACGGAGGTCTGGGCCGTCTGCCATGGCTGCGCGACCATTTCAAGAGCGTCAATCTGAACCACTCCTACAAGAGTGTCTTCGCCATCGGCAGCTATGCCACATACAGCACCTACTATGAGTATATGGACGGTCTGGGCTTCATCAACGACGTCACCACGGGCAATCCCGTGCCCAGCAGCATGTATAATGTGAGCACGGTCAGCATCAACGAGGCTTTCTCGCCGCTCTTCGGTGTCGACTTCACGCTCCAGAACAATCTAACATGCAAGGTGGAATACCGTACGACCCGCGTGCTCAACCTCAGCATGACCAGTGTCCAGCTCAACGAAGCACTGAGCAAGGACTGGGTGATCGGCATGGGATATAAGATCAGCAATTTCCGTCTCTTCGGCGGAACGGCATCAAGAAAAATCAAGAAGTCACAGCGGGGCCGTAATGCCAATAACGCCGACCAGAAGAAGACGACCACGACGACAGCGCGCGGCGGTGTGAACCATGACCTCAATCTCCGCCTCGATATCTCGCTGCGCAAGCAGGCTGCCATCACCCGCGACATAGCCACCGTGACCAGCTCGGCCAGCAGTGGCAATACGGCGTTTAAGATGTCGTTCATGGCTGACTATACGCTTTCGCGCCTGCTCACCATCAGCGCATACTATGACCGTCAGACCAATACCCCGATGCTCTCCAGCAGCAGTTATCCCACGACAACCCACGACTTCGGCCTTTCTATGAAGTTCTCGCTGACGAGATAGGGTTATATGGGTATATATTTATACAGATATATTATAAACAAATAAAATAGACAACATGAAGAAAATCATTAAACTATTGCTGGCTGTGGCATTGTTATGGCCAGGCTGTTCCGCCATTGCGTCAGACTATGCCCACTACTACCAGAACTTGCCCGTGGAGCTGCGCAAGGCCACTCCCACAAGTGTGCCTGACAGGACGGTGAGCATAACAGATTTCGGGGCTGTCGGTGACGGTCTGACACTGTGTACTGATGCTTTCGCACGTGCCATAGACCGGCTTTCGGCCGAGGGTGGCGGACGTCTTACGGTGCCGCAGGGCGTGTGGCTGACAGGACCTATCGTGCTCAAGAGCAATATCGATCTGCATGTAGAGAAGAATGCTATCATCTATTTCTCACCCGACAAGCAATTGTATGAAGACAAGGCGAATCCTAAGGCTTCTCGTGTCATGGCGTGTATCAGTGCCGTGCGCTGCAAGAACATCATGATTACCGGCGAGGGTATCATTGACGGCAACGGTGCGCAGTGGCGGCCGGTGAAGCGCGGCAAGGTCAGCGAAGTAGAGTGGAACCAGTATAAGGCGCTGGGCGGTGTGCAGCGTCAGAACGGTTCGCTATGGTATCCGTGGGACATGAAGGCGGGCTACGCCAACGTGGCCGAGACGCCGGAGAAGCAGGAGAAGAAGCGCAACGACCTGTTCCGCATCAACCACTGTGAGAATGTCATGCTGAAGGGTGTCACGTTTCAGAATGCCCCTAAGTTCCATGTCCATCCGTTCAACAGCCGCAATATCATTATCGACGGAATCACCGTACGCTGTCCGTGGAATGCACAGAACGGTGACGCCATCGACCTGAGCGACTGCCATCAGGCGCTGATTGTCAACTGTACGGTGGACGCCGGCGACGACGGTCTTTGCATGAAGAGCGGCGAACGTAAGGATGGAGCGCTGGTCAATGGATGTGAGGACATACTGATTGAGAACAACACCGTATACCATGCTCATGGCGGATTTGTGATCGGCAGCGAGGACGTGACTGGCATGAAGCGCATTGTCGTGCGCCGCTGCCGTTTTGCCGGCACGGACGTCGGATTGCGTTTCAAGAGCGGTATAGGACGCGGCGGCCGGACCGAGGCCATCTATATCAGCGACATAGTCATGACGGACATCAAGGATGATGCAGTTTCCTTCCAGTGTGACTATCTTGATCGCCCGGCTGGCAGCAAGGATGCCGGAACGGTTGCTGACAAGAAACTTGAGAATGTTCCTGAATTTACGGATATTCATATTTCCGGAATTGTGTGCCGCGGTACCAAAAACGCCATAACGGCTCGTGGAATAGAAGGTCTTAACTGTGTTCACGACATCACGGTGGACAACAGTGTATTCGTATATACAGAGAAAGGTGAGAACATCGACACGAAGACGGCTGAGGTGAAGCTCAGCGGAGTGAAGATGGTAAAGGAGGGGAAATAATAAAAGAGCTGGCAAAACCCGCTCTGAACTAAGAATCATCGTGGGTAAATCCCGCTCTGAGTACGAATTGGAATCGCAAACATTTGATTATCAATCAAATGTTTGCGATTTTTTTTGTTTTAGTGGATTGCACCACTTTGGCACCACATAATTTATAAACCCGATGGCTTTTCTCGGGTTCCATCATCCTTTTCAATATATTTTGCTATTACTGTCCGCTAAACCATAAAAAGGCGAGTCCAACTTCTTGAAAGTGAAGTGCCCCCAAAAGTTTTTTTCTAACTTTTGGGGGCAGTTCAAACTCAAGACAATTAGCCCTATTGGATTTTTGATGCAGAATATATCCTTAGATGCAGTTCATAATGATGCTAACCATCATCTCTTTTTCTTCCGTCCGTGATTCGGCAATCATAATGGTAAGTGCCACAAGGGTATAGTCGGCAATGCGCTTGCTGCCGTCTTCATGATAGAGAATACCGTTTTTGTCAAGGAAATAAAGAAATACAGTAGCTGCGATACGTTTGTTCCCGTCACTGAAACTGTGGTTCTTGGTGACGAAGTAAAGAAGATTGGCCGCTTTTTCTTCAAGGGTAGGGTAAACATCCTCACCACCGAAACTATGGTAGATATTGCCAATGCTACCTTTGAAGGAATCGTCCTTCTCATGTCCGAACAGGTCAGAATCTGCACCAAAGCGCATTTGGTCTATCAGACCACGGCATTCTTCGTAACTTAGAACGTATGTTGCTTTACTTCCCTGCGGTCGTTTCATACATTGGTGGTCGTAATCATCAAGCAAGGTGAGAGCGGTGTTGTAATTTTCAATTACGCTAAGCACTTGTTTGGCATCAAGTTCGTTTTGGGTACGTTTCATGATGCTTATCACTTCTCCAAGCTGCTGCAGGCGTTGGTCATTGATGGCGTAGCCTTTAATGATATATTCCGTCAAGATAGAATTTGCCCATTTACGGAAAGCCACGCCTCTTTTAGATTTAACCCTGTAACCTACGGAAATAATCACATCGAGATTGTAGTATTCTGTTTGTTTGGTTTGCGTTTTACCTTCCATAGCACCGTGTCGAGTGGTGGTCGCAAATTTTGCGACTACCACTTGCCCTTCCAGTTCCTCACGCATGGCATTGTTGATATGCTTACCAATGGTCTTTACATCCCTGTCGAACAGGACGGACATTTGCTGGCGGTTCAGCCATACTGTTTTTTCTTCGGTTGATACCGGAACTTCCAATATGGTTTCTGCATCCTTGAAAATAGCTATCTTGTTTTCCATATTATTCTTCTATTACATTCAGTTGTTTATCTATTATATATAGGTTGTTTATATGCTGCACACATTAATATGAAGCGGTCTTTCAACATCAAGGATGAGTAGTGTTTTACTGCGCTACTACCTTCCTTGTGATGCCCGGAAACATACATATTGACCTGTACTTTAGTCAGCATATCCAAGTGGGTCTTACGGCATAGTTTGCTGCTTCCCATTGTATAAAGGGGCTTATAGATATTATCGGAACTGTCTTTGTCAAAAACGTTCACCTCCCTGTCTATTTGGCAATATTCAAGTAATTTTCTGATTTTTACATTATAGCCACTCTTACCGGTCACGTATTTTAGAATAGGGAAGTTGAACTGCCACTTTTTAATAATATCTAAAGCATATCGCATGACAAGTATTTCCACTTCGTCTTTATGCTCATTACTTTTTAGTGTTTTCTGAGGCAGATAGCGTAAGTAAGGAATCCCCTCGGCACTGACAACAACTTTATCCATATTCAGTGACTTAAAATCATCAATACGGCTTCCGAAAGCGCATTGCAGAAGAAATGCTTCTTTGACTTCCTGTAATGTTGCCGGAACATCAGTATCCATCACTTCTAAAAATTCTTCCTGTAATAAATAGGCAGGTGCATCGTAATTCTCTTTCATTACAACTTTTCTCCGGTTATTGCCAAGTTTTCTGAAAGGCGACACATCTATATCATCACGGTCTTCCAACTATGTATAAAATGCCTGCAACATTCTTAGTTTGATGGCAACGGTATTCTGCGCACGTTCATTGGATGGAACACAACGCTCTTTGATTTCGCTATAGTGGTATAAGTCCACCCCACGACCGTCTCTTAGGCGGAATCGTAATTTAATTATTCCCTCTGATTTGGTAGTCCTTCTGAATAGTGTTAATCCTTTCATTGATATTACCGTTTTTATCGTGGCGCAAATATACGTTTTTTGCACCACTGAACAACAATTTTGCACCATTTATTTGCAATACTCTAAAATAAAACACAATTGTGTGGTTTGATTATCAATTTATTATATTTTATTTATGTAGCATTAGGGTTTAATTCTTAATTTCCGCTCTGAATTAATAATTATCGCGGGCAAAGCCCGCGATAATTATTAATAAACAAATACCCTGCAATCCTTTACGCTCTCGGGCGCACCCTGTTCGGCTCGCGGCAGATATTCTATTCCCGTCACGGTCTCCGTGGCTCCGAGGTCGATGACGAGCAGATGGGGTAGGGCGGCACCCTTTGCCGTCTGCCAATATGTTGACTCCTGAAGGTCGAAAGCCTTGTCGCCCGTGTTGTTTCCGCGTTCGTTTTCGCTGTCGGCATACTTGACCGACCACTGTTCGCGGCTCAGACGTTTGCCGTTGGCGCCAAGCAGATAGATTTCGGCTATGGAAACGGCATTGCCCGAATGTACGCTCTTACACTCGATGGCCACATAGCGGCCTTTGGCTTGAGCGGCAAAAGCGACACGTTGCCATCCGTTGCCGGCTGCAAAAGAGGTGGTGAGAACGGGGAAAGTCGCGTTGAGGTCAGGACGGTCTTTGGGATTGTTGTGCTTGACGGCCTTCTCGCGGTTCAGTTTGTTCAATTCCGGATGGTCCTGACAGAACGCCGTCGGTTCCCCCTTCGGACCAACGATGTCGAGGACAATCACTTCGTTATTGCCTTTCTTAAGCCAGCACCCCGGAACGTAGAGTGTCTGCTGCGGACCGATGTTCCAGAACCGGCCGATGGCGTGGCCGTTGACCCACACCTGTCCTTTGCCGAAGGCTTCGGTATTGATAAATGTGTCGCCTGGTTTCTTCAATTTAAATTCGCCGCGGAAATATCCGCCGTTGCTTGTTATTGTCTCGCGGCGTTTCACGTCATCATGTCCCTGAACCATCTCTTTCTTTATCGCGTCGTATTCGTCGGCTATGGTCTGTATGAGCCAGTTTTTCAGATTCCATGTAACTTCGTTGCCGTTGATTTCGGCCTGTATGGTCACATCGCGGGTGATGCCCTTGTGGTCTTTGATGGCACGTCCGAAGTTGATGCGTCCCATAGCTTCTACGAGTATGACAAGAGCATCGCCTTTCTTTACGGCGGGCATAAGCAGGGTCTTCTCGTTCTTCACGCGGTCAATCTTTCCGATGTAGCGACCGTTGACGAACACCTGGGCGAAGTCATGGCAGTCGTTCAGCGTTAGCAGGCTCTTCACAGGAACCTCGGGCAGCTTTGCGGTGTATTTCACCATGCCCCAACCTGTGTCCATATCCTCCATCGTGAGCACGTCGCGGCTCTCGCGCTCGGCTGTCACGAGGTCGTTGAGGCTCATCACGCGTTCCATCCGGAACTCAGGCACGCTTATCAGCGGCATCGGTGCCGAGGGCACAGCGGGCAGTTTCCCGTCGGCATGTTTCTCCATTACCTTGCGCAGTTCGTAGTATTTCGGTGTTGCCTGACCGTACTCGTTGATGGGCGCGTCGTAGTCATAGCTTGTAACGTCGGGGGCGAAACCGGGCGAGTTTGCTCCAGCCCAGTGGCCGAACGACGTTCCGCCGTGGGTCATGTAGAGCGAGAATGATATGCCTTTTGACAGCATCTTGTCTATTCCGGCGGTCATCTTTTCGGCCGGACGCGTCTCGTGGCGTGCTCCCCACTTGTCGAACCATCCGCTCCAGAATTCAGAGCACATCAGCGGAGACGTGGGACGTAGTTCTTTCAGCCGCTTGAACTGGCTGTCGATGTCGGCTCCCGTGCCGAAGTTCATTGTCCAGACGAGGTCGTCAAGCCCGTTCTTCGTGAAGTTGCTCGCCCAATCACATTGGAAGAGTGTAACGTCGTTGAAGCCAGATTCGCGCACGATGTCGCGTATGGCGCTCACGTAAGGCTTGTCCTCACCGTATGAACCATATTCGTTTTCAACCTGCACCATGATGATGGGGCCGCCGCGTTGTATTGTCAGCGGAGCGAGTTGCTCGCCCACTTTCTGCTCGAACAGTCTGACGCGTTCCATGAAATAAGGGTCTTGCTCGCGCAGACGGATGTCTTTCTTCTTCAGCAGCCACCACGGCAGACCGCCCATCTCCCACTCTGCACAGACGTAGGGGCCTGGGCGCACGATGACATACATGCCGTTTTTCTGAGCCAGACGGCAGAATTCGGCCACGTCGTTCTGGCCTGTGAAGTCGAAGACGCCCTCCTGCTGTTCGTGGATGTTCCAGAAGACATAGAGGCAGAGCGTGTTCATGCCCAGTGCCTTGCACATCCTGATGCGGTGTTCCCAATAGGGGCGGGGGATGCGCGGATAGTGTACTTCGGCTGCCTTGATGACGAAAGGCTTGCCGTTGAGCAGAAACGTCTTGTCGCCGACGGCGAATGTTCCTGCTGTGTTCTTTGCCGGCGACGGCTGTATGAAAGCCAGCGTCAGCAGTAGCGAAATCAGTAGTTTTTTCATATTCTGATGATGTTTTGATTGTATGAACATATATGTCAGATGGAACCGGTTCCATACACAAATGTATGGCAAACGTATCATCCTATTGTGTTACGTGGCTCACGTAACGTATTACACGGCCTGCGTCACACTGTTCACGTCCCATGTAGCAGAATCAGTCTGAAGGATTCTGATTGTATGTTAAGTGAAAGAGCCGTGAGACCGTATTGGTATATTACTATTCCGGACCAAAGATACGCTATCTGAAAGAGTATGTGAGCCGGTCTACTGTGGTCTTCTGCCTTGCCGTCAGGATTATGCGGAACATCTGTTTGCCCCATACGCCTTGCAGCAGGGCGTCCGTCATAGGGCTGATGTCCTCCACGGAAGCCTCAATCCGGCGTGAGTCGTAGACCATGTGGCGGTTGCCGAGTGTGATGAGGCCTGCCTCAGACGTGTCCGGCCGGATGGTGGTGAGCAGCATCAGGCGGACCGGTTCGCGACATTCCCTCAAACGGTAGTCTTCCGTAATCTCCACGCCGCCGGCCTTTACGCTCACTGTACGCTTCCATGAGTCTACGGTCGCCTCCTCCGGATAGGCTCCCGCAATGTCGAGCGTCAGCGTTCCTTTCTTGCGGCTGACGACCTTTGCTGCATATTGACGACCTTCTTTCTGCATCACGCCGTTGATGAGCGGCAGATTGTGGTAGGCCGACTGCATAGTCCATATTGAATAACGGTCTTTTCCGAATGTGGCCGAAGTATATTCGCCTACACCCGCGTCAATGATGAGAGGACTGCCGTCGGCATAGACAATTAAGTTGCCTACGTCGTTGTGATTGTGGCTCTCGTCGTTCGTTCCGCCTTTCATTGCCACGAAGAAGCTGCCGCGGCGCGCCGTCATGACTTGCAGATCGGGCAGCCACGTGTCCTTTGTATGCGGTTCGTGCGGCGTGGCGGCCATGGCCGCCTTGATGTCACGTAGCATGAACAGCTCGCGTCCGAGTGCGGGGAAGTTTCCGCTGCGGTCGTAGAGTGGGGCGGGGGCGTTGAAGAGATTGTTCTCGCGGGCTATGTGGGCGGCAAATCCGAGCATGACGGGGTCCTGTGTGTCCAGGGCGATGGGAAGGACGATGTCCGGCTGCGCCTGCATGCGGTTGTTGTGGGCGTCGGCAAAATTGACGCAATAGCCACCGCCGATATACATCTTATATATATAAGCAAGCATTTGGCGGACCTTCGGCGTCATGAGGTCGGCCCTGCCGTCCGTAGCCAGCCGCAGCAGACGGATGCACTCGTAGAGCGAAGCTGCCGCACGGTCCCAGTAGCCGGTGCCCTCGTCGCATCCGCCGTCTGCGGGATAGGCGTCGGTGAACGCTTCCATCGCCTTGACAATCTGACCTACGGCTTCTGTCTTGCGGGCACTGTCCCGCTCGCAGATGAGCACGCAGGTGAGCCAGTTGGAACATATCCATGGGTTCCAGTTCATGCCCGCTTTCTTCCACCAGTAGTTTTTGGCTACGGCAGGACGGAGTATCCTGCGTGTTATTTCATCGTCGATATGGCGACTGAATCCAGGTGCGAATGCCTCTAATTGCGGTTCAAGCATGTATCTTGTCCATGCTATCAGCCCGGCCGTCTCGGCATTGAAGAGGTCGACGGTCTGGTCGGAAGCTACGGGAAACCGCTTTCCGTAGTGGGCCGGTATGCCCCACCATGTCTCTTCGCAAAAACTTCCAATACCGTTTATGATGTCAGGAGTGAACCGTCTCTTTCCTTCGGCAATCTCTGCCATTACGAGGGCTGCCAGCTGGCGGCGTTTTGCGAAGCTGGCGGCTTCATAGCGTGTACGGTTGCCGTTGGTCTTGAATTCGGCGAACGATGTTAGTGGAAGAGTTGTCCATGGTTGTCCGAGATATTGTTCGCCATAGTTGATATAGCTCTTGCGCATAGCCTCCGGCACGGAGTCACGCCAAAACGCATCGTCCGCTTTTGGCAGAGGGGCGAAACGGTCGGGACTGGCCGGCAGCTCTATCTTGTCAAACGACGGCTGCGCCATACCCGCCGTGTGGCAGTATATGGCGCAGGCAGCGCAAATGATTATTTTCTTTATGTTCATATATGATGAAAAGGAAATTGTCAGGCGGTTTGAGATGATTGTGTATCACCACTTGTCTTTTGTCTTGATGTTGTCTTCCCAACGGTGGTCCTTCGGGAACGGCTGTCCTCCCCATGCCTTGACCTGTGTCCACGGCTGTGGAGCGTCTGTCCAGAAGGGATGTGAGGCGGGCAAACCGAGAGGCATGAAAGCCAGCGAGGTCATATAGAGCGACCCGTTGTTGGTGTACCAGTCGGCCGTCTCGGGCTGATGTCCGCAGAATCCGATGGTCAGAAAACCACCTTCGTTGAAGTTGTTCTGCATGTCGAACATGCGGTGGAGAACCTTTGTCAGAGCCGAGCGCACCTGGCCGTTGGTCAGGTCTTGCGGAAGTTTTTCGTACCATGCCATCAGAGCCAGCGGCTGCATGGCTGCCATGCGGTATGGCGTGCTGCGCCCTATGACGGGGAAAGTCCCTTCGGGCGAGATGAAACGTTCTAGGATGATGGCATACTTCTGTGCACGTTTGAGGGCGCGATCATGGAATTTCCGGTAGTCCAGCCGCGTGTTGGCCTTGGCGTCGACCATGGCCTGAAGCGTTTCGAGATACATCGCGTGGAAAACATAGCTGGAATAATAGTCGAAAGCGAAGTCCGGGCCGTCGGCATACCAGCCGTCCCCGACATACCACTCCTCCACCTTGCGGCAGGCTGTGTTGACGCGGAATTGGTCATATCCGGCGCCCGCCTTTGCCATGAAACTCTCGATTATGGAGGAGAAGAGGAACCAGTTGGTGTACGGCGGGTCAATCTTCCGCAGGCGGGTGAACTCCTTTATGTAGCGTTCCTTGGTCTCCTTGTCGAGCGGAATCCACAACTGGTTGTAGGCGCGGAGGAAACTCTCGGCAATATATGCGGCGTCGACGAGGTTCTGACCTGTGCGTCCCCAGCAGAGATAGTCCGGCGAGGAAGGGTCAACGGCGTTTCTGTATGACAGCAAAGCCCATTCGCGCAGCTGGCGGCGCTGCTTCCCCTCTGCTGTCTCGTCGTCCGGAAGAGATATCCAAGGGGCTATTCCGGCCATGAGACGGCCGAACGTCTCCATGTAGACCACGCTGCGGTCGCGCTTGTCAAAGGACGGGCTGAACTCCGTCTGCATGTTCTTCTGCAGTTCGCCGCGGGCCATGTTCTCCAACACGGGTTGTGCCATCTTGTACGCCAGGGCGCACCAATATTCGCGGTCGCTCTGCTGGGCTTTCTTCTTTGCTACGATGCCGGTCGTTACGGCCAGCATGGCGATGATGATAAATATCTTTCTCATTTTGTTCAATGTTTATCTGAATGTCTTTTTATTTGCTTTTTATCTTGATTTCGCTGCTTATTGGTCCGCTGCACCACAGCGCCGGTCTTGAGCAGGGCATGAGCTTCGTCCGGCTCACGTCCGGCGATGTAGGGATGTTTGCCGGTCTTCTCCATTGCTCCGATGTCTTGCTGGAACACTCGTCGAAGAGCAGATGATAGTTATGGGCATGTGCGTGGAATTACTTTTCAGTGAATGTATTGAAGGAATGTGGCCTCAATATGGCGTTGAGGTAACGTTTGCCAAACTGTACGGTAATTGTTTTCTCATTGTCATTGAAGTTACCAGCTATGACTACACGTTTGTTTTGGGGCGTCACGAACACGATGACAGGTGTCCTACCGTTGGATTCCGCCTCCTTGTAAGCAACCATGCGACTGCCTGGGACGACCGTGTTGGAGAAGTGTTTCACGGCATAATATTCCGGTGTATAGCGGTGGCGGCGTGTCTTTGAGTCAACCTGAACAAGTGCGTTCTGCCGCCATCCCCAAGGGCTTTCACCGTTGTCGGCGAGGATGAAGTTCCAGATGTAGTATTCCTCACACCCTTTTCCTATGTAGTCGCAGAGGAGCATGAACGTGTGTTCACCCGCTTTCCAATCCATGGAACCGTTGCCGCATTCGCTCTCCGTTGAAACCAGTTTCAGATGTGGATATTTCTTACGCATTGCGGTGAGGTTCTCCCGGCCCTCCCATTGGAAACCGAGGCCTCCAACACAGTCTTTCAGCTCTCCGACAATCCTGTCGACATAGTCTGTCCGGTTGGTGTTGAACGTCCCGAGATACAGTTTCACTTCGGGATGGCGCTTTCTCAGTGTAGGGGCGAGATAGTTACGGTTGAAGCGTATTGTTCCGTCGGCCGTCCAGGCGCATCCTGGGTAGGGCGTGTATGAATATGCTTCGTTCTGATACATGACCATGTCGATGGTTATTCCCTGTTCCTTATAAAGATCGATGAAGCGGCAGAACATGTCGGCGTATGCCTGCAGATAGCGCGGGTCCTGTATCATATAGTTTGACGTGGCCAGCTTTGCGGGAAACTTTCCTTTCTGTTGACCGGCCATTTCGATCTCTTTCGGATCAATGTCGGCTGCATTTCCGAACAGAAGATAGTCCGTGCGCGGGTCGAGATTGTTGTATTTGCTGCTGCGCACGGGATAGTCCTGATTGATTTTCATCCATGCGGGCGGGCTCCACGGAGACATCCAGAAGGTCATGTCCGGATTGTATTTCATTGCGGCACGCATTAGTGGGATTATGTTCCGTTTGTCGCGTTCGATGTTGAAGTGTCGCAGTTCAAAGTCGCCGGGAACGTCACTGCATGAATACCATGAACGGGAATAGTCGTTGGCGTTCATCGACAGCCGTCCGCGGGTGAAACGCAGGTCGCCGTCCGGAGCGAAAATGCCGTGCATGATTTCTTCCTGAACATCACGGCTGAGCATATTGAGAGCGTCCCAGTCAAGTTCGTTGAAGCATGTTCCCCATGCCTTGAACTCCAGTCCCGATTCTGTTCCGGTGACAGTGAGTGATGGTTTGGCGGCAGCTTTAGCCTGAAGGGCTGTTCTGGATGTTTTCCAAAAACTGCCGTCTTGACTTGTCACGGTGTTGAATGTCTGTGCTGTGGCTGTTATGGCCGTTGCTGCCATGACGAGCGGAAGGAATGAATGTCTGATGTTCATGTTTTGTTTGATGTTCTGATAGGTACCGTTCTGTATTCCGTTTTTTTATATTTACAGTGGCGTCCGACGTGCCGGAAAGGGAAGGACCGTCTGGTTGGCCCGTATGCTCGAAGAAGTAAAAGATAGCCTATACTACTCGGTAGAATGCCTCGTTTTACTTTCCTGTTGTGGCCGTTTAACTTGGACACAGACTCTGTTCTATTCTCCCAGACCGTCAAAATTCTTGGCCATCCAGACGTCCATACGTCCTGCGCCGCGGTGGTTCCATGCGTAATAGGGAATGAGCGTGAGGCGTACGTCCTTGGTCCGGAGTGTGCCGTCGGTGTCGATTGAAGCCTCTTGAGCGTTGTCAACCGTGATGGCAGTCACGCTGAAGGTCCGGCCATCGCTTTCTGTGTTTCTGATTTTATAGTCTTCGGTTATTAAGAACCGGGGCTGGCGGCTGAGCAGGACGTGGTGGCTGTTGAAACCTTCGTTGTCGGCCTGTTCGGCACAGTAGACCAGCGGACCGCGCTCGACGGCAATCTTGCCACGGTTGTCGGCAACTTTTGTGTTTGCCTTGACGACGCGTGGGAGCATATCGAGGTGGATGCGGATGACGTCGCCACGCTTCCATCGGCGGCTTATGGAGAAATAGCCATCGGCTGTCGGCGCGTTCTTGACTTCCGTGCCATTGACGGTGACACTGTATTTCGGCGCCGTTTCGTCGTCATAGCTGTAGAGATCGCCTGGCACGACCTGACCGCGCACCCATCCGGGGATGCGGACCTTCATCGTGAACTCCTTGCCACGGTTGCGGTCGATTCGTATCGTGATGTCGCCGTTCCATGGATATGCCGTCTCCTGAGTCAGCGTCACGTTGTGGCCGCCGACCGCCATTGTGGCCGTGTTGGCGGCAAAGAGATTGACATAGAGATTATTGTCGCGGACAGCATAGACGTAGCCGGGAAGCGAGGGGATGAAACGGCTGAGATTGCTTGGGCAGCAGGCACAGCCAAACCACGGCTGGCGTGTGGTGTTGTTATCTGCATTGAAGGCATAACGACCGTCGGAAGCCAGCGGGTTGGGATAGAAGAAGCGTCCGCCGTCAACGGACATTCCGCTGATGACACCGTTATATAATGTGCGTTCGAGGCAGTCGATGTATTTGCTCTCGCCTTTCAGGAGGAACATGCGCTGGAAGAGATAGACCATTGAAATGGCTGCACAAGTCTCGTTATAGGCCGTCAGGTTAGGCAGTTCGTAGTTGCTTCCGAACGACTCGCCGGCATGACGCGCGCCGACACCGCCTGTGAGATAATATTTTTTCCCGATGATGTTTTCGCAGATTGCGTCTATCGCTTTGATATAGGAGCTGTCTCCAGTGAGTGCGGCAACGTCGGCCATGCCAGCATACATGTATCCGGCGCGTACGGCGTGACCCACGGCCTCGTTCTGTTCAATTACTGGCTTGTGGCTCTGGCTGTAGGCGTTCTTGCGTTTTGTCTTACCGCGCATGTCAAGGAAGAATTTCGCTTCGTCAAGATAGCGTTTGTCGCCCGTGAGGACATACATCCGTGCCAGCGCCATCTCGGCTATCTGATGGCCTGGGACGACGCATGCCTGTCCTTCTGCCGGGCCTACCTCGCGGATGACGCAGTCGGCATAACGCTTGACGATGTCGAGAAACTTGCGACTGCCCGTGCTCTGATAGTGGGCGCAGGCTGCGTCGGCCATGTGTCCAAGGTTGTAGAGTTCGTGGCTGAGGTCCTCTTCCTTGACCCATCGTTGCTGTCCGGCCCAGGGATGAGGCTTTGCGGGATTGATGGTGCGGGCGGTGTAGAGATAGCCGTCCTTCTCCTGTGCGGCGCCGACGATGTCGAGCACGCTGTCGATATAAGTTTCCAACCGCTTGTCGGGATAGGTCTGGAGCAGATAGCTCGCGCCCTCTATAGTTTTATAGACGTCAGTATCGTCGAATGAGAAGCCCATGAACTTGCCGACGTCGTAGGTATCGCTCGGGTTCGCAGCCTTTACGAAATTGGCATATCGTCCCTCGCTTTCGCATTTGCTGAAGGCCAGTGGTATTGTCGTTTCGCGTGCCGCCTTGATGCGATCGCCCCATAATGTGGCGGGGGTAATCTTTACTGAAGTGAACGCCACGGGTGTGTAGGGATAGCCATAGTCATTGGTTTGGGCTGTGGCATGGCCGAATGTCAAAGCCGTGGCAAATAGCATGATGTATCCTCTCATTTGTTTTATAGTTGTTAGGTAATTACTTAGAAAATGATGTAGTAGGTTTTAATTCTACAAATGTACAATAAAAATACGAGATAACGCACCGTATGAATGAATAAAATGCTATTCCAACAGAGGAATGGCGGGGGCGTTATTACTCAGTGCAGGGCTGACAGAGACGTTTTTGCTGCTTTTTGGCGTCTATAAAGAAAAAAATATGATTGTGGAAGCGGTGGTTTGTCTAAAATTTTGTATATTTGCTGCATATTCATTTAATCGTATTATGGAAAGATATTAATTCTATTATCATATGGAAAGTTTTTCAGAAAGACTAAAACGTTTTTGCAGTCCGGCCGGACATCTGGACTGGTGGCTGTCGTGGGCGGGCGTCTTCATCGGATGTTTCATCATGGCTGCCGGATTTGTGTTTTTCATCAATCCTTATAATATTGTGCCGGGTGGTGTCTATGGCGCGAGTATCGTGTTGCACAACCTGTTCCCTTCAATTCAGGTAGGAACGTTCGGCTATATGTTTGATATTCCGTTATTGATACTTTCTGCATGGCTGCTTGGAGCGAAACTCGGGTCTCGAACTCTTGTGGCTGCAATGACTACACCGCTTATAATGAATGTCATGTCGGCGCTTGTCTACCCCACGAGTGATGCCCTCCATCAGCTCGACCCAGCTCAGTTGCTGGGTGGATGTATGGACATGACGGACCATTTGATGCTCACGAGTATTGTCGGTGCGACTCTGATAGGTATCGGACAGGGTATTGTGGTTCGCAATCAGGCGACAACGGGCGGCAGCGATATTGTGGCGATGATACTCCAGAAGTACTGCCATATTCGGTTCTCTGTAGGAATAATGATGGTCGATGCGTTAGTTGTGTGCTTCGGACTGGTGGTCATCGGCTTTGGCGTCGGCAGTCCTGACGGCACGTCAAGTCCATCGTGGTTGCTTTCGTTTTATTCGCTGATTTCGATATTCGTCTCTGCCCGCGTGCTGGCATACGTCATCAATGGTGCGAAGGACGACAAATTGCTCTTCGTCATCAGTGAGAAGAAGATGGTGGAACTACACCGTTTCATCCTGAAGGACCTCGACCGTACGGCCACATGCATCAAGAGTAGCGGACTTTATACCGGTGCGGAGAAAGAGATGCTTTTTCTTGTTGTGAGTCATAAGGAAGTCACGGCTGTCAAAAGCAAGATAAAGGAGGTCGACCCACGGGCCTTTGTCGTGGTCACCGATGCTTACGATACGTTCGGAGAAGGCTGGAAACAGCTGCCCTCAGCCGACGAGGTGCAGCCGGAATAGGAGAGGGAAAAGGAGAAAAAGGAATAAAGAAGGAGATAAAAGGACATATGTATTGTTGCTTGAACTAAGACAATTGTCCTTTTATCTCCTTCTTTATTCCTTTTTCTCCTCTTTGTTTAGAACAGGGTCAGCGTATAGAGATATACCACTGCGGCCGGAATGGCGATCAGTGAAGAGTCAAACCGGTCGAGCATACCGCCGTGGCCGGGAAGTATCTTGCCGCTGTCCTTGATACCGAGAGTGCGCTTGAAGAGGCTTTCAACGAGGTCACCCCATGTTCCGAAGACAACAACGACAAGCCCAAGACCAATCCATTCATACATGCTCAGAGACAGATCGTTCACTCCATAGCTGTCGGTTAAATGCCATATCAGTGCGGCTACGGCCATTACGAACACAGCTCCACCAATCGAACCTTCCCAACTTTTTCCTGGACTGATGCGGGGAAACAGCTTGTGGCGTCCAAAAAGTGAGCCACAGCAATAGGCGCCTGTGTCGTTCAACCATAGGAATACAAATACGCTGAGCGGCATCAGATAGGTATAGACAACGCCTTCTGGTGTCGCGCGGAAAGCAAGTACATTGAGCAGCGAGAATGGGAGGGCGACATAAATCTGCGCCATCATCGTGTATGCCCAATTGTTGATGGGGTCGGGATTCTTCGCGTACAGCTCGGCCACAAGCAGATATACTATAGTCACGAGATAGGGAATAAACACCGTTGATGGTGTCAGACTGCTACAGAAGCCGGTCATGGCGAAAAATAGATAGACGCCTGCCACGGTGGATATAAAGCGGTTGGTGTCCACGCCTTTACGCATGTTCACAAGACCAGTGAATTCCCATACGGTCAGCCCCGTGACGAGGGCGAAGAGCAGCGCCATGGCCGTGTGGTTTATGAAGCACACCACGATGGCAGCAACAAAGAAGACACCCGTAATGGTGCGTACTATGAAGTTTTTCATATCGTTGATACTTTTCTTTTGTTGTATGTCAACACCTCTTCCGTCGGCCTTAAGCCTTGCGGTCAGAAACGTCTAAGGCGTCTGTAGCCGACTCATTGCCGTTATTTCCGTCTTCGGGATTGTTTCCGTTTTGTTCAGCCGCCTGTCGTGCCAGCTCTTCAGCGCGGCGTTCCGCCATTGCTTCGGCCTCGGCACGCTGTTGGGCTTCGAGCAGCTCTTCGGCGCGGCTCGTCCACGGGCGCTTGCCAAAGATGGCCTCCACGTCTTCGGCGAAGATGACTTCGCGGCTCACCAGCAATTCCGCCAACTGTGCGTGACCCTCGCTGTGTTCGTTGAGGATACGCTTGGCACGGTCATACTGCTCGTTGATCATCCGGAGAACCTCATCGTCCATTATCTTGGCTGTGGTTTCGGAGTAGGGGCGTTGGAAATTATATTCGTTGTTGTTATAATAACAGATATTAGGCAACTTGTCGCTCATGCCGGCAAAGGCAATCATTCCATAAGCGCTTTTTGTTACACGTTCCAAATCGTTCATAGCTCCGGTGGAGACTTTTCCGGTGAAAAGCTCTTCTGCTGCACGGCCTCCAAGTGTTGCACACATTTCGTCGAGCATTTCGTCCTTGGTTGTTATGGCTCGCTCCTCAGGTAAATACCATGCGGCTCCGAGAGCTCGTCCGCGTGGAACTATGCTCACTTTGACAAGTGGGTTGGCGTGTTCCGTAAACCATGATATAGTGGCATGGCCAGCCTCATGTATTGCAATGGTCCGTTTTTCGCTGTCGGTCATGATCTTTGTCTTCTTTTCCAAACCGCCGATGATGCGGTCAACGGCATTGAGGAAATCCTGTTTTCCTACGGTCTTGCTGTCATGGCGTGCGGCGATTAGGGCTGCTTCATTGCAGACATTGGCGATGTCGGCACCCGAGAATCCCGGTGTCTGACGTGCAAGATAGTCAATGTCGAGCGTCTCGTCTGTCTTTATAGGCTTCAGATGAACTTTGAAAATGGCTTTACGTTCGTTGAGATCAGGTAAATCAACGTGTATCTGGCGGTCGAAACGTCCGGCGCGCATCAGAGCCGAGTCAAGTATGTCGGCACGGTTGGTGGCCGCGAGGATTATCACTCCGCTGTTGGTGCCGAATCCGTCCATTTCCGTGAGTAGTGCGTTGAGCGTATTTTCACGTTCGTCGTTGCCTCCCATGGCTGGATTTTTGCTGCGGGCACGTCCCACAGCGTCAATTTCGTCGATGAATATGATACATGGAGATTTCTCCTTGGCCTGTCGGAAGAGGTCGCGTACGCGGCTTGCACCAACACCAACAAACATTTCCACAAAGTCGCTTCCGCTCATTGAGAAGAACGGAACGCCAGCTTCACCGGCCACTGCTTTGGCCAACAGGGTCTTTCCGGTGCCAGGAGGGCCGACGAGAAGTGCTCCCTTGGGTATCTTTCCGCCCAGCTCGGTATATTTCTGAGGATTCTTTAGGAAATCGACAATCTCCTGTACTTCCTGCTTGGCGCCGGCTTGTCCGGCGACGTCCTTGAATGTCACCTTTATCTCTCCGCCGTTCTCATACATTTTCGCCTTGCTCTTGCCGACGTTGAAGACGCCTCCTCCTCCTCCGGCACCTCCTCCCATTCGGCGCATGATGAATATCCAGACGGCGATGATGATAACCAATGGCAGGAGGTTGTATATCATCATGTTGATGAAGTTATTCTCCTTCTTGTTGTCATAGCTATAGTCACCAGTGAACTTTTTCTGCTGACGGGCATTGTTGACAAACTGTTCCACTTGGTCGACGGAGCCGAACTGCACCGAGACGGAAGGCTCCTTCCCAGTCTGCTCCACTCCTTTCTTGAATACTTCGCGTATGTGTTCGGGCTTGACATACATCTGGAGTGTGTTTTGTTCCTTGTTGACCACAATCTTTGAGGCATAGCCTTTGTCTACCATGGTCTGGAACTGCTGATAGGATGCTTCCGTCTTTATACTGGAGTTTTCTGTTCCTCCTTGTGTGAAATAGATTCCCAGCAGGACTATTCCGGCGATGATATATATCCAGTTCATGTTGAACTTCGGCATATTCATCTTTGGGTTGTTCTGATTGTTGTTGTCCATACTATTGTTGTTAGGTGACTGATGGAGCCCGTCGGCAGCTTGGTCTACGGGAGCGTCTGACTTAGTCAATATCAGGGATGTTGGTGATGGATGCGTCCTCCCAAAGGTGTTCGATGTCGTAGTATTCGCGGACATCCGGCAGGAAAATGTGAACCATGACGTCGCCGTAGTCCATTGCAACCCACTGGGCGTTTGTAAGTCCGACCGTCTTAACGGGTTTTTCGCCAGCGTTAATGCGTACATATTCGCTGACGGAATCGGCCACGGCTTCAACTTGTGCCGGCGATGAGCCTTGGCAAATCACGAAATACCGGCAGATTGCTCCTTCTATGTTATTCAAGTCTGCTATTACGATGTTGTTGCCTTTTTTCTCCTGTATGCCATTTATAATGGCTTGAACCAAATTGTTTGTTTGTTCCATTTATATATATAATGTGCGTTATAATTGCCCGCAAAGGTAATGTAATTCAGAGTAACGGCAAAATAAATTGGCATTTATTAGCAATTTCGGACCCGTCACGACTATAACTGAAAGCGGCGAACGGAGCTTTTGCTCTATTCGCCGCTTTATTGTTGGGATACTCGGACTCGAACCAAGAATGACAGGACCAGAATCTGTAGTGTTACCATTACACCATATCCCAATTTTTCAAGTTGCTTTCAGTTTGTTTCCCGATTGCGAGTGCAAAGGTACTACATTTTTTGAAACTAACAAAACTTTTGCCGACTTTTTTTTATTTTTGGCCTGTTTTTTGTTTGTTTCCTGCCTGTTTCAGGCGTGTTTGCGTGGATTTGGCAGGAGGTTTTATGGTATATGGACAAATGAGGTAGTGGATTTCGGGCAGAAGTATAAACGGACACAAGTGAGCTGTCAATGAGAATAGCAGCCAATGGATATAATGGTAACTGTCATGTCTGCAAAAAAACAGCCCACGAAACCTTTGGGGCATCGTGGGCTGTGTTGATAGCAATGCAGCTATCGTTATTGAGACTAACTATCTCTTTTAGCTTTGTGTGTCTGTCAGACCGCTCTTATTCCTTGTTTTCGGCGTTGATAGCCTTGATCTTTTCACGAACAAGATTCATTTCGTCTTTCAGTTTCTGAACCTTGCGGTTCATTTCGTCGATGAGGCTATTGCCTTTCTTGCTTGAAGCATTGAGGAAACCGATGTTGTTTTCGTATGTCTGCACTTCGCTGCGTATGGCTTCATATTGGCGCATCAGGCGTGCGCGCTCGTTGTCGAGAGCGTTTTCGCCTTGTTCTGCCACGTTCTTCAGCTTATTCTTGAAGTTTGACAGGCGTCGACGTGCAACACTGATATTCAGTTCCTTGTATATATTGTTCAGGATGTTGTGATATTCCTCATAGAGCTTGTCTTTCTCCTTGTATGGCACATGTCCTATGGCATTGTATTCCTCAACGAGTTTCTGAACAGCTTCCTGTGTCGCTTCTGCTGCATTTTCAAGGAGAGCCTGTAGTTTGGCTATCACCTCACGCTTAAGTTCCAGATTCGTGTGTTCCTCGCTTCGCTGTCCGGCGTTGGCGGAATTGCGTGCTTCGAAGAAGTGGTTGCATGCTCCGAGGAATTCTTCCCATAGCTGGTCGCCCAACTTTTTGGGTACGGTTCCTATGGTCTTCCATTCTTTTTGCATGGCCATCATCTTGTCTGATGTGGACTTCCAGTCCGTGCTGTCCTGCAGAGCCTTGGCTTTTTCCACAAGTGCACGCTTGCGATCGGCGTTATTTTTGAATGTTTCTTTGAGTGTCTTGAAGTATTCCGCCTTGCGTCCGAAGAAGTCGTCGCAGGTTGCACGGAATCGCTCGAATATCTTGACATTCATTTTTTGTGGGGCAAATCCTATGGTTTTCCATTCGGCCTGCACCTCGATGATTTCTTTTGTATGGCGTTCCCAATCGTTGGTTCCTTTGTTCTCCTCGGCTGCGATAGCCTCCACCTTTTCACAGAGTGCCGTCTTGCGTGCCAGATTTTCCTCTTCCTTGGCTCGCAAGTCTTCAAAGTGCTGCTGGTGACGCTTGTTTATGACAGTCGATGCGGCCTTGAAGCGGGTCCATATTTCTTCTCTCAGCTCCTTGTTTACAGGGCCTGTCTCGCGATATTCCTGATGGAGTTTCTGTAGCTGGTGGAAAGCGCTGATGAGGTCTTCCTCTTCTGCCAGTTTTTCGGCAGCCTCGCAAAGGCGTGTCTTGGCCTCCAGATTCTTCTTGAAGTCATATTCACGTGCTTCGCTGTTCAGCTTGAGCAGATCATAGAACTGCTCGACATAGAGCTGATAGCTGCGCCATACCTCGTTGGCACGTGCAGGCGGAATGTTCTTTATTTCTTTCCATTCCTGTTGCAGGGCTTTGAATTCCTGATATGATTTGTTGGCTTCTTCGGGTGAAGTCACCATAGCCTTGATTCTCTCAATGATGTCCAGCTTGCGCTTGAGGTTTTCCTCTTTCTCAGCTTCTTGTTCCTTGAAGATACGTGTGCGCTTTTCCTTGACAATGCTCATTTCGGCCTTAAACGCTTCCTCACACTCGTCGGGCACTATCTGATAGCTCTCCGGATCGCCTCCGCCGTCGATGTATGCCTTGTGGGCAGCCTCACGTTCGGCTGTGAGCATTTTGTAGAAAGCCGTCTTCAGCAGGTCGATTTCCTCCTTTACGGGAGGTTCTTCGCTGTGTGCGATTTCCTTAACTCTTTCGAGCACTTCCTTCTTTGTCGTGTAGACCTTGCGGAACGTTTCCTCTACGGGAGCAACAGTTCCCTCTGAAGCATTGTCTACCTGGTCGGTTGCCTCTTCCATTGCATTTCCGGCAACGGTATCAACGGTTTCCACCACGTTTTTCACGTCTTCTGTCTTGCCCATTTCGAGGGCATTTTCTTGAGAGTCCATCATTTAAACCTTTTTAGTCGATGATTCGTTTTGGATTTTCTTTCCGGCTGCCTGTTTGGCGTTATAACGTCTTTTTACCGTTGAACGCGCTTCCGGCTTTGCCGTCTTTTGGCGCTCCGTCATTAACGGAAAGCTGTCACTAATGTATCAATTTTGCCACAAACTTACGTAAAAATATTGTAATTGCCTAAACTTCAAGCGTTTTTTTTCACTTTTACGGTCAAATGAGCCTCTTGTGACGGAAAATCCACCAGAATATGGCAGAGATGCCGACAGAAAGAACCAGGGCTATGGCAAAACCGAAGCGGCTGTTCTCCATTCCGTTGATGAGGTTCATTCCGAAGAGGCTTGCGATGAGCGTAGGGAACATCATGAGAATGGATACGGATGTGAGCGTTCGCATGACCGTATTCATATTGTTGTTGATGATGCTCGAATAGGTGTCCATTGTCGATTCGAGAATGTTCGAATAGATGTTTGTCGTCTCCCGGGCCTGCGTAATCTCGATGTTGACGTCTTCGATGAGGTCGGCGTCCAGTTCGTCTATCTGCAACTTGAACTTCAGCTTCGAAAGCAGCGTCTCATTGCCGCGGATGGACGTGATGAAATATGTGAGCGAGTCCTGAAGCCGGCTAAGGCCGATGAGCGACTCGTTGTTGACTTCACGATCGAGATTGCGCTTGGCTTTTTCGATGAGGCTGTTGATCTGCTTGAGTCGCTTCAGATACCAGACGGCAGAGGATAGGAACAGGCGGAAAATCATGTCCACGTGGTCGGTGAAGCCTTCTCCGCGCTTCTGCTGGTAGCTGACGAAATCTATCATCATGTTAGTCTCATAGTAGCAGACAGTGATGGTCACGTCACGTTTGTGGATGATACCGAGCGGAACGGTGGTGTAAGGCGTCCGCGAGCGTATTTCCTTGACGTATGGGATACGCAGGATTATGAGCATCCAGCCGTCGTCGTATTCATAGCGGGCACGCTCGTCAGTATCGCTGATGTCCGAGAAGAAGTAGTCGGGAATCTTGAATCGTTTCTCCAGTTCTTCCTGATCCTCCTCGGTGGGACATGTCACTTGTATCCAGCAGTTGGGCTGCCACTCCTCGAGGGTGGTGAGCCCTCCGGTTGTGTTCCAGTAAGTCTTCATAATTGCTAATCCTCCGTTTTTTGCGAACAAGAAACAAGCGCGGCGGATTAGCTCTTC
Source organism: uncultured Prevotella sp. (assembly GCA_947170725.1). GTDB lineage: Bacteria > Bacteroidota > Bacteroidia > Bacteroidales > Bacteroidaceae > Prevotella. The sequence goes on from CAMVUM010000001.1 coordinate 221,781, forward strand.
CGGAGCTATCCACGGCACCTAAAATGTTAAGTTCTCCGCGTGATAATCGTCCATAAATTCTTATTTGATTTTACTTTTGCGATGCAAAGGTAAGAAAAAAGTTGTAAACAGCCGCCCAAACACATTAAAAATCGAATAAGAATGAAACATTCAGCCAGCCTCTATATGGTGTCGTACCCTCATAATGGAATGTCGGCTGACATGTTTCATGCCCCCTGAAATGCCTCCGCAGCCATGTTCCCGTGAGTCCTGATAAAATGGAAATGAGGACCGGAGTAAGCCAACAGGCAATACGTCCGGTCCTCATAGTTAATAAGCACAGGCTTTATTTCTCGCCGACTTCTTCCAGCGTCTTCTTCAGCAGTTCCCAGAACGGGGCTACGGTTTCTATCAGGGCGCGCTCACTCGTCGTGTGGGGAGAGCGCATGGTCGGGCCCATCGACACGACGTCAAGGTGAGGATACTTGCCGAGAATGATGGAACACTCCAGTCCGGCGTGGTCAACCTGTATGATGCCGTCCTCGCCGTTGAGTTCCTTGTAGATGCGGAGCAGCAGATGGAGGATTTCGCTGTCGGGATTGGGGTCCCAGCCGCAGTAGCTTCCGGAAGTCTCCACCTTCATGCCGGCCATGGAGAGACAGCTCTCAATCATGGTTGTAACGTATTCTTTCATGTCTTCGCGTGCGCTGCGTGGCAGGAGCTTGATGGCAGCGTGACCGGCCTCAATGTCGATGATGGCGAGGTTGCTCGATGTCTCGACAACGTCGGGATATGACGGAATCATGCGGATTACGCCGTCGTGGCAGGCGTAGATGGCGTTGACCAGATTGTCCTGGATTTCCAACGGAACCTCCGTCTTGGGTGTCTCTGTTTCTTCGGCGGTGAACGATATGCCGCTTTCTATTCCCTTATACTCGTCGATGAAGTCCTGTTCCCATTCTGTGACGAGTTCTTTCAGTGCCTTAATGTTCTCTTTCGGCAGTGTCAGGACAACTTCGGCCTTGAACGGAATAGCGTTGCGCATGTTGCCTCCGTGCCATGTCGCCAGGCGCGCCTCACACTCGGCGATGGCCTCGCGGACGAAGCGCACCATCAGCTTGTTGGCGTTTCCGCGGCCCTCGTGTATCTCAAGGCCGGAGTGGCCGCCCTTGAGTCCCTGAAGAGTCACGCGAACGGCAGCGTCTTCCGGGTCGGTCTCGGCTTCCTTGTAGTCGAGTGTTGCGTTCACGTCGATGCCGCCGGCACTTCCGATGACGAATTTGCCCCATGTTTCGGAGTCGAGATTGATGAGAATATCGCCGTTGAGTTCGCCTTCGGGAAGATTCGTCGCACCGAAGAGACCTGTCTCCTCGTCGGCTGTGATGAGTGCTTCAACGGGTCCGTGTTTCAGTGTCTTGTCTTCCATTATGGCCATGATTGCGGCCACGCCCAGACCGTTGTCAGCGCCGAGGGTCGTTCCTTTGGCTCTCACCCATCCGTCTTCCACGTAAGTCTCAATAGGGTCGTTGACGAAATCATGCGTGCTGTCCGGTGCTTTCTGTGGCACCATGTCCATGTGGGCCTGCAAGATGATACCCTTGCGGTTCTCCATTCCCGTTGTGGCGGGTTTGCGCATGACGATGTTGTCGGCAGCATCCTTGAATGCTTCCACGCCGGCTTCCTTTGCGAAGTCAAGCAGGAACTGCTGCACTTTCTCCAAATGTCCCGAAGGACGCGGCACCTGTGTCAGCGCGTGGAAGTTGCGCCAGATGCACTCAGGGTTGAGGTTTTTGATTTCTGTAGCCATAATAGGTTGATTTTGTAGGTTTATTGTATTAATACGTTTGTTCGTTTCGTAAATGCCAGCCACGCCCACGCCCATATTCCGAGCATTATCACGAGTATCGTCTGGACTGTGTGGACGATGAGGACGAAGTAGAGGGCGTCGCTTTCGGCCACGCCATAGAGAATGAGCATGGTCTTGACGGCGAAATGCCATGGCCCGGCACCATTCGGAGTGGGGACCAGGACGGCAATGCTTCCGGCGACGAAGGTCACCAACGCACAGGCCATTCCGAGGCCGGACGTAAAGCTGAAGCAGAAGAACGTGAGGTAGTAGTGGAGGAAATAGCAGACCCAGATGCCTATGGTGAAGAGTGCGAACAGCGGCATGTTGGCCACGTTGCGCAACGACATCACTCCCTGTAGTATTCCGCCCAGCGTCGTTTTCACCTTATTATATATAGCGAGCTTCTTCAGGAGCAGATGGAGAAGGAGTGCTGCGGCTATGGCGCAGACGGCCGTCACGGCATATCCCGCCGGCGAAAAACCGCACATGATGCTTTCGACGCTTGTGCCGGTGCGGTCGAAGAATATGTCGAATATCCTGAACTGGAGCAGCAGCGCCATTCCCGCCACGGCCGCCACTACAAGCGAGTCGATGGCGCGTTCGGTCACCACCGTGCCCAGTGCCTTTGCAAACGACACCCCGTCGTAGCGTTTCAGCACCCCGCAGCGCGTGAACTCGCCGATGCGCGGGATGACAAGGCTGGCGGCGTAGGACAGAAAGACAGAATTGACACAGGTCGTCGTGCGCGGATGTTCACCAGCCGGCTCCAAAGTCTGCCTCCACCGCAGTCCGCGGAGCAGCTGGGCGCCAATTCCGAAGGGAAAGGACAACAGCATCCACGTCCAGTCCATGTCGTGGCTCATAAAGTGTCCGATGCTTTTGAAATCGAACCCGCGGTACATCCAATAGAGAATGACACCGCCAAGAATGACCGGCATCATTATCTTGATGATGCTCTGTACTGTCTTTTTTAGTTCCATACGATATGCAAATATACACTATTTTGGGCGTAACGCAAAATAAAATCCTCACAAGTTATTTTCGATTAGGGCTTTCCCTATCCATTTTTCGGGATATCCCCATTGACTTTATGTTTAAAATCCTTATCTTTGCAAAGTCAGCGGTAAGGCCGGTGGGCCGTCCGTTGTGAACTGATAAACATTACTATTGACTGATATGAAAAGAATCCCGGCTTATCTTTTGTGTGCTCTGCTTGTTTTGACCGGCTGCGGCACAAACACTCATGCTGAACAGGGAGCTTCCAACGGGGCTGTGTTCGGTTCAATCTTCGGTTCCGTTCTCGGTGGAATTTTGGGCGGTCCGCGCGGCAGCGACATCGGAACGCTTGGCGGAATGATCGGCGGAGCCGTGATCGGTGCATCCGTAGGAACGGCCGTCGACAAGGCCGAACAGCGAGACCGCTACCCGCATGGCGGCTATGAGCGTCCGCACCGGAGCAACGACAATGGCGACACCGGCCGGTATGACGACGCGCGCGGATATGACGACGGCAGCGGTTTCGATCCGTCCAACAGCGGAGATGACCGTATCACGTTCGACTCATCACCGTCTGACGGCTATCCGTCTGCCGGCAGCGACGTCTATACCACGGTCCGCCCACGGACGGTATCGCTCGAACAGCTCAGCCGGAACGTGTCGGGAGGCAGCGGTGTGCGCTTCAACAGGCTCATCGAAATACGCAACGCCAGCTTCGTGGATGCTGACGGCGACGGCGTGATACGTCGTGGGGAGCAGTGCAAGGTTTCGTTTGACATCATGAACCGCTCGTCGGAATCGCTCATCGACATCAATCCCATCGTGGCCGAGACAACGGGAAACACTCATATCCACATATCTCCGTCGGTGAAAATCGAACGCATCCCGCCAGGACGCGGCATGCGCTATACGGCCGTGGTCTTTGGCGACAGAAAGCTGAAGGACGGTGAGGTCGTCATCAAGGTCGGCGTCGTTCAGGGCGGCAGCGAGATCGGTTCGCAGGTGGAGGAGTTCCATGTTGCCACGAAGAAGAAATAAACACTCCGGATTATCGGTATGTATTCATGGTTGGATTTCACATTTTAGTAGTCCAACCGGTAAGATAGCCTTTCTACGGACGGAGAACGTGTGGTAGTCATTGCTGATGAATAGATATTGAAGATTCGTTTTATGTCACAGCTCTTTCATTTAAGTCTCATATAGTTCAATCATGTAAATAACAGGATGAAAATACATATAGACGTTTCGTTAAATGAAATAGACAAGAGAGCTTTTGTTACATGGGTCGCGTAACGATGTTACACGGCCCATGTAACGATGTTACGCGGCCCATGTAACGGTGTTACACGGCCCGTGTAACATTTGGTAAATGAAAGAGCCGTGGTTTTATGTGCTGATTTTTCATGAATTTATGCTTGGTTTTAAAATAAAAAATGTAATTTTGACTCCGAAAAACTGTCATAATAAACAAATAATGGCAGTGAAATGATAGTGACAGGAAGTCGTGTATATAAGGAAACCGCAGTAAACAAAAGTATACAGGCTTGTTCGGATAATTTCAGAATGGCATTTCCACGCAGACTGTTTTTACAGGAAAATTATTTCCGGTGGCTGCTTTCCACTATTAACTATATAAATAATATGAAAAGAACAAGCGTATATACATTCGTCTTTAGTTTAATCCTCTGTGGTTGTATTAATTTTAATCCAAAGGGTGAAAAGGTAGACGAAGAAGTGGCGAAAGAAGAGGTCGTGGACATTCAGAAGGATGATGCGGAAATGGATGAAAACACTCATCTTAAATTTAAAGGAGTGCCGATAGATGGTACTTTAGAGAAATTCGTTTCACGGATGAAACGCAAAGGTTTCAAGCATGTAGAGAGTTTGAACAACTGTGAAGTGCTTGAAGGTGATTTTGCAGATTTCAAGAAGTGTACTATTTATGTTAGCACGCTTGACAGCAAGGATTTGGTTTCAAGAATCTCAGTCGCTTTTCCTGAGCAGGAGCAGTGGGAATATCTTTATGGCGACTATAAATATTTGAAGGAATTGCTTACTGAAAAGTATGGCAAACCATCAGAATGTGTCGAGCGTTTTCAGTCTACTTATGGAATGAAGCCGCAGGATAATCAGGAACGGATGTTAAATGTTGGGCTCGATAATTGCACTTATGAGACACATTTTGCCGTTGGAAATGGGGAAATAGTGCTTTGGATAGGGCATGACGGAGTCTCTTCATGCTACGTAATGCTTTCTTATAAAGACAAGATTAACGGCAATGCCGTTAGGGAACACGCAAAAGACGATTTGTAACAATATATAAAAGGATAGGATATGAATATCAAACAGACTCCAACGCTCAGTTTTTCAGAGGCATTTAATAGTGCGACAAGTAAGATTTTTCAGTTCAATGGACGTGCCCGCCGTTCGGAATATTGGTGGATGATGGTGCTTTTGTTAGCTGTCAATGTCATCTTGACACCGTTTATCGGAATCCTTGTTGATTTGGCGACAATTCCTTTGACGTTCCGACGGCTCCATGACACTGGACGAAGTGGATGGTGGTGGGGTGTTTATACCATCTTGCGGATAGCGTTTGGGGTATCTTTGATTTACGATTTGGTGATGGCAAGTCTGAATGCGGAAAACATGCAAGGATATGAAGAAGAACTTGCTTTTGCGCTTTTTGCCAAGTATATTATATGGTTTGTTGTGATAGGTATCTATAAGATTGTCCTTATAGTCTTTATGTGTATGGACAGTAATATCGATGAAAACAAATATGGGAAGTCTCCAAAATACATAGACAGTGCCGTTCAATAATCATTTTCATCAATACGCCTTTAATGACAATGATGATTTAGTCTGTATCTCTGACGTTAAGGATGATGTCGGCCGGAAATATTATTGTCCGGATTGTCATGGTGAGATGATACGGAAGTATGGCAAGCTCAGGCGTCCGCATTTTGCCCATAAGGCTAATCCGGAGAAATGCTCTTATGATAATTATCTGCATACCATCGCAGAGATTCTGATTTGTGAATGGTTTAATGTATTGGATAGTATTGAGCTGAGGTATAGAACACGGACAGTATGCCCGCATAGAGGTCATTGCAAATGGGAAAGGCCCGATGTCAAAGGCTATGACGATGAAGAATGTTGTGGTGAGAAGGTGTGCTGTTGTGATTTGAAGAAATGGTTTGATACTTGTGAGATAGAGAAGGAATATACTAACGACAACGGAGACAACTTTAGGGCAGATTTGTTTTGTCATAATAAGAAGGATGGAAGCAAGCCTTTATTCATTGAGATATTTGTCACTCATGAATGTGATGACAGAAAGAGGCAGTCAGGTATACGCATCATAGAATTTCATATTCAGTCGGAAGATGATATTGACCGGATACTGGAGACACCATATATCTGTGAGAATGAATACACGAAATTCTATAATATAGGAGGATGTAAACCAGTTGAAGATGATTCTATCCGGATACCGCTATGTAAGTTTGTTTTGCTTCCAACTTTAAAATACTATATAGCTAACACTTCATGCAAACAATATGATACCGTACATAGAGGTATATACGAGATAACATTCAATGAGCACCGTCGTGATGAATATTCGTCAAAGCCCCGTTATGAACAATATCCCTTGTTTTTAGCTAAAGCTATGCAGGATGGGTATATAAAGAAAGATTGCTATTTATGTCAATATATGAAATACAATGCTTCCTACTGTGACCGTATTTGTATATTATATAAAAAGAACGGAACTCAGCCGCGTTGTCGTGATATAGATGTGGAAGATTGCCGTTCATTCCGTCTTCATGTTTATAAGTATGAAGACGGAATGAGTGAGTTTGAAAGAAATGGATTTCTTTATGACGCAGATATATGGAAAGCGGAAAGGTAATAGGCGTGATGTTATGTTAATATGAAATTTGTGCTCATTTTTGAGTTGGTATTATGATTCTGTCTGCGCCGCCGATGGTATCTTCTTCGGTGGAAAAGGTGTAAAAGCTGACGGATTTTCTTTCTGCTGCGACGTTTTCTTTTTATTTTGTTTACCTTTGCCATAGAATAGGCTGCGCCCAGTAATCCGTTTGCTGGCGCGCCCCCTTTTGACATTACTGACAAACATAATCTACATACAATATGAACAGACTTTTAGCTTTGTTGTTCTCTGCCGCGGCGGTTACCGCGGTCGTAGGACAGGACAAGACGCCGGCCTTTCCCGGGGCCGAGGGTTTCGGACGTTATGCCACGGGAGGCCGTGGAGGCAATGTCTATTACGTGACGCGCAACGACGACTGCACGGACGATAATCTCGTGGAGGGCACGCTGCGCTGGGCCTTGCGCACTGGCGACGATACGCCGCGAACGATTCTATTCAAGACCTGCGGTACTATCTATCTCAACAGCGTGCTCAAATTCGCCCATCCAAATGTAACCATCGCGGGGCAGACGGCACCCGGAGGAGGAATCTGCATTGCGGGCTATAATATATATGTGTGCAAGCCCAACGTGATCCTGCGTCACCTGCGGTTCCGTGCGGGCGATCTGGCGGCGAAGAGCCGCACCGCGCTCGACATAGAGAACACGCGCAACGTCATCATCGACCATTGCTCGATGACGTGGTCGATGGAGGAGTGCATGACGATGTACGACTGCGACAGTACGACCGTCCAGTGGTGTATCATCGGCGAAGGCCTCTACAACTCGCGCAATGCCAAGGGTGCGCGCTCATACGCCATGCAGTGGGGTGGCGAGCATACATCCATGCACCACACGCTCATCACCAACTGCAACAACCGTATGCCGCGGTTCAACGGTGTGCGCTCGGAGAGCAAGAACCGCGGAGACCACGACCAGTTTGTGGATTCGGAGTTCTATAACAACGTTATTTTCAACTGGGGAAAGTCCAATTCACTCTATGGCGGCGAATGTTATACGGACATCAACGGCGGCGACAGCTACAACCGTGTCTACATGCGCGGAAACTATTTCCGTCCGGGACCCAACACGCAGAAAAACGTGCAGAAGAACCGATATTTCTTCCAGGGTGACAACAGCACGAAAGGCACGGGGCAGTGGCTCGTAGAGGGCAACATGTTCGAGAAAGGAAGTCAGTATGCCACGACGAAGAATTCCTGCTGGACCGATGCCACGCTTGACAAGGTGAACGCTGACAACTGGTACGGATTCACGACCAACAGCGCCGACAAGGCAGTGAACATCGGTGCGGGCAACAATCAGGCCAACTATGACAAATATGCGCTCACGTCGCAGAATGTCTCAAGCGGACTTGTGGCCGAAGATGCCTCTGTGGCTTATTTCAAAGTAGTGGGACTTTCGGACTATGCGGAAGGCGTTATGATGACGTCAGGAAATCGGAACTGTGCCGGCGCTACACTCCCGCGGATTGACGAGGTGGATAGCCGTCTGCTCGCTGAGGCTGCAGGAACGGTGGAACCGCAATATGCCGGCAGGGACGAAAACGGAAATCTGAGCCGCGGAATCGGAATTATAGACTCGCCGGCAGACATCGTTCTTGCTGAGCATGACACTTTTGAGGCTCTGCACGAAACGACCGCTACGGGTGTCGGAGAAATGAAGACAACCACCTTGTGGCCTTATTTGGGACTGCGTGAGGGAGAACGTCTGATGGAAGATACTGACGGTGACGGGCTGCCGGACGCATACGAGCGTGAGAAAGGTCTAAATCCGGACGATGCCTCGGACGGAGCGGTTCTGACAACCGGAGGCTACACCAATCTGGAGGTGTTCCTCAACGGTGTTGCTGACGGAACCATCGTCAAGTCCGACTATGAGACAGTGGAGTCGGGTATAGCCGGAAGGCCGGTCGATGATGTTCATACGGTTTCGCGCACATATTATAATATAGGTGGAGTGAAGACCGGAGTGCAGGCTGCGGGATGTGTTACAGTAGTTCGTGAAAAACTTTCCGACGGTACTGTCAGCGTGAAAAAAGTTGCCGGACAGTGAACGGTGGCGTGAACTCTGTTTTGAAATGCGCTTGTTTTTAACAAATCGTAACTTTGCAGGTGAAACTTTTTCCGGTTTTCGCTTGGCCGTTATCCGAAAACAATGTATATTTGTGGTGTCTAAATGACATATTGATAAAACAATCGTAAAACCTTTTAATATAAAGTTTACTATGGAAGTTGAGAAAATAATGCAGGCGCTGGAGCAGAAGCATCCGGGCGAAGCAGAATATCTGCAGGCAGTCAGAGAAGTGCTTATTTCGGTGAAGGATGTCTACAACCAGCATCCCGAATTTGAAAAAGCCAAGTTGATAGAACGTATTGTAGAGCCCGAGCGGATTATTACTTTCCGCGTGCCATGGGTCGACGACAACGGCGAGGTGCATGTGAACATAGGCTATCGCGTTCAGTTCAACAGCGCCATAGGCCCGTATAAGGGCGGACTCCGTTTCCACCCGTCGGTCAATCTCTCCATATTGAAATTCCTCGGATTTGAACAGACATTCAAGAACGCGCTCACCACGTTGCCCATGGGTGGCGGCAAGGGCGGCTCGGACTTCTCTATCCGCGGTCGTTCCGACAATGAAGTGATGCGTTTCTGCCAGTCGTTCATGACAGAGCTGTATCGTGTGATTGGTCCGGACGAGGACATTCCGGCAGGCGACATTGGTGTTGGCGCACGCGAAATAGGCTATCTCTTCGGCATGTACAAGAAGCTGAAGCACGAATGGAGCGGCATGATGACGGGCAAGGGGCTCGAATGGGGAGGCTCGCGCATACGTCCTGAGGCCACTGGTTACGGCGCACTCTACTTCGTAAACCAGATGCTCCAGACCCACGGCATCGACATAAAAGGCAAGACCGTCGCTATCAGCGGCTTCGGAAATGTTGCCTGGGGTGCTGCAAAGAAAGCAACGGAGCTGGGAGCTAAGGTGATAACAATATCCGGTCCTGACGGCTATATATATGATCCGGCCGGTCTGGATGACGAAAAGATAGAATACATGCTTGAACTCCGCGCCAGCGGCAACGACGTTTGTCAGCCGTATGCAGACGAGTTCCCCGGTTCACAGTTTGTTCCCGGCAAGAAGCCTTGGGAAGTCAAGTGTGACATTGCGCTGCCTTGCGCAACGCAGAATGAGCTTGACGGCAATGATGCGGACATGCTGTTGGCAAACAAACCGCTTTGTGTCGCAGAGGTGTCGAACATGGGCTGCACGGCCGAGGCTGTAGAGAAGTTCATTGCTGCCAAGATGCTCTTCGCTCCGGGCAAGGCTGTCAACGCAGGCGGCGTGGCTACATCCGGTCTCGAAATGACTCAGAACGCAATCCGTCTGACATGGAGTGAGGCTGAAGTAGATGAGAAACTGCACTACATCATGCACAGTATCCACGAGCAGTGCGTCAAGTATGGCAAGCAGGCTGACGGCTACATAGACTACGTTAAGGGCGCCAACATTGCCGGCTTCATGAAAGTGGCCAACGCCATGATGGCTCAAGGTGTCGTCTGATACTTTAATATAAAACCGACAACGTAGTAGTGGACCTGAGACGGATATTGATTTTAGTAATATCAGCATTGTGCTTTACCTTTCTGCCGGCACAGATACGGCAGAAGGGTAAAGCTTCTTATTACTCAAAACGGGCCACAGGGGCGCGCACCAGCAGTGGCGAAAGGCTGCATCACGACAGTATGACCTGCGCCCACCGCACCTATCCGTTCGGTACCAAGTTGAAGGTGACCAATCCGTCAACAGGAAAAATTGTCTTCGTGAGGGTCACTGACCGTGGCCCCTACGGTCGCGGCCGCATCATAGACCTGTCCTGGGGCGCTGCAAAGGCTTTGGGAATGTTGTCTCAGGGAGTGGTCACGGTCGTTGTGGAGCAGGCCGACGAGACCATCGTTCCGTTCCGGCCGAGCGACGATAAGGCTGCAATTGAGTTCGACTACGGCTCTTCCGATGCTGCAAACGGGCTTCATCCGTCGTGGAAGGAGATAAAGAAGGCCAATCATAAGACACCGACCGGCCATCCGAAGAACTCGTCAAGACCGCAGAAACCCAATCCGGCAATGCGCCGTTAACCCGGTTTTTTATTCAAAAGCAAAGAGGCGTCAACTTAAACGCAAGCCGCGAAGCCGCAAAGAACAAAATATATTCTTTACGTCTTCGCGGCTTGCGTTTGGTTTTTTATCGGGGCTTCTTTTTTCTAATCCGTCTCTTTTTCTTTCAAATTCGGTCCAGCGCCTGTCGTATGTCGTCGAGAATATCCTCGACGTCCTCAATTCCGACCGAGAGGCGGATGAGGTCGGGGGCCACGCCGGCTTCGCGCAGCTGCTCGTCGGAGAGTTGGCGGTGGGTGTGGCTTGCCGGATGGAGCACACAAGTGCGTATGTCGGCCACGTGGGTGACGATATTGATCATCTCAAGAGAGTCCATGAAGCGTATGGCGGTGTCGCGGTCGCCTTTCAGTCCGAAAGCAAGCACGCCGCAGCTTCCCTGCGGCAGATATTTCGCGGCGAGTCCGTGACACTCATCGGTGGGCAGTCCCGAGTAGTGAACCCATGCCACGCGGCTGTCGGAAGAAAGGAATTCAGCCACCCGCTGTGCGTTTGCGCAGTGCTGGCGCATACGCAGCGCGAGCGTCTCCAGACCGAGGTTGAGCAGGAACGAGTTCTGTGGAGCGGGAATGGAGCCGAGGTCGCGCATGAGCTGGGCCACGAGTTTGGTGATATATCCCATCCGTCCGAAGGCCTTTGTGTATGTCAGTCCGTGGTAGGACTCGTCCGGTGTGCACAGTCCCGGATATTTTTCCGCATGGTCATCCCAGCAGAAATTTCCGCTGTCGACAACGCATCCGCCCACCTGAGTGGCGTGGCCGTCCATATATTTTGTGGTTGAGTGGGTGACGATGTCGGCTCCCCATTCGAACGGGCGGCAGTTGATGGGTGTGGCGAACGTATTGTCGATGATGAGCGGAACGCCGTTGCGGTGGGCTATCCGGGCGAATTTCTCGATGTCGAGCACCTTGCATCCCGGGTTCGAAATGGTCTCTCCGAACAGTGCACGCGTGTTCGGGCGGAACGCCTGTTGTATTTCTTCCTCCGTGGCCTCCGGGCTGACGAAGGTACATTCTATGCCGAGTTTCTTCAGCGTCACGCCGAAGAGATTGAACGTACCGCCGTAGATTTCGCTTGAAGCGACGATATGGCTTCCCGCCTCACAGATGTTGAACACTGCGTAGAAGTTTGCAGCCTGTCCGCTCGATGTCAGCACGGCGCCCACACCGTTCTCCATGGCTGCAATTTTGGCTGCCACGGCGTCGTTGGTGGGATTTTGCAGACGGGTGTAGAAATATCCTTCCTTCTTCAGGTCGAAGAGCATGGCCATCTCTTCGCTGTTGTCATACTTGAAAGTAGTGCTTTGCACGATGGGCAGCTCAATCGGCTCACCGTTCTTCGGCTGCCATCCTGCGTGTATGCAGAGTGACCCCGGTCTCAGTTTTTTTTCCATATCGTTTTCTTGTTTCTGTTGTTCGTTCGTGACGTCACGGCGGCCTGTGGTGTCCGATAAGTTTCTTGTGGCGGCCGCGGCGGCGTGCGTGCAAAGTTACTCAAATTTGTCCGATTTGCCGTCGCTCCGTTCCCGTAAAATCGCTTTTGCCCGGCCGCAAGGCCCTTATTTGTTTTTTTTTACGTACCTTTGCCCCTATGATCAAACAAGTAAGACCCAAAAAGAATCTCGGCCAGCACTTTCTGACCGATCTCGACATAGCCCGCCGCATTGCCGACACGGTGGACGCCTGTCCCGGCCTGCCCGTTCTGGAGGTCGGTCCCGGCATGGGAGTGCTCACACAGTATCTGGTGGAGAAGCCGCGTGAGGTTCGCGTGGTTGAGATAGACCGCGAGTCGGTTGTCTATCTCAACGAGCATTTCCCCCGTCTTCGGGACAATATAATCGGCGAGGATTTTCTTCGTATGGATCTGGAAACACTCTTCGGTGGCGGTCAGTTTGTCCTTACGGGAAACTATCCCTACGATATATCTTCCCAAATCTTCTTCAAGATGATTGACAACAAAGACCTCATACCTTGCTGTACGGGAATGATTCAGCGCGAGGTTGCCCTGCGCATGGCCTCGGCGCCGGGATGCAAGGCCTACGGCATACTGAGTGTGCTCATCCAGGCATGGTACGACGTGGAATATCTCTTCACTGTCGACGAAGATGTTTTCAATCCGCCGCCCAAGGTCAAGAGTGCCGTCATCCGCATGACACGCAACGGCGTGACCTCGCTCGGTTGCGACGAACAGCTGTTCCGTCGCGTTGTCAAGACCGTCTTCAACCAGCGCCGGAAGATGCTCCGCGTCAGCCTGCGCCAGATTCTGGCCGGTCGCAATCTCACACCGGGCTTTTTCGAGCAGCCGGTTATGACCCGCCGTCCGGAACAGCTCACCGTGGCTGAATTTGTCGACCTGACCAACATTGTTGCCGAACAGCTCGGCGTAAGTCCTGTTAGTGGGGATTAATTCACTTTTTATTCATTGTGCACGCACACATAGTTGCTGTGTGCGTGCACAATTATAGTTGATTTACGTCAATATTCCATCGTTTTTTTCAAACAAGGGCCGTTTTTTCATTGCCGGTTCCGTCATTCGTCGTACCTTTGCACCGTCGAAAGACAAGAAGAGAAAATTCATAGCAACGAAGGTAATAATATGATGTATTAAGATTGTAGTCAGTTGTTGTCCAAGGTAAACTTGGAGATTGAGTTTAAGATAATTCGACAATAGGTAGTTTTTTAGGTAAAAGAAAGATTGAATCAGGTGACGGACTGCTGCACATGGATGTCGTGACGACAGGGCAGCGAAAATTTGAATGACTGGTACGTTCGGCCTATTTAAGTCGCGTACCTTATTTTTAGAAAAGGTTTTTAGTTATTAATAGCGTTATTTAGCGGTGTTCGGGTCGTTGAGACACGGAACCGCTTTTTTCGTATTCTGTTCGCAGAGGGGTAGGGGCCGTCAATAGGAACCACCGTATCCGGTATGCCTGGAAACCTATTTCCTTTCTCCATAGTTTCTTTGTGGAGTATTCTTTATGTCATGATAATATCACGGAATTTAACACTTGAAAATTCTCAAACCGGAGAGCGGTGAATCCTGAATATTTACATTTTGCCGTTGTCGCCATTTAATAATTTATCCGTAGCCGACCAATAAGGCTCTCCTTGGGATGCGAAAGCGGCTCCGTTATGTTCCAGCGGCATGTCCGTTGGAATGTCGTAACGGCCCCGTTGTAAGGTCGGGAGGCCCTTACGGCAAAATTTAAACGGACAATTTTGTGCACACTTTCTTTGTTTTCGTGATAACACTCTGTGGGTCAGGTGGAAAAAGATGCAAACGCAAAACTCGCGAATTTCGGGCCACGGGAAAATAATTTCAGAATATCGTAAGGATTTAGAGGCTTTTGTCGGGATAATTCTGAGTTTTTAACAATTCGTTTTTTGAGAGTGGGAGATAGATATGGAAAGCTCACAGAGAGAACATTTCCCGATGAGCCGACAATATGCCTGAATAGCGCAAATCGGCGGAATAGGCTGGGAAAATCAGTGATGCAGCGGTGAATATCAGTCAATTTGTCTTTTGAAATTTACATATGAGCTAAATTGCAGACCTCTACATAATAGTTTTTTTAAATTATATGGCAACAATCAAAGTAAAGTTTCGTCCTTCCTCCGTCGAAGGCAGAGAAGGAACGCTGTATTATCAAGTGATTCATAGACGTGTTGTCCGGCAGGTGAACACCGGCTACAAGCTGTATCCGTACGAATGGGATAGCCGCAGTGACCGCATTGCAGTCTCGTCGGCTACGGATGGCCGCCGTAGGTATCTCTCAATGGTTGAAGCGGGAGTTCGGCGTGACATTTTCCGGTTTGAAGAAATCATCGGACGTCTCGAATGCAGCGGATGTCCGTACGACGCCGCCGGCGTGGCGTCCCTTTGTGGGGCAACCGTGACCGGCATCGGCTACGTTGCTTTCGCACGAGCTATTTCCATCCATCTGTCCGGTATTGGCAATAACCGCATTTGCGTCGCCTATACGACAACGCTCAACAGTTTTGTCCGTTTTCTCGGTGACCGTCGGGATGTCGATATGTCGGATTTCGATTCCGACCTTATGATGGCATACGAGAATTGGCTGAAAGCCAAAGGACTGTGTCAGAATACTTCGTCGTACTACATGCGTAATCTCAGAGCGATCTACAATCGTGCCGTTGAACGTAATCTGACAGTCCAGCGCCATCCTTTCCGCCATGTCTACACGGGAATCGGCAAGACGGTAAAGCGGGCTGTACCGCTGCGTGTGATACGCCGAGTACGCGATATGGACCTGACAGACAACGCCACGTTAGACTATGCCCGCGATATGTTCATGTTTTCATTCTATACCCGTGGAATGTCCTTTGTAGACATGGCTTTCCTCAGAAAAAATGACCTTCACAACGGAATCCTTTCATACCGGCGCAGAAAGACCAACCAGCTTATTAAAATCAAATGGGAAAAGCCGATGCAGGACATCATCGACAAATATGATACCGGCGTTACGCCCTATATGCTTCCCATCATAAAGGATATGGGAAAGGACCGGCATCTGCAGTATAAGAATAGTATCCATCTGGTCAATGGAAAACTGAAGCTCATCGGCCTTCGTCTCCGTCTGGACATTCCGCTGACCACGTATGTGGCACGCCATGGCTGGGCCAGCATTGCTCGAAGCAAGAACATTCCCCTTTCAACCATAAGTGAGGCTATGGGCCATGATTCGGAAACCACCACGCGCATCTATCTGGCCTCGCTGGACACGTCGCAGGTGGACCGGGCCAACAGGCTAATACTCAGTTCACTGTGATTCCGCCGGCTCTGTTGGCATGGCGTTTCTTCCATTGTGTCTTTCCGTATCATCGGGCCACCTGACTACGGTGGCCCGTAGGATTCTCACGTCATAGACAGGCCGGTCGTTATAGTCCGTGTCACACTTCTGTATATTCTCCACCACGTCCATTCCCTCGGTGATTTCGCCGAACACGGTGTAGGCTCCGTCCAGATGAGGCGTACCGCCTGTGGTGCGGTATGTGTTCATCATTTCAGGTGTCAGTTCAACCGGACATTCCATGTCAGCGGCCATGCCATCATGGATATATTCTATGTCATCCGTAGAGAAGCGCTTGCCCCATACGATATAGAACTGACATCCGCCAGAACGGTGCGCCGGATTGGTATCGTCGCCCTCACGTGCCATGGCCACAGCCCCGCGGCGATGGTAGATGGCAGGCAGGCGTATCTCTGCCGGCAGCGTGTAGGCCACGGAACTGTCGCCCAGTTCCTGGCCGGGAATGGCGTTTCGGCTTGCCGGGTCGCCTGCCTGTATCATGAAACCGCGTATGGTGCGATGGAAGAGCAGACTGTCATAGAAGTGTTCGGACGTCAGTCGGAGGAAATTGTCCCTGTGTGCCGGTGTTTCGTCATACAGGGATATTCGGATATTGCCTTTGGTGGTTTCCAGCAGAACTTCTGCTCTACGTTCCCGCGCTTCCGTTTTCGTTTCGTCCTTATGTTCCCGCAGTTCCGTTTTTTTGTTTTGGCTCTCTGCCGGTTGAGTCAGTGTGAGCGCAGCCATGGCGATGAGCCATATCGTTTTTCTTGCTTTCATAAATCATGTGTTTTTTCGTGTATCTCTGTAGGTAACAGAACAGAAAAACCTTGCCTTTTCTTACAGTTCGAAGACTGTTTCAGTCTCCATCTTCAAGCCACTCACGGCTTGCTGCTTTCGATTACAAAATTAGCAAAAATCGGCGGAATACGCAACAAAATCAGAGGCTTGGCGTGAGAGAACAGAGTATTCGTTCCGAAAAGTGTAGCAGCTTCAACTTTTTCGTTGGAGAAAGTGTACTGGATTTGATTAAAGCACCTATAAACAAGTGAATATCCCTCAAATATCCTATTCAAATTTTGCCAGTTGAGGAAAATTCAGTAATTTTATCACTCGTAGTAATAATTACGACGGTAATAAAGTGTGAAATTCTATAATCGGACAAAAATTGAGGAGTACGACGGATATAAGGGTATGGGATTAATGATAACTTTCCGCGCTTATTGTTTAACTATTTTGACTGAAACCAGGCATTAGTGGAACTTTACAACTTTGAATATCTCGAATATACATTGAGTGGCAAATACAATTTCAGACTTTTACAAAAAAACAATTATATGAAAATAATATCTTTGCGACAGTCAACAGAATATCTCAAATCTGCAATAGCCTACTTTCAAGACAAGTGGGCTTCGGAAGAATCAAAGATGGTGTATGACGATTGTTTTCGCAACTGCCTGAATGCAGAAAATCCGTTGCCACAGTGGTATATTCTGCTTGACAATGAAACCATTGTCGGCTGTGCAGGACTTGTCACCAACGACTTCAATTCCAGAATGGACCTGTATCCTTGGTTGGCGGCACTGTACATAGAAGAATCCTATCGAGGCAGAAACTTTGGAAAACAGCTTATTGAAAAAGCGATGCAGGATGCCACCAATTACGGCTTCAAACACTTGAACCTATGTACAGACCATATCGGCTATTATGAAAAATTCGGTTTTCGATATATAGGAAACTGTTATCATCCTTGGGGTGAAACAACAAGAGTCTATCAGATTAAACTTTGAATCGCATCAATCAGACCAAAATGGAAATAAAAAACTTGGAACATACCGATTTTGACACGCTTTTTTACGGCTTTGAAAAAGCATTTGCCGATTACGAGATACACTTTGAGAAAGAAGAGGTGCGCTCCATGCTCATACGGCGTGGATATAATCCCAAACTCTCTTTTGCAGCTTTCGTCAATAACGAGATAGTGGCATTTACTCTGAACGGAACAGGAACATTCAACGGTATTCCCACCGCCTATGATACCGGGACAGGAACAGTAAAAGAATATCGGGGACAAAGCATCGCCGGAAAGATTTTCACCTATTCAATTCCTTTTCTTAAAGAAGCCGGTATCAGCCAATATCTATTGGAAGTTCTGCAAAACAACCCGAAAGCAATTGCCGTTTACCGTCGAATGAATTTTGAAGTAACACGAGAATTTGACTGTTTCAGACAAACAATCGAACTAATAGATAACCGAAAAGTGAATACCGACTGCATCATTGAACAAGTCGATACGGATTCTATCAGACAGACTCAGCACTATTGTGACTTTGAGCCTTCGTGGCAAAACAGTATTGAGTCCATTGAAAGAGGAATATCCGAGCTGACGTGTCTCGGCGCTTTTCTTGACGGTAAGATGGTCGGCCATTGTGTCTTCGATGTGCATACAGGTGATTTGAGCCAAATGGCGGTACAAAGCGAATACAGACGGAGAGGCATTGCCTCCCGATTGCTACAGGAAGCTCTTGTGCGTTTGGAAACAGATTTTATCAAAGTTTTGAACGTCAGTTCTGATAACCAGACGATGCCTGCTTTTCTCCAAAGTAAGAACATTCCATTGGCAAGTAAACAGTTTGAAATGGCATTGCCTCTCTGACCATGATGATACAGCCCATGAGAAAAGCAATACTTTATATTGCCGTCAGTTTGGATGGTTATATCGCTGATGACCAAGGTGCTATTGATTGGATAAGCGGAAAGGATGAAAACGTAGAGAAAGAAGATACCTTTATATCATTATTCAGTGGTGTGGATACGGTCATTATGGGAAGAATTCTCTAACAGATTACAATGTTACACAAAAGTATCATGGGGAGGTGTGTTGCCTGTTCGCGGATAGTAATCTCGGTAAGTCCATCTGTGCCGTGCATATTGCTGCTGAAATAGCGGAGACACGCAAAGTCCTCTATTGTTGACTTCTAACTTTCGGACAAGCAGTCCCGGTTGCGTTACACCAATGAGACCACCGGACAATGCCACCGTTTTCCCGATAGGCTGTACAGTGTGGAGATTTCAAGGGATAGCCTCTGCCCACAAGACGATTTCGAGAACGCTTTGATTGTGGATGTTGAGAAACTGTCCGTGGATATGGGTTGTAAGATTTTTCATCATAGACAACCTGTCCTATCTCTGCATGACTTCTGAAAAAGGGAAGGATGCCGGACGGTTGATGTCAAGGCTGATAGAGTTGAAGCGCGAGCATGGACTATCCTTCTTTATACTGGCTCATACGCCCAAGCGGCAACTGAATATAAACAGCCTTTAAGCGGACGAAAGAGCAAGAGAAAAGGAAGCGAAAAAAGAAGTTTTGCACGTTTCGATGCAATTATAGCATATCCCTGATTATCAGCGATCATTCATTTTAATCGGTACAACCTCTGTTTTGAAAAATACACAGAATGTGGGGACAACTGCAAACCGTTGTATTTCATTGTTTTGCATATACGTGTTGTACCGCCTCTTTTCTGCCCTTTTATGGAATGTCCGCTATCAGATACAAGGTGTTGAATGATAGGGTATTTCCGCAGGTATGTTACATAACGCTTGTTGAATGCAAAGGTAGTGGTTTTCTTGGAATTTCTGTTGGTTTGGGGGTTGGATTTTATTTCTAAGAGGGTGTTTAATAATAGAAAATCGGTCATAGAAACAGAGAACTTTTGTAGGATACGCATTCGATTCGTTGGAAAAAGTGTAATTGCCTCCGTTTGTTCACAATGGAAAATGTTTGTATGCCCTAATAGGAACACTTGTATTCCGCTAACAACTATTATATCCTATCGGGTATGATCCTGCATATTATATCAATATTATACCCGATAGGGTATAAATTAATATATTCGGCTGAACTCCATAATGTCGAGATCTGATATAGTATTCCATCAATGGCAGAATGCCAACTTTGATGAAAATGACCATAGTACCAATAGCTTATCGGAAGGTTGTCGGTTTTGAGATGTCGCAGAAGCATATCCATCGTTTTCCGTTCAAATTGTATATCCTCAATCAATAATGGGTCGTTCATAGCCCATTGGTTTAGATTGCTTTTTGAGAATAGTTCGCAATGTGAAGGTGCGGTATGTGTGACAACCGTATCAATTAGGAAGCTGGTACGGATGGCATTCATCTTATCTGAATCGTAAATAGGAGCTTCGTTCTTTTAATATAAATTGCGGGAAATATTGTTTTCTTGCGAATCATTGAGATGGAGTCTGTATTTTCGTTTATTCCATTCATTTATACGATAGATACGGTCAATAGAGATAGCTCCACCAACACAAAGGATGGTATGATTACAGGCTTGTAGAATGGTATAATTAGGAACAGCGATGAAGCGTTTGAAGTTGAACATTACTCCATCAAAATAAGCAGGATTATCATGATTACCACGCACAAACACAATCCAATTGTTGGCTTGGTTCATTCGCTTGGTGTTTCGTCTAACCATCTGCTCATAGTACTCTTTCTTTTCGAAGCCAAAGCCACAATCCCCAGCTACAATTAGCAAAGTGTCCGTAAGCTGATATTGGATGCAGAGTTTGAACACCAACTGATTAAAGTCTCCATGAATGTCACCGGAGACAATAATTGTCTTGGCTTCGGGAAAAGATAGTGAGAATATGCCGTTATGATTAATCTTATGTTCCTGTTAATAGTGTTTATAGATAGAATTAATCCTTACCAAACAATCCTTTCTTTTTCCATGCCTTGATTTCTTTATCAAAATCTGAAAGAAACTCTTTGTCTTGAATCAAACGGAATTTATCATATTCAGTGTATGCCTTTTCTTTCGCTTGTTCGAAGGAAATGGTGTCAACCTTATTATATTTATCATACTCATACAGAGTCAAGAAATCATCTAATTGCTTTTTCCAATCTGCCATTGTGGAAATTATTTGCCGTTCGGCACGAAGTTCGGCCAAATCAAGGAATGCGGTTGATAGACGATTGAAAGCTGAGATTTCTTTGTCTGATAGGTAGTTCTGAGCGATAATTGTATCCGACTTTTGAACTCTGCCGTCAGGAGCGTTTTTCCACGTGGTAAGTCCCATGTGGGGCTTTTGTGCATCTGCTCTTGAATAGATGATTTCGGTTGCCGTTTGATGGGAAGTAGCCCAATGCATCATATCTTGCACCATTTTGAAGAATTGTAGAGTGGTCTCAGCCTTAGGGTCATAATCGGCACTACATTCGGCATAAACATCAGTGATTTTCTGATAATACCGACGTTCTGAAGCTCGTATCTCTCGGACACGTTCTAATAGGTCGTCAAAATAATCTTTGCCAAAATGTTTGCCCTGTTTCAAGCGTTCATCATCCAATACAAATCCTTTTATGATCATTTCTTTTAGAACCGATGTGGTCCACATCCGAAATTGGCTCGCTTGATAACTGCCCACACGAAACCCAACGGCAATAACCGCATCCAAATTGTAGAACAATATATCATCGTTCTTGCCATCAAGTTTAGTTGTTCGAATTTTTCGAATAACTGAACTCTCCTCCAATTCTCCGCTTTTGAAAATCTCTTTCAGATGGTTATTGATCGTATTCGTTTCAACACCAAACAAATCGGCCATTCGCTTTTGCGGCATCCAAAATGTTTCATTATTGAAGATGACCTCTATACGACTTTCTCCTTGTTTCGTCTTATATAGCAATATATTGGATGATAAGCTATTGCCGATTAATTCAGGAGTTGATATTTCTTGTTTGAAATATTCTCTTGCCATCTGCACTTGTGGTTTCTTGCTATCGGCATTTTCAACAATCATCAAACAGGCAATTTGTGATAGATGTATATTCTTTACCTTACGAAAGGAACCGGAATTTAGTTTGACCATCTCAAACGTAGCATTAAAATGCTCGGTAGTATTACAACCTTTCTTATTGGCTATGCCGATAGCTTTGTTTAGAGTACGATTGAATTTTTGGTATGTGCTATAGCCTAATGCGGTGCACAACTCACGAGAAGTCCAGTACTCCGAACCGTTTTCGTTTTGCTTTTTAATTCGTTCAAAGTCTGATTGAATAGGGAATATGTTGTTCTCGTTCATCGTCTTGATATATCTTATAATGATAAGAATTACTTGTATAATCCCGGTCTTAATTCCTTATTATGCATCATGATTCTTTCTTCCATAAGAGAACCTTTGGGAACTATTTTGTAGGGATAGGCTTTCTCAAATGCTTGGCGTCCGGCATCTGTCATAAGTCCTCGATCTTCAAGATTGATACAACGTTCTTTGTTTAAACTTAGTCCAATGACTTCCTTTGCGACGAGGTGAAAGCCGCTGTGCAAGGCGTCCGTCTGGTAGTTTCTTTAGAGTCGAATCAATCTACCCGAAGCACAATGCTTCTTCAACAACCTCAATGTATGGAATACATTCGTATGTGGGCTGTTTAGAGCGTGAAGTTACAACCCAACACGATTTCGCCTGGTTATGATTGACCTCTAGCCATTCTCTCAGTTCAATGCGGTTTGTTAAGTCTAGTAGATTGATAATTTCCATATTTGCCTCCAATTGATATGTTATTAATCCAACTGTTTTCTATAAACAGAATCCAATGTGTTTTCTTCTTTATCTTTCCATACTAACCAGCCGTTATTGCTGCTACCAATACAGAAATCTGCGGCAGTACTGGGGCTTGAAAAAGTTTTATCCGATGTTAATACCAATATTCCGTTCTCGTTGGAAGTGTAATCTTGAAGCATCTTTTCTCGTTTTTCTTTCCAGTTGAAAGACGGAACCATTGTTTTGGCAACAATACTCCCTTTTAGGACTGTAAAGCCATCGGAACTGTAGAAGCCCTTTGCATTGCACCCTCTACCTTTGGTGTAGAATAGATGTTCCTCTTTGGGTTGTGATACTTCAAAGATATTGCAACCGATAAATGATGCCAGAAATTTCACATCTTCAAAAAATTCATCCATTGAATCTTGTTGATACTCTGGTAGATTCGGTGCTTTAGGGATTTGTTTATTATCGCTTAAAACAAAAGCGTTTGCTTTCTTGGCTTCAGCTATCGCTTTATGTTCTAGGTATTGCACATCAACTTTAGTCATATCGGCATCTTTCGATACGAATATAAGTGCTTTTTACCAAAACACCTTCTTGCTGTCGTGGTCTTTCACACGCTCTTTAAAATTTTCCGTTTCACCAATGTATGCCTGCGGCTTAGTTGATTCATCTTCGCCCAGTAATATATAAAATGCAGGTTTCTGCAACTTCTCTTGAGTATTCAGATAAGAGAGGTTAGAACGTGGCACGACAAACATCTGGTAAATCTTATTGCTGATGAATGCATATTGAGTTCCTTTCGGGTCTCCGTCTATGAGATATGTTGTTACTGTCTTCCCCATAATTATCTTCTGTTTTCTATTGTTCTTTTATTTACGCCGCAATCACCCTACTGATTAGTTTTACATAATCAATAAGTGCTTTAGGGCTATCACGGAAGATAGCTGTGAACTTATTGAAAGGTGGTTGCTGCAATACAACAGTGGCAATATCCCCATTTTCACATACATAACGAATGAGTGTACGCAGATACTCCTCTTGCATACGAGTCAGTTCCGCACCATGAATCAATGCACGATATTTTTCCAATGCTATATCCTGCTCCACGCCAATGATGGAACGGATGAAAGCTGCCACATTATGCTGGTATGGCTTGGTTCTTGTTTGTGCCTCAAACTCTTCTTTTGAACCCAACTCTTCCCAGAAAATCTGTTCCAATCGGGCGATGTCTTGTTCGGAAAGCGGGTCAAGGTGGTATATCTTCTGCAATGTATCGTCGTCCGACAAATGTTCTTTGAGATAATCCTCCACCCGGCGGCGATAGGTGCGGATAGGGGTTACATTGACTCCCGAATTATCCTCTTCAAACGTGTCTGTCACATTGATGGTAAACGTTTGTCCTACCGTACCGCCATCCAAGTATTGGATGAGTTCACGAAGCTCTTTCCTGATACGTTCGAGTGAACCCAAACTTTTGGATTCCCAGAAGTGGGGAGACAGCACTTCGTCCAGTACATCCATCTTTGCCATTACTTGCGGAATGGATGCTTTCTTTTCTTTGAGATAAGCGGCTATGTCCATTATCTTCCGCTCAGAGGAGGTTGAATTGACTGTTTCGTCCACCAAGGCAAGTTGAGATTTGAGCACAAGTGCATCAAGTTTCAATGCAGACGTATCGGTAGTGGCGTTTTTAAGCAATGGTGAAATATTGCTTTTCATAGCCATTGCATCGCCAAGCGTCAAACAGGTCATGGCTTCCGGATTGGCGTATGTTTCAACGGCTCTCAGTTGCAGGCGCACATCTATCCGGTTTCTGTTCAAGGCGGCAATTTGTTGGTGCAGAATGTCGGCAAGGTCGTTGTGAAAAGCCTTTGCCTCCTCGTTGCTTTGATACTTGCCGTCTTGCAAGGCGAATTTGATGTCCGTGCGCAGATTAAATATCAAACTGACGATGGATTGCGACTTTGTAGGTCGGGCACCTTCGGGATGCATCTCGAAATACTCAAAGTTCCGGTAAAAGTCGAATATCAAGAACTCTTTTTTGTGTTGTCCTTCGCCAAACAGGTTTTCGCACAAGCGTGTACCTCTACCTATCATTTGCCAGAATTTTATCTTGGAATGGATGGGCTTGAAGAAAACCAAATTCACAATCTCAGGCACATCAATACCTGTGTCGAGCATATCTACCGATACGGCAATCTGAGGTTGTTTGCTTACATCTGCAAACTTATCAAGCAGGTCAGACGAATACTTCTCGTAGTTATCGATGACCCTGCAGAAGTCCGGTCCCAAGTCAGGATAGAGTACTGCAAACCGTTCGGCAATAAACACGGCGTGCTTGTGGTTGTAGGCAAAGATGATGGTTTTACCTATCAGGGTATTGTCTTTCACCCGGATGCCGTCGTTCATCAGCCTATTCAGCACATGGTCAACGGTATCTTGGTTGAAAATGTATTTGAATATCTCCGTTGCGTTAATGGTGCGGCTGTATGGGTCATCTGGTTCTAATCCAGCTTTCATTTTCTCATACTCGAAAATCTCTTCCAACTGTTTCCGTTCTTCCGGGGTAAGTTGGTCGGGATTAATACCTTCGGTCAGAATTTTCGAGTTGTCTTTAATCGCTTTGAATGGGTTGAGATAGCCATCAGCTACCGCTTCGTCATATTCGTAACTGTCGGTCGGTTCGCCTTGCTCCATACCGAACAGGTCGTATGTCGAACGGTCTACTTCATCGCGCGGAGTGGCTGTCAATCCTAAGAGGAGTCCATCGAAATACTCAAAGATAGCCCCGTATTTGCCAAACACACTACGGTGGGCTTCGTCGATGATAATGAGGTCGAACCTGCCTAACGAGAACGTCTTGGTATCCCTGTCCAAATGTCCTATCATGGTCTGATAAGTGGAGAAAAGGATACGTGCCGATATATCCACATCGCTGTCACGTAAGGAACTGACTGTCATGTTGGGCAATAACTTTGTATAATTCTTTTTTGCCTGATTGACCAGTTCGATACGGTCGGCAAGGAACAACACATTCTTTACCCAATTGTTTCGCACCAACACATCGACGAGTGAGATACTGATACGCGTCTTTCCCGTACCAGTAGCCATCACAAGCAGGGCACGACGATGCTTGTCGTTATAATGTTTGCACACTGATTCAATCACTCGCTTTTGGTAGTTGCGATTGGTTATCTTGTCCGAAATCTGCAAGTCGGTAATGTCGTTGCGACTCCGTTGTGCTATCATTCTGCGCAATTCGTCAATGGTATGGAATCCCATCACTTTGCGTGACGGATAACCGATACCATCTATTATATGGGTTTCAAAACCATTGGTGTAGTAGATAACCGGATGAGGACAGGCGTAGTGTTTAGCCAGACGATCGGCATACAATTCCGCTTGATGGCGACCAGCTGTCGCATCTACACTGGTGCGCTTGGCTTCCACTACAGCCAGTGGCGTTCCGTCTGCATCAAACAGTACATAGTCCGCATATCCCACACCGCTCTCATTGGGCATACCCTGTACCTCTATCTCTATTCCGGCATGGCGGGGGATGATTTCACCCTTATGTCCAGATACATTCCAACCTGCCTCGTGAAGCAACAGGTCGATATACAATTTTCGGGTTTCTGCTTCCGAGAGGTCGTTTACAACAGGCTGGGCATCCACCGTTGTAGGTTGTGCATCTGAACTTTCTTTCACCGCTTTTGCGGCAGTATCGGCAGTCTGCGTGGTCGCTGAAGAGGCTTGCTCTGTTTGAGGAACAACGGCAATGTTACTTGGTTGAGGTGATTGGGGAATCAGCTCTTTGTCAAAGTCCGGCAATGTGTCAATCACCTGCCAAGCCAATAGGATGGAACCAATGATGTAATAGAGGTTCAATACGGCAAAAAACGATTCTCTGCGTCCGACGAAGCCGTCACCGGCGTGAGCTGCGGTATTGCCGATTTTGCGGACATAGTGAATGCGCTTCATTAGGTCTTCGCTGTCTATGAAACCGGTGAAACGTTCATCGGTGGTTAGCGAAAGCAACGAAGCCCGTTCGCCTATTTGCCACCCTTTCAAGCGGTAAACGGTCTTCACCATTGTTTCTAACGCAAGCCGTGCCTGCTGTGCCGAAATCATCGGATTGTTTACTTGAAAATCCTCGGCTGTTGCACAATACCGATAGATTGTCCCTAATCCGTCAATGCCTTTTATGATGTCGAAATTCCTCATAACTCAGTCTTTTATAAATTGCCAATAACCATCTTTGTCCGAACCAACTCGATGTATCACTGTTCCATTTAGTTTCTTGATATGTCGGGCAACGGTGGCGCGACCGATACCCAGCACCTGTGCATATTCATCGTAGGTGTATTCTGGATGCTCTTTTATTGCGGTGACAAGCCGTGAAGTGGTGTCGTTGGTTTTTACAGTATCACTTGCAGTATCATTTACAGTATCACTTGTGGCCTTTTGATACTGTAAAGTCCGATTTTCGAGATTGGTAATATGTTGTGCCATCATTACATCTTGAATAATGACACTGTCTTCGTGTTCACGGCTGTCTATCAGTGCCTGTATATATTCTTCTTTTGCTTCTTTCGTCACAATGGAAGGGATAAGTCCCAACTGCCGTTGCACCATGTTCATTAATAGGCGTGTGGTGCGACCGTTGCCGTCCACCCACGGATGAATGGTAACCAAGCGGAAATGGGCTTCAAAACTCAGGCGATAACAGGCGGCCATGTTGTTTTTGTCAACGTATGACAATGCCTCATTCAGCCACTCACAAAACTCAGCTGTTGCTTTAGGAACTTTTTGAAAAGCCAGATAGCTCTTTTCTCCGATACCGGCACTCACATTGCAACGGCGCAATTCGCCTTTGGAGGAATCGAATGTGCCGCCTAATGTGGAGTATTCCGAACTGGTACGCCGCATGACTTTAGCAGACAGCTCACACAAGAATTCAACCGTGTAAGACCGAGCAGATTTTACCCATTCAAATCCAAAGAGATAGGCGTTCTTCAAGTCCACATTCATCATCTGCTCCATGAGGCTTCTTCCCTTGGCGGCAATTCCTTCATCAAACAGAAGTTGGTTTT
Organism: uncultured Prevotella sp.; assembly: GCA_947170725.1. Lineage (GTDB taxonomy): Bacteria > Bacteroidota > Bacteroidia > Bacteroidales > Bacteroidaceae > Prevotella. Next base: position 249,213 of record CAMVUM010000001.1, read on the forward strand.
CCACCTCGGTAACGGTAGAACTCTCGATGGCTGTGGAGTGCGTGATAAGCGAATAGAGGTAGAATTTGTCGTAATCTACCTGTTGCTCAATACCTGAACCGGTATATCGGTGGATGGTATCTTTCAATTTTTTATCTATCTCTTTCATTGCCATTGTGCTACTTTATGAAAAATAATATTGCATCCGTTCTGCCATCATGGTTTTGGCATCTTCCAATTGCTTGCAGATTAACTCTTTCTGCTTTTCAATGGATTCAATCTTGAAGGCAAATTCTTGTTGTAAAGAGAGTGGGGGAATTATAAATTTTATATTTCCAACAATAGTAAGATTCATGTTTTTTTGGTTTGTTCCATTTCCTAATTCACGATTAGCTTCATAACACATCTGAAAATGCCAATAACAAAAAGTAGGATTTAATGAGTCTTTACATTGTATGGCTGCACATGCTTGATTTGTTGCTGCTTTAATTCTTAATAACCCGACTTGACCTCTTGTTTTACCTTGCCCATACATCGCAACAAGTATGGTATCAGGAAGATAAATCGAACAATTGGAATTATCTATAGCTTCTTTAGTTATGTGCTCCTGAGTCTCCCAAATATATGAATTATGTACTTCCGTAGATTTAACCCATGGAATATCTCCTTCATAGTATGATACTATTTTGCGACTTGGAGTTGCACCTGTTCCTATGGATGCATATTTATTTAAAGATCCCTTTTCCCATCCTTTCGGATTACTCACCGGGTCACCGAACATATCCAGAAAAATGGATTGCGCCAGTGCATCCAAGTCCTCCAATTGCGCTTTGTAGCCGTCAATCATTGTCTGGATGGCATCTAATTCGGAAGTGATGGCTTGCTGAATTGAAAGAGATGGGTAAGAAATGTTTAACTCTTTAAGGAACTTAAAATGTCGAGAATATCCATTACTTGGAATATCCACCCATTTAAGGAAATGGAATAGATACTTAGTGTTAATATCAGAATTTGGCCGGATAACTTTAACGCCATCTGCACCTACGCAAAAATCAAAATCAACGAATTTCAGAACGCGTGTATGGTCACCAAATATTACAACCTCACCAATAGAGTTAAGATTTTCAATAGAATCACAATATCCAGAGATGAAATCTTTCTCTTGTGAGATTATCGGATATTGACCGTATCGTTGGTAATCTTTTTTCTGAACAGCATCTTTAACCTTTACGGTTTTAATGCAATCAGACATAATATTTTGTTTCCACTTCGTCTTTGCCACTTTCATATCCTTACGAATTTAGCAGTTTCTTAAACTCCGCAAACGCTGCATCAATGGTCTTTTGCCGTTTCTCCATACGAGCTATAATTATCTCCGGTGCATCATACTGAACCTTTTCACGCTCCACTTCATGGTAACGTTTATAACTGAGGTCGTAACCATTAGCACGAATTTCATCGGTAGTTACAAAGAACGATTGTTCCTTGCGATTACGGTCGGCCTCCGCTTCAAGATGATGGAAACGGGAGATAATATCGGGAATGTCGTTTTGTTCGGGGGTAGGGATGCGTTGCGTAGTCAATGAGAAGCCATCGGCACGCATATCGTAAAACCATACTTTGTCGGTACCGCCCGTTCCCGTCTTCGTAAAGATGATAATGGCGGTGGAAACCCCGCTATAAGGTTGAAACACCCCTGAAGGCATCGTGATGACGGCTTGCAGACAATGGCTATCCACCAACGCCGAGCGTATGGTTTTATACGCTTGCGCATCACCCGTAAGAACCGTGTCTGGCACAACAGACGCGCACCGTCCACCCGTCTGCAACATCCGCATCATTAGAGCCAAGAACAGCAATTCCGTCTTTTTAGTCTTGACAGCAGCCCGCAACGAATGGGCAATGTCGTCTTGGTCGAGACTGCCGGCAAAAGGCGGGTTGGCAAGGCAGAGCGTGTATTTGTTGGTATCGTTGTTTTCGTCCGACAACGAGTTGCGATAGTAGAGGTTAGGCTCGTCCACCTCGTGAAGCATCATGTTCATACAGCCGATACGCATCATAGACGCATCGGAATCCGAACCGTAAAACATTTCGCTTCGATAACGTTTCATTACATCCATGTTCAGCAGCTCATCTGCCTGATTCTCCTTAATATATTTAGCAGATTCCATGATGAATCCGGCAGAGCCCATCGCAGGGTCGCAAATGGTGTCGTTGAGCGTAGGGCGCATCAGCTCTACCATCATACGGATAATGTGGCGTGGGGTACGGAATTGTCCGTTCGTTCCCGATGCTGCCATCTTGCTCAGCATATACTCGTACATATCGCCCATCATATCCGCACCGTCCGATGCCAGCTCTTCGATACCCTCCACTACGCGCGATAAAAGCCGCGCATTGGTTATCTGGAAAACCGTATCCTCCATTGCCCGGCTATATGCCGAACCCTCGCCACCGATATGACGCAAAAAGATAAACACATCGTTGCGCACACGATTCAACATCCGGGTAGGCTCCATCTCCTTGAACTCGTGCCAACGCATTTCGTTGTAGGGCACATCTTGGTCGGTCGATGGGTTGTGCCACATCCCATCTGGAAAGGTCGGGTTGAGCAACGCATCGCCTGTCAAGTTGGCAATAGATTCCTTCTCACGCTGTTTCTCATCCAACATCTTCATAAAGAGCAAATAGGTCATCTGTTCAAAGATGGCCGAAGGTTGGGTGAAGCCATTGTTCCAGAAGGTTTGCCACACGGCATCCACTTTTTGTTTTATTTCGCCTGTTATCATATTTATCTATCTATTCTGTTGGATTAAACGGAGTAAAACAAGGATATTCGTCATTTCCCAGAGGATTGAATAAGTTCTTTCGCATCAACATTCAAAATCTCAGCAATCTCAAACAGTACTTCCAAACTCGGTTGTCGTCTGTTACATACATACGCATTGACTATACAGAAGCTTTTGCCAAGTTTCTCTGCCAGCCAAGTTTGTTTGATTCCTCTTTCTACAAGCACTTCTTTTATCCGATTCATGGGTTTATCCATTGTTTTGTCTTTATATCATCAATTTGAATACAAAGATATAAAATATTATGCTATAAAAAGAGAAAAGAGGAAGAAAACTTTTCCTCCTCACTCGATTACATTCAAATGCCGCTCAATCGGATGTAAGTGTTTAAAAAAGCAAGATTTCACATTTGGTACAATCCTAACCAACCATTTTGGAAAACGTAACTTCCTGCGTCGTTTCGGCTAGCTTGAAGGTTATGTGTGTGAAAGTGTAGTTGGACCAACAGCTGTTACAGAAGTTACGAATATACCTCCTGTGAAATCTTTGCCTGTAATTCTTTATTTAAATTAAACATTGTCCAGCGGGTGAAAATGTACTTTTGCTTCTTGGCAAAGCGCATTATCATCTGCTGATCTTTTATCTCTGTAATGCCTATCAATGCAAGAAGGCTTTTCTTGTATGCATCATCCACAAAGGGACAAGTCATCATATCAGCCGTGAGAATCGTGAGTTCTGAATTGCGTTTGCGCTCAGATTCCGCAACAAGCCGATACTTCTTTAAAATCTCTTTTTTCAATAAAGCCTTTTGTTCATAATAGCACTTGTGATTCGCATAGTAATACAATAATATAATACATGCGAAAAGGTTATACTGTAGTTCACTTTTACCAATGAATGATTTCATAACTTCCGGTGCGAGTAGATATGCATAGCCTAACTCTTTAGCCAATATTAATAGATAGAGGCTTTCATGCAAGGTGTTTCGATGTGTATCTGTTGTAGCCAGCACCAAGGCTATTTCATCTTGAATCTTTTTAAAGATAATATCCTTGCTTGTCGTTTGGAATCTAACCTCCGGATTAACTTTGAAATCACCATGTCGTTTTCCATAGATAATGATGGAATTCATTATCTTCAGCAATTTCAATGTTGTATTTATCTGCCTGTTGCTATTGAACACGAAGAATACCACATCAATTAGAGATACAAGATAACTTGTGAGCTTCCTTTGTACTCGTTGTGCATGAATTTCAACCTCATCCTTATTCGCCTCTTCTTTTGACATCAGGCGCTCATACTTCTTGAAACCTATTTCATATCGATTAAGAAAAGCGTCAAGGCGTTGACTTATCTTCTCAAGCAGATAATTTGCTATATCGCGATATTCAATTCCGCATTCCCTTACTATTGCTTTTATTTGAGCATTTACGCTATTTGCAGACAGGTATATATTGAATTTCTTATCTAATATTTCTCTGTCTTTATCTGATTCTTCATCTGATTCTTCATCTTCCGTGTCCTCCTCTTCTTCTGTATTTAATTTTGATTCTACTTCTTCCCAAAGTGGAGTCGAGAATATATTGCTCAGCAAATTTTCAATTCGCTGTTTGGCAATAGTCACCTTTGTTATAAAGGGCCTTTCAAACTCTTCTGTTTTGGATGGACTAATCTGCAATTTGAATTCCTTCAGCCATTTTGTTAGACTTTCCATGAAGAGATTTCTGTCCTTTTCGTCATTATAGAAGAGGAAATAGTCGTCAACATACCGATAACACTCATAGGAGGATTTCTGACGGAGGTCTTTTCCCAATAGTTCCTGTTCAACCTTTTGATCTATATACTGAAGTATAATCTCTGCAAAGATTCGAGAAAACTCCGGACCTATTACGATACCATTCGTCTCGCGAGCATTGACCGATTGCATTAGATTATCAAATGCATCGCCAACCCATGAACCATGATATCCAGGTAAGACCTTTACCTTGTCCGCACCACCTGCTGTTGCCCAACTTATGGTATGGGTATAAATACTGTCGAAACAACTCTGTAGGTCGAACTTCACAAGAAGTTTGAATTTCTTTTCTGCACGCTGGTATCTGTAATCCTCATAGAACTTGTATATATTTGAATACTTCTCGTAGCTGAAATAAGTTTTCAAATTTTCATATTCATTGAAGAACAATTCAACTTTATCACTTTCATGCCCGGACAACCTTCGGTGAAGTCGATCTCTATAGTAAAAGTATTGTGCTATCTTGTGCGGTTTGCGAATAGAGTATTTACTCTGATTGCAAAGATAGAGTATAGAATACTTATACTGATCATAAAACTTCACAACCTGCCACTGGTTATACGGATGTATAATTGACAGCGTTCGGGTCTTATTCGTCTTGTGAGCGATATTAAATTGATATGGGTAGAATAGGGCACTATTCTTGTGTTTCAAATCACTTATTGGCTTACCATGCTCATAACAGCCAAAAAGTAATGCAGCAAAAGCAGATGAATCTTCTTCATCAGTTCGTTTTGTTTGTTTCAATTGTGTCTCTTTCTTTCCAACTTTACCTACCCATAGGTATTTTGCAAGAAATCTGTATAGATACTTGTTTGAGAAAATAATCGGACACTCGTATGGCAGAACGTCTGAAAAGAGTACTCGCTCTTTACTATAATTTAGTTTTACCTTTTTTCTACGCTTCATACCCACGATGATTTAATTGTTCGAAGTCTCCGCTTCTTTACTTTGTAACGCTTGTGAGGATAATCAAAACCCTTTGTAAAAGATAGTAATGCAAGCTTCCTTTTTAGACTTTCCTCTATTGCAGTTCTATGTGCAATTGAAATAGATTTCTTTGAAGAAAGATTTAGCCTACCTATATTGCGCTTCAGTTGTCCATCTAAATATGATAGATTTTTTTTATTATCCAATAGCTGATTGGAGTAAAAAATACCAACTTTAACCCCTTTCTTTGCGTTGTACAGATTTATGTTGCAGGTCAACACATGAAGCGCATCAAACAGATAGTGTGCTGCAACATCAAAACCTGCGATATCAATCATCTTATAAAAAGTTGTAAACGACTTATCTATTCTGCTTGTAATACGATCCAATTTGTCTTGAGAGAGCGAAAATAGTAGATTATCTTCTTTATCAATATGAATATTATATCCTAATAGATTAAAATCTAAATCTACGGTATTAGCCGAATCATAAGTGTAGCATTTCCCTGAACCATCTGATGGCGTATGTATATCTAATCCCATTTGGGAATAAATATTTTCAAGTTTATCAATGTACCAATCTATTGGTTTATGGTATTCATCTCTGATATCAGGATGAATAACAAGCACCATATCGTCCACATACCTACCAAGAAATAATATACCGGGCAATGTATACTTAATCATCTCATCTATCTTGGACAAATAGAATTCAGATAGTAGTGAACTGATAGCACAACCTCTTGGAATACCAGTTCGTGGAGTCGGTACACGTGGACGAAGATTCTTGACTTCAAACTCCTTTCTAATAAGTCCGTGCAAGAGGGATTTACTCTTTACATCAAGCAGATTGTTGCCCTCCAAATACTTAAATAATTTATCATGCGGTATCGATTCAAAGCAGTGACAAACATCCGTTCGGATGATATAGTACCTGCTTTTATCTTCTTTCAATAACATTTTTAACTGAAAAAGTATCTCATGGCGACTTGACATGGAAATTTTAAACAGTTTCTTCACATTTCTGCAAAGGACTTGCATTGCGAAAAACTCTTCAGCTGTATCACCAATAGTATAAAGTGGTTTCAACGGATCTTCTGACGTATCTGGAGTTAGGTTGAAACGAAAACTACTTGATAAAATCCTTGAGGATACATTGTTAAGATGCTCTTGTAATAAGGTTTTCTGTTGCTGAGCATTGTCCTTCATCGATTGCTTTAACTGGTCAATCTTACTCGTTTCTACCTCCGTACGCTCTGCCTTTTTCTTTTTCAATATCTTATTTAGTTCCTTTCTCATTTCACGATACTCCTGAGCTGCAGCCAAATATTCAGGTAAAAGATACCTTTTTTGCATCTTTCCCTTCCTATTCACCGCATTAAACGCATCTGCCAGCGAATCGTAGTTGTATGAGAAATTATATTGATACATCTCTTTTGAGTTTGTCTATTTTTATATATGGCTGAAGAATACTCATTATTACACTGCAAAGATATAAAATCTTATGCTATATAAAGAGAAAAGGAGAGGAAAAATCCCCTCCTTCTTCTAAAACCATGTCTCAGACATTCAAATCGTTCAGTGCTAGTGCATAATTGGGACAAAAACCGTCCATAATACACTTCAAGCCAAGTGTCTGATAATACTTGTAGGCATCATCTTCGGTGCAGAGGTATTTGTAACCATAACGTGGCATGTACTCCTTGAAGAATCGAGTCAAGTCTTTCAGGTTTTCTTCTTGGTTCTTCTTGAAGTTGCTGCGCACAATGATGATAGACCAATCGGGGAAGTTGCCTCTTCCACAGCTATACTCCCAGAAGCGGATGTAGCAGTCTAAATCACGTTCACGGATGTCCACACAAAAGCCGTTGGCATTTTGCATCACACTACAGCTTTCTCTGTAGCCGAACTTCTCACACAAGTAGAGATTGAAATCAAGAATCAAATCTTCCATAAATAATTGAATTTAAGATGTTAATAATAATGGATTATAAATGAAAGCCTCGCTTGCGGTTAGCCTTTTTCTTTTTCATCAGGCGATTGAACTCTGCTTCTTCTGCGGCAGTAGCATCGTAGGATGAACTTCCGTTTAGCAAGCCGAGACTGAAGCCAATGCTGTCATCGGAATGAGAAACGCTTTGCTGTACCTCTTCTTTCTGCTGTTTGGGTTCCTGTTTGGCAGACTCCAACAAGGATGCACAAGCATTCTCTTCCAGTCGGTTGTCGATATTCAAGTAAGTGAACTCTCGGCTTATTTTTGAACCGGAGAAAGAAAATCCGTTGTGCTCAAACTTGACACCTTGTATTTCTCGTGTAGTCCGACTGACTTTGAATTTCATATCAATGTCCCGGTCGGCAAGCGCATCTTTCAAATCATCCCAACTATGAGCTTTGGGCAGTTCTTCTTTCAACGCCTTGTATATCTCGTGCTTTGCCTTGTCGTAGGGACGCAAACGTTCCTCTTTGATATGGTCTTTACCATTGGCAAAGTGCAAGCGATATTTGGCGGTCAACATTTTGCAAACTTTCTCATTCCTGCGAAAATCGTTCTTGTCGCTAATCGTCTTGCCATCATTGTCCACTCGGTTGAAAACGATATGGCAATGCGGATGCTCACGGTCGATATGTCGGGCTATGATGTATTGCGTGTTTTCGATGCCCATCAACTTCATATAGTCATGAGCAATTTGCAACATCATTTCATCATCATGTTTCAAGCGTTCGTTATCTTCCAGTGAGAAGTTGAGCGAAGTATGTCCGACAATATTCTTTACCTTGTCATTGAGTAGCGATTGTAACTCAAATTATTCTGATTGTCCATCTGCCAGAATACAGTTGCACCGTCTCAATATTTGGATGTGCCGACCTTATATTTCTTCATGAGTTTCGATGTTTCCGTTTCTCCGAACTGAGCCGATAGAAACTGAAATAACTTGTTCGCAGAATCGCCTCGTAATGATTGGTTGACTATATCCAAATCAATGTAGGAAGTAGCTATCGGTTTTACTTCTTTAATAGGTGTATAACTTCTGAAGCTATTCCCAGCAAACTTTTCTTTCTCAGCTGGATTCTGCTCAAAGTAATCACGAGGCGTGAAGTGATAAACGCATTTTTGCTCATGGTCACAACCGCCCCACGTACTCTAGTAACTTGATTTGCTTCTCCGTATCAATGTATTAATAGATACTTACAATGGTGTCGTTTGTTTCCAAGTCGCATAACTCAGAGAAATGGTGCTGCCATTCGTAAAGCCGTCTTTTGGCATCCTCTGTGAAGAGAAGAATCTGTGGTTCTATCTCTCCAAACTCATTGAGGGCATACTCTTGTTGTATCAGTTTATCAATAATACCATTCCATTCTTGTTCGATATTCTTCGGCAGCTCTTTGTCATTCCAACGTTCCTTCTGTTGCAGATTGGGCATCACGAATAGAATACGGTCGATGAATCCGTTACTAGAGCGTTCACCTTTAGCCAGTTCACTGAGAATTTTCTTTTGGATAGTACCGATAACAGAGATATACGGTCGCCTGATAAAGATGGAACTCTTGGCGTTCTTACGGTCGGATATAGTGGTCTTGGCACTGAACACTGACAACCAGAACTGTTCTTCCGAACCGTTGTTGTAGCGGTTGAAGTTCTTGAACCAAGCGGACAATTCATCAGCCCATAAGCATAAACCTCGTTTATTTTGTGCATGAATCAGACTTAATCCCTCAGGCGTTACGTCTGAAATCAGGAAGCGTTTACGAACTGGTTCCAGAGGAAATTGCTCTTCACCATTTTCCGTGCGTTCTTTGCGGCTCATACTCATCAGTTCATCATACTTTGCAAGTGCTTTTTCAAAGACTTGATTCTGCTGATAGTCGTAATCAAGAAACGGTTTCATTGCAAAACTGAGCGGATGGCTTTTATTCGCTCCCGGTCTTCCAATCAATGCCATATACAGAATAGGACTTTCTATCCAGCCTTGCTTGATTTTGGCAAGATGCGTGTTTCCTATACCGACTGCTATTGCCGTAAGAATTGCAGCAGCAATATAGTCGGTAGGGTAATTATGGCATTCGTGAACCTCGCTGATAATGCGTTGGATTTTTGTCGGGAATATGCTAACTGGAAAATCAGTACCCGTCAGTCGCATACTTAAATCAACCGCTTCGTCAATGATGGATGCCGGATTAATAGAATATGTATCCATATCTACACTCATTTAAGTTTCATGGATGATTTGGGCTTATGACGGACACCGCCTTGCATATTTGCCAGCATCTCCTCGTATGTTTGCTCGGAAGTCTTTCTACGCCCGTTCTCAATCCAAGCCAGAAGTTCGTCTTCGTAGAAATAGAGTTTCTTACCTTTCTTATAGGCAGGAAGCAGCCCTTTGCGTACCAATGTATAAATGGTAAGTTTGGCTTTTCTGATAATACGGCAAGCATCCTCAATTTCAACCAGCACGTGTTTGTCTGATATCGGTGGTTGAAGTTCCGACACCATTCTTTTTAACTCGATGACCTGTTCGGTCAGATAACCTACCGCTTCGGGCAGCTTATCAAATGTTACTGTTTCTTTTTGCATACGCCAATCGTTTTTAATTGTTCGATGGCAAAGGAAATAGGTGTTTCAATGGTGAAATCATTCACCAAAATATAACTGATGAATAACTTTTTGATGGTGATTGATGGTGATTACAAGGAATTTAAGTACCTTTGTGGTACGAAATACCAATGGCTATTGAAGCTATAATATTAATTTGTTGTTTATGATACCGCAATTTGAAGAAATAAGGATACAGGCATTGAAAGAATTAAGCTCAGGGGTTGTTATGAGAGCGAAAGAATTACGTATCCCTCTGGCTAAGCATTTTGGACTGACAGAGGAGGAAATGAATGCTTGGTATCCTTCTGGTAATGGCGAAATATTCTTAGATCGTATTTCGTGGGCTTTATCGTATCTTTTTATTGCAGGTCTTGTAGAGAAACCTCAAAGGGGAGATTATAAGATTAGCGAAAAAGGCTTGTCTATGCTTTCTTCATGTACAGAGGAACAAATAAATGAGTTCGTCAAAGTAGCTGTAAATGCGAAAACTCCAAAGAAAGATAAAAACAAGGGGACTAGCAATATTGCTTCCCATGTGGAAAATGATGAACGTACACCGGAAGAAGAATTAGCTGATTCCTATGACAGAATAAAGCAGAATGTGCAGTCTCAAATTCTGACAACTATATTAAGCAAGCAGCCGAGAGAATTTGAAAGGTTAGTCGTGAAACTACTTCAAGCAATGGGGTATGGTGGCGAGATTAAAAACTCTGGTATAGTAACTAAACTTTCTAATGATGGTGGTATCGACGGTATTATCAAAGAAGATATTTTAGGCTTCAATCATATTTCCATACAGGCAAAACGATATGCCTTAGACAATAATGTAGGTCGCAACGAGGTTCAAAGTTTTGTGGGAGCTGTTGCCGGAACACCATCAAAAAAAGGAGTATTCATCACCACCTCTGATTATACTAAAGGTGCGATGGAGTATGTGGAAAGCCTTAACGGTTCACCAACCATTATCCTGATAAATGGTCAGCAATTAACAGAATACATTTATGACTATGGCTTGGGATTGCAAACAGAGAAAGTCCTTAAAATCATGAAAATGGATATGGACTACTGGGATGCAATGGATAATGCTTAATGGCATTGCAACTATGCAATTTTTCTATTCAGCTTAATCCTACACTCTGATTCCGTATGCGACATTTTGCGCTCAATGGTGGATATTTCCGAATCACGTAGAGTATGAGCGAATACCTTCTTTATAAATGTGGCAGTCTGTAGGCGTGGCTTGCCAAATGCCTTGCCTATATTCCAACCAAAGTGCATGATATCGATGGTCTTTAATTGAGCATCAACCTTTATCTGCTCCACTTTAGGCAAAGAATCGGATAGGAAGTATTCCGTAATATATCCACATAGACGATTGAGATCAGTTTCGCTAAGGTATAGAGCCAAGTTCTGTTTCGTATATGAGAGAACTTTATCTAACTTTTCTTGCGATGCTCGTTCTTTTTCAGCCATAGCGTTGGCACGGAATATCTCGTATTCTGTTGGCTGATTGGATTCTTCGATGAGCATATTATTGATGGTAGAAAGTGTGGATTCTTCCTTTGGAAGTTCTGCCATGTCTTCGTTGAGTTCGGAACACGATGGATTAGAAACTTCTTCTGTTGTGTCAGATGTAGTTTCGTTTTCAATTTCGGGTTCAGGTTCAGAAATGATAGGTTCTGAATTTATAGTACTTTCGGCAAGTCCCGTGTGTGCCACTGGAGTTTCTACCACCACAGCCTTATTACGGTAGCCCTCAAATCTCAAAAAGCATCTTTCTATTGTTGGGGAAAGGAGTTGTCTGAATGCCATTTGCAGATTAAGATAGATAGCTCCCATGATAATGGATCATACCACTAAAATGAGGTAGCTGCTGAACTCATCCCAACCATAGTGAAGTTCGGTCTGACGGGCTAAAACACCAATGATGACGATTGCTCCGAAAATAATCAGATTCAAAGTTATATGTTCTATCTTTTTCTGCTCCATAATGATATATGTTAATCGTTTGTGTGCAAATATATATCATTTACAAGATGTGTAGATACATTTCCTGGTAAGTGGCAGTTTTTGGCGCAGGTAGCATTTTTCTATGCCACCTGTGCCACAATAGCAAAGAAAAGTCCGATATGGGACTAGCCTGCATCGGACTTTTAAGTTGTGGGTATCAGCAATTGTAAGTGTTAGCTGACCTTATTGGAATAAATAGTGATATACTCTTCTGCTTGGGGGCAACTTTATTGATAAGCCATTTTCTGAATGCAGCAGAATGTCCAGTGTCTATTTGATAGGATAGGGCAATAATCATGTCAAGATTATACACATCGGCATTACTACCATTATTGAATCTTATACATTGGCAGATTTCATACTCCTTTAAGATGTTAGTTCTCAATATGGCTTTTATGCGAGAGTTGATTACACCGGCTGATGTATAAAACAAGTCGGCAATCTCCCAAGCGGTCATCCCTACTTCGCCACCAGAAATATGGATGCCTTGTCCGTTGTTTGTTATGATTCCTCGTTTCATGGTTGTGTTTATTTCAGTGAAATCTTATTGGCTGTCTCTCGTTCTTTACATTTACCAAGTCTGCGTAGATTTGAGTAGTGGAAACGTTCTTGTGGGTTAGCATCTTTGAAACAGTGTAAATATCTGTACCTAAAGAGATTTGGATAACTGCGTAGGAGTGACGAAATCCGTGAAAGGTTATCGGTTTTGTAATCCCTGCCTTTTTGAGCCAGTTTTTCAGCGGATAGTTAATCATGCTTCATTTCAACCCCTTGAATACCTTACCTGTGTCGGGCGTACCGCATAGTTCGTAGGCTTCGTAGCTGATGGGGATTGTCGCTTCTGTTTGGGTTTTCTGTGTTTTGATACGCAAGCAATAGCCTTGGTCGGGAGCAATGGCAAAATCTTCCCATTGAAGATTGAGAATATCACTGATGCGTAAACCTGTCAGACAAGCAAATAAAGAAGCTGCTTTCAGAACGGGAATGTCACAAGGAGTGGCGGCAAGTTGTTTCACTTCGTTCAGTGTAAGGTATTCAAGCGACGCTATCATTCTGCCTAAATCAAAGCGGTGGTCAAGGTCAATATGGAAAAACTGGCGTTCAACTGGAGTGTTGGACGCGACTTTGTAACTACGTAAGGTGGAAGAAATATGGGGCAGTGGAGTTGTGGAACAGCTTGGTTTTGATTTGTAGGAGTTTTTTCTCACGACCGGGGTTTTGGCACTACAAATCTATGGGCTATGAAGAAATGGTTTTTGTTTTTTTCTTCACCGGAGGCAACGGAAAAACTCCACCAACTTGGTGAAGAATTACAACATGCGAATTCTCAAAGGATTATAAAACTGCACCAACTTGGTGGAGAAATTGATTCAGATTTTCCTTTGGCGCTTGGTCTTGTACCATGGCGTCATCAGGTGAACATCATAACCAAATGCAGGTCGGTTGATGAGGCTATTTTCTATTTGAAAGAATGTGTATTGACGGTTGGAGTCGTAAGACTTTGGATAATTTTCTGAAAGCTAATCTATACAAGACACACGGAAACGCTATAAGTAATTTTCCGCAATATCTTCCGGAAGCGCAAAGCCGTATGGCGCAAGAAATCACAAAAGACAATTATGATTTCGGTTTTGTGACTGTTCCAGCGGACTATAAGGAGGAAGAGCTTGAAGCGGCGTTGGAGTAGAATATAACTCTTTTCTTGCTTGAACTTGGCACAGGATTCGCTTTCGTTGGACGACAAAAGTAACTGATTGTCGGATGTCGTACCCGCCGGATTGATATGCTGTTCTACCGTATCCGCCTAAAGGCATACGTTGTGGTCGAGTTGAAAGTGAAGCCTTTTAATCCTGCGTATGTCGGGAAACTCAATTACTATGTCAATGCTGTTGATGAACTGCTTGAAGGAGTGGATGCCAATCCCACTATCGGATTATTAATCTGTATCGACAAGGATGAAACCGATGTTCGTTGGGCTTTCAAAGGCATACAAACACCTATGGGTGTAGCATCATACGATAATTTCCAGATTGCTTCACCATCAGATCTGCTTCCATCTGCCGAAGAACTGCAAGCAAGGGTTAGATTGGTCGAGGAAGAATTGAGCAAGTCTAATGATTAAAATCATTGCAATTTCCGCATTATCCGCATTTTGTCAGTTGCGGATTACAAGCATATAGCCGAAGCCACGCTGATTTATGATGGAGATTGATGGGTCATGGCGCAATGCACGGCGGAGTTTGTGGATGTAGCCGTGGAGAGAGTTGCGGTTGCTTTGTTCGTCGCGCTGCCATACGGCAATCATCAGTTCGGAGGCATCTACAGTCTTGCCGATATTTGTTGCCAGATGTTCAAGTATCTTGGCTTCAAAGTGAGTGAGTTCTGTCTCTTTGTCGCCAAACGTCAGTGTCTGGGTTGTTACGTTAAACGTGTATAATCCAATTGCAAACCGTATGTCCTCTGTGCGGTTGTCACCATATCTTCTTAATAGTGCCTTAATCCGCACTATCAGTTCACGGAGTTCAAAGGGCTTTTTAAGATAGTCGTTGGCACCAATCTCAAAACCTTGCTCCACATCATCTATTGTGCTTTTTGCGGTTAGGAAAAGTAATGGTACTGTCGGCGACAATTTTCTTATCTCCTTTGCCATAATGAACCCATCCATTTTGGGCATCATTACATCAGCCACCACAATATCGGCTTTTTCTGATTTGAATTTATCAATTCCCTCTATGCCGTCTGTTGCCGTGATAACATCGTAGCCTTGCCCGCGCAGAGTGTCGGCAACAATCAGAGTCAAGTCTTCCTCATCTTCTACAAACAGTACCTTATTGCTCATCTTTGCTGAATTTAATTGTGAATACCGAGCCTTCTCCCTCTTTGCTTTTGACCTCGATGTTCCAGCCTATTTTGTCGAGAATACTTTTCACATAGTATAATCCTATGCCATAGCCACGGACATCCTGACGGTTGCCGTGCGGCACACGGTAAAACTTATTGAATAGATAGGGAATCGACTTTGACGGTATACCGATGCCGTTATCTCTTATCGAAAGTTCATTGTTGTCGCCGGATATACTTATCTCAACACAGTCGTCGGAGTATTTGATTGCATTGTCAATCAAGTTATTCAGCACATTTGCCAGATGCGTCTTATCAGCTTCTACGATTATATTGTCAGCCATGTTCACTTTGATGGTTATATCCTTATCACCTCTCATGCGCTGGGCAACGGCGATTTCTTCTACAAACTCACGCAGCGGGATATCCTCCGGTCTGAGTTTCATAGTCTTTCGACGTTCCATACTCATTGCAAGAATATTTTCCACAAGTTCTCCAAGTCGTTTCAGCTGCTTATTTGCAATCGTCAGATACTTTGTCTTTTTGTCGGGGTCGTTGGATGTATCATAATTGAGCAGAGCATCGTTGGCTGAATAGGCTATGGCAATAGGCGTTTTCAATTCATGGGTCATATTGCTGACAAAATCATCTTTCATCTCCTCAATGGTTCGCAGTCGTGACACTGTCCGGAATAAATACCAAAACGCTATTGTAAACGCTACCATCAGAAGAAAAATGGTCACAATTACACCTGACATTTCCGAAATTATATGGCGGGTCAGAGGCGTCATATATGCCTTATAGTAGATACCTTCATCAGGGTTGATATTAAAGCGGAATGAATCCAATCCGGATTCACCCTTAAATTTAGGATTTTCGCAGATTACAGAATCCTTTTCATTGACAACCTCCACACATAAAAAATCAGGATAGATGAACCTATTAGAAAGCTAATTGCGTAAAACGCTATCCATCACCGCCATATCATAGGGGATATATTTATCCATTATTACGTGGAATTGTCTGCTCATTGCATCAACCATCTGATTTGAATAGGAGCTGTTTTCTGACAACATAGCTCGTTCTTCAGTAACTGTTCCATCCGCCTCAGTCCTCACAGAAATAAGTTGACCATTTTTATCACGATATGTAGATGCTTCTGCTTTTCTTGGAGCATTGTACTCCTCAATATCTTCTTGTACCTTCACGTTTGTTGCCAATCCCTGCTCCCTTCCTGCCCGATACATAAGGTCATCAATGTCTGCATAGGCAATTGCGGTCATCACCTCGCGTTCCACATTTGCTCTAATTGAATTGTAAAGGGTTACAATATAAAAGACATTGCAAGCGAAAATCGCGGCAATGACAACGATAAATGTGGTTGATATGGTCTTAAAGCGTTTCATAACGCAAATTTACCAATAATCCGTCATACAATCGGTTAGACCGAACCCGATTTAAGACTAAATAAGGTAGCGTTTAAGACTAAATAAGACTCCACAGTCGCAGGAAAAAGGCATCCATTTTCGAAGGCAGAACATTTTCAACCCTTTAAAAACCATGATATTTCCAATATAAAATAGTGATATTCTCTATACCCAATTCTGACAGCCCCTCTTTCGCCCCTGTTAAAAAATACAACCTTCACCGCCCTTTATGCGTTACTTCACAATAACCAATTATATTTTATGATATGACACCAAAATCATTATCTCCGAAATTATACCTAAGAACGGATAAAATGGATAGCGAGGGGCGAATGCCCTTGTTCATGCGTTTCCCTAAAATGCACGGAAAAGAACCCAAGTTTGCAATAAATAGAGCCCGATTATCATTGGACGAATGGGACGAGGTGTCCAGACTTCCCAAAGAGCCGTCTTTGAGATTGAGAGTGGAAGATGAGTTGTTACGAATAAAGCGTGACTTGTATCATCTAATTGAATATGACAAAAAGGAAATAACCTACAGTGTCCTTAAAGATGTTGTCAAAGACAAGAAACCATCCGACCCTCTAAACTCTTTATTCCTTGACCATTATATGGAATATCTGTCAAAGAAAGAGAAAAATGGCCTTATCGGCCCAAGCACAATGCGTAGCCATATTACAACAATGACCGCATTGAACGAATTTGATAAGAATTTGAGGTTAAAGGATATTGATGAAACCAAGATTAGAGAGTTCATAGCTTTCCTTAGAAATCGAAAGATTAAAAAAGGACAGGACGCAAGCAAATTGACATTCGGTAATCGCCTAATTCAAATTCGCGCAATTTTGAGATATATAGCCGCCAAAGGCATAGCGGTCAAAAATCCATTTGACAGCCACGATATTTATATTGCGCCATGCAATAGGAATGAAACCTATCTCAATGAGGTTGAACTGTCAAAAATGGTCAATTTGTTTATTGAAGACAATTTAGCCGTTTCTGACCGCAGGATATTAATGCTTTTCTTATTGGCTTGTTCAAGTGGCTTACGGATAAGTGATACGCGTGCCCTCTGTTGGAGAAACATAAATTTTGACTGCAAGAATGGCGTAATGGAATTTTATTGCATCAAGTGTCGCAGAATGAATTATGTGCCATTAAGCCCTATGGCTCTTGATTTGTTATGCTATCTGCCCGAAGGCGACATTAACAATGTCGAAAAAGAATTGAACGTGTCAGTCAGAGTGTATTCCCCTACCAAAATCAATCTGACTGTCAAGAAACTTGCAAAAATGGTCGGCATATCGAAAAATATTACTTTCCATGCTGGACGAAGAACATTTACAACTTTGTGCTATATGAATGATGTCCCAGAGAAAATCATTGAGTCATCACTTGGGCATAAACCTAAAAATGTGACTGACAGATACCGTCAGTGGAATGTTTATGAAGCTGACAAAGCGGCCAAACGGTTATCATTTCTTGATATGAAAACATTTAAAAAGTTTGCGTAATTGTCATTGATTTAGCGTTTTGTCCGAGATTTCTTTGGCGAAAATTTTGCCGTTTGCTGACAAGCCAATAACTTCGCTCATAGAAAATTGTAAAACAAAATCGCAAATGGCTGATTATTCAGTTTATCCGTTCATAAGAAATGACAAACCGCTAAAGCGGAACCATAAATATCCAATATACCTTCGTGTCAGAATATATGACCGAGAAACCAAAGTGCCAACACATCTTGACGTGGCACCTGCCGATTGGAATGATAAGAAGAAAGAGCCAAAGGAGCGAACTCTCCGATTGGCTCTTAATTCTAAAGTGCTGGCAGTAGAAACATTCCTTAATGGCTGTATTGCAAACAATATGCCGCTGTCATTGGAGATTGTGAAGAACCATCTGTCATCATCAAATCCTCGGACAAGGAAGTCTAGTAACGGCACGTTCTATGACTATTATCTTGCTTTCGTTGAGCGGATGAAAGCGACCCTAAGTCAGCCTACCATTATGGCTTATATGATTACTTACAATGCCCTTAAAGCATTCCGAAAGGCTATTGACATAACCGATATAAACTTAACCCTAATTGAGGGATTTGATGTGTTCCTGCGTGATGTCAAGGGCAATAATGACGGAGGCAGAGCGAACAAACATAAAAATATCAAGACCGTGATTTTGGATATGATTAAGCACGATTTGCCCGTGAAAAATCCATATCCTCTGTTCAAAATGCCTAAATGCAGTGTCAAAGAAACTTATTTGGAAAAATCTGAAATTGAATTGTTGAGAAAACTTTATGTAAAGCTACCGAAAGGGAGTCTTTTGTTCAGATGTCTGGAAATGTATCTCTTCGCTTGCTATTGCGGTCTAAGATTATCCGATGTAGTTACATTGAAATGGAATAATATCGACTTTGAGAAAGGTTTAATCATAAAGAAACAAATCAAGACAAGAGCCGAGGTAAAAGCACCACTATTTGAACGAGCAAGAGATTTGCTTTTAAGTGTTCTTCCAAGCAAGAAGAAAATCGGTAGTGAAGATGTGGTATTCGGAGATGCATGCTATCCTTACGTCAACAAGCAACTGAAAGAGTTGGCAAGAATGGCGGGAATAGACAAACATCTGACATTCCATACAAGCCGCCATACCTTTCGACTTTGCTTGTAATGGACGGAGTTTCAATCTACAAGATACAGAAATTCTTGGGACATAAGTCCGTAAACATGACCGAAAGATATTTGAAATATGATTTGAAAATGGCACAAGTCAATATGGAAGAGATAGATACTTTCAGTTAGAGGATAAAATTTGTAGAAAAATCATTGGCACATAGGATTATACATTTGTCGCTTTCGGAAAAATTGCTTAATTTTGCGATGTCGAGAGTGACAAATTAAAGGAAGTGCCTCTTCATTGATAAATCGCCAATATATCATTACCAACGAGGCGCAGTTGAACAGCTCATATACATGGGCTGCTCTCTGTGCGTTGGTATAGGCGTTTGGCGATGCCTTCAATGAAGCATAGGAGCAGCCCATTTTCTATGTATAATCCGCTGTGTTTAGGTTGCTGACGCGGGAAACCCAATCGCCAATGACAAACTTTCCATCGTATTACTATCTTGGAGGAAAACTAATATTGCCGCGTCCAATCCGCACCTATTTTGACTCTGGTGCGCATGAATGGAACGCAATAGGAGTAAGACAAAAACTGCTTGACTTAGGATATGTAACCTATATGGGTTATGATATTTATCAAAACATTGAAGAACTACTTGAAAGTCATCATTATATACAGGAATTTGAGATTAAGTATTCCATAGGGGCACTTATGTCGGAACTTTCGGGACGGTCATCAGACGCTATCTCCGACCGATACGAAAATGTTCCTCTGAAAGAAATGGTCAATGATTTGATAGACCTTCTCGCCTATCAATATGTGCTTCCGCATGACGGTTCAGAACATTATATCATTGACAAGAATACAAGATTTACGGATTTGGATATATTGAAAGCCAATCAATGGAATATTGTTGCCGACCAATGCTGCGGAAACGAAGCCTTGTTCAGCGACAATCAAGAATATATCTATCCTGGCGATGAAAAATTCATACATAAATTCAATTCCTCAGCGAATGATGACACTCGTTTCATCCTAAATACCATTCCCTATCCGTTCCAAGGTAATCCTTTAACGGCAAAAGTTATTATCCTAAGCCTTAATGCAGGTCATATTACAAGGGTCAATGAATACTTCGCAAAAATTCTTCAGAGATACCCGCAGTTGGCAGAAGGGGTAATGGTCTTTATGAGGGACAACCTTAGATTGAGGGTTAAGGATTTTATGCCCGAAGTCTATAATCCGTCCGACAGACACCCGAACTATCAAGACGCATTCAATATGCTTGCTGATTGGTATTGGTACGACATCCTTTCAAAATTGGAGAAAGAGGGGCTGACATCAGAGCAAATATTCTCTAACGTGGCACTAATACAAAATGTGCCTTACGCATCTGTAAAGGCAAAAGACCTTCCGAAAGGTTGTATTCTGCCTTCTCAGATGTTTGCTAAAAAGATGATACGGTATATTGCCGATTACAAAGACGCTATCTTTGTCGTGCCGCGTGCCGTCAAAAAATGGAAGACGTTGCTTGGCTCTACATGGACTCGGCTTGAAGAAGAAGGACGGATTGTCATTGGCAGAAATCCCCTCAACCAGCATCTGACCGAGAAAAATCTCGGAACGGAGAATTATCAGAAAATAATCAATCATCTAAAAGGCTGACAGTATGGACTTGAAACAAACCTTAAAAGCACTCTTGGTTGGCTTTTGTTTCGGATTTGGATTGACGTGACTACTTGCCATAATCATTCCGTTCACTATGGGAACGAACAATATCGGTCAATTCCTGCGCGATTGCGGAGGAGATATATTCTCAACCGCTATCTTCATAGCCTTCCTAATGAGTTTATTTTGGTTAATAGGAGCTGCAAGTGGACATAAACGTAGAAAAAGAGAAGCACTTGAGGAAGAAATGAGAGAATATTTCCGTCGGCAAAACGAAAAAAGTGAATAACGGCACTTCTTATAGGATTGCGAATAAGTACATTGGCGATATATTTACAGAGAGTTACACCAAAACGTAACTCTCTTTGTTATATATGAAGTTATGTTTATTCAAAAGAAAACTAATCAAAGTGCCAAATGATAGACAATATAAAACTTTATTTTGCTGCCAATTTATTCAACGGCAATTTTGAAAAATGCAGATTGCGAGAGAAAAAAGAGTCAAGAACGGAATGGACACTAAGAAACCCACTAAACAATGCTCATATATCAGTATGGCAACACTCTAATGGAGTAGTCACCATGAAAGGCAGCTTGCGCAAGTGGTACTACGGAGATTTCAGCACTAAGGATTTGACTTTATCACATTTTATTGATGCAACAAAACAGATTGCCGAATTGCTTAATGTCCCTTTAGGCGTATTCAACAAGGCAAAAATTTCTCAAACGGAAATCGGATTAAATGTCCCAACCTCTATCCCATTCTCAGAATTGAGTAAAAAGATTGTGGCGTATGGAACTCATCGCAAAAGAAAGGTCAGAGGAAAAGGCATGACAAAAGATAACTTCGGTACAATTTATTTTGGAGAACGTGATTGTGAATTCCGATTAAAAATATACGACAAGAGCAAGGAGATTGCAGACAAAGATATATTGTCGGAGGGCGATGCAATCTCTAATATACTCCGAATAGAATTTACCCTTGATGACAAGGACGCATTCAAACGTAAAAGTTTACCTCAAATAGCCGATATAAACGGATTGATAATGCACTGGGCTAAGCTTTACGAACTATGGGCAGAGGAAGTTGGCAGAATTGTTTTACTAAACAATATACCAGACTGCGGAGATATGGATTTGCAAGATCGGCTTTTTGCTGAAGCCTTAAACAACTATTCTTGGAAAGAGAATATCAGGAACTTTGAAGAATATATCGTGGAGCATTACGAGGAAAAAACTATATCTAAATGGAAATCGGATATGTATAAGAGGATAAATTACCTTTTGGACAATTACAGTGGCTCAAATGAATATTGCAAAATAAATTTTTACAAGGATATAACACGCGATCTCATTGATTTGAAGAATAATGGAGAAAAAGTTAGTATTCCTCTAATGGTAGCTCTACTGCATTCCAATACAAGATATATATCCAAAGAGAATTCCAAGACGAACCGAATAATAAGGGGGAATAATAACCTAAAACAATAAATCCCTTATTGTAAAACCATTAGTATAATGATAACTGTAGCATAATTGCTATTGATTGATAATAAAGGATATTATCATTGCAGAATGACTATTGTAATACTGATAACTGCAAAAGAAATTATAAAATTGTCCGTCAGCGAGAAAAGAGAGTAAGTTTGAACTCTGGTTATTGCTATCCCCCTCAAAAATTTGACGCGCTATAATCCGATTACTCATGAAATCTGACAAGAATATTGTTCAACCGTTTTTAAGCGTTGTAGCCGCGTTTTTACAGCATAAACCATAACTTATACTACTTCCGCTGTTAAAGTGGCTTAGAATGCTTGCTATCCACCCAAATCAAGAGGTTGAGATTTTTTTCAATCAGACTAAACGTTTATAGAACCATTTTATTAATTTTGTAGTGATTTTGATTGAACGTAGGAGTATGTTTAATATCCGCTCATTTGTTCGGGTGTCCGTTACCGACTTTTTACCAGTTTGTACTCGGATGGGTTAACTTGTTTAATTTCACTAAATCTCTGAGCATTATGAAGACATTAGGTAACTTTTTTGAACGGTGGGCATTTGGCGGACTGGGTGGTTAATGCTCGAAAAGAATGCGCGGTAAAAGCAAATGCCAAAATCAATAGCTTCGCCATGAGGGTTCGACTCCCTTGCCGCCCGCAAATCAGAGGACAAGATTTTTCTTGCCCTCTTTTTTATGTCAGCACCCCTATCGTCGCCCCTCCATTTGGCAGGAAGTTAGTAAAAGTGTTTATTCCAACGTGTTATTTTCATAGTTTTAAGACTAAATAAGGTAGAGTAAGGTGGTATAGAATGAAACCGGATGTAATTTTGCGTCAGAAAAAATGATACCGCAATGAAGAAAGCATTAATTCTCATCCTTATTCTGCAAAGTGTAGCTGTCTATGCTCAAACTGAGGTTACTGATACTATCTCTGCCCAACAACTAAATGAGGTTGTTGTCAAAGGAGAGAAACCGCAAGTGAGGGGCGAGGACGGCATCATGGTCGTTGACCTCCCCGGAATAGTCAAGGACAAGCCGGTTAACAATATTCTTGAAGCCCTTGGCTATATGCCCGGCGTCACTAACAATAATGGTATGATAGGGCTAACGGGAGCCTCAAATGTCACCATTATTTTCAATGGTGAGCTTACCAATATGCCGCTCCAGAATCTTTATCAACTTCTCTACACCACTCCGATTGACAAACTGAAGAACGTGGAGATTATGTATTCCGCTCCGGCTAAGTATCATGTCAACGGTGCGGTAATCAACGTGATTCTGAAAACTCCGACGCCTCTTGACGGCCTGCAGGGACAGGTCAGAGCCGGATACAATCAGGCTCACTATGGTTCGTATGGCGGTGTACTTGCAGCCACTTACGCTATAAAGGACTGGACTTTTGACTTAAACTATGCATTAACGCGCAGTAAATCGTGGAGCCGCGAGGAAACATGGTCGAATCATTCTTATGGTGGTAATCGAACTATGATTGAGGATGATATGCGCCGAATCGGTCAGAACTGGAGCAATACTATATTTGCTTCTGCTTCATGGAAAACGCTCAAATTCACATATAACGGTCAGATAATTTCCGATTCTAAGAGTTGGGGACTCTCATCGGGGACGTTGGGCAACTATACAAATGCCTACAATATGCTGTCGCCCGTCGGTTATCATAATATAGCCCTGCGTTACACAGCTCCTTTCGGTATGACTGTTGGCGGCGACTATACCCGCTATTCCGAGAACCGTTCACAGTCATTGTTTAAGGATTCCGATTATCAGCTTGGCTCTGAAAACCGTCAGAATATAAACCGTTGGCATGTGTATGTTGACCAGCAGCATCAATTTGGCAAGTGGCAACTGAACTACGGCACGGAATATCAGCGCTCTAAGGATCATAGTTCACAACACTATGGTGCTTACGGCGACAATACGGATTTCGACGACATTCTTAGCGAGGACGTTGCAAGTTTTTACGCCGGCACACAACGGTCTTTTGACTGGGGCCTGTCGTTCAATATTTCGGCAAAAGGTGAGTATTATCACAATAAATATCATCACAACTGGAATTTCATTCCTCAGTTCGGAGCAACATATTACAAAACTCCCCAAAGTATATTCCAACTCAATCTCAGCACTCAACGCATTTATCCGTCTTACTGGGAACTGCACGGCGGCACGAGCCATATCAATGACTATTCTACAATAATCGGTAATCCGAAATTGCAACCGTATATTCAATACGATGCACAGTTCAACTACATTCTAAGGCAGAAATATGTTGCGACACTCTATTTCCAGTATGGCGACAAAGCGACTGTGCAATTGCCTTACCAGTCGCCGGATGCACTAAATCTAATATATCGGACCATCAACATGAACTACAAGCGTGTGATTGGCCTTAATCTCTATGCTCCTTTTGGAGTGGGATATATATGGAACGCGACTGCTACAGCCAATGTGTTCAACCAACGAGAGAAAGCCGATAAATTCCATGACATTAGCTTCGACAACAGTAAATGGATTTTTTATGGAGAACTTAGCAACTCTTTCAAGTTTAGTCAGAATTGTCCGGTTTCCTTATCCTTTGATTTCAGCTATATATCACCTTCGCTTCAAGGTATTGCAGATTTATCATCAATGTGGAAAGTAGATGCCGGAATCAAATGGCAGTTCGGGAAGAAGCGTTGTTGTGAGCTTGATCTAAAAGCCGATGATATATTCAACACATGGTCGCCTACCATGACTATTAACCATGCCTACCAGGATTATGGGATGAAAGTACGCGACATGACCCGCAATTTCAAACTGACATTTATCTGGCACTTCAACGGCTTTAAGCCTAAAGACAATGCGATTGATACGTCTCGTTTTGGAACCGGGAAATAGTGTTAAACTAAAAATATATGCGTATTATATTACTGCCAATCATATTGATGGCTTTTTGCTCTTGCAGTTTGGAGAAAAAGTTATTGTCACTACACGTGGATATGAATCATATCGTCAAGCCGGAATGTCGGATGTCCAAATTAAAGGAATGCAACGGTCAGATGCTGCTCGTTCGGACATGCTATTTCTATATAAATTCAAATAATATCATCTTCAATACAGCTTAATTATACTACAAAGACGAGGCTGTGTCAAAATAGAACCGCACCCCAAAAGTTTGTTGTATAACTTTTGGGGTGCGGTTCAAAAACTGAATTACGACACAGCCTCTTCTCAATAGTATTAACTGGAATTTTGTGAACAGCCTACATATTGCAAACAGATTCTTCGCCGTTTAATCAGTACGGCATAGTCATTATTTCCTATGGCAACCTTAGCTGTTCCTTGATACCGGTGATCTTGATACCAGTGACCATGCCTTGGGTATTTATCTCTATGTCAGAGTATTTTGGTTCAACCATTATTGTTCCGTCCAGAGCCACAACTCCCCATTGACTGTAGTTTTTCTCAACGGCACAATATTTTCCTACCGGCGACTTTATTCTTCTGTAGATAGGCGGCACAGTGATACGGTTGCCAACTCTCAATCCCCATTTCACTCCTGACCTGAACGGTATGGCCTCGTCTGACAGTGAAAGTTGCTGCCTACGTATCTCTTTCCGTTTGGTTTCCAGCATGTTCCACTTTTTCTTTGTCAGTCTTGTCAGAAGTTCAATCTCAGTTCTGCATCTTTCACATTCTCCTTCGGAGTCGCAGCATCCTATGTAGTTTTTAGACTTACCCTCCGCCGCGTGATAATATTTCTCATCATTATCCATGATGATAATGCTGCCGTCTGCCAGTCGGCGGAATATCCAGTAATAGCTGTCGCAATCATTTTCCAGTATGCAGGCAAATCCTGGATGATGTTCTGAAAGCATGCTGTTTCTGTGGAAAGCCGAATACGGTGTCTTCATATCGTATATGGCGAGATAAAACCTTTTCCAGTCAATCAGCAGTCTGTCTATTCCCTGATTGTTGATATATATATTCTTTGTGCGGCTATAATATGTGTGGTCAATTTCCAGCAATTCAACATTGCCGAATCGTTGTACTTTCGGTTTTCGTTTATATACACGCAGGTTCTCTATATCAATGTAATACGACTTATTCTGTACAGTGATATGCAACAGTTTGTATTTCAGAAAAATCATCTGCCTGACATCACTTTTCTTCCATACAATCTCGCCGTCGCCATTGATAATGCCGCAGTCCGCATTTCTGAATCTAACGGCAGCCATTCCATACCTGATGTCAAGAACAGTGACAAATTGTGCATCGGTAATGCACCTGTTGCCGTATCTCAGTCCCCACAGTCCGCTGCCCGTATCCTGCCAGGCCTTCAGCTCACCCGTATTCATCTGCATAAGGCGGCTTTCTTTCATCCTTCCTATTTCTGACAGCAGTTGGTCGTGGGCAATTATGACCTCCATGTCACAGTCATTCGCGGTTTCTTCTGACAAAAACTCGGAATACTTCATGCTATTCCTGTTTTCTTCTGCACGCACACTCCCTTTACCGGAAACAATACCGCGGAACATCGCCTCCCAGTCCCATGCCGTCGTTGGCAATCCGAACATACGGTACAGTCCGACGTTGTCTATAAGCACGCAACTTCTCTTGCCGTTCGTCCTTCTCAGTCCGCGTCCAACCTGCTGCAGGTATTTCGCCAATGACAGGGTAGGGCGGGCCAGCTGGACAAACTCGACATCCGGACAGTCGAATCCTTCGCTGAAAATGTCGACATTCACCAACACCTGGATTCTTCCAGCCTTGAAGTCCTCCACCAACCGCTGGCGTTCAGCTGCCGGACTTCTGCTGTCAATGGCGGCCGTGCTGATTCCTTTATTATTATAATAGGCGGCGATGTTACGCGCGTGGGCGATGCTGATGGCATAGACGATGCCCTTCCTGCCGCCGGCAAACCGCTCCATGCTCATGTACAGCCGCGCTATGCTCGCATTGCGGTTGAGCATGCCGTCCATTTCCTTTATCTGATAGTCGCCGTCCGCTCCGTGTTTCTCAAGGGAGTCAATCAGTCTCTGCTCCTCGCTCCCCGGTCTTATTGATACATAGTCGAACGCCGACAAGTAACCTTTCCCGATGAATTCCGCAATGCTCCACGATGTGATAAGCGTGTCGAACAAATCAGCGAATCCCCTGCGGTTCATGCGGCACGGTGTGGCTGTCAGCCCCAGAAACCTCGCATCAGGAAATATGTCCCACAGCATGCGGTAGGTATCCGCCACGGCATGATGGGCCTCGTCGATTATCACAAGCCGTGGCCTGTCCGTCAATTCTCCGGCATGACGCGTGAGCCACTGTATGGACATCACACTGACGCGTCCGTCCTCTCTGCCAATCCCAAACCGGCTTACCGTCTCCTCTATCTGCGTGACAAGCTCGCGGCGGTGGGCAACAATGAAAACCGATGCACCTTCAGGTCTAATATGTTCCAGACCATCCGTACACTCTGCACCCACAACTCCCTTGACGGCACATTCCTCGCTTACGAGCGCAGCGAGCACCACCGTCTTGCCCGTACCCGTGGGCATCTGCACCATCACACTACGGTCTTTCAGCCACGCCTCAGTGAGGCGCCGCATAATTTCTGTCTGATAGTCATAAAGCCTAAAGACTTTCGTCATACACGGATGAGTTTCTGAAAGCATAGCCATAGATGGACAAAGAACTACGGACCTGTTCATCGGGACAGGATGGCACTGGCTAAAAAAACAGAGAGATTTTTTAAGAAAGAAAAACGGCAACGCATCTGAAAAACATACAATCAGCGGTCGGAAACACAGCTGTTCAGAGATTATTTTTTATCTTTTCCCTGATTTTTCCAGAAAAACGTTCCACATGAACAACGGATTGCCAAGTACATATCTTTTCCACATACGCTTGGGCTCCTTTATCAATCTGTACAGCCATTCCAAGGAATGTGACTGCCACCACTGTGGAGCACGTTTGTATGTACCGGCAAAGAAATCGAACACCGCACCGATGGTTCCTACATGACAATGGATGTTGAGTCTGTCCCAGTTGGCGTATGTCCACTTCTCCTGTTTCGGCGCAGTCATGCCTATCCACAGCAAATCAGGGTCGGCGGCATTGATGGCACGAATGATGGCATCATTATCTTCTTCCGTGAACTCCGGTTTGTAGGGAGGGGAATAGGTTACGACTTCAATGTTTGGATATATCATCTTTGCCTTTTCCACTATCAGTTTCAAGACTTTCTGACTACTGCCCATGAACATGCACCGTCCTCCTTTCGTGTTCAGGCGTTCCATCTCAAATTCAAACAAGTCCCAGCCGGCTATCCTCTCTTTAGGTCGTGACTTAGCCTTCAGCCACTGACAGGCCTTCACTATACTTGCTCCATCGGGTATCAAATAGTCACCATTCTGCAACGCTTCGGCAAACAAGGCGTCATTCTGTGCCGTGTTATAAGAATGGGCGTTAATGGTATTTATTAGCTTCTTTCCTTGTGGAATAGAAGCAAGTACTTCCTTGCTTTCAAGGATACACAAATCTTTCAACTTAATCGTCATAATAATTGTGCTTATTCTGATATATGTGCTATTTCAATACTGAAATTGTTCACTTACTTCTATCTTAAAGGATTATGAATCAAAAACTTCACTATAAAGTTTTCCGATATGCCTGTTAATCGTATCAATATTAAATGTCGTTCTTGCAAATTCAAGAGAAGCCCGACTTATCTTGTTACAAAGTTCCTTATCCGTTATCATTCTTTCCATGCACTTTGCAAGTCCATTTATATCTCCAGGTTCAAACAACAGCATATTATCCCCGTCTCTTGCCACATCAGGTATACCGCCTACTGGAGTGGTAATAACAGGAAGTCCATAACTCCATGCATCAAGAACAGACATAGGAAATCCTTCGGCATATGATGGGAGACAAAATACCGTTGCTTCTTGGAAAGCTCTGTCTTTGTCTGCACCATTCACCCATCCAAGCCATAAAATCTGATCACTTATCCCTAACTCTTCTGCAAGATTCTTACCGTTATCGATTTCCCCGTTTCCGGCGAACACAAGTTGCCAGTTATTATACCGTTTTGCAATCTTGGCAAATGCTTTTATCATGTCGGTATATCCTTTTCTTCGGTTTACTGTTCCGGCATATAAAATCGAATGTGCATGAGGTTGTGGACCGTCATAATCTGCAAATCCGGCAGATGGTTTTGTCACATGAGTCAAACACGGATTATATATAACTGTCACCTTAGCCGACGGAATCTCTTTCAATACCTCATGCTTCCAATACTCACTCAACACCACTACTCTGTCGGCATTACCAAAAAGGTAACGATAAAGAAAGGCAAATCTGCTTCTGACTGTTGTTTCTGGCGAAAAGGCATGAAAATGTACAACCGTCTTCTTCCTCCACAACTTAGCCCACGCCATAAACGGTACCTTTCTTATTGCCGACATAGGCTCGCTCATGTGTATATGTGCTAAGTCATACAATGGCATAAGAAAAAGAAATTCTACAAATCCACGAATAAGATAAAAAATCTTCGTGAACATGCCTTTATCCCTGTGCGTCTCTATCCACAGACAATGGAATTTTTCCCACTGTTCACCTTGTCCGTGGGCCTTGACCACAGACGTAATACCACCACGCGTCTTACGAGACGTGGCAACAACTAAAACTTTTGGCATAAACCAGAATTAAAAAACTTAATTACGATTACTCCAATTATAAACGAGAAGAAAGAAGATATTCACGACTCAATCGTTGCTGCTCTGGATAAAGCATAAATTCATGCTTTATTATTTCTTCTATTGTAAACCTATATTTAAGCACCTTTGCGGGTACTCCACCTATAATTGAATAAGGTGGACATGATTTCGTGACTACAGCACCTGCAGCCACAACACTTCCACGTCCAATAGTCACACCTTTCAATATCGTGACATTGGCTCCGCACCAAACATCATCCTCTATGTTAACTGGTGCATCATGCTCTGTTTCTTTCTCCGCGTCCGTTACGTCAATAATGTATTTTCCTATAAGATCTATTCTGTGGTCACCGGTTATGATTGTTGGTTTAGGTCCGAATATAACCTTTTTACCTATCGTCAATGGAGCAATTGTGCAATAAAATGTGCTTCCTTTTGGAATACTTGTACCATCACCAACCGACAGATTCCATAATCCTTTAAAATCAGAATTCATGGGACGTAAATACACCCCCTTCCCACAATGCTTCATTGCGCGCTTATAAACAGGACACCACAGTTTATCCCATAAATAAGATAAAGCAACGCTTGCTTTCAGACAAATATTATAGATGTTCATTCCTCTTGATTATCAAATCATCTCATTTTACGTAACAAGCCAGCTATACCTATCTTTCTTGCAAACGGAGCAAGAGTTCCGTCACGGAACTTTTCCCACCTTGTCATCTTACCATATTTGACCTCACAATATGAAAATCCATATTTCGTATAGTCTGCCCAAAACTTCTTCCTTATTTTAGGCTCTGTAACATTACGAATCATACAAGTCTGTAAAGCAGGAGCCAATTCCGTTTTCAAACAATCTAAAGAGCTACGGACTTTGTCAAAAAGTCTTTTACCTTTTTCTGTATTTACAAGCAGGCAACTTACCCCTAAAGAATCTTCAAATTCCGGATGAACAGAATTGATGTTCCAATAATCGCCAATAGTTAAATCTCCAGAACGCTTTATTTTCGTAAACTTACATCTATAACACGAAGGTCTGTTTATAAGCCCTTTAAAAAACATTGTCAGATAAGTTTCATTAATTAACACCTGACCATTCTTGAATAGTCGGAACATATAAGAATTTCTCCAACCTCTATCCTTATTTCTGAAACTTATCCCATCAAACTTACTTCCTGCGCTTTGTAACAAATCATAAAATACACGTGGAGACGGAACACTATGACATAAGATATCTATGATGAAAAGATTCTCATAATTTTTACGAAGAAAATGGCGAAGTCCTTCACATTGACACGGTGTTCCTGTATACAAAACAAGAATTCCATTGTTCAGATGGTTAAGTATTTCACGAAAAACATTTCCTTGATTACTCTGAACATACTTTGACCCCCGTATACTGGTCAATTCATCAATATTGGAAACTCCTATATGACCAACTTTTTGAGTTACAGACTGGAAAGACGCACCATAAACCCGTCCGCCCTCTTTAATGACATAGGAAGCAAAGGCAGTGAACAGTCCACCCGATGTACTTTTGTGCCTGACTTCATTATCTTTATGCTTTGTTGCATAAACTTCCGGCAAAGAATTTCTTATTTCATCTTTATCTTGTCCTATCCAAGAACAGACACTACTACATAACCCACAATCGACGCATCGTTCCTCATTGACTTCCGGATAAAGAAAGCCCTCTTCATCAGCCTTCATCAAGATGCAATTGTGAGGACAGATCTGCTGACATGCCGAGCAACCACAACAATTGTTTCTCTCCGTATTAAGAGCGTTAATGTGTTTCATCAGTTCTCAATAGCATTGATAAGATATTCAATAGAATCAGTTCTTAGTTGAAGTAATTTCTCATTCGTCGTGATCCAGTCAATCTGTTCAGAAAGCGAATCGATCTGTCCGATATCAGTCAATAATCTTTCCGATAAGCCGACATTTTTTAGTAATGTCTGGGCACGCTGTGGACTGTTTCGCTTTATTACAGAGATAAAGTTCTTATTGAAGTTGACAGAAAAGGCTGTTCCATGAAAAGAGTTAGTACATACGAACTGGGCTTTATTAAAAAGCCATAAGAACTCTGCCGGACCGCAGAAAGGGATATTAATATCCACACCAGGAAAATGTTTGGCAGTATTAGTCATCATTGCAACTTTCCAACCATGAGCGTCTGCAACCTTTCTTGCATATTCAACACATTCTGCAATCTCGTCAATATAATAGACTAAAACAAATTTCTCGTCTTTTACTTTTGACACTGGTGCAGCAACTCTCTGCCATTCATAGTTATTGAGCAGTAGAGTTGGGTCAAGAACAACTTTCACATCATGCTCCAGAAAACTCTCCAAATGTTCCTTTCCTTCCTGTTCTCTGGTGCTCAAATGCTCATACTCTCCCAACCATTTACCGACACTCTTTATCTCTTCTTTATTGAATCTGTATGACCCGAGAGACGAAGCGTAGGCTACTTTTTTATACTTCTTATTGTCCGCAAAGGCAAGGTAATAGCATGGGTTCAGTTTGTCTATAAGTCCTCCGCAAGTTGGATTCCAAACCTGATCACTACCGCTTATCAGCACATCGTATGGTTCATCAAAACCTTGCATTAGTTCATCAATGGAATGCCATGTTCGAGTGGAAACCGAAGATTTCAAGAACTTACGATAACGGTTATATCGAGGTCGATTCATCAACCAATAGGCAATATTCACAGGAAACGGATATTGCCGCGGATGATTCGGAATCTTAATATAATTAATGATCTCCGAGTTATATCCCTTACTAACTAAAAACTGATTCAGAGCATACGCCTGCAATGCAGCGCCGTAATTCAAATCACTGTGAATTGTGATAATTCCTATAGATTTCATTTTTTTATCTTTATAACATCTTTTTGAGCCGTAACGTATGGCATATATTTCTTCATAAATGGTATTACAAAACAATATGATAACATTGTAAAGACAAACGTCAAAATATTGTTGGTATTAGAAGACAGACCGATATAATCTAAGCCACCTTCAATCAGCAAATATATAAACCTATGAGTACATAGAATCATTATTGAATAACGTCCTAAGTAACTTATAAAAGGTATATGCCCAAACTTTTTACTAATCAACAATATTAGCAAAGTTCCAGCTAACCCACTGCAATAAACCTTTGTCATGCTTATTAAAGGAGAACAGGAAGTATTAAACTTATTAAACAGATAGCTTGTTGGAGTCGTACTAAAACAACAAAGTAAACATACCAAAACAGCAATAATTATATAGAAATACCTGTCGTATTTGTTTGGAACATATTCGTTTGTCGAAAGAGAACATATCCAATATAAAAGAAAGGCATTGCCGTCAGTGCAGAATCAATATTTCGTGGTAACGATATTCCGTAATATCCAAACAAAAATCCTATAC
>CAMVUM010000002.1 GCA_947170725.1 uncultured Prevotella sp.
AAAGGCCACAGAAATGGCCGACAAACGCTTTGAAATGTTTTGCTGGTAAGTTGTGAGACAAAGAGAGAAAAGAGCGCGACAAAGGCTTAAAATGGTCTGCAAAGAAAGCAGCACAAAAGACCTTTAACAGGCGTTTTGAAACGAATGTAACGAGCCAAATTAACCTATACAAAGGTACAAATTTTCTCTGAACTGACCAAAGAAAAAGGCATAAAAATTACGCTGATTATTAGCTTTTTGAAAGGCTTTTAATCAGCGTTTAATTTGTGTTTAACACCAGCAAAATGGCAGAGAAAAAAGGAACCGAAAAAAGAGAGTTTTTGCTCGTTTCGTTTTCGCGATTATAGGAATTATAAAAAGAATAATCATATATTGGAATTCTTATGAGCAAAACCTAAAAGAGAAGCTGAATATATATTGGAAAAAAGAAGCATATTCATCTACAGCAGATTTATATACCACAAGCAAAGCAGGAACACTTTTCAAAGAAACGACCTGCAATGAAACTTCACAAAAAGACACCATTGATTTCACTGATAAAGAATATAAATATTTTGGCATTAAAGCAAAAGACGGCCTTGTTTACCTCGACTCTATCGCTATTGAATGGACTTCCGAGGCTTATTCCAAAACAAATACACCTGTGTTCACTCCTGCTGCGGGAACATATACCACCACACAGAATGTGACGATAACAGCCAGAAGTGGAAACACTATCTATTACACAACGGACGGAAGCGAGCCTACCGCGGAGGCCGGCCTCATATATAATGACGCGATGCCGATAAGCGTTGACCGCGACATAACCATAAAAGCTATAGCCTTTGACAAGCAGAGCAACGAACAGAGTGACATTGCAACAGCAGAATATATCATAAAAAGAATATTCTGTTTTAGCGCTGATAAGGCAACAGCCACGCTCGGCAAGGAATTCATAGCCCCAGAACTGACAAATACATACCCGGACGGCACCGTGACATGGGAGAGTTCCGACAACAACGTCGCATCTGTTGACAACAACGGAAAGGCTACTCCACTCGCTCAGGGAACAACCATCATCACAGCACAACTGTCACGACCCGACTGCCCAACCCTGACAGCAACATATACACTTACCGTAAGCGACCCGACGATATTGCCTTTAGGCAGCGCCTATTACAAACTCGTTACGTCAAATGCCGACATCGTTGATGGAGGGGTATACCTCATCGTCTGCAAAACAAATGAGACGAATGGTGCAAACGGAATGGCCATGGGAGGGATTATCAACAAATATGGAATAGGCATAGATGTCAATATTCAACAAGAAAGAATCGATACTCCAACTGACGCAGAAATCATCATCACAAAACACAAAGATAACACATGGCTCGTGAAAAACAAAACGGGATATATCGGGTATAAAGAATATACGAATTTTGAAATATCAAGTACACGTAATACCACTAATGCTTTTCAATGGGTAATAGATGTAACAACACCGGATAGTGTTATCATCAAAAGCAACAATGCCCTGAACCGATATATCAGAGCCAAAATTAAAGATAAGAAATTTCGAGTTTACTTTGAGTTGAACGGAACCTCAAAAATCTCCCTCTACCGCAAGATGGGTGCACTAAAAATAACGAGTGGCGGCCGCGACGCCGACGGCAGATACTATGCGACGTATTTCACCGACGTCGCCATTTCAGCTCCAAAAGACGTCACTTTCACGACCGTCGGGATTGTTGACGACCAGATGACACTCACCGACTTTTCGACAAACAGCATCATACCCGCCTCCACCGGACTTGTTGTCTCTGCCGAAGAGCCGGGTATTTATGAATATGCCGTATCGGGTAAAGCGGCAACGTTGTCCGGCAACCACACTGGTAATCTTCTGAAAGGCGACGTAAAGGACATCACAGCCGACGACATGACCGCCACTGACACAGACCACACATTTTTCCGACTGGCCAAACCTTCCGGCGAGTCGCTCGGTTTCTGGTGGGGAGCACCAGACGGCAACGGATTTTCCCTGGGTGCATACAAGGCATATCTCGCCGTACCAAACAGCGTTTCCGCCGCCAAGGGCTTCTCTTTCGGCTCTGCTGTTTCGTCAATCACGACCATACGTAATACGAGAAAAACACGATCTGACGTAACATACAATCTCCACGGTCAACGCGTTTCCAATGCTGTCCGCCCCGGAATATACATCAAGGACGGCAAGAAATTCATAAAACGCCAATAACCCCAAAACAAATAATAAAACAACAATGAAAACAAATAGAACATGGGCAATGGTCCTTATGACCATATCCATCGCACCGATAC
This sequence comes from uncultured Prevotella sp., assembly GCA_947170725.1. Lineage (GTDB taxonomy): Bacteria > Bacteroidota > Bacteroidia > Bacteroidales > Bacteroidaceae > Prevotella. Next base: position 2,317 of record CAMVUM010000002.1, read on the forward strand.
AAATGACGGACAACGGCATGGCGTCACTATCTATGTGAGACAGCTCATATATCAATCATCTGGCATGGCATAAAGCTGTGGAATTATTAAAAGCATGCACACCGTAGAGAAAAATGTCTCTACAGTGTGCATGCTTTTTGGCGGCTAAACCGCACGATTTATTCCGGCATATCACAGCCCCTCACACTCCTTCAGCCATATAGCACTTGACGCATCGCTCGGCATTCGCCAGTCGCCACGCGGACTGAGACTGACGCTTCCGACCTTTGGACCGTCCGGCAGACAGGAACGCTTGAACTGCTGATTGAAAAAACGGCGGCAAAAGACGGTCAGCCAGTGCTTGATGGTCTCGTCGTCATAGCGTCCTGCTTCTGGATGAGTTCCGTCAAAGGCATGGCGGGCCATCATGAATATCTTGGCCGGGCGGAACCCGAAACGCAGGATGTAGTAGAGGAAGAAATCATGAAGCTCGTACGGACCGACAAGGTCCTCCGTTTTCTGACTGATATTGCCCTGCTCGTCAGCCGGAATAAGTTCCGGACTTATCGGAGTGTCGATGATGTCCAGCAAAGTTGCACGCGACTTTTCGTCAACACCGCTGTTCGCCACATAACGCACGAGATAGCGGATGAGGGTTTTGGGGACGCCTCCATTGACGCCATACATGGACATGTGGTCTCCATTGTATGTCGCCCAACCGAGAGCAAGCTCACTCAAATCACCAGTTCCGATGACAAGTGCACCCAACTCATTCGACAGGTCCATGAGAATCTGTGTGCGCTCGCGAGCCTGACTGTTCTCGTATGTCACGTCATGGACAGAAATATCATGGTCTATATCTTCAAAATGCTGCACGACGCTCTTGGAGATATTTATCTCACGCGAGGTTACACCGAGTGATGCCATCAGACTGACTGCATTGTCATGGGTGCGGTCTGTCGTGCCGAAACCTGGCATGGTCACACCGACAATGCCACGGCGATCCAGTTGCATACGGTCGAAAGCACGCACGCAGACCAACAGAGCCAGCGTCGAGTCGAGACCGCCGCTGATTCCGATGACCACCCTCGTGCTGCAGGTATGGGTGAGACGCTTGATGAGGCCGGCGGTCTGGATGTTCAGTATCTCCTCGCAACTGTCCTTCATATCGGCATCAGATGGAATGAACGGCCACGGCGAGATCTGACGTGTCAGACGGAAGTCACGCAGTTCCACCGGACAGGTGTCTATCTGACGGGCGACAGCATGGCGCTGTGCGTTGATATAGGTCGTGTTTGTACGCCGTTCGGCACGCAGCCGCTCAACGTCTATCTGACATATCTGCATCTGCGACGTCAGCGAGAAACGTTCGCCCTCACAAAGCAGACGTCCGTTCTCAAATATCATGGCATTGCCTCCATAGACAACATCCTGAGTACTCTCACCGAATCCGCTTCCGGAATAGACATAGCCGCTCATTGTCCGTGCACTCTGCTGGGCGAGAAGAGAACGGAGGTAGGCATGCTTGCCTATCAGTTCGTTACTGGCGGAAAGATTGAAAATTATGTCAGCACCGGCCAACGCGAGATTATTGCTCGGCGGTATCGGAGCCCACACGTCCTCACAGATTTCCACTCCGAACCTGACTCCGTCTATTGTAGAGAATATCTTCGGCTCGGACGAGACTGTCACAGGGCTGCCGGCAAGATAGATATCCGTGGGTCGCAGATCCTGAGCAGAAGCGAACCATCGCTTCTCATAGAACTCATTGTAATTGGGAAGATAGGTCTTGGGTATGATTCCGAGCACCGTTCCGTGCTGAATGACGGCGGCACAGTTGAGCAATATGCCGTTGACAGACACTGGCAAGCCGACAATGGATATGATGTCAAGCATGCGGGTGAAATCAAGTAACTGGAGCAAGGCCTCCTCTGCCTTGTCCAGCAGAAGTTGCTCGCGGAACAGGTCCTGACAGGAATAGCCTGTTATGGAAAGCTCCGGAAAACAGATTATTTCTACGCCACGCCCCTCCGCCTGAGCTATCAAGTTCTCTATCTCACGCAGATTGTAGTCCGTGTCGGCAACCTTGACAGACGGAACGGTGGCCGCAACAGATATAAAGCCGTATTTCATAAGATGTAATTTACTTTATAGTGACCTGTGTGGCTCCATATCCGTACTCTTGGAACGAAGCATCCTGATAGGTGTAGCGCTTATAGCGGTAGCGCAACTCATTGATAATGGCGGCGCGAAGCACGCCCTCGCCTTTTCCATGGATGAAGACAACCTTTCGGCCTTTCTCCTTCTCATGCTCTTTGAGCGTCTTTCGGAAGGTCTCCATCTGATAGTTGAGAATGTCGGCAGACGACATGCCTGTCATGGTGTCCAGCAGTTCGGCGGCATGGAGGTCGACAACAACAGGAGCATTCTTGTCAACAGACATATCCGGAATGTTATGGCCTGCGGCAGGACGGCTGTCCACACTAATCTTTCCAAGCATTTCTTTCTTGAGCTTGTCCGGATCTACCACGAGCGGACGGACGGCACGGTCTTTCTCTACAATAGGATAGATAAGGGCAGGCTGCTCGAAGAAATCGTTTTCACGGAAGGTGTGGAGTTTGTAGAACTTAACTGTGTCGATGCGTATCTGAGCGTCAACTGCCGGTTTGAGCAGGAATGGACGCTCACGCTTGTAGGCCATTACCTGAAGACAGACACGCTCCATCGAATTGAGTTGGTCACGTCCGAATTCCTCGATGAAAAGTTTGGTATTTGGTTCAACCTCGCCCGTTGAACGCAACTGCCAGCTCGCACCCTCTGCCACCATATAGCAGTAGCGCATATAGTAGTTGCTGTCGTTGACGAAATATGTCTCGAAACGGGTAGAAGTTATTTCTTTCATGTCCATCGGTACAAAAGCCAGATAAGCGCTCAACGAATCGCCGCCACGGCGCTCCTCGACAGGAGCCTTAAACATCACAGGGCGGTCGGCCGGATCATAATCCTCATCCTCATCAATCGGTTTGGCTGTAGCCGCCTTCTTATTATCTATGATACGTGAGGTGCTGTAGTCGTCATCATTGGTCACAACTACATCGGTAACAGGCGTCGGTATCTGGAAGCCGTCGGCATCTTCAACGAGGACAATGTCCTTGCCCTGAAATCCGGCAACAACACCGCCACCGGTCTCACTCAAAAAGCGAACTTTATCTCCTATTTTCATAAATCAAGGTATTAATAATGAACTGTCGCCATAGCTGAGAAATCTGAAATCATGAGCTAAGGCATAATCGTATATGCGGCGCCAGTCACCACGGACAAAAGCACTGACCAACAGAAGCAACGTACTCTGAGGCTGGTGGAAATTGGTGACCAGCATTTTTACTATCTTATACTGATAGCCCGGAGCTATCATTATCTGTGTGCTGGAATGAAGCGTATTAACGCCGTTGCGGTCGAGGAAAGCGATGATGGCCTGCAACGCCTCTACAGGGCTGATTGATGCCTCGGCTTCGTATGGCTCCCACTGGGAAACGTGTAACTGCTCTTCCGTCAAGTCAGGATTATGGTGAAGACGGAGTCCCATATAATAAAGGCTCTCCAGCGTTCGGACACTCGTTGTCCCGACGGCAATGGCACAGGAATCGTGCTTGATAAGACGTTCGAGGGTTGAACGGTGGACGCTGATATACTCCGTATGCATCTCGTGGTCAACGATGGCGTCACACTTGACCGGCTTGAATGTTCCCGCACCGACATGAAGGGTTATCTCGTCCCGCTCTATGCCGGCCGACTCAAGTGACGACAAGACGCTGTCTGTGAAATGGAGACCGGCCGTGGGGGCGGCAACACTGCCCTTTATCTTCGAATATACGGTCTGATATGTCTGCTTGTCGCTCTCCTGAGTCTCACGGTTGAGATACGGAGGTATTGGGAGTTCGCCGACGGCATCAAGAATCTCGGCAAAAGAAACATCGGGATTGTCCCAACTGAATTCTATCCGATGGCTGGTCTTTTCTTCACTGATGCGTGATGCTGTAAGGGTCAGCTGGCGCCCCTTGACATCAAATGTGCGTGAGAGAAGCCCTTCCTTCCATTTCTTCAGATTGCCGACGAGGCAGAGCCACGAACACAGACCGGTGGTCTGGAACATCTGCTCATAATCTGCCGGAGCCACCGGTTCGAGCAGGAATATCTCTATCAGCGCTCCCGTGGTCTTGCGGAAGTGCATTCGGGCCTGAATAACACGGGTATTGTTGAATATCATCAACGCTCCGGCAGGAAGATGGGCAGGAAGATTATAGAAAACATCTTCTTCAATCTCGCCGTGACGGTAGATGAGAAGTTTGGAATGGTCGCGAGTCCCGATTGGGAATTTAGCTATGCGCTCATCGGGCAAGGCATAGTTATAGTCACTTATATGTATACGTTTGGTTTCCATCATTCGTTATAAACTTACGCCAGCATGAGACAGGCGCGGATAAGTGAATAGATAAATGTGAAGAACAGGACATTTATCACAACATCAATATCCGTAAGCTGATATCCTGTGGATGTGTACTGCGAGGATATGAACCGCATGCCTGTGGCCATACGGGCATTTATTCTGTAATATATGTAATAGACTATAAGTCCCATCAGCCCGCCCCAAACGAGGCCGCAAATGATGTCTCCCGGATAGTGGACACCGAGATACATGCGTGTCCAGCAGTTTATCAATGACCATAGAATAAGCAGAGAAGACACAATGCCATTGCGTATGAGGAGACTGAAAAAGACGGCTATGCTGAAAGTGTTGGCGGCATGGGCGGAAAAAAAACCATAGCGACCGCCACGATAACCGTCAACGATGTCGACCAGCTGACCGATCTGGAAATCGTGCGTGGGACGGAGACGGGCCACGGTGGGCTTGACAAAGGAATCATCTATAGTGCCGGCCAATACGACACAAAGTGCCGCACTGGCGATAATCAGCAATATCTGCTTCATGTTCTCATTGTTCTTTAGGACAAGATAGAACAGGGATATGTAAAGCGGTATCCATGTGGCAGCTGTCGTAAGAACCGAGGCTAACCCGTCCAAAAACAGAGAGTCGCTGCCGTTGACGGCAAGAAGCAACTGTTTGTCTAATTGTATCAATGACTCCAAATCCATCTTATATAATCTCTATCTGTGATGTTTCGACCCAGCCCTCCTTGCCATCGGCTATGCGTATCTCCGTCCAGCCACTGAGAGAGGCGTCGGTTATCTCCACTTTCGTTCCCTCGTGAAGGATGAAAAGGTCGGTTCCATTCTTTGCGGGTGTGCTCTTAACCTGCACGGCAGGTGACATTATGATGGCACCTGTGCGCTTGGAAAGGACTTTCTTCTGCTGATAAGCAAAGATATTGGAAACAAGAAAAATCAAGAGGAAGGCCATGCCACTAAAGAATCCTACCTTACGAAGCACTATGCGGGAGGCAAACAGATAAAGCAGGAAGAAAACAATGACAAGACAAAGGGCGGCAAGAGCCATACGTGCCCAGCCGTCCACGCTCATCATATTGACGAGAGAACGGTACCATGTGGTGAAAAACATTTCCGTCTCCGGAACTATTTTATCGACAGTCTTGCTTCTGGCCATCTGCAGGTTGAAACGAATGTCTTTGTCTCCCGGAGAAAGGAGCAACGCACGCTCGTAGTTGAGCACGGCACGTGTGATATTGTCGGAACGATAGTAGGCGTTGCCGAGATTATAATAGATGTCGGCACTCACTCCTCCTTCCAACAATGCTTCATAATCATTTATAGCCTGCTTGTAGTTCTGGTTGGCATACGCGCTATCCGCTTCCGTCTTTGTCACACCATAGGCGGACAAGGAGAGCGACGACATAAGCATAACAAGCAGGACCGTCACCACATCACGCTTTGCCGATTTCGTTTTCTTTTTCATCGCTTCTTCGATATTCATTATCGTTGTCATCGCTGATTCAAAAGTCTTGTCCATGTTTCCCTTGACATCGCCGGGAGCATAACGGGCAAACTCGCACTCGTCAAGGGCGGAAATGAACTGACTGATGGTAGCTTCGTCGACATTGCGTTCGGCCAGACACTGGCTGATATTATCACGCGAGATATGTTCAACGGGCATGTTGAGCTTGTCGCCGATATATCCCCACAAAGCACGGAGAACCTCATCATAGAAATCGTTTCCACGGCCGGCATCCAATAATGCCTTCGCTTTTTTCAGCCTCTTGGACGCCATCTTATTGGCTTTCTTGCCGCGCATCTTACCGACATTGGCATTATCTATGGCCCGCTGACGGAATATAACGAACAAGGAAACGAAGATAATGACAAGGAGAGAAAGCGAAATCCAATATGCCGTGGACGCAAAAAAGAAGTCGTCTACGTCATGAATATCGGCATCACCGGTTTTGATATGGCGTATATCATTGTTGAGCATGGTCAGATCTTCCTTGCTTGTATAGCTGGTCACGCTGCCATTACCTGCTCCCTTGGCTACATTGAGCGTGAAAGACTCCGACTTGACTGTCTTATAACTGTTACTTCCTGTATCGAAATATGTAAATTCAACCGCCGGAATCTCATACTTTCCGGGATTACGCGGAATGGCGAGGAAGTCATAAACCATGCTTTCCTCAACGCCGTTAGTAGTCAGTTTGGTCTTATCGGTAACTTTGGCGTCATACTTGTCGAAATCTTTGGGGAAATTGACAACAGGCGTTTTCACCAACTTAAGGTTTCCGACACCGCTCACCGTGACACGCAGTGTGACAGGATCATTGGCCTTTACATCCTGTTTGTTGAGCTGCGCGGAGATATTGAAGTGTCCCACTCCACCCGAGAAGTCGGTCGGACGGGTTGGCAACGGTTCTACATCTATAGTCAGACCAGGCGCCTTTATCTTCTGCTTGACCTCGACATATCCCGATCCACCATTGAAGAATGCTTCAAACGGATCAATATTGCGGTTCTGCTGAACAACAACACCATCAAAGATAATACTCGGTATTTCCATTTTCCCTGACTTCTGAGGGAACATGACATACTGGCGGATAGTGACCGTCTGATATTGACGTCCATTGAGTGTTTCGACCTTAAGGCTTTTCTGCTGCGGCAATTTTATCTCCTGAGTATAGAAGCCTTTCAAGTCAGGCATCTTACCGTCAAGCTGTGACAATCCGACAAGTGTATAGACCTTATATGTCAACAATATCGGTTCCTGCTCATGAACGCGCTTTTTGCTGGCACTTACCTTAATGAAAAGATCCGAACCAGATATACGCGAACCTGCCTCACGTATCTGCTGGCGACCTCTGCCCTGCGGCTGCGCCTGCGAATTGCCACCGCCAGCATTCCCACTCACCGTAATACGGAGCTTATTTGAAGTCAACCTCTTGCCGTCGGCCGATATGCTTGCGGCAGGAATATCAAACTTTCCAGCCTTATTTGCACATAGTATATATGTATAGGTAATGGACGATGTCGAACTCGTATGGCCGTTCACCATCTGAAAACTGGACTGCCTCGACGTGCTCGGTCCCATAAGAACCTCAAGGGCATCAGGGATATTTCCGATATGGAAACCGCTTGCATCCTGAGTATTTATCGTATAAGTAAGACGAAACTGCTCACCGACAGCAACCTGTGACGGAGCTTCCGCCACAAACTTCTGAGCCAATGAGGCAAGCGTCACTGCGCATAATACAAATATTATATATACTCTCTTCATATCACCAATTTTTCTGTAGCCTACGCTTGCCCGGTTGCTGCGGAACTTCCTTCATGCGGCGCTGGGTGTCCTTTTCCTGCTGCATGGCGGCATTGAGCAACTGTTCTGCATTCTCCTTGCTCATCTTGTCCTTGTCTTCCGGCTTAGGCTGCTTAGGTTCCTGCTTCTGTTTTTCCTTGTTTTGGTCTTGCTTATTGTTGTCCTTATTCTGTTCCTGCTTATCCTTGTCTTTCTCCTTATTATCTTTGTTGTCCTTATTCTGATTCTGCTGGTCCTGCTTCTGTTTCTGACGCTTGCACACGGCAAGATTATATCTCGTCTCATTATCATCAGGATTGAGACGCAGAGATTCCTCGTATGCTGTTATAGCTTCCTGATAAAGTCTCGCTTTCTGACACACAACACCCATATTGTGGTATGCCTTAGACTTGCGCAAAGGACTTGTTTCGAGTTTTGCTGCCGTCTCAAACTGTGAGACAGCGGCGGAATCCTTGCCTTGAGCAAGAAGTGCGTTACCAAGATTGTAGATTGCCTGCGGGTTCTTCGGATTCTTGTCCAATGCCTTCCTGTATTCAACCTCTGCCTCAGCATATTTGCCGGAATTAAACTGTTTATTTCCGGAACGTATATGCTGACGATCCGTCTGGGCACCGGCTACTGCAGAAAACATCAGAGCAGACACCAACAGCATCGTTTTCCTGCCACCGCCAAACAATGTGATGTTCTTCAGCAACGGATTCTTACGTTCAAGCACGCAGATTTCCAAAACCAGCAATAACAGGATTATGATACCGAAAGCCTGAAACTGCTCGTCATAATCGCTGTATATATTGCTTTCAATCTCTTTCTTCGAGAGTTTGTCCAGTTCCGCACGAAGCTGTTTCTGGGCATTGCTGTTGTTATCCACATGTATGTAAGCGCCACCACCTGCTGCCGCAATTTCACGGCACATATCCTCGTTGAGCACCGAGACAACGGTATTGCCGGTATTATCCGTCATATAATCATTGGTCCCAGGCACTGGTATGGGAGCGCCTTTTGTCGAACCTACGCCGAGAACAAACACGTTCATACCTTTCTTCTTTGCTGCCGCGGCGGCCTCAACGGCTCCGCCCTCATGATTCTCGCCATCTGTAATTATTATTATGGCCTTCCCCACTCCATCCTGTTGAGTAAAACTGTTGGCCGCCATGTTTATTGCCGCAGCGACATCAGTGCCCTGCACATCCATCATCGAGGGGTCTATATTGCTGAGGAACATCTTTGCCGAGACATAATCGCTCGTTATCGGGAGCTGTACAAAAGCATCACCGGCAAAGACTATCAGTCCTATTTTATCGTCATTGAAGTTGTCCACAAGGTTCTCGACCATCATCTTGCTCCGGTCCAAACGGCTCGGCTCTACATCTTCCGCCCTCATGGAGTTACTGATGTCCACCGCTATGATAGTCTCAATGCCTACACGCTTCTCATTCGTTATCTTCGTTCCCATCTGCGGACGTGCCGACATGACGATAAGCAGCGCTAACGCAATCTCCAATATCCAGAACTTTGCCTGAGGCCGCCAACGAGATACATCAGGCATAAGGCTCTTCACAAGCTCCGGATCACCGAATTTAAGCAGACGCTTCCTCTGACTGCGCATCATGAGAAAGTATATCAGTGCCAATACTGGTATAAGCACCAACAGATATAAGTATTTTGGATCTTCAAATCTGAACATAATTACTTCTTATGGTAATTTCCTGAATATGGTTATCCGTAGCAGGACCTCTATCAGCAGAACAATAAATGCGGCCAATGCGAACGGCTGGAACATATCATACTTCTTGCTGAATTTCTTGCTATTAATCTTTGACTTCTCCAGTTTGTCTATTTCCTTATAGATATTCTTCAGTTCCATATTGTTCGTAGCACGGTAGGATGTTCCATCCGTTGCTGCTGCAATATCCTCCAAAGTCTTCGTATCAACTTCCACCGGCATATTGACATACTGAACGACACCGCCCACCTGCATCGGATAAGGTGCAGACTTGTCTGTACCGACAGCCACCGTATAGACGCGAATACCAAGACTCTTAGCTATCTCGGCCGAAGTCATCGGCGACAAATCGCCCATATTATTGCTTCCGTCCGTAAGGAGAATTACGACCTTGCTCTTCGCCTTCGAATCCTTCAGACGACTCACAGCGTTGGCAAGTCCCATTCCTATTGCCGTTCCGTCCTGAATCAGTCCACGCGCAGCGATGTTCGTGCGGACGTTCTGTAACAGATTGAGCAGGGAAGCATGGTCTACTGTCATCGGACATTGTGTGAACGCCTCACCGGCAAATATCGTCAGTCCTATATTATCATTAGGCCTTCCTGCGATAAATTCCGATGCGACCTGCTTTGCCGCCTCTATTCTGTTCGGCTTCAAGTCCTCCGCCAGCATACTGGTGGAGACGTCCATCGCCAGCATGATGTCAATTCCTTCAACCCACTTGTTCTTCCATGAATTCTGTGTCTGCGGGCGTGCCATTGCTATCACGATTAGCGTGAAAGCGATAATGCGCAACACCATCTGCACAGGCATCAGCATAACCTTCCAACTTCTTGACGCATAGCGGTAGGCGAACGTGTCGCTCATACGCATGGTAGGCTCGCTCCTCTTCCTGTACATGACATACCATAACAGATATGGTATGATGAGCAGAAGCAGAAACAGATATCCTTTATTAGCAAATTCCATATTCGCTTTATTCTCTTTTACATTTAAATAGTGTCATCCGACAGGAAACACGGTTCTGACCGCTTCAGCCTGTCATCAGCTCAACAGCTGTACTATGTTGTACACCACATATACAAATATCGCCAAACCGGCAACAATTATGAAAGTCAGCACAATCTTCAGTCCCCGACGCATCTTCACAGTCTGTTTCTCGCCTTCCGAGAGCTGCGGTTTCACGACGTCCTCAGTCGGAACATTCTCTATCTTCGTCGAATTGATGAACTCAATTGCGTTGACGAGGTTCATGTCGTTCTCATTTATGAGAGTCGAATACTTTGCGAACTTGACGAGATCCGCCGTCTGGAACAGAGTGCGCAGCTCATCAAGAGCCTTTGTGTCCTGTGAAGCCATGAGTTTCTCTATGATTTCGTTGCTGGTCATCTCCATCGCATTGAAACCATACCTCTCCTGAATATACTTGCGCAACGTTTCGGTCAGACGTGTGTAATACTCCTTCTGATTCTCCGATGTAACCATCTTTCCGGCCTTTATCTCCTCGATGGACTTCATGGCCTTCTGGTGGGGCAGCAGCTTCTTCACGACCTTGATACTGATCTTTATAGGCTTCTTGTCACGCAGGCATAGATAGAAGTAATACCCAGCAGCGATAAGCAGAAGAAGAACGAAACTCAGCCAGAATATCGGTTCCCATTCGCTCCATTGAAACGGATTGTCCTGCACGCCCTTCGGGCCGAAATAGAAGTCGACGTTTGTCGAATCGATTTCAATGCCGACAACTTTCAGAGCGAGACTCTTGCTCTTATATTCCTTGCCGTTCACCTTGACTGCAAACGGCGGAAGATAATACAGTTGCTCGTCAAACGACGTCAGCCTGTAGACCCTCCGCGAACAAGTCATATTTCCGTCCAGCTCCTCCAACGGTATGTCATTCATGGCCAACACCTCCACTCCCGGAGTTATCATCTGACGCGGCTCGAACCGCGGGAACGTCACATTGGAGCCAGCGTCCGCCACAACAGTAACCGTGACATTCACCTGCTGGCCGATGAATATGGCCATAGAGTCAATCCGCGCCTCGACCGAAACCTTGGCTGCGGCCTGCAGTGCTACGGCCAATGATATGATAAAGAACAGTATCTTCCTCATTCTCTAACTTCTCTGTTTGAACAATCCGAGCAGCGACTTCACATAATCCTCATCCGTCGCAATGCTAACATTATCCACATTGCTCTTGTTAAACGTCTCATGCAATTCCGCCTGACGGCCTGTCCAATAAAGCTTGTGGGCCTGCCGTAGTTTCTTGCTGCTGGTGTCAATATACATCTCCGACCCTGTCTCGGCGTCAACGACCCTCATCAGTCCCACGTCCGGAAGTTCCTTTGCTCTCCGGTCGTAAACCTGAATGGCCACGACATCGTGCTTGCGGTTGCATATAGTCAGTGCCTGTGAGAAATTATTGCGCACGTAGAAGTCGCTCAAAACGAATACCGTCGCCCGGCGCTTTATCACGTTGGAAAGAAATTCCAGCGGCACCGCCATATCCGTTCCCTTGCTTTCAGGATGAAAATCGAGCATCTCGCGTATTATATATAATATGTGCTTGCGCCCTTTCTTCGGCGGAATATATTTCTCAATCTTGTCCGTAAAGAAGATCACACCGATTTTGTCGTTGTTCTGAATTGCACTGAAAGCAAGCGTCGCGGCAATCTCCGTGACCATATCCGACTTCATCTGACGCTGGGTGCCGAAGTCAAGCGAACCGCTGACATCAATCAGCAGCATCACGGTGAGTTCACGTTCCTCCTCAAAGACCTTGACATAAGGCCGATGAAAACGCGCCGTGACATTCCAGTCGATGTCACGCACATCGTCACCGAACTGATATTCGCGCACCTCGCTGAACGCCATACCCCTACCCTTGAAAGCCGAATGATACTGGCCGGCAAAGATATTGGCACTCAGACGCCGGGTCTTTATCTCGACAGTCCGTACCTTCTTTATGATTTCCTGAGCATCCATCAGGGCACTTCTACCTTATTGATTATCTTGCTTACGATTTCTTCGCTTGTTATGTTACTTGCCTCTGCCTCGTATGTCATGCCGATACGATGGCGGAGTACGTCATGGGCAACGGCGCGCACGTCTTCAGGAACAACATATCCGCGACGCTTTATGAATGCGTATGCACGTGAAGCCTTGGCCAGATTGATGCTCGCACGCGGACTGCCGCCGAAAGAAATGTAGTTCTTCATGTCCTTTAGTCCATAACGGTCAGGATAGCGTGTAGCGAAGACAATGTCTGCGATATATTGTTCTATCTTCTCGTCGATATAGACCTCGCGTACGACAGAACGTGCCTTGAGGATTTCTTCCGACGTCGTTACAGGGCGCACTTCCGGGGCGCTGCCGCCGAGATTGCCGCGGATGATCAACTTCTCCTCCTCCAACGTGGGATAGTCGATGACAACTTTCAGCATAAAACGGTCCACCTGAGCCTCGGGCAGTGGATAGGTACCCTCCTGCTCTACCGGGTTCTGCGTGGCCATCACAAGGAACGGGTTGGGGAGCTGGAACGTATCACCGCCAATGGTAACCTGCTTCTCCTGCATGGCTTCCAACAACGCGCTCTGAACCTTCGCCGGAGCACGGTTGATTTCGTCCGCCAGCACGAAATTGGCGAACACGGGGCCCTTCTTCACCTGAAACTTCTCGTCTTTCTGAGAATATATCATTGTTCCGATAACGTCTGCCGGAAGCAAATCCGGAGTGAACTGAACACGGCTGTAGTCCGCGTCGACAAGCTGTGAAAGTGTCTTTATTGCGAGTGTCTTTGCCAGTCCAGGCACACCTTCCAACAGGATGTGTCCGTCACTGAGCATACCTATAAGTAATGATTCAACCAAATGTTTCTGTCCGACAATCACCCGGTCCATTCCGGCAACGAGATTGGTCACGAACGAACTCTGCTGCTCTATCCGTATGTTAAGTTCCCGAATATCAATAGCTTCTGCCATAAAATGTTCTTTTATACGTTAATCATGTTTCAAATTAGGCGCAAAAATAGTCAATAAATAAGTGAAAGATGAAAATATCAATCTAAATAATATTAAAAAACTGGCACAACACCCATATTTTAAGAAACTTTTGTGATTGCGTACGATACAGCCACCATCCCGCCACACAAATCCGGTGTAACATAAGTTACTCACGTTGGTCCGACAATCGTCTCACGGGCGGATTGAAACAATGCCGTCCGTATGGTCTTGCTGCCACAACCGACGGTCATAACGGCAATCCCATACGGACGGCATCTCCATGAAAGAAAGTTCACTTACGTCTCGCTGCCTTCTTCAGAACCAGCTTCGGAATCCTTATTTTCTGACCGACGGACAGCTTCGCTCCACGTTCCAGACCGTTGTAAACCTCAATGTAGCACTCCATTCCTTCGCCGAGCGTCTTCTTGGAAATCCGTTCAAGGGTCTCACCCTGCTTTACAGTCCTTACATCCAACGTTCCAACGATGCGATAAGCACCCGTACGAACTCTGTTGTCCATCTCTTCATATTTCTTATAGTCAACGGGAGCATCCTCTGACCGGACTGTATTCTCTGCCTTATCCGCAGATTCTTTCTTCGCGCCAGAAGTATCTTTATGCTCCGCTCCGTCCACGCTTTCCGCCTTTCCCGCATCGGCACGGTGACTGTCAGCCAACGTGTCACGCCGGCTCGCAAGCGTATCGACAACTGTCGTGGCGTCTTTCTGTGGTATGGCCGACGTTTCGGCGTTGACATTACTTTCCACCTCCTCCGCAGCATTCTCCTGTGCGCTATCGGATAGCAGCTTGTTAAAGAAATAGCCGCCAAAGAATGCCGCAGGAATGAATATCATGAACAAGGATATAAGAAACAACCATGTTCCTCTACGACTGACACCGGAAACCGCCTCCGAACCTTCAACAGGTTTCTCTGCCGTAGCCGCAACATTTACCGACGGAGCCGACTGTTCCACAGCAGCCACATCCACCACTTCCTTATTCTCAACAACTGCAGGCTTCACAGGTTCTTGTTCTGCGGCTTCACCAGACTCTGCCTCCTGCGGTTCCATGACAGCGACAGCCTCCGTTCTCTCCGCAGCCTCATCGGCAGGACATGTGTCAGGCTGCGATTCCGGCATTCCGGGAATATCTCCCGCAACGACGACGGTCAGTTCTGATTCCTGCTGTACGTATTCCGACTCTGCGACTATAGCTTTGGGAGTGTCATCTACCGGGTTCTTTACGGTAGTATCCGATAAATCCGGCAAGGCTTCAAGGTCTGCGAGAGAATATGGGATTTCGAGCGGAACAGGAGTTTCCTCAGTACCCGAAGTTTTACTTCCAGATTTTCCCATAACACCCATACCGTCAATAACTTCCTTTATATCGCCTATAGCGTTTTCGACCTTTAATGAACGGCCTCCTACAAAGCGTGACTGTGACTGTTCCGATTTAACTCCGGCTCCGCCTACTGCCCCTTCGGCAACTTCATCAGCAGATACGGCTGCTATGGCTTCCACACCTGTTCTCACTTTGCCTGTGCCGACTCCCACATTGTCAACGCTGCCGTCCACCTCACGCAACTCGTCTTCCACAACCGTTTCTACCAAGGAGATCGCTTCGCCGCCGTTCATATCATCAAACTCAACACCATCGTTGAGCACTACGGTTTCAAACTGAGAGAACGGTTTGTTGACCAGTTCCTTCATTGTTGCATCGGGAGTGAATGTGACCTTTCCATGACTTTCAATGACAACACGCTCACCTGTATTGACGTTTACGCTCTCACGAGCCTCTACACCAATAATCTTGAACGTTCCGAGGCCTTTGATTTTGACAACACTGTCATGTTCCAAACCACTTTGCACGATGGTGAATATGGAAGAGACAAAGTGTTCGGCATCATGTCTGTCGAGTCCATTCTTCTCAACCAACACCTGGGCCAGTTCATATATGGATATTCTGTTCATTGGGTTAAGACTTGCCTGTTTTTATTTTTTCCTTCCATGCAACATTTGGCTTGAAGCCGAGCACAAGTTTCGGAGGTACCAGCATACGTTGCTGCGTGGCCGGATTAACCATAATACGCTCCATCTTTTTCTTCACTTCAAACATTCCGAAGTTCGGGATGGCCACGGTGTCGCCGTCCTGAAATCCGTCACTCATCGCGTTTATCACGTTGGTGAGCATCCTCTGCGTGTCCGCCTGTCCGTAACCTGTCCGCTGCGCCAACTCGGCGACAAATTCCTTGTTATTCATCCGCCATGCCCTTTTTATGCCGTTATGGTTGTTCCGTAGAGGTCAAATTCCTCCGAACTCGTTATCTTCACATCATAGAAACGCCCGACCTGCAGACGCTTTTCATCGGCAGGAATGAGCACCTCCGGATCAACTTCTGGCGAACTGAACTCCGTACGACCTATATAGTAGTCACCCTCCTTGCGGTCGATGACGACTTTCATGATTTTTCCCACTTTATCCGCCTCTATCTCCGCGCTGATTTCCTGCTGTAGAGCCATCAGACGGTCAAGACGTGAGGATTTAACATCAGACGGTATGTCGTCTTCATAGTTGATAGCCGAAAATGTGTCGTCCTCCTCTGAATAGGAGAAAGCACCCATGCGTTCAAAACGAACCTTGCGGACAAACTCCATCAGTTCCTCAAAATCTTCTTCCGTCTCACCGGGGAAACCCACCATGAGCGTCGTGCGCAAGTGTATTCCCGGAACCTCGCGTCGCATACGTTCTATCAGTGCGTATGTGTCGGCCTTGGTGACGTTGCGCTTCATCTTTGTAAGCATGTTGTCCGAAATGTGCTGAAGGGCGATATCCAGATACTTGCAAACGTTCGGTTTCTCACGTATGACATCAAGCAGATTCCACGGGAAATGGGCCGGATAGGCATAATGAAGCCTTATCCATTTCACTCCCGGGATGTCGGCCATGCGTTCCACCAGCTCGGCGATATGCTGACGGCCGTCAATGTCAACACCATAGTAAGTCAACTCCTGTGCTATTATCTGAAATTCCTTGGTCCCATCCGCAACAAGCTGCCGCACCTCGTCCAGAATCTCGCCCATCGGCCGGCTCACGTGGCCGCCGGTCATAATGGGAATAGCGCAGTAGGCGCAATGGCGGTCACAGCCCTCGCTGATTTTGATGTAGGCATAATGACGCGGGGTCGTTATGCGACGGCGGCCGTCACAGGAAGCCATATCCGCATGGCCCAAATCGGCTATCAGCTGACGGTAGTCGAACTTTCCATAATACTTGTCGACCTGTGGAATTTCTGCTTCAAGTTCCTTCATATAACGTTGTGAGAGACAACCCATTACATACAGGCGCTTCAAGCGTCCCTCTTCCTTTGCCTGCGCGAATTCGAGTATTGTATCGATGCTCTCCTGCTTGGCGTCTTCGATGAATCCACAAGTGTTTATAACGGCTATCTCACCCTGCGGATTGCGGCTGTCATGTACGCAATGATATCCGCAATCTTCAAGCCGGCTCATGAGCTTCTCGCTGTCAACGAGATTCTTCGAGCAGCCCATCGTTATGATGTCTATCGTATTCTTCTTCACTTCTATTATTCTGATTCTTGTTTACCTATTGAGCCGAAAAGCCTGTCATACGCCCAAAGGACGTCTTTAATTCCGCCATGGAATACAAGCGCGTGTGCCGCAAATCATATTTATTACATGAGGGGCATCACTTTGCGATGTTTATCGAACGATGCTTATTGGGACGACAATTATTTTTCATAAACGTTCCAAAGGCACGTCCCAGCAATCTTCATGGTTTGCGGCATATTCCTGTCACAACAGTCAGGCGCGACAAACTCCCGGACATATTTCTATGATTTTGATTCTGCCTCTATAATTTTTTCTGTCTGTCCACGGGCAACGCCACTTCACAGACACCACGGGCAGAAACGGATATCGTCAGTTGTTCTTATTGAAAAGCGAATCGACGAACTGGCGTTTGTTGAACAGCTGAAGATCCTCCATACCTTCACCCAGTCCGATATACTTGACGGGCACTTTCAGCTGGTCGCTGATGCCGATGACCACGCCCCCCTTGGCCGTTCCGTCAAGTTTGGTTATGGCCAACGACGTTATCTGTGTCACGGCGGCAAACTGCTTGGCCTGTTCAAAGGCGTTCTGGCCGGTACTTCCGTCAAGCACGAGCATCACTTCATCTGGAGCTTCCGGCAGGACTTTCTTCATGACATCCTTGATTTTCTTCAACTCGTTCATCAGACCGATCTTGTTATGAAGACGTCCTGCTGTGTCGATGATGACAACATCCGCTCCGTTGGCCTTGGCGCTGCTCAACGTGTCGAATGCCACCGAAGCCGGGTCGCTGCCCATCTGCTGCTTTATGACAGGCACACCGACACGCTCTCCCCAAATGCAGAGCTGCTCCACAGCTGCAGCGCGGAAAGTATCGGCTGCGCCGAGATATACTTTCTTTCCGGCTTTTTTGAACTGATAGGCCAGTTTTCCGATGGTTGTCGTCTTGCCCACTCCATTGACCCCGACAATCAGTATGACATAAGGCTTGTGGTCTGACGGCAGGTCCCAGTTGTCATTGTCATCACCGTCGTTCTCCGCGAGCAAAGAGGCAATCTCGTCACAGAGAATACCATTCAGCTCAGTCGTACTCACATACTTGTCACGGGCCACGCGTTCCTCTATGCGCTTGATTATCTTCAGCGTTGTGTCAACACCGACATCACTGGTGATCAGAACCTCCTCCAGATTGTCGAGCACATCGTCGTCAACCTTCGACTTACCGGCCACGGCACGGGCCAACTTGTCAAACACGCTGACCTTAGTCTTTTCCAGTCCCTTGTCGAGCGTTTCTTTTTTTTTCTTACTAAAAAAGCCGAAAATTCCCATATTGCAATATTTTATGTGCAAAGGTAATGAAAAAAACTCACAGCAACAAGATTTTTGTGATTAGGTGTTCTTTTTTGGTGATTTTAATTGTAAGATTCATATGTTAGCACACTATAGCAGGTACGGTTTTGATTACAATGTTCGGCATTTAGATATTCCATTTTCCCAATTTAAATTATCAAATAAAACCTCAAAATGACTGATAATGTCATAGAAGTTCCGTTAATTTAACATATGTATTTTTCTCTTAAATTCGGCCAACAAACGCTAATAAGAATACTTTTGCATGACAGCCAGCCAGCCGTTTACGAGCCGGGAGAGCCTCCCAGGGTTGCAACGAGCACACCGTTGGGAGCTGGCGGCGGCCCCGTTGCGTTGCAAGGAGAGCCTTATCGCAATGTCGGGAGGCCCTCCTTGCTCGCTAAAAAGAGCACGCTTCTCAACAGCCGCACATAAGTGGCTGATTATCAATGCATCCTATTTACATAAAAAAATGCGCTATTTTGCATCGACGCACAGATATCGTGGTTCAATTAGCGTTTAACTATAGTTAAAGTAAATATTATTCAGAATGGCATGATAATGGGTATGGCATTGCGGTCAATATTCTGCAGGTGAAATAAACATAGAAAAGCCATGTCCCTACACGTTTAGTAAATCAGACGATTTGCAGCACCCTCCTATATGTTTTAACCACACACAAGACTTTCTTAAAGCAGCCCCTTTGTACTCGGCAGCTCATAGTGATAGATGTCGCGGCGTACGGCCATCTTCAGACTTCGGGCCAACGCTTTGAAGATTCCTTCGATTTTATGATGTTCGTTGACTCCCTCGGCCTTGATATTCAGATTCATCCGCGCGCTGTCACTAAGACTTTTGAAGAAATGGAGGAACATTTCCGTTGGCATGTCCCCTACCCGCTCACGATGGAATTCAGCATCCCATACGAGCCACGGGCGGCCGCCGAAATCGAGAGCCACGGAACAGAGGCAGTCGTCCATCGGCAAACAATAGCCATAACGTTCGATTCCGCGTTTGTCGCCAAGCGCACGAAGCAAGCAATCGCCAAGGGCAATCGCCGTATCCTCTATCGTGTGGTGTTCGTCGACATGAAGGTCTCCGTGTGTACGAACGGTAAGGTCTATCATTCCATGACGCCCTATCTGTTCGAGCATATGGTCGAAAAAGCCCAGTCCGGTTGAAATGTCGCAACGGCCCGTGCCGTCGAGATTTATACTTACACGGATATCGGTCTCAGCCGTGGTACGCACGACCTCTGCCGTACGTTCGCCGGCAAAGAGCAGGTCGGAAATCTTATCCCACGTCATGCCGTCGCGTCCGAGTATGAGCGACTTGCAGCCGATGTTCTCCGCAAATTGACGGTCGGTCTCACGGTCGCCGATAACGTAGCTTCGAGCGAGGTCATAGTCAGGATTGGACATATATTTTTCAACAAGCCCTGTGGCCGGCTTACGCGTCGGCGCATTGTCTTCGGGAAAGTGGCGGTCTATAAGAATATCGTCGAATGTTACGCCCTCACTCTCTAACGTCTGGAGGATAAAGTTATGAACAGGCCAAAATGTCTCTTCAGGAAAAGAAGATGTTCCTAGTCCGTCCTGATTGGACACCATGACAAACTCGAAATCAAGGTGAGAACGGATGAAGGCGAGATTACGGAAGACACCTTTGGTGAATTTCAGTTTGTCGAACGAGTCAATCTGCTCGTCGGCCGGTTCCTCAATGAGGGTTCCGTCACGGTCTATGAATAGTATGCGTTTCATAAGGCGTCGTTTATTTAATAATGATATAACTGTTTTATAAGGATATATTGCTTTTTCTATGTTCGTAAAGGATAAATGCTCACCGATTCTTGCCTTCTCGCGAGTCATCCGACGAAGCAGACGAAGCAACGGCACTCACTTTCACAAACCGCTTACGCTCCTCCTCACGTGTTTCTATTGAGCCATAAAGATAATATAGCGGATACATCTGCGAAAGACTGAGATAAGAGCCAAGGAAACCGGTCAGAATACCGGTCAGGGCAACAAGAATGTTGATATTGTCAGGCAAGGCCAAGGCATCACCCATCATCATCGCTCCAAACGTGGACTTATAGACAGCAAGAGCGAGAACATAAGATGGCAACATGATAACACAGCCTATGACTAAGTTTATCAGAAGCGTTATGGCTGACACGCAGAAAATACGGGGAAGATGACGAAAACCGACGGCGTATGCTGAAGGAAAGATGCGGAAGAAATGGGTGTGGGAACGGAAGACATAACAGAATGTGACAAAATAGAGCGGCATAATCAACAGCAAAAGAACAAAAAACATGATTATGCCGGCACCGAGAATTGCCATCTGAAATCCAAAACTAAGATGTAAAGACGCCTGCATGGCCCAAAAGTAACAAAAGAAGAACAGGGCAAAGACAGTCAGGACAATCAGAAGACAAAAGACGCTCGCCTTGATTGTGCGCCAGCCTACGTTGACCCTGAAGAAGAAACGGGCATTGCGCGGTAAGCGCATTGCGGCATGGAAACGAGCTGCAGGCATCGGCATATAGAACATAGCTGCCATAAGTAACGCCTTGAATACCTTCACCTGGCTGAAACCGGGCTCACGGTAGAGAAGTCCTCCGGCTGAAGGAGGTATGACGATGTGACGCCGGTGGAAGTCGAGAAGCATCATTCCGTAGGCAAAGAAAAAGAACGAGACTATGACGCCGACAAAAGCGAGCGCCAAAGACAAAAGAGGACGGTCGTTGAAAGATTCATAGAAAAGACCGTAAATGCCGCCAATGAGGACGTAGACTATGACCCAAGGCCACGTTGCACGGAAGATGTTGCGGAAATTGTTGGAGAACAGTCCGTAGCCCGCGCTGATACATGCACTCACACCACGGCTCTTGAATAATGTGTATTCGGATGTTTTATTTCCCATAATTTTGTTATTATTCCTTATTCGGTATTGCAAAGGTATTGTTTTTTTCGTATCTTTGCGAAGTAATTAATACTTATTATGAAAATATTGAAGTGGGGATTTATCGGTTGCGGAGAAGTGACCGAAAAAAAAAGCGGGCCCGCGTTCAGTGAGATAGAAGGCTCGATGGTAGTTGCGGTAATGAGCCGCAGCGCAGAGAAGGCACGCAGCTATGCCGAGCGTCACAACATCAAAAAATGGTACACAGACGCTCAGGAACTGATTGACGACCCTGACGTCAACGCCATATACATAGCCACACCTCCGGCAAGCCATGCTACGTTCGCCATAATGGCAATGAAAGCGGGCAAACCTGTTTATGTGGAAAAACCACTGGCTGCGAGTTATGACGACTGTGCACGAATCAACCGCGTGAGCGAACAGACCGGTGTGCCGTGTTTTGTGGCATACTACAGGAGATACCTACCCTACTTCATCAAGGTCAAGGAAATAATAGAAAGCGGCACCATCGGGAAAGTAATCAACGTTCAAATCAGGTTTGCCGTTCCGCCGCGTGACCTTGACTATCAGAACTCTGAGAAACTCCCTTGGCGGTTGCGCCCGGACATTTCCGGTGGAGGCTATTTCTATGACCTCGCTCCACATCAATTGGACATGCTTCAATATATCTTCGGTGTCATTACCGAGGCAGATGGCATCTGTGCCAACCGTGGAGGACTCTATGAGGCGGAAGACACTGTGAGCGCATGTTTCAGGTTTGAAAACGGGCTGCCGGGCAGCGGTTCGTGGTGTTTCGTCGGATATGAATCGGCACGAGAGGATTGTATTGACGTCATCGGCGACAAGGGACAGTTGAGTTTCTCGGTGTTCAACTACGACCCAATCGTGATCCATACGGCAGATGGAACGCAGAATATAAAGGTTCCGAACCCACCATACGTACAGTATCCGCTGATAAAGAACGTTGTGGAACATCTTCAGGGGCTGGCCGTATGTACATGTACGGGAGTGTCGGCGACACCTGTCAACTGGGCGATGGACAGAATATTAGGAAAATTCTGACAGAAGGGAATGATGCGGCTGTGGTGGACAATGGTTATGATGACAGTGGTCTTGATGGCCGCAGGAACGACGATGCCGGAAAATGGGGTATGGCCTGAAAATAAACCGGCACAAACAAATTGTCCGAAAGAAAATACGGAAAGACAGGATAAGCCGGAAGACAAACAAAAAGAACGGAAAATTGGCAGTATTAGAAAGACCATAAGAGGATTTAGCGCCATTGACACCAACTATATTGAACCACAGCACTACAACTATACGGTCATGCTCCAATCGACATCGACATACGAGATATACACCCTCAAAAGCAGCAAAGGGCAGGAACTGACATTCGCTCCGGACGTCATCATGAAGTTCGGACCGTATTTCGGATGGCGGTGGTTTTTTCTCGGATATACATTTGACCTCCGCAACATAAGTTTCGGAGGTAGCAAGCAGAAACAGGAGTTGGACTTCAGTATCTACAGTTCACAGATTGGCATAGACCTTTTCTACCGCCGGACAGGCAGCGACTATAAAATCAGAAATGCACGTATGGGCGACGGATTTGATGTCTCTCAGCTGGAAGGAATGCCATTCGGAGGACTGAACGTCGGTATCTCCGGATTTGACATCTACTATATATTCAATCACAAACGTTTTTCCTATCCGGCCGCTTTCTCCCAAAGCACATGTCAGAAACTGAGTTGCGGTTCATGGATTGCTGGCATCGGATACACGAAAAACAGTCTGGAACTGAACTATGACAATCTGCAAAAGGTTGTTGAGGCAAACGTCATGCCGGTGAATACGGTGAAGATTGACAGCGGACTGATGTTCAGTAGCGTGAAATATTATGATGTGAACGTATCATGCGGATATGCATACAACTGGGTGTTTGCAAAAAACTGCCTGTTCTGTGCAAGCGGGGCATTGTCAATAGCCTACAAACATTCCCACGGCGACACGCCGGAGAAAAGCGACGGGTTCGGATTTGACTTCGACAATGTCAATTTCGACGGTATCGGGCGTTTCGGACTGGTTTACAACAACACGCGATGGTATGCCGGAATGAGCGCAATCATACGCTCATATAATTATCATAAGTCCCGTTTTTCAGCAAACAACACTTTCGGCAGCCTGAATATATATGTGGGATATAACTTCGGAAAGAAAAAACGATATAGAAATAAATGAGGAAGAGAGTTTTTATCACAGTTTCCATGCTTCTGCTGACGGTAACAGAAGGATTGGCGGCATGTAACATAAAATTATCGGCGGAACCGGACGGATGCTTTGCCTGCACAAGTGTATGTGCTATATCGGCAACAGACGGCATGATTTCCAACCGCACTCATTTCAGCACGGAAGATAGTCTGACCATCTGCAACATGCTCGAAGATGCCCGTCAACAGCCGCAGGCCGCAAGACAACCGCTGTTCTTCGCAAGGAAATTCATTGGAAGACCGTATGTCGCCCATACGCTTGAACTTCCGGGGGAAGAACGGCTGGTCGTGAATACGACACAGTTGGATTGTACGACACTCGTAGAAACGGTGACGGCGCTGACAATGTGTGCCGCAAGGAGGCTCTACTCGTTTCGCGACTACCTCAACGCTCTGATGAGCCTGCGCTATCGCGGAGGACTGTTAGACGGATATGTCAGCAGGCTTCACTATTTCAGTGACTGGATTGAGGACAAAGGCAGGATGGGGATAACAACAGAAATACAGTCTCCAGCACCACCGTTCACGGGTGTACAGAAGCTGGACATTTATTATATGAGCACTCACGCAAAGAGTTATAAGGCTTTGGAGGAAAATCCCGAATTTATTGAAAAGATAAGGGTACAGGAGAAGGAACTTACGGGAAAAACCTATAAGTTCATACATAAGCGTGACGTACAGAACACGAAGCTGATGAGGGAGACTATTAAGGACGGTGACATCATCGCCATCACATGCAATAAAAAAGGGCTTGACATTGCTCATCTCGGGTTTGCTGTATGGCGGAATGACGGACTTCATCTGCTCAATGCGTCAATGCTACACAAGAAGGTAGTTGAAGAACCGATGACACTATATAAATATCTACAGAAGCATCCAAGCCATACGGGCATCAGGATTGTTCGTATGAACAGGATGCCGTAATCTCTCTATACGCCCAACGCCCTGCTTATAAGGACCGTTCAATCACGGATAAAGGGGCTACGGCTATGATATTGAAAGCAATCATAAAGCGAATACATTATAACAAAACTATAAAAAATATGGAATTACCCGATTTTATGAATTATGCCGGAAAGTTCTCGGCAAACGATTTCACTGAAAAAATATCACGAGTAGCCAAAAGAGCTGGTGCAAAACTTGTTTATGCAGCCCTCATTCTCTACTATACACTGCAGAGTGATAAAGTATCTAAGACAGATAAGGCTATAATAATCGGTGCCTTGGGATATATGATAAGTCCGTTGGACGGAATCCCCGATGCGATTCCGATTGTAGGACTGACGGATGACATGGCTGTATTGGTATATGTCCTGAAAAAGGTATGGACGAATGTAGAACCGGAAATAAAGGACAAGGCGAAGGAAAAACTGTCAAAATGGTTTGATGAGGACGAAATCGCGGAAATCGATGATTTGTTCAAAGCATAAGAAACAAGGGCTGTCCGTCAAAAAGAAAAGGCACGGTTGCTAACAGAGATTTGACATACACTATGATAAAAGAAATCGTATGCAGATAATACTCGCGAATGCAAAAATCATGGTCAACGAAACTGACCATGAGCCCAAAAGTGTTCCGATGTTCCGCGATATAGCGGAACGCGTTGCTGCGGAAATGGCAATTATGGACATTGACGAGATGGCAACAATGTTGGGATGCAGCCGGAAAATCGCTGCGGAAAACATATTAAGATATCAGAACTTCCCGGCAGCCAGACAGATGGCAGCCATAATGGCATATAACGGACAGGCATATAAACATCTGAAAGCAAAGACACTGGGGCAGGAGGCATTAGAGTTTGCCCAGAATCATTTATGGATAACGTGTTTTCTATACGGTTTGTTGCGCCCGATGGATGCCATCGCGCCATATCGCATGGAAAATTCCGTGAGTCTGGAAACGACAAACGATTGTCCGATGAACAGATTTTGGCGAAACCGGCTGACGGACGTGCTCATTGACAGCGTGAAAGCTGACGACGGCATACTTGTCCATCTGTCCACAGGAGAATATGAGCAGTTGTTTGACTGGAAACGCGTCTGTAATGAAGTGCATGTGGTTCAACCGCTATTTTATGTCCGTAAAGGCGGCGAAATGAAAGTACAGGCTGTTTGGGCTAAAGCATGCCGTGGCGCCATGACCCGGTTTATCCTCGAAAACAAGATTGAAACGACTGATGGTCTACGGATGTTCTCATACGAAGGATTTGAGTTTAAGCCGAACCTCGGTGACGATAATTTCCCGCATTTCGTCAGGGAGGACTAAGGAATAAAGACAGGAAAAGCTAAAGAATAAAACAAAATTGCCTCCCGGAATTGCAACAACCAATGGCATTGCATCTCCGGGGAGGCGATTTTCATATTTAAATATATTGCTGTCCGATAAAACTTGAAAATGACAAAAATGTATAGCTCGAACGCTGATTTTATGGCGTTCGAGTCTTTTCTTTAATTTTACAAGCCCCCTCAGTCGAAAAGCGATGGTTCTGGCGTGGCTCCGGAAGCCGCGGCGAGGATGATTTCCCACTCCTTTTCGGGATTATTGAACAGGCTGTAGAAGTCAACGTAATACATGAGCGTAATTCTGACCATAGTAGCAAGTCCAGAGAAGCTCCATTGACGTTTTAACCCTTTCTGCATCACCATAAGCAGCAGGTTTGCGATAAGCGTTACCCAGATTTGGATCTTGATGGCATTGGCGCTTTCTCCATAAAAGTATTTGAGGGGAAAGTTCTGTTTCATCTGTTTGAATAGTAGCTCGATTTCCCATCGCTGGCGGTATATGTCTATAATTTCCTCGGGGTCGGACTCCATATCGTTGGTCAACAGAGATATGAGTTTGCGCTTCTTGACATCGGCATAAGTGATTATGCGCGATTTGTGATGGATTGTCTTCCCACCCTTAAGTTGTTTGACAAATTCCACATTCTGTATCCGAACCTCCATCAGGCCGTCAGGAGTCTGATACATGGTGTCAGACAATATGCTGTATTTCAGGTTCTTTTTCATTTTGGTGACGTATATAACACCTCGCTCCGTCAACTGTTGGAACTTCTCATAGTCAATATATGCGCGGTCCATTGCCATTATGTCGCCTTTACTCAATGTTGTCGGTTTGAGCATGAAGGAGTCGTTTGTAGCCGCAGAGGTGAACTTTATATCCGACGGCACACCTTCGTTGGCATGGATGACGGTATGCACTTTGATTCCACCTTTCTTTTTCCCCGTCTTTGGATGTCGTCCGACACCTTTGAATAGCAGGTTGGAGAACAGAGTGATGGTCGTGGAGTCGATAATCTGCAGCCGTTTCATCCATTTTAGAGTCTTGCGGCTGCGGCTGTCCGAGGAAAGAACATGGCGGTAAGTGAAGTATAAATCGCGGTAAATAGCCTCAAATATAGCTTCAGGACGTCTCTTGTTGGCATCGGCGAGTGTGCTGCGCCCGATTTTGAAGGTAATTCCGAGATGTGCCAGTTTACGAGTCTCGGCAAGCAATGAGGCTGTTATCTCCCGTAATGAGTCGAAACACATTATCACGGCATAGAGCATCACCACCAGATGAATCCAGCAGGTGAACCGTTTGGTGTACTTCTCCCCGCCGTTTTCACGGCTGAAATAAAGAATTTTTGACTTGTCAAGCAATTTAATCACCTGACCATAGAGCGGCTGTCCGCTAAAATGACTATTTTTGCGCATGGTTATTGTTGATTTTTGGAGAAACCAAAATAACCAAAAAGGACTGACTCCTGCAATAGGAATCAGTCCTAATTTTGTCTAACCATAAAAAGTTTTATCGGACAGCAATAATTTAAATAACGACTTACTTGTTACTTCTTCCAGCCCGTGATTGTCCCGATGGCGGGGGCTATCTCTATATTATCAATACGCCCCTGGAACACTTCCGTTCCGTTACCTATAGCATAAACAGGCACATAGCCGTTGCTGTGACCGCCACTCGCCCAGCTTATCATGGCCACTTCTGATAATATACGGCAGGCCGTTTCTCCGATATTGTCAATAAGTTTATTCACCTTGTCGCCATTATTGATAGCTTCCTCAATTGCATTCCAGCGCTTCTTGAGTCTTGATGTCTGGTCGTCAGTGAGGGTGATACCATTCCAAAAACCGAATTGTGATTTCAGTTCCTTTTCAACGAGATTCCAAGTGAAACGTTTCGGGGATTTTGAATAAAGGTCATTGAGATGCCATTGAAACTCCGGCTTTGACATTTTCTGGAAACGCAGCAGGTCTGCATGTAGCTCGTATGGTCCTTTTCCCATAACAAGCCCTCCTGTCTCATGGTCGGCAGAGACGATGATGATTGTCTCGTCAGGATGCTGCGAATAGAACTCGTATGCCACTTTGATTGCCTTGTCCATATCAAGAACTTCATTAATGGCCGTTCCTATATCATTCTTATGACAGGCATAATCTATCATTCCGCCCTCAACCATAAAGAAAAAACCGTCTTTGCTGGACCGTGTAAGGAAATTGATACCGGCCCGAGTGATTTCTTCAAGCGTAAGATCACCCTTGCGGCGGTCCAATGCATATGGAATATGGTCACGATAGAGCTTCTTGTTAGCCTCGTCGCTCTGAAACAGTATCATCTTAGAAGCCGATGCTGCCTTCTTAATATAGTCTTTATAACCTTTCGCTATAGTATAACCGGCCTTTTCTGCCTGCTCATACAATGTTCCTTCTTCCGGCTTCTTGTCCGGCTCATGAAAGTCTGAGCCGCCGAAATAGTCATATCCGGAAGCAATGAGCTGACGACCTATAGTGTAATACATTTTGCGGTCCGGTACATGAGCGTAGAACGACGCAGGAGTGGCATGGTCGATAGCGACACTCGTTGCGACACCAACGGCGGCACCGGCCTCCTTTGCCCATGCCGCAACACTGCTTACTTCTGTCTGAAGGTCAGTTGTGACACCTAATGCTCCATTCTTCGTCTTGTGTCCCGTAGCCAAAGCAGTACCGCCTGCTGCGGAATCTGTAACACCATTGGTGCCAGAGTAGGTATTGACAAGTCCCACCACAGGGAAGCTGGACATGAGGATAGGTTCGAAACCTATTCTGCCTTTTAGGGCTGCAAGATAAGTTTCGGTGACGTTCACCTGATTAACGCCCATACCGTCGCCAATAAAATAGAAAACATATTTGATGCGGTTCTGGGCTATCGCTGTAACGGTAAGCATCACAGCAAACAATAATAAAAGATATTTCTTTAGCATGTTATGATCTGTAGATAAAAGAATGGAGGTATAAATGCGACTATCTATAACAAAAAGACATATCATTATATCTGCCGCAATATCATGGTTATATCAACATGACACAGACGGACAAACATAATGATATGCCCTAAATGTAGTGAATGTGCATTATTACACAGCCTGTTGTTACTTAGTTGTTTATAGAACCACCGACAATATCGAGTAGTTCACTTGTTATAGCCTGCTGACGGCTCTTGTTGTACTGCAGATTGAGCTGCCTGAGCAGTTCATCAGCATTGTCCGTAGCAGTCTGCATTGCCACCATACGGGCCGCATGTTCACTGGCATTACTGTCAAGCAGAGCCGTGTAGAGCATGAGATGAGCCAACTTCGGAATGAGAAGGCTGAGAACAGTATTCATATCAGGCTCCACGATAAAGTTGTCATTCAGCGGCTTTGCTTCTTCAACATTACGGTCTGATACGGTCTGACCCTTCTTGCGAAGATATTCCTGAGTTTCTCGAGTCACCACTTTCGTAGTTAAATCGCGTTCATGATCACGATCCAGTTCGCTCGTCAAGTCTATCGGAAGAAATGTCTTACGCGTCAAAATCTGCGAACCGGCACTCTTGAAATGATGATATATCATCTCCACGCGGTCAATCTCACCGTCCCTGAACTTCTTGCCCAAGTCCATTGCCATGTCAATACATCCTTTGGCATTGGGTTTATCGGCCAATTCAGTGAAATCACCGGCAGACTTTAATCCGAGCTTCGCAACCTTCTCCGCAACCTTACGGCCAATCGGATAGATAAGAATGTTGTCCATGCCAAGAGATTTATACTCATCTACAGCGTGCTGCATCATCTTCAGTATGTTGGCATTGAAACCGCCACAAAGACTGCTGTTTGAAGCATACACAACCAATGCGACTCTCTTCACCGGACGGTCTACACTATAAATCGTCGTAGCATCGGCCTCCGAAGCAAGAAACGCTTTAAGTATATGCTCAAGCATGGTCTCATAAGGAAGCATATTCTCTATCATAACCTGGGCATGATGCAACTTTGATGACGCTACCATTTTCATGGCACTCGTTATCTTCCGCGTGCTGTTCACACTGGCTATACGGTTTTTTATTTCTTTCAGTGACGGCATAGACTATCAACTTTTATATACTCCGGCTGTATCAGCCATGACAGACTCAATGACTTTCGTCACGTCATCATCAATCTTTCCAGACGCTAATGTCGCAATGGTCTCAGCATGAGCCGAACGCATCTTTTCCAGGAAAGCATCCTGACATTCACGAATCTTCTCTACCGGAACGTCGCGCATAAGTCCATGGGTACCGCAATAGATAATAGCAATCTGCTCGCCCACGGGCATAGGACTGTACTGCGGCTGGATCAGCAACTGATTGTTCTTACGGCCGCGATCCAACGTCATTGCTGTAACGGCGTCCATATCACTGGAGAACTTGGAGAAACTTTCAAGCTCACGATACTGTGCCTGGTCAATCTTCAGCGTTCCGGCAACCTTCTTCATACTCTTAATCTGTGCCGAACCACCAACACGCGATACCGAGATACCAACGTTGATCGCAGGACGGAAACCTTGATTGAATAGGTCAGTCTCAAGATATATCTGACCGTCGGTGATGGAAATCACGTTGGTTGGGATATATGCAGAAACGTCACCGGCCTGAGTTTCAATGATAGGAAGTGCCGTAAGGGAGCCGCCGCCCTTCACATGGCCTTTCATACATTCAGGAAGATCGTTCATCTGTTCTGCAACTTCCTGTTGGTCGTTGATCTTGGCGGCACGCTCAAGAAGACGGCTGTGCAAGTAGAACACATCGCCGGGATAAGCCTCTCGACCTGACGGACGACGCAGGATGAGCGACACCTCACGATAGGCTACGGCCTGTTTCGAAAGGTCGTCATATACTACAAGTGCGGAATGACCGCGGTCACGGAAATACTCTCCGATGGCGGCGCCGGCAAATGGTGCATAATACTGCATAGCAGCAGGATCGGCTGCCGTTGCGGCAACAATCACCGTATATGGCATGGCTCCATGCTCCTTCAATGTTGAAACAAGCGCAGCCACCGTACTTGCCTTCTGACCGATAGCGACATAAATACAATATACAGGCTTGCCTGCATCGTAGAAGCTCTTCTGGTTGATGATTGTATCAACGGCAATGGCCGTCTTACCAGTCTGACGGTCACCGATGATAAGCTCACGCTGTCCACGACCGATAGGAATCATTGAGTCAACCGCCTTGATACCCGTTTGCAGCGGTTCCTTTACCGGCTGACGATAAATCACACCCGGTGCCTTGCGGTCAAGCGGCATTTCAAATGACTCCGTCAAATCAATGTCACCACGTCCGTCTATTGCCTCACCCAACGGGTTGATGACACGGCCGAGCATGTTGTCATTGACGCGAATGGAGGCAATACGCTTGGTGCGCTTCACAACCATTCCTTCCTTGATGCCGGAGGTCGGTCCGAGAAGCACACAACCAACGTTGTCCTCCTCCAGGTTCATCACGATGGCCATGGTACCGTTTTCAAACTCCAAGAGTTCATTTGCTTCAGCATTGCGTAGTCCGTATATACGGGCCACACCGTCACTGACCTGAAGCACAGTACCAACCTCGTCAAACTTCTCGCTGCCGCTTATTCCTTTCAACTGTTCGAGAAGAACCTGAGACACTTCGCTTGGTTTTATTTTATCTGACATAAAATTCTATTAATTACGAATTTTGAACTACGGAACGCGGGTGCTGTCCTTAAACCGTCCTGAATCTGGCACTTCATGCTTTTATCAGTGAAACGCCTTCACTGCCCGGCAGTACAGCAAGCGTCATCCGACACTCTCGCCCGTCATTCCTCATTCTTCTTTTTCAATTATCCCAATACTGTGAGAATAGAGTTCAGCTTTGACTTCACGCTTGCATCCATTCTATAAGTATCATACTCAAGGATAAAGCCACCGATTATATCGGGGTTCACCTCAGTCTCAAACTCCACAGTTCCATTAGTCTTGCTCTCCACCATGCTACGCATTTTCTGCTCTGTTGCAGGAAGCACGGCCACGGCTGTTGTGAGCTTACCACGGATGATATTCTTCTGTTTTCTGTAAAGAGTGATATACGAATTGGCCATGAACTGTATAATATCCTCACGGCCGTTGTCGAGCACTATGCCGAGAAACGATTTCGTAAGGCTACTCGGAGCTTCGCCTGATGCCACCAAGAGTAACGACAACTTGCTCTCTTTTGAAAGCATGGGGTTGTCCATCGTCTGCCGCAACTGCTCAACATTGGCGTAACTTGCCGCCAGCGTCTGCATGTCACGGTAGACTGTATCCTCAAGATGGGCATCGGTCGCCCCTTTGAGCAACGCGCGTGCATATCTCACTGATATTACTCCAATCTCCATAACCTATTACTTTTTATCAGAAGAAGAAACGTCATCCAGCATTCGGTCTATCAAATCCATCTGAGCCTTGTCTGTAGAAAGCTTTTCGCGCAGCACTTTCTCTGCAATCTCCACGCTGAGCGCAGCTACTTGTCTGCGGATGTCGCTGATGGCAGCCTGCTTTTCGTTCTCAATTTCGGCTTTTGCCTCGCTAAGCAGTCTGGCACCTTCCTCGCGTGCCTTATCCTGAGCTTTCTCTACAATGGCATCGCGCGTTGCGGTGGCTTCCTTCAATATCTGAGCCTGCTTTTCGCGTGCCTCCTGCAAGATGGATTCACCTTCCTTCTGTATGTTGGCCAGTTTCTCGTTCGCTTCATGGGCCTTGCGCAGACTGTCGTCAATGTACTGCTTGCGCTCGTCCACCATTTTTATAATGGCAGGGAAGCCAAACTTGGCAAGTACAAAGAAGACAACCAGAAACGCGAGGGCCATCCAGAAGAGGAGACCGAGGTCAGGCGTCAGAATTGCCGGTAAATTCAGTTCCATTCTCTATTTTTTTATCAGAGCCAAGCTCTTTGTTATTTGATAAGGAATGCACAGGCTGCGATGGCAAACAGGGCGCAACCCTCAACAAAAGCTGAAGTAAGAATCATGTTTGTCTGTATCTTACCTGTTGCCTCAGGCTGACGGGCGATAGCATCCATAGCGCTGCCGCCAATCTTACCGATACCCAAACCTGCACCAATTGTTGCAATACCAGCTCCGAGACCGCAACCCAGCTGTGCCAGGCCCTCAGCGGCCAATAATGTTGAAATAATCATAAGTCGTTAATGTTTTTTATTTGTTATTATTCTATTGTTTATTTTAGATTTTAAATGTCATTCATAAAAACCGTCAACTCATTCCGCACCATGTTCTTTATGCGCAAGTCCGATGAACACCGAACTCAGCATCGTGAAGACGTATGCCTGGACAAAGGCCACAAGAACCTCAAGACAGTTCATGAAGAGAAGCATGATTATGCTGAAAGCGTTCAGGCCGAGACCGTAACCGACACCCATAGACCAACCGAGGAAGATCACGCACGTGAAACTCAGAATCACGGCATGTCCAGCCATCATGTTGGCAAAGAGACGAATCATTAGTGCGAACGGCTTGGTGAACACTCCGAAGAGCTCTATCACCGGCATGATAGGCACAGGATAGGCTTTAAGGAACAGCGGCACCTCCGGCCAAAATATCTCTTTCCAATACTCCTTGTTTCCGAACAGGTTGATGGCCAACATCGTACATACGGCAAGGAACAGCGTGATATTGATGTTTCCCGTCACGTTCGCACCGCCGGGGAATATCGGAATGAGTCCTATCAGATTACAGGTGAAGATGAAGAAGAACACCGTAAGCAGATAAGGAGCATACTGACGATAATGCTTCTCACCTATGGAAGCCTTTATGACATCATCATTGATTGACATCACGAGCATTTCCATCATGCCCACGAAGCCCCTGGGGGCATCACTGCGAGCATCGCGCTTCTTATACCAGCGGGCACAAGAGAGGAACACCGCAATCAGCACGATTACGACAATCCAAATCTGAACCACGTTCTTTGTCATGCTCAGGTCGAGCGGACGCACCGAAGTACCGTCAGCAAGCTTCTCATATATCTTCCCATGATGCTGGACATCAAAATAGAAGCCGTCCGGAAGTGTGTGGGACGTACAGAAATGCCATTCGCCAGTATTCTCGCTACGCACGATTATGGGCAGCGATATGCCGATATGCCTTCCGTCGTATGTCGCTATATGCCATTCGTAGGCATCGGCCAAGTGCTCAAGCACTATTTCCGGGATATTAAGTTCGCCGGCTTCTCCGCCGTTGCCGGAAGCCAGGCCACGCACAGGCAGTATGGCTAACAGCACCAGAAACAATATTGACTTTATCTGTTTCATTATTTAATTATACATTTGTTTATCCGTCACGAGCGATTTGAAACCCTTGCGAAGAAAGTCGTATGATGTATCAGTAACAGCACATAGAATGACATAAACACCAGAAAGAACACCAACATGGCGTCGCTTCCGACAACGAGATAGTAAATCATCATCGTCGCGAGTGCTGCAAGCATACGGAATCCCGATACAGCGGTATAGAAAGATGTCAGTCCTTCCGGATTTCGTCTTGCCACCATCTGCCATATAACAGTGTCGGCCGTTTCTATCACGATGGAGAACACCGCACTAATGACAATCGGTGTCAGCAGGTTCTCAATCCGAAAAACATTCATCACCAGCAGTCCGACGAGCGTCAATCCTGCCGTCAACCATACGCTTTGTCGGAAATAGCGTTTGCCGAGTTTTACAATGTCATTGTTGTCATGCGTCAGTCCGCCCATAAGCATCACACATTATAATTCCACACACAAGCTTACCTCATTCTTCTGAACCTCGACGAAGCCGCCCGATATCTGAATCTGATGTATGCCTTCGGCCGTAACATAGTCTACGCTCCCCTTGTCAAGAGCGGAAATGATTGGTGCGTGGTTATCCAATATCTCGAAAGAACCGAGAACACCCGGCACCCTCACACTTACAATCTCTCCGGTATAGACTATCTTTTCCGGCGTGACAATCTTTAGTCTTAGACTCATGCTCGTTTTTTTAGTGGTTCACCAATATTATCCCTGAGCTGCTTCGAGCAGTTTCTTAGCCTTAGCTTTAGCGTCTTCAATGGTTCCGACGTTGAGGAACGCCTGCTCTGGAAGGTCGTCAACTTCACCGTCAAGAATTGCATTGAAACCCTTGATCGTGTCTTCAATGCTCACCATCACGCCAGGAAGTCCTGTGAACTGCTCGGCTACGGCAAACGGTTGAGACAGGAAACGCTGTACGCGGCGGGCGCGGTTCACCGTCAGTTTGTCCTCGTCGGAAAGCTCGTCCATACCGAGAATGGCTATGATATCCTGCAACTCCTTGTAACGCTGAAGAATCTCCTTCACTCTCTGGGCGCACTCATAGTGTTCCTTACCTACGATAAGCGGGTCAAGAATACGTGACGTACTTCCCAGCGGGTCAACGGCGGGATAGATACCAAGCTCGGCTATCTTACGGCTAAGCTCCGTTGTTGCGTCAAGGTGAGTGAACGTTGTTGCGGGCGCCGGGTCGGTCAAGTCGTCAGCTGGCACATAGACAGCCTGTACGGACGTGATTGAACCTTTCTTTGTAGACGTGATTCGCTCCTGCATAGTTCCCATCTCGCTGGCCAGCGTAGGCTGATAACCCACAGCCGAAGGCATACGGCCGAGAAGAGCGGATACCTCAGAACCGGCCTGAGTGAATCGGAAGATATTGTCGATAAAGAAAAGGATGTCGGCTGCAGCGCCGTCCTTGCCTCCGTTGTCGCGGAACTCCTCTGCCACAGTCAGACCAGAAAGCGCAACCGAAGCACGTGCTCCAGGAGGCTCGTTCATCTGACCATAAACCAGCGTTGCCTGGCTCTTCTTCAACTCCTCCGGGTCAACAAGAGACAAATCCCA
Source organism: uncultured Prevotella sp. (assembly GCA_947170725.1). Classification (GTDB taxonomy): domain Bacteria; phylum Bacteroidota; class Bacteroidia; order Bacteroidales; family Bacteroidaceae; genus Prevotella. The sequence goes on from CAMVUM010000002.1 coordinate 38,092, forward strand.
TTTTCCTTCGTCCATAGCCTTACGGAACTTGTCGCCATAGCGGATAACGCCAGACTCTATCATCTCACGTATCAGGTCGTTACCCTCACGCGTACGCTCTCCCACTCCGGCGAACACGGAATATCCGTTGTGTCCCTTGGCGATGTTGTTGATAAGCTCCATGATAAGCACTGTCTTACCCACACCGGCACCACCGAAGAGTCCGATCTTACCACCTTTCATATAAGGCTCCAGCAGGTCGATGACCTTGATACCCGTTGCGAGCATCTCCTTGCGCGTGGAAAGTTCCTCGAACGACGGGGCCTCGCGGTGAATCGGATAGGCTCCATCCATCTGAAACTCCTTCATACCGTCAATGGGCTGTCCGATAACGTTGAGCATACGGCCCTTAATCTGATCTCCAGAGGGCATCAGGATAGGCGTACCCATCGGCACCGCATCCAGACCGCGCTGCAGTCCGTCCGTATTGTCCATGGCGACGCAACGAACGGTGTCCTCACCGATATGCTGCTGTACCTCTACAATAAGAGTGCGCCCGTCGTTACGGGTTATTCTCAATGCCTCATGGATTTTTGGCAACACTTTCTCAGCATCCTGTCCTTCCGTATCGAAATAGACGTCGATAACAGGACCGATAATCTGTGAAATATGTCCGATAATTTGTGACATAAGCTATTATTCTTTTTAAATTCTGTTTTTTCGTTAGTAATACCGCAAAGTTAGCAAATATTTTCCAAAAGCAATCAACTTACGGATGTTTATTCCATAATAATTCCTAATTATTTGTACATTTCTAACAATCATTTGCGGAAAAACCGGCAATATCAGATGCTGAGTTCGTCGAGCACCTTGATAAGCTTCATATCCAACGGCTTGTCCGTGCGTATGGCGTCGCTAAACGGAACATAAACGACTTCGTTGTTTCTTACGCCGACCATTACGTTGCGCTGTCCCTGAAGGATGGCCTCTATCGCTCCCACGCCTGTACGGCTGGCGAGTATGCGGTCACGCGCCGTCGGACGGCCACCGCGCTGGAGATGACCGAGGATAGATACCCGTACGTCGTAGTCAGGGAATTCGTTGCGCACGCGGTCAGCATAATAGAGAGCTCCGCATTTCGGGCTTTCCGAAACGATGACGATACAACTCTTCTTCGACTTGCGTATGCCTCGCTCCATAAAACGGGCCAACTGGTCGAACTCCAAAGACTCCTCGGGAATTATGGCTGCTTCAGCACCGCTGGCGATGGCACTGTTCTGAGCCAGAAAGCCGGCGTCACGTCCCATGACCTCTACAAAGAAAATCCGCTCGTGGCTCTGTGCCGTGTCACGTATCCGGTCGACACAATCGACGATAGTGTTCATCGTTGTGTCATATCCTATGGTTGAATCCGTTCCGTAAAGATCATTGTCTATCGTTCCGGGCAGACCGATACAGCAGACATCATATTCTGAAGCAAAAATCTTTGCTCCAGTGAGCGAGCCGTTTCCGCCAATCACCACAAGTGCGTCTATTTCCTCACGCTTCAACGTCTCGTATGCCTTTGCCATTCCTTCCGGCGTGGTGAATTCCTTACTGCGGGCCGTCTTGAGTATCGTACCGCCCTGCATGATGATTCCGCTGACATTTTCTGTCGTGAACGGACGCACCTCGCCGTTTATCAGACCTTCGTAACCGCGGTAGATAGCCTTGATATTGAATCCGTTGCATATTCCCGCACGCGTCACGGCACGTATGGCCGCATTCATACCCGGAGCGTCACCTCCGGATGTCAGTATTCCGATAGTCTTAATCTTTGCCATAATCTTTATTACTTGTTCTACTTAGTCATGTTTCTTCACATCATAATATATACTTCAGCCCAAAGCACCCCTAAACCGGCCAGCCAGCCTACCAATACCTTAAACGTGCAATTCCTGAAATACCATCCCACATGCATTCGCTCCATTTTCATCAATGCCAATCCGCAACTATTGGCGAAACAAAGAAGACAGCCACCTACAGCTGTTGTATATGCCGTGATTTTCCAAAATGCCCCATTCGTCATAAAGTTTGACATATATACCACATCCGACCACTGTTCTGCATTGGTCATATCCACCACCGGATACATCGAGATAGAAGTCATCGCTACGGTGAACGTGTCCACCAGTCCACTCATAATTCCCGAGACGATGCCCAACACCCATACATTGTGTATCCCATAATCAAACCAACGCGAAACTTCGCCGAAGAAACCGGTTTCCGAAACAGCTCCAACGGCAAGCATAATTCCCATGACAAACAGCATCAGCTGTATACTTCCATATTGGAGAACACGCGGTATGCGCCGCTGAATCATTTGGTCAGAATTCATCAGTTTCCGGTTGAAGACCTCGTTGACTATCCATAACACCGACAAGACACACAAAGCTCCGAGAAACGGGCTTAGCTTAGTGATGTTATGGAACGTCGGAATAAACCACAGACCGCCGATACCAACAACAAGCATGACAAGACGTTGCCAGCGGTTAAGATTTGTGTCATCACCGCGATATGGTGCCGCCGGCCATTCCACATCCAGCCTGGCAGGCAATTCCCTTCCGATGAGTAATGTCGGTATCATCCATGCTATCACGGCCGGAAGAGCCAGATAGGCCGAGAAATTTGTTGCAGTGACAGCTCCATTTCCCCATAATACGACACTGGCAGGATCGCCAATAACCGTGAAACATCCTCCGGCATTGGCCGCAATGACTACCGCACAACCTATCAGCATCCGCTGACGACGGCTCTTAACAATGTTGTGCATTATCATGAGCATCATTGTCGTTGTAGTGAGATTATCCAGATTGGCCGATATAACGAAAGTGACCAGCGTCAGTGTCCAAAGAAGCCGTTTGCTGTTGCGCGTCCGCACCAATTCGCTGATAAAATCGAAGCATCCATTGTTATTCAATATTTCAATGATGGACATCGTGGCCAGCAAAAAGAGGACAACTGCGGCTGCCTTACCCACATATTTAAGGAAGATGTTGTCATAGATATAATACTTGACAGCCGTACCCGACGATGTGGCACCGGCAAGATATTCCGAATACTCATACGGATGGCGGCTCATGACAAAATCAGTGCCGTAACACACGTAGAGCACCCACCCTACCGTACCCATAAACATCGCCACTGCGGACTTGTTTATATTCGTCAGGTGCCCGGTTGCTATCAGAATATAGCCGAACAGCAATATCAGTACTATAATTAACGTCATAACCGTCTTGAAAAACTGCACAAAGATAATTAATCTTTGCATCAATAACGACAAAACACGGTGGAAACTCTTTAACTTTTACAAGTTTTTAATCAGAATTAACTCTAAAGGAGAAAACTTATGGATGAAGGAGTGTTTAGTGAGAAAAGAGAATTGTCTTGCTGCGTACTATGCTCTCACACCTTCGCGGATTGCAGACGTAAGATACTTACAAATACGTTATGACGTGATGTCTCCATGTTTACGTTATTTTGCTTGGAGTATCGAAATGATTACATGCCACTGCTTTATGATTCATTTACATTCCGACACACCTTTCCTGTTCGCATTGCCACGTCGCCGACGCCCTAATAGGCACCCATCGGGCACACACACTTGACAGAACCGGCACGGCTATATCGTTGATGACAATGCCTTCAATCATTTTCAAGGCCAACGTTCCGTTGAAACTCTTCATCACCCGATTGTCCCTCACATGACAGATTCACTTCCTGAGGTTCCTCATGGTGGCCATCGTGATGGCACGCAGGTACATGGCGGTCAAGAGCAATAATGTTATCTTCTTGTCTTTCACTTATATCTGATAGATTTATATAATATGTATAACTGCTCGTTACTGTCACCGGCCGCACCGTCAACCGGTCATCATGAAAGGAAAATTACTGCAAATTGCATTCAACAAACCAGTTATTTCATACGTTATTGTATAAATTCCATCTCCCCCAAAAACGGCGTAATATGAATTTTCATGTAAGTTTCATCATGGAGTGGATTTGATGTCATTGATATTTTTAGGAATATTTTATACTGCTGTAAAATAAGTAGATACTGTTGCAAAATATCAGAATCATAGAGAAATTCCTTTGGCACACTGACATAATCAGATGATACTCATTAAACATTGCGAGGCGATATCCATACTTTGAATAAAGTATATGATTTACGCCCCACACGATAAATGTTTGCATTCTGATAATTTTTCTCATTGCAATTTGCAAACACAAGGACATACCGACAAACAGCCACGACTCAATTCGTAAATTTAAATCCGACTTTTACGCCCACGAGAAGAGGGACTTTTCAAAAAGAATCGGAAGAGGCCGCAAATATCGCAAGCACGCACGTATCAAATATTAGCGGTCATTGTGATTATATATTTACATATTCTACAACAGTCTCATTCTCAACTACATGGAAACGGTATCATTGTCACGAAATGACGACAGCGGCGCTGTTGGCTTGCCGTAAGGCCCTCCCGGCTCTGCAACGGGGCCTTTACGGCTCTGCAACGGGGCTGCCGTTGCTTTCCAACAAGGCCGTTATCACAATCCAAGGAGACCCTTACAGGAACGAAACAGCAACTTTTCCTGACAAAATTAGCAATCAAAAACAAGAAGAAATTTCATTCTGGAAAAGCCGGGAGGGCCTTACGGGAACGAGTCGGCACAAAAAAGCCTGCCGGACGGACGGAAAACAGAAAGAAAAATTGATAAAATGGGCGTAAAAAGCCCAAAAAAACGAGCTAAAACAAAAATCTTCGCAGCAGTAGTTTTGTAAATATATAAGCCATCAGCTCTTATATATTGTTATCGGCGTCACACTTGTATGTCATTCCAAAATACACGGAATAATTGATGTCTGAACAAAAATCAGCCTCCTGCTGCAGCAGGAGGCTGATTTCCTTTATGACTTCCAGTCTGTTTTGCTCTCCAACGGAGCACAACAGACTGGAAGTCAGATGGTATTGCAAATCATATACCAAACTTGCAGGGACATAGCCTTGCGATATTTATCGAAACATCAACTGATTACGTCAAGGTATCCAAGGTAACGGCCACTACAATTTCATCGCTTTGCAACATCCTCTTATTCGGCCGCAAGTGCTATCCTCCGAAATTGTCGTACATGATAGACTCCGGCTCAACGCCCAATCCGTCGAGCATATTGACAACTGCTGCCGACATCGGACCAGGACCGCACATGTAGTATTCGATATCCTCGGGAGCCTCGTGATCCTTCAGATATGTGTCGTGCATGACCTGATGAACGAATCCGGCCGTATATTTCACACCTGCGGCATCAGCGGCCGGGTCGGGCCTGTCGAGGGCGAGATGGAAATGGAAGTTGGGGTACTCCTTCTCCAGGCCAAGGAAGTCGTCAAGGTAGAACACCTCGTTGAGCGCACGAGCACCATAGAAGTAGTGCATCTCGCGGTCGGTCGTATGGAGGGTCTTTGTCATGTGCATGATCTGAGCACGCAGAGGAGCCATACCGGCACCGCCACCGACCCATATCATCTCGCGTTTGGAGTCGAAATGAGGATGGAAATCGCCGAACGGACCGCTCATGATGACCTTGTCACCGGGTTTCAAGGTGAATATGTAACTTGAAGCGATACCGGGATTGACATCCATGAATCCGGAACGGTCTGCCTTGAACGGCGGTGTGGCTATACGCACGGTAAGCATGAAGACATCGCCTTCGGCCGGATAGTTGGCCATTGAGTAGGCGCGGATGGTCGGTTCCGGATTGACACACTTGAGCGGGAACAATCCGAACTTCTCCCATGCTGGCAGATATTCGTCGCCTATAAGACTCTTGTCGATATCCTTGTCATAGTCCATCGTAAATGCAGGAATCTTGATCTGTGCGTAGGAACCGGGCAGGAAGTCCATGTGGGCGCCCTTTGGCAGCTGCACCTTGAACTCCTTAATGAACGTCGCCACGTTCTTGTTAGAAATCACGGTACACTCATATTCCTTCACTCCCATTACACTCTCGGGAACGCGGATTTTCAAATCACCCTTCACCTTGCATTGGCAGCCAAGACGCCAGTGGTCTTTGATCTGCTTGCGGGTGAAATGGGACTTCTCCGAGTCAAGGATTTCGCCGCCTCCTTCAAGCACCTGAACCTTACATTGGCCGCAGGATGCCTTACCGCCACAAGCTGACGGAAGGAAGACACCGTTATCGTTGAGAACGGACATGAGGCTGTCGCCTTGCGGGACGGTGAGGGTCCGTTCGTCGTTGATGATTATATTCACATTGCCACCGGGCGAAAGATATTTCTTTGCCGTGAGCAGAATGATGACGAGCAGGAGTATCGTAATGAGGAATGCTCCTATACTTACTAATATAAACTGTATCATATCGTTATCGTCTGGCTCTGTTCTTAAATGTTAAGTCCCGAGAAACACATCATGGCCATAGCCATCAATCCCACGGTGATGAAGGTGATGCCAAGCCCCTGCAATGGTTTGGGAACGTCACTGTACTGCATTTTCTCTCTTATCGCGCCCATAGATGCTATCGCGAGCGTCCAACCAATACCGCTGCCTATGGCGTAGACAACTGAATCAACTATGCTGCCGATGTACTGTGAGTTGGCCGGATCAAGATGGATGCGCTGCTGCATGAAAAGCGATGCACCCATGATGGCACAGTTGACGGCGATAAGGGGCAGAAAAATGCCCAGCGCGGCATAGAGAGAGGGTGAATAGCGTTCCACTATCATTTCCACCAACTGGACAATTCCGGCAATGACGGCGATGAAAAGGATGAAGCTCAGATAAGAAAGATCTACACCTTTGATGAGACAGTCTGGACCCAAGACGCGGGTCAGAAGCAGATAGTCGACCGGAACGGTGACCAAAAGAACGAATGTCACGGCACAACCGAGGCCGAACGAAGTCTTCACGTTCTTTGAAACGGCAAGGAACGAGCACATGCCAAGGAAGAACGCAAATATCATATTGTCCACAAATATGGACCTGAAGAATAAGCTAATCAGATGTTCCATAATCATTTCTCCTTATAAAAATAAGCTCTGTGAATCCAGATAACACACCCCACGAGTATCAAAGCCATTGCAGGCATAGTCATCATTCCGTTGTTAAGATAGCCAAGGTCGTAGGCGCCCTGCGGTATAAGCTGGTACCCCAGCAGGCTTCCGCGACCGAAGAATTCACGGAAACCGCCGACAAGCACGAGAATGAGGGCGTAGCCTATACCGTTACCTATACCGTCGAGGAAACTCGGCCACGGTTTGTTCATCATGGCAAAGGCCTCAAGGCGGCCCATCAGGATACAGTTGGTGATGATCAGACCGACATATACGGACAGCTGTACGCTGACATCATAGGCAAAAGCCTTCAATACCTGGCTGACGATGGTCACCAATGCCGCCACAACCACAAGCTGGACGATGATGCGGATGCGGTTGGGAATGGTATTGCGGATAACGGATATTATCACGTTTGAAAAGCCGGTGATAACCGTGACGGCAAGTCCCATCACTATTGCAGGCTTTAGCTGTGCCGTGACGGCAAGCGCCGAACAGATGCCGAGCACCTGAATCAATATCGGGTTGTCAAGGTTAAGCGGATTGCCAAGCACCGCTTTGTTTTCTTTTGAAAATAACTTGCTCATTTACTTACTCCTCCTTATTTTTCATTAAGAAACACTTTATACTCTCCGAGACACTCGCGGAGCATGTCGCTCACACCGTTTGACGTCAACGTGGCACCTGTAACGCCATCAACTTCCGATGTAGGATTCTTGATATCGGAAGTCTTCTTGACGGACAAAGCTACCGTTGCATTCCCTCCGTCAGCAGAACCGAATATCTTCTTGCCGATGAACTTCGACTGCCAATCCCTACTGTCCTTTATCTCGGCGCCAAGTCCGGCCGTCTCGCTGTCATGATTGAAGTAAGCGCCATAAACGGTATTCTTATCCTCATTGATGGCAATGTAGCCCCAAACAGGTCCCCACAGTCCCATTCCATAGACGGGAACGACATATTTTGTGGCACCGTCGACATTGCAGACATACAATGCCAGCCGGCCGGCCTTGAAGTCTGCGCTGTTGAGCGTAAACCCGGCCTCCTCACCGCCCTGTGTACCCGGGGCAGTGACACGACCGTCCTTGTCGATTATCTCGTCAGCTGTGACAACCTCACTGTATTTCGCAGCAGCAGAAACATTGTCAAGATCACGGATATTGAGGGCCGCAAGAATCTGCTTTTTCTTGTCCAAAGCCACATTAGCGTCCTGGGCCGGTTTCAATGCCTGGGAGATGAAGGCCAGCAGGAACGCCACAATGACCACCATCACAGAGCTATATATAATAATGTAGGTATTGGAATTCGTATTCAAAACCTTCTTTGTTTCTTTATTCCCTGCCATAATAATCACTTGTTAGGGGTTATACGTTTCATTCTCTTCGATATGTTACACTGCACGACGCAATAGTCAATGAGCGGAGCGAACATATTGGCAAATAGTATGGCAAGCATCATTCCCTCGGGATAGCCGGGATTCATGACTCGTATTATGACGGCCAGCGCACCGATGATGAGTCCGAACACCCACTTGCCTGCTTCCGTACGGGCTCCTGTCACGGGATCAGTGGCCATGAAGACGGCACCGAAGGCAAATCCACCAAGCACGAGATGCTCATACCAATGCAACGGTGACATGCCGGCACTGCTGAACAAGGCTGCGGCAAGACCGCCTCCGACAAAGACGCTGAGCATGGTTTTCCAGCTGGCTATGCCAGTCCAAAGCAGGATAACGGCGCCGATAGCAATGGCAACGACACTTGTCTCGCCGATACTGCCGGGGATGAATCCCGTCACCATGTCACACAAAGAATAAGGGATTTTAGCCCCCTGGGCAGCTTCGGCCAGCGGAGTGGCTGCCGTGAAGCCGTCAGGAAGGGTGTTGCCGAGACCGAAAATAGTGTCATTGGCCACCCAAACCGTATCACCGCTCATCTTCGTCGGATAAGAGAAGAAAAGGAACGCACGCGCGGCAAGTGCCACATTGAAGATATTCATACCCGTCCCACCGAAGATTTCCTTTACGAATACAACAGAGAAAGCGACCGCTATGGCGAGAATCCACAGCGGGCAACTGACCGGGACAATCAGAGGGATCAGTATTCCGGACACGAGGAAACCTTCCTGTATCTCCTCTCCTTTCCATTGCGCCCATGCAAATTCTATTCCGAGACCAACCACATAGCTCACGATTATCTTTGGAAGAACGGCGAGAAAACCGTATATGAACACTTCAAAGAAACCCGCACCGGCCAGCGTGCCGGCAGCAAGGTAGTTCTGATAGCCAACGTTATACATACCGAAAAGCATCGCAGGTATCAGCGCTATGACCACCATGCTCATTATACGCTTCGAGTCTATCGAATCATGAATGTTCGTTCCACACTTTGAAGTGGTGTTGGGCACATACAGGAACGTTTCAAAACCGTCATAGATACTACGGAACGCATGGAGACTTCCGCCTTTCTCAAACTTTGGTCTTACACTGTTGAGGTAATTTCTTAATATACTCATAACAATCTCAACTTTCTTTTAAGCATTTTCTTTACGCAGCATGTCAAGTCCCTGACGGACAATCCGCTGCAACTCCAACTTAGAACTGTCAACAAACTCGGCCAGCGCGAAGTCTTCGGGAGCGACCTCGTAGATTCCAAGCTGCTCCATCTTGTCAATATCTCCTGCGATGATGGCCTTGACAAGAAATTCCGGATAGATGTCCATAGGCATCACACGATCATACTCGCCACTCATTATCATATGGCGCTCACCGCCCTTCACACGGGCGTCGAGAGCATAACGGCGCTTTCCGAAGAGCCATGAGAAATAGCTGCGGTTGGCAGAGAACTGACCGAAACGCGGCATGATCCATCCAGCGAACTCGTCGACGTCATTGCCTTCGGGTATCACCGTGATTTCAGACGCGTGTGCTCCAAGATATCCCTCCTTTGTCGTTGGACGTCCGGTGAGCACATTTCCGTTGATGATACGCACGTTATGGTCCTTCTTCACGCTGTTGCTGAGCAGCGTGGCAAGTTCCTCACCCACCATCATATCGACATAAGCGGGCTTCTCCACCTCGCTTCCGGTGAAAGCGACACTACGGCGCATATCCACTTTACCATTATTGAAAAGACGTCCGATGAACAGAACCACCGTCGGCTCAACCGTCCAAACCACCTCACCCTTGTTCACCGGGGATATATGGTTGACTTGAACGCCGACATTTCCAGCCGGACACGGACCGTCAAAAACCGTAATTTCAACATCACATGCTTCTGTCAGAGCCTTTGCCGTCTGCTTCCGGCCTATGCCAAGATGCGTCACGGCAATCTTCGACAGAGCCGTCAGACCGGCCTGAAAGTCCTCTTCCTGGCCTTCAAGCTCATATTCAAAGTCGGCAGCTAACGGCTTGTCCCTCAGCGCAGATACAAAAATTGCCTTAGGCTCTGCGTCCGGTGTGGCGGACACGGCGTAAGGCAACCTATCGATGAAGCCGAACAAACCGGCTTCAAGGAGTGCTTCTTTCACTCCACGGCCATCAAGCTGACGCACGTCTTTCTTTCCATAGTCCACAAATTCCTGTCCGGCATCGGCTTCAACACTGACTCCGAGCACCTTTCTACGTTCACCTCTCACTACAGCCTTCACTGTTCCACTGACTGGAGAGGCAAACCTAACAGCCGGATATTCCTTATTGACAAACAATGCTTCACCTGCCTTCACCCGGTCGCCAGGCTTCACGACTACCTTGGGAGTCACTCCCACGAAGTCGTCAGGTTGCAACATATACCTGCCATTGGAGCGCAAGGAAATCTTCTTTTTCTCCGCTACGCCCTTAAGATTAATATCCAGACCTTTGCTTAGTTTAATTACATTTGCCATATATAATCTGAAAAACGAATAGTTATGACTGCAAAATTAACCAAAAAAGGGCAAGTTAACGGAAGATTACCGTGTAAAAAATCAATTAAATCAACTTTTTAGTGTAATTTTGCAGCTATTAGTACCGATTCAGGAACAAATTGCAATCTCAATCTAACAGAATTGAAGGTATTTAAGAACATAGTAAGCGGAGCCGTATGGACGCTCCTCGGGCTTTATATACTGATTATATCATTAATCCACATCCCTTCCATACAGCGCAGTATGGGAGAACAGACAGCGCATCTGCTTTCCGGGATGCTTGACACGGAGGTGCGGATAGGCACTGTCGACCTCGGTTTCCTGAACCGTATAATTATAGATGATGTACAGGTGTACGACCGCAAGCATAATGAAGCGCTTCACGCGGCACGCATCGCCGTAAAGATAGACCTCGCGTCACTGCTGGACAACAAGATTGCGATATCGTCCGCGCAGGTGTTCGGCACACACATCAAACTATATCAGGCATCAAAGGACTCCGACCTGAATGTCCGATTCATTATTGACGCACTGTCGTCAAAGGACGACAAAAAGGAAAAGAAGCCGCTGGACCTGCGCATCAACACTTTTATCATGCAGCATAGCAGTATCAGTTACGACTGCTATGACGTGGCACCGACACCCCACAAATTCAACCCTTCACATATTGATATTAATGATATCAGTGCTCACATATCCGTAAAGGCACTGAAAAAGGATTCACTTGATGTCATTGTCAAAAAGCTGTCATTCAAAGAACAATCCGGACTAAACCTTACAAGACTGGCCTTTCACATAAACGCCAACAACAATAGAGCATGTCTACAAAAGTTCTATCTAAAAATGCCAGGCACAGAATTGAGGTTCAACGATATCACAGCGACTTATCGCATGGACAACTCCAAACCCGTAGAAGGCTCATTGAGGTTCAACGGCAGCACAGCAGTATCGTCAATCACCCTCTCTGACTTTGCATTCCTCCTCCCCACCCTACGCTATTTTGACGACAAATGGACGATTGCGGCGGCCGTCAATGGCTCCGACAAGAATATAAATATTCACAAACTGAGCATAAACTCACATTCCGGAGTGTTTGACATGGACGCCAAAGGCTATATTTCCGACTTTGACGCCAAACCACGGTGGGCCATCGCTGTAAGCAATATCAGCTTCACACCCGAAATGTCCGCACGTATCGGTAAATGTCTGAATAAGGACGGTGTGGCCATCCTGCCACGCCTCGGCCACATACAAATGAGCGGTAATGCAGAATCAGACGGCCGTGTTACACAGGCAGAGATAAGCCTGAGCACCGGTCAGGCAGGAGACATCGCCGCTAACTTCTCAATGACCCCAGACAGACTCTTTTCCGGAAACATCAAGACTGAAGGAACGGCCGTCGGCCGGTTGCTGGACAACGACAGATTGGGCGCAATGGATGCCGACATATCCCTCTCAGGATGTCTTCCCGGAAACAGAAGCACACTGAAGCTGACGGCCGACGGAAAGGTAAACTCGCTGGATTACAACGATTACAAATACAAAGACATAAGCCTCCACGCCTTTCTTGAAGACAACGGAATAGCCGGAAGTATCATCATTGACGACCCGAATATCGCTCTGAACATCGACGGAGACTTCAAGAAAACGGGCAAGACGGCCGACATCAGGCTTAAAGCCGCCCTCCAGCACTTCTCTCCCTCCGCCACAAACATATCCTCGACGTGGGGCGAGGCGACATTCGGAGCTGACCTCAATGCCAATCTGAAAGCAGGAAACATCAATGACGCATCCGGTTTCCTATCGGTTGAGAATTTCACTATGGTATCTCCGGAAAAATCCTATTCGCTCGAACGGCTCGACCTGACATCGGGATTCAAGGACGACGGGACCCATTTCCTTGCCATGAAAAGCGACTTCGGCACGGCCGAAGTGCTCGGTATGTTCGACTACAGCACACTGGTGCATAGCATAAGGAACATCATCAAGGACAAACTCCCCACAATGCCCGGTCTAGAATCGGACGGACAGCCAACGGACAACAACTTCAGGATTACGGCAAACATCGGTAACACAGACTGGCTGAACATGTTCTTCGGCATACCGATGCGACTGGACAGACCGATGACGCTCACCGGTCTTGTGGACGATAGGAACAAGCTGCTCACTGTCGACTGCGACATTCCGGACTTCACGTATGACGACAAGGAATACAAATACGGCGAAATCGACATCACATCCGTCAGCGACACGCTGCGCAGCTGTATCGGCATAACCAAGATAATGGACAACGGTCACGAATTGGATCTGAGAGTGACAGGCAATGCCGCCGACAACCATCTGACAACCTCATTATCATGGGACAATAACGCGCCAAAACGCATGATGGGAACAATCAACGCAAGGACACGGTTCTTCCGGAACGACGACAAAAAGACGACAGCCGAAATCAACATCCTGCCATCGGAGGTCAACATCAACAACGCCGCATGGAAAGTAAGGCCGGCCTCTATCACATACACGAAAAAGAATATCGACGTCGACAACTTTGCCATCACCAACGGAGACCAGCATATCATAATCAACGGCACGGCATCGGAAAAGTCTTCCGATTCGCTCACCGTAGACCTGAAGGACATCGACATCGAATATATCCTCGACATAGTCAACTTCCATTCCGTTGATTTCAGCGGACTGGCCACGGGGCGTGCCTGTTTGTCTGCTCCGTTTGGTGAAATGTCAGCAAAAAGCCGTCTCACGGTTGAGGACTTCAAGTTCGAGAACGGACATATGGGTGTCCTTACGGTTGATGTGGGCTGGAATAGCGAGGATAAGCAAATCGACATCGCAGCTGTGGCCAACGACGGTCCCGACGCGGCCACATACATCAACGGCTACGTGTCTCCTTCGCGCAGCGACATCAGCCTGACCATACGCGCCGACAACACCTACATAGACTTCATGCGCTCGTTCACCGGCAGCTTCCTGCACGACGTCAACGGACGGGCCAAGGGCGAGGTCGTGTTGGCCGGTCCGCTGAAAGCGATAAATCTGACGGGCAATCTCGTCGTGGATGGCGAAGCTACCGTCAGCTCGACGAACTGCAAATACTATCTCCGCAAAGCCGCTGTCAACTTAGTGCCAGACGAAATCCAACTGGACGGCATCACCATCCACGATATCTACAACAGACGCGGCACACTCGGTGGTGTCATCCGTCACCACAATCTCGGACGGCTTTCCTACGACTTGTCTGTCAAAGCAGAGAACCTGTTGGCATACGACATACACGACTTCGGAGATGACACGTTCTACGGCACCGTTTTCGCCACAGGAAAAGTGGACATCAAGGGACGCAGCGGCGAACTGAACATTGACATCGACCTCACACCCCAGAAAAACTCGTCATTCGTCTATAACGTATCGAATCCTGACGCCATCTCTGATCAGGAGTTCATACACTGGAACGACGTGACTCCTAACGACACCGACGGCATCAGCAGACCTGCCGCCGCAAGGACCGAAGCCCAGAACAGCAACATCCCGACCGACACTCATATCAATTTCCTTATCAACTGCACACCTGAGGCGACAATAAAGGTGCTCATGGACGCACGGACAAACGACTATATCACGCTCAACGGACGCGGTACGCTACGCGCGTCGTACTATAACAAAGGCTCATTCAACATGTTCGGAACATACGTCGTTGACCACGGGACCTACGGAATCACCATTCAGGATATCATCAAGAAGAATTTCGTTTTCAACGAGGGAGGAACGATTATCTTCGGCGGCGACCCGTATGACGCGGCGCTCAATCTTCAGGCTATCTACACAGTCAACGGCGTATCGCTCTCCGACCTCAATATCGGCAACAGTTTCTCCAATAACACAATCCGAGTAAACTGCCTCATGAACATCGGAGGCCAGCCCAAATCGCCGCAAGTCAGCTTCGACCTCGACATGCCATCCGTTAACAGTGACGAAAAACAGATGATAAGAAGCATTATCAACAGCGAAGACGAAATGAACCAGCAAGTAATCTATCTGCTTGGAATCGGACGCTTCTATCCGCAAGAGAGCAACAACGCTACAGCTCAGAGCGAAAAACAACAGAGTCAGACGTCACTGGCCATGCAGAGCCTTCTCTCTGGAACTATATCCAGTCAGATCAACAGCATGCTCGGAACAGTCATAAACAGCAACAACTGGAACTTCGGAGCCAATATTTCCACTGGTGACGAAGGTTGGAACAATGCCGAATACGAAGGACTGCTCAGCGGCCGGCTGCTCAACAACCGGCTGCTCATCAACGGCCAGTTCGGCTATCGCGACAAAGTCAACAATGCGACCACAAGCAGCTTCATCGGCGATTTCGACATCCGTTATCTCCTCCTGCCGAACGGAAATCTCGCAATCAACATCTACAACAAGACCAACGACCGCTATTTCACAAAGTCGAGCCTTAACACCCAAGGTCTCGGTCTTATCATGAAAAAGGACTTCCGCAATCTCAGAGACCTCTTCGGTATCAGAAAAAAGAAGAAAAAGCAGAAGAAACAGTGATATCTTATAAGCATATCACAACAATAATTCTATAAATTGAACACAGAGACACGGAGACACAGAGGATTGCATAGCTCAGTGTCTCCGTGTCTCTGTGTTCCTCCCAAAACATAATTATAGGGAACAATAAAGGTAATACTACAACAAACGGCCGTTACCATGTAAAGAAATACATACCAAAAAACGAGCCTTTTCATTTTCTCATTCTGGAAACAACAGCCGCATAAAAATACAATAATTATGCCATACGGCGACAACAAAATTATTTCCGTCCTGCCGCGGAGGCCTCCCGGGGTTGCGAAAGCAGCCCCGTTGCGTTGCAACGGCGTGCCCGTCGCAATGCCGTAAGGCCCCCGTTGCAACGCAACGGGGGCCTTACGGCAAGACTTTCGTGCCAATTTTATTGCACACTTCCATCAATTCCGAGATAATACACTGATGCTCAGAGCATAAAAGATGCACGCGCAAAACTCGCGAATTTGCGACCAAATGATTTTTATTTTTGAATTCTTCAAGGATTTGAAGTCTTTTGTCCGGTTTATTCGGAAAATTTTCGAGGAGGGAGGAATGTGGAAAGAAGAGAGAGGATATTCTTGCCACATCCTTTTATTTCATGCTGTAACGGATTCACAATCATGGCAGTTCGGAAGTATCATGATACATCATGAAAGTAGCTTCCGAACTGCCATGATTGTGAATTCAACCCATATATAATAAGGTAACACGCCCGACGGTCCACAAACAAGCCAAATAAATGTTAAATATCCATAACAATCGTGTTTAAATCTTACAGGAACGACGGCCGACTTAATAAAATAATGTATCTTTGCAGCCGATTTTCAATTAACATAAAGTCTAACTTTATTAATTTAACAATTTATGTCAGAATTAACAAACAAAGTACAGCCGTTAGCGGACTTCAACTGGGACGAGTTTGAGAACGGCTCACACGTAAGCATCAGCAAGGAAGAACTTGACAAGGCTTACGACGAAACACTCAACAAAGTCAGTGAGCATCAGGTTGTTGATGGTACGGTGATTTCTGTTGACAAGAAAGAAGTTATTGTAAACATCGGTTACAAGAGCGACGGTATTATTCCCGCAAGCGAGTTCCGTTATAATCCCGAACTCAAGGTGGGCGACGTTGTAGAGGTTTACGTAGAAAATCAGGAGGACAAGAAAGGTCAGCTGATTCTCTCTCACAAGAAGGCACGTCTGAGCAAGAGCTGGGAGCGTGTCAACGCTGCTCTTGACAACCAGGAAATCATACAGGGCTACATCAAGTGCCGCACTAAGGGCGGTATGATTGTTGACGTATTCGGCATCGAGGCTTTCTTGCCCGGTAGCCAGATTGACGTTCACCCCATCCGCGACTACGACCAGTTCGTAGGCAAGACAATGGAATTCAAGATTGTGAAAATCAATCAGGAGTTCCGCAACGTCGTTGTTTCTCACAAGGCTCTCATCGAGGCCGAGTTGGAAGCACAGAAGAAGGAAATCATCTCTAAGCTGGAGAAAGGTCAGATCCTCGAGGGAACTGTCAAGAACATCACTTCTTACGGTGTATTCGTTGACCTCGGTGGTGTTGACGGACTCATCCACATCACAGACCTCTCTTGGGGCCGCGTAGACGATCCCCACAAGGTTGTTGAGCTTGACCAGAAGATCAACGTCGTTATTCTCGACTTCGACGACGAGAAGAAGCGCATTGCTCTCGGTCTGAAGCAGCTGACTCCCCATCCATGGGATGCTCTGGACAGCGAAATCAAGGTTGGCGACCACGTCAAAGGTAAGGTTGTCGTTATCGCTGACTACGGCGCATTCGTTGAGGTTCAGCCCGGCGTTGAGGGACTCATCCACGTTTCTGAAATGTCTTGGAGCCAGCACCTGCGCTCAGCACAGGATTTCCTCAAGGTTGGTGACGAGATTGAAGCTGTCATCCTGACACTCGACCGTGACGAGCGCAAGATGAGCCTTGGTATCAAGCAGCTGAAGGAAGATCCATGGGAGACTATCGAGGTTAAATACCCCGTCAGCAGCAAGCACACTGCAAAAGTTCGCAATTTCACAAACTTCGGTGTATTCGTTGAACTGGAAGAGGGTGTTGACGGTCTGATTCACATCAGCGACCTGTCTTGGACGAAGAAGGTTAAGCATCCGTCTGAATTCACTCAGGTTGGCGCAAGCATTGATGTTGTCGTTCTCGACATCGACAAGGAGAACCGTCGCCTGAGCCTCGGCCACAAGCAGCTGGAAGACAATCCTTGGGATGTATTCGAGGGTGAATACACAGTAGGTAGCATCCATCAGGGTAAGATCACAGAGTTGCTCGAAAAGGGCGCCGTGGTTTCTCTGGGCAAAGATGTTGAAGGATTCGCTACCCCGAAGCACCTCGTTAAGGAAGATGGCACACAGGCCGCTCTGGGTGAGGAACTTCCCTTCAAGGTTATTGAGTTCAACAAGGACAGCAAGCGCATCATCCTTTCTCACAGCCGCACCTTCGAGGATGCACAGCGTGAGGAAAGAAAGGCTACAAAGAAGCCCCGTGCAAAGAAAGAAGATTCAGTGAAGATTGAGAACCAGCCCGCTGCCACAACTCTCGGTGACATCGATGTTCTGGCTCAGTTGAAGGCTCAGCTGGAGAAGGGCGAATAATCAAAATCCCGTCTCTCAGTAGACAAGACCAACAATAAAAAACGAGGTCGACATCCTATATTGGTGTCGGCCTCGTTTCGTTTTTTTTTGGGGGGCAGCAGGATTGCCTATCCGGAATTTAAAGTGATAACACAGGATATATGAAACGTTTGCTCCCTGAAAGGGCAGCGAGTGCGCAGACAAGAAAGCTACCGTCCCTATAATTACATGGTTTTGCAACAACCTTCCTACGGAAAGTTGAATTTCAATCAGGTAAACAGCTAAGTTTACATCCTGCGGCAGAACTCCGAACAGGTGATAGCCGTAGCAATAGCCACATTAAGACTTTCGGCCGTATCGGCCTCACTAAAGGACGGTATGAGCAGACGGCGGGTCACGCGACGACGTATGTCCGGAGAGATTCCGTTGCCCTCATTGCCCATCACTATCAATCCGTTGCTGCTGAGCGGCTGCGAATAGATGTCAGAGCCGTCAAGAAGAGTTCCATATACAGGCACGCTATCATCAAGACTGTCAAGAAATTCAGCAAGGTCCGTATAAACGACGTTTACCCTCGCAATACTGCCCATCGTTGCCTGTACGACCTTCGGATTGTAAAGATCGGCCGTATCCATACTGCAGAAGATATCTCGGATACCGAACCAGTCGGCAATCCTTATGATTGTCCCAAGGTTGCCGGGGTCCTGAACACCATCGAGCACAAGACTCAACCGACCGGCAATATAGCCGGCGTCAGGCATGCGAACCGGAGGAATCGGAAAAAGGGCCATCACCTGTTGGGGGGTTGTCAGGAAGCTGAGTTTGCGAAGTTCGTCCTCCGTTACGACGACGACGCGAGGACCGACCGTATCTTTCAAGGTCTTCATATCAGACATAAAGGATGCCGACAGCCACTCTTCTGTGGCTATGATGAGCGACGGCCGGCTCAGTCTCATGAGGTCACCAACCACTTTGGGGCCTTCTGCAACAAAGAGTCCTTCTTTCTTCCGTTTCTTTTTCGTTTCCAAGGAACGAACCAGTTTCACTATACTTTTGCTTATCATGACTGACTGTTTTGAAAAAAAATCATCTAATATTCAGCAAAGTTACGAATAAAGTTTTAACTTTGCAACCCCAAACATGATTAATGCGATACTCTAAATACATATATATAATCTGCCTGACCGTCCTTATATCAGCTTGTTCAGTGACAAAATATGTTCCAGACGGCGGTTATCTGGTAGACAAGGTTAATGTCACGACGGACGTAAAGAGGAAAGATATAAACATAAGCAACCTTAAATCGTATGTCAGACAAAAAGGAAATTCACGGTGGTTTTCTGCCGTTAAAATTCCTTTGGCCACGTATTCTTTATCGGGACGTGACAGTTCAAAATGGATAAACAGAACGTTGAAAGCCATGGGAGAGCCTCCGGTTCTCTACGACTCACTGCGAACTGTCCTGTCATGCAATGATTTACGCTCGGAATTGAGAAATGAAGGCTATCTGGGCGCAGAAGTGGAAGTGGAATCAAAGCGAAGGGGGAAGAAGATTGACCTGACATACATACTCCACCCCGGTGAAGCCTATTACATCAACAAAGTTGAATATGACATCCGCGACTCCGCCATTGCAAACCTGTTGTGTATGGACAATCCTACCAACAGGAAGTTGAAGACTGGTATGAAATTCAACGTAGACAATCTTGACAAGGAACGCAAACGTATAACTGAAATAGTAGTAAACAATGGGTATTACCGCTTCCATAAGGAGTTCATCACATATAGGGCTGATACCGTTACCGGTTCAAGAAACATAGATGTAACACTGATACTCAATCTCTATCGCACGAACCACATAGCGGACACATTGCACACTTGTTACACGATACGCAATGTGACCTACACAAGCGGAGAAACCGACGACGATGTCATACATCTGCGACCAAGCGTGATGAAGAATAACACATTCATCGATGAAAATGATTTATATTCCAGCAGAAATCTGCAAAAGACATACAATCATTTCGGGCGTCTGCAAGCTGTCAAATACACGAACATCAGTTTCAGAGACATTGCAGACTGCAACATGCTTGACTGCGACATACAGATAAGTACAAACAAACCAAGCACTATCAGCTTTCAACCGGAAGGAACGAATACTGCCGGAGATTTCGGAGCGGCAGCAACATTGACATATCAGAATCGCAACATGTTCCGCGGTTCTGAGGTGTTCAGCATCGAACTGCGTGGTGCATACGAAGCCATAAAGGGACTTGAAGGATATGCCAACGAGAACTTTGAGGAATATAGCTTGGAAACAAGACTTATGTTCCCTAGATTCATCGCTCCGTTTCTATCACGTAGCTTCCGAAGAAGAAACACAGCGACTTCTGAAGTATCACTGATGTATGATCTGCAGAACCGGCCGGAATTCCACAGACGCGTCCTTTCACTTGCCTGGCGATACAAGTGGAACGACAACAACCATCATGACAAATATCAGATAGACCTGCTTGACCTCAATTATGTCTTCATGCCATGGATTTCACCGAAATTCCGTGAAGACTATCTGGACAATGCCAATAGCAGAAACGCTATATTGAGATACAACTATGAGGATCTCTTTATAATGAAGTTCGGCTTCGGATTCTCCTACAATAACGGTCTGTATGCATTCAAAACGAACATAGAGACAGCAGGTAATCTTCTGAATGCAAGTGCTGGGATGTTGAATTTCTCAAAGAATGAATTGGGGATGTACAAACTGTTCAATATCGCCTTTGCGCAGTATGTCAAAGGAGATTTTGACTATACCCACAACATCAGATTCGACTATAATAACGCACTTGTATTCCACTTCGGCCTTGGAATCGCATATCCATACGGCAACAGCACCATTCTTCCGTTTGAAAAACGCTACTTTTCAGGCGGAGCCAACAGTGTGAGAGGATGGAGCGTAAGAGGACTCGGCCCTGGAAGATATACGGGACGTGACGGCAACATTGACTTCATCAACCAGACCGGAGATATGAAGATAGACATCAATATGGAATATCGCGCACATCTTTTCTGGAAATTGAACGGAGCCTTATTTGTTGACGCCGGAAACATTTGGACTCTACGCAACTATGAGGAACAACCCGGAGGGATGTTCAGATTCAGTGAGTTCCTGAAAGAATTGGCGGTCAGCTACGGATGGGGCATACGGCTCAACTTTGACTATTTCATTCTGCGCTTCGATTTCGGTATGAAAGCCGTAAATCCTGCCTATGAAGACCATAAAGGCCGTTATCCCATACTCAAGCCGCGCCTCAGCCGCGATCTCACCTTTCACTTCGCAGTGGGCCTTCCATTCTGACAAGCCATCGTCCTTTACGACAAACCATCGGCAGGCGGAAAACAGCTTTTTCTACAATATGACCAGGACGTCCTATACTGTCTGTACTAAGAAAACCACTAACGGACATAGTGACAACGGCCGTTGTGTCTCCGATAATGTCTATGCCGTTCGCATCGACCACCGCGGCATGACCATAGGACCGCAATATTCCAAGGTCTTCATCACTGACATTCGATGCAACATAACTTATCCATTTACGGCTTTCTGGAGTGGAATAATCTAACGCGGAACGGAAATCAAAATTAAAATACTTTTCTGAAAAGGCAATAGCATCCTTTTGAATGCTGTCATTAGCATCAGGATTCATGTCACAAGCAGCAAAAAGAATAACGGCGACGGCCGAGAATAGTTTGAAGTTCATGTCTGTATTACTTTTATGCAAATCCCATTTCCTTTAAAAGGAGGTCCGCAGGCACCTGAGCAAAGTCCGAAAGAGTTCAAATAGACTCCCACTTGACGGCAACTATGGAGACACTGCGTTTTTCTACGCCATAATGACGATGTCTAAAAGGTCTGCGCCAAAACAGGTCTCAAGACAAAATCTTCGCAAAGATAGCCAATTTCATTTGGTTATCACACAGTTTTTTCTTACTTTTGCACAAAATAATAACGAAATGCTGAAATTTATATCCTTTGGCAGCGGAAGCAGCGGTAATTGCTACTATCTGTTTACCGCAACGGATGGATTACTAATAGACACAGGAATAGGAAACAGGACACTGAGAAAGTATTTTAAGGATTACGGACTGAGTCTATCTTCAGTCCACAATGTACTTATAACCCATGACCATGCCGATCATGTGAAGTCAGTGGGATGTTTGAGCGGTGATTATAATTTGCCTGTATATACAACCCGTGAGGTGCATCAAGGCATCGGGCGTAACTATTGTGTGCAAAGAAAGATCAACCAAGAGCATATAAGATATGTCACAAAGGGCGAAACATTCACGCTTGGAGATTTCAAAATCACGCCGTTCGGAGTCCCACACGACAGCACAGACAACGTCGGATATTGTATCGAATGCGAGAACGTCACGTTCTGCCTGATAACAGATGCCGGCAGCATCACAGACGAAATGAAGGCATTCATCGGAAAAGCGCATTATCTCGTCATTGAAGCTAATCACGACGAAGAAATGCTGAAAAACGGTCCATATCCGCAGCACCTCAAAAGAAGAATATTGAGCGACAACGGACATCTGAGCAACACTTCATGCGGAACCGCCATTGCCGAAAACATGACTGAAAGATTGAACGGCGTTTGGTTATGCCACCTCAGCGAAGACAACAACCATCCGGAACTGGCACGTAAGACTATAGAAACAATACTCGGGAGCCACGGTATCATAGCCGGCACAGACATAAAGCTGGAAGTACTTAAACGCAAAATACCAAGCGGAATATACGAACTGACGCTATAAAGAAAGGTATTTACTTCCGTAACAATTAAATTATAACAGATGGATTTGAAAGAGATACTGGAAAAACTTCACATTGAAGAACTGAATGAAATGCAGAAGAAAACCTATGACAACGTCCTTGATACAGACAAGGACATTGTCATATTGTCGCCGACAGGAACAGGAAAAACTCTCGCCTACATGCTCCCGCTGATAAAGATGCTGAATCCTGACGACAATAGGGTTCAGGCAATGGTGATTGTTCCAGGACGCGAGTTGGCCCTTCAGTCGGACAACGTACTGAAAGAGACAAGATGCGGCATTCGTTCACTCTGCTGCTACGGCGGACGTACGGCAATGGAAGAGCACAGAACTATCCGCCAGAAAATGCCACACATAATATTCGGTACTCCAGGACGTCTCAATGACCATTTGGATAAAAACAATATCTCTCCATACGGAATACGCTTTCTCATAATTGACGAATTTGACAAGTGTCTGCAGATGGGCTTTCTTGACGAGATGGCACGTCTGATAAAGAAATTGCCCGGTGTGAGACGCCGGATTCTACTATCCGCCACAGACACCGTTCAGATTCCCGATTTTGTCCGCATGGACAAGACAATCCGTATCGACCATCAGAACAAGAACGGACTCGTGTCTGACAGAGTTTCTATATATAAGGTATGCAGCCCTATGAAAGACAAGCTCGAAACTCTATATAATCTGCTGTGCTCACAGGGTGAACAAAGCACGATAGTGTTCCTTAACTATCGGGACAGCGTCGAACGCACGGCGGACTACCTGAAAAACAGAGGATTTTCCGTCAGTCATTTCCATGGCGGAATGGATCAAAAGGAACGTGAGGACGCCCTCTATAAGTTCAGCAACGGCTCGGCAAACGTTTTCGTTTCAACGGATTTGGCCTCACGTGGACTTGACATTCCGGATGTCGACAACATCGTCCACTACCATCTGCCACAAACGGAAGACAGCTATATACACCGCGTCGGACGAACGGCACGATGGGAAGCAGACGGAAAGGCTTTCTTTGTACTTGGGCCGGATGAATATATCCCTGAATTTGTCAAAGACAATATTGAAAACCTTGACGTTCCTGTCTGCGAAAATACGCCGGCAGTGGCAAAAATGGCAACTATATATATAGGTAAGGGGAAAAAAGACAAACTCAGCAAAGGCGACATCGTCGGCTTCTTGTGTAAGAAAGGAGGACTTATGTCATCGGAAATAGGACGAATCGACGTAAAGGACCGTTATACTTACGCCGCAATAGCAAGGGACAAGATAGAAAGTGTTCTGAATCAGACACGCGGAGAAAAGATAAAAGGAATAAAAACAATTCTCGAAATTGTCATATAGCTAAAAACAATGGCTTTTACCTATATTTCTGCTAAAATATTTTGCCAAATGGAATAAAAAGTGTAACTTCGCACTCAGAATTTATAAACATATAATTAACAATCAAATGAAGAAATACAACTTTAATGCAGGTCCGTCTATGCTTCCGCGCGAAGTAATAGAGAATACTGCTAAGCAGTGTTTAGACTTCAATGGTTCTGGCCTTTCTCTTATGGAAATCAGCCATCGTGCAAAAGACTTTCAACCGGTTCTTGACGAGGCAGTCGACCTCATCAAAGAACTGCTTCAGATACCGGAAGGCTATTCCGTTATATTCCTTGGGGGCGGTGCCTCGCTCGAATTCTGTATGATACCATACAACTTCCTCATCAGCAAGGCCGCTTATCTCAATACCGGTACTTGGGCAAAGAAGGCCATGAAAGAGGCTAAGTTGTTCGGCGATGTTGTTGAGGTTGCTTCATCCGCTGATGCCAACTACACTTTCATTCCCAAAGGATGGACATGCCCCGACGACGTGGATTATCTGCACATCACAACAAACAACACTATATACGGTACGGAAATCCGCAAGGAACTCGACGTCAATGTCCGCATGATAGCAGACATGTCTTCCGATATTTTCAGCCGCCCCGTTGACGTAAGCAAGTATGACTGCATCTATGCCGGCGCACAGAAGAACCTGGCTATGGCTGGTGTAACCTTGGTCATCGTCAAGGATGATACTCTCGGCAAGGCTCCGCGCCAGATACCGACAATGCTTGACTACCGCACACATGTCGAGAAAGGTTCTATGTTTAACACTCCGCCTGTTGTCCCCATATATTCAGCTATGGAGACCCTCCGTTGGATTAAGAAGAACGGCGGTGTGGAGGCAATGGACAAACTGGCTCTGCAGCGTGCTGAAATCCTCTACGGCGAAATCGATCGCAATAAGCTGTTCCGCGGCACTGTCCAGGAAGAAGACCGCTCTGTCATGAACATCTGCTTCGTGATGAACGACGAATATGCCGAACTCGAAAAACCGTTCTTCGAGTATGCCACGTCAAAGGGTATGGTCGGCATAAAAGGACACCGCAGTGTAGGCGGTTTCCGCGCAAGTTGCTACAACGCCCAGACAATAGAGGGAGTGAACGCGCTTGTTCAATGTATGAAAGAGTTTGAA
Source organism: uncultured Prevotella sp. (assembly GCA_947170725.1). Lineage (GTDB taxonomy): Bacteria > Bacteroidota > Bacteroidia > Bacteroidales > Bacteroidaceae > Prevotella. The sequence goes on from CAMVUM010000002.1 coordinate 63,631, forward strand.
GCTCAGAATTAATAAAAACTTATAATGAGGGCGTGCCTAAACTAAAACGTTTTGGCAGGCCCTCTTTTCGTTTTAGAACAATCCAAATCCGGTTTACAACACCCGATAAAAGAAAAATATAATATTATGAAAGTATTAGTAGCTACAGAAAAACCATTCGCTTCAACGGCCGTTGAAGGGATAAGAAACGAAATAGAAAATGCCGGCCACGAGTTGGTTTTATTGGAGAAATACACAGATAAGGCCCAGCTTTTGGATGCTGTCAAGGATGCTGACGCAATGATTGTGCGTTCAGACAAAGTGACTCCCGAGGTCCTTGACGCTGCCGCCAATCTCAAGGTTGTAGTCCGTGCCGGTGCCGGATATGACTCAATTGACACGGCATACGCTAAGGAAAAGGGTGTCGTTGTAGAGAACACTCCCGGTCAGAACGCCAATGCCGTAGCCGAACTTGTGTTCGGTATGCTCGTCTACGCCGTACGCAGCTTCTACAACGGTAAGGCAGGCACAGAGTTGTTCGGCAAGAAACTCGGTATTCTTGCCTTCGGAAACGTCGGCCGCAACGTAGCCCGCATCGCCAAGGGTTTCGGTATGGATGTCTATGCATACGACGCCTATTGCCCGAAAGAAGCCATAGAGAAAGAAGGAGTCAAGGCTGTGGCTGATCAGAACGAACTGTTCAAGACATGCGATGTCGTATCACTGCACATTCCCGCAACCGCAGAGACCAAGGAAAGCATCAACTACGCCATGGTCGGTCAGATGAAGAAAGGCGGTATTCTCGTTAATACGGCCCGCAAGGAAGTCATCAACGAAAGCGAACTGCTCAAACTTCTTGCCGAACGCACAGATCTGAAGTATGTGACAGACATCAAACCGGATGCCGACGCAGAATTCGCCAAGTTTGAAGGCCGCTATTTCAGCACTCCCAAGAAGATGGGAGCACAGACAGCCGAAGCAAACACCAATGCCGGAATTGCCGCAGCAAAGCAGATCAACTCCTTCTTCGCTACGGGAGACACCAAGTTCCAAGTAAACAAATAAAAAACGTTATGGCAAAAGTAAAACCATTCAAAGGCATACGTCCTCCCAAAGAGCTGGTTGAAAAGATTGAGTCACGCCCGTACGACGTTCTCAATTCCGAGGAAGCCAGAGCCGAAGCCGGGGACAACGAGATGAGCCTATACCACATCATAAAGCCCGAAATCGACTTCACTCCGGACACAAGCGAGTACGACCCGCGTGTCTATGAGAAGGCCGCAGAGAACTTCCAGAAGTTCCAGGACAAGGGCTGGCTCAAACAAGACACGAAGGAACAATACTACATATACGCCCAAACCATGAACGGCAAGACTCAGTATGGTCTCGTAGTCGGAGCTTTCGTGGACGACTATCTCAATGGGGTCATCAAGAAGCACGAGCTCACACGCCGTGACAAAGAGGAAGACCGCATGAAACATGTACGTGTCAACAATGCAAACATCGAACCGGTGTTCTTCGCCTATCCCGACAATGACGTGCTGGACGCCATCATCTGTAAATACAAGGCGACCGAACCGGAATATGATTTCATTGCCCCAATCGACGGATTCCGCCACCAGTTGTGGATTGTCAGCGACGACAACGACATCAAGACCGTCACGGACGAGTTTGAGAAAATGCCGTATCTCTATATCGCTGACGGTCACCACCGCTCTGCCGCGGCCGCTTTAGTAGGAGCAGAGAAAGCCAAACAGAATCCAAACCATACGGGAACAGAAGAGTATAACTACTTCATGGCCGTATGTTTTCAGGCTTCCCAGCTCACCATTCTTGACTACAACCGCGTCGTCAAGGACCTAAACGGCATGACATCAGAAGAGTTCCTCAATGCGCTGACAACAAATTTCACTGTAGAGGACAAGGGCACGGAAATCTACAAGCCGGCCAAGCTCCATGAATTTTCACTATATCTCGACAGCCATTGGTACAGCCTCACGGCAAAGGACGGCACCTATGACAACAACGACCCCATCGGCGTGTTGGACGTCGACATTTCGAGCCGCCTCATACTTGACAATATCCTTGGCATAAAGGACCTCCGCAGCGACAAGCGCATCGACTTCGTCGGTGGCCTGCGCGGTCTTGGCGAGTTGAAGCGTCGTGTGGACAACGGTGAGATGACCATGGCACTGGCCTTATATCCGGTATCCATGCAGCAGATCATGGACATCGCCGACAGTGGAAAAATAATGCCTCCAAAGGCAACATGGTTTGAACCGAAACTCCGTTCCGGCCTCATCATTCATAAGTTGGCATAATCCTGACATCGCGTTACCTCCCCGATCGGAGGCATACGAACAGAATTTACCACTACAAAGAAATGACCGACGAATATAAAACAATATCGAACATAGGCGAGGGATATTACTCCGAAAAGAGGAGTAAGTTCCTCGCCTTTTCCCATCATGTCACATCCGTAGACGAGATTACGGAAATTCTGGACACATACAGAAAGAAGTATTATGACGCCCGCCATGTCTGCTACGCCTACATGCTCGGTCCTGACAGGACGACATTCAGGGCCAACGACGACGGCGAACCGAGCAGCACGGCCGGCAAGCCCATCCTTGGCCAGATCAACAGCAACGAACTTACGGACATTCTTATCGTCGTAGTGCGATACTACGGCGGGGTAAATCTCGGTACGGGCGGGCTGATCGTAGCCTACAAAGCAGCTGCAGCAGATGCCATCAGCCATTCCGAAATAACGGTTAGACAGGTTGAAGAAGAAGTCGTATATAATTTTCCGTATATAATGACCAACGATGTCATGCGCGTGATAAAGGACATGTCCCCCCGCATCGTCTCACAGACATACGATAACACCTGTGAAATCAGATTGGCTATCCGCAAATCAGAAGCAGAACGGCTGCGTGAAAGATTAAACAAATTATCTTTCGAATAAATTTTGTAGTTAAGAGAAAATACATTAACTTTGCAACCGCAAACAGGAAAGTTGGCAGAGTGACCGAATGCGCTGGACTCGAAATCCGGTATACCCATTGCGGGTATCGGGGGTTTGAATCCCTCACTTTCCGCAAAGTGATAAAAGGAATGTCATGATGACATTCCTTTTATTATTTCATTCGCTTACGACATTTCCGTAACAATCAGAATTTTCAGAATGAGCAATCAGATATTCGGAAATAGCACAAGCCGAAATTTCCGAGAGAAAGACATGGAAATTCAAAAAAGGCGTCCTGCCGTCAGTCGGCATCCTTCCTCTCCCACCCTTTCACAAACTTCATTTCGTGCAGAATCTTCCTCTGCCGTTTCTTCATATAAGAACTTGGAGAAGCGGAATTGAATTTCAGAGGATTTGGAAGCGTCGCTGCAATTAGTGCACACTGTTCACGCGTCAAGTCCTGGGCACGACAATGGAAATGCCATTCCGCCACGGCATCGGCTCCATAAATACCACGTCCCATCTCAATAGAGTTGAGATAGACCTCCATTATGCGCTCCTTACTCCAGAATATCTCAATCAGAAAAGTGAAATAAGCCTCCAGTCCCTTTCTCAACCACGTACGTCCCGGCCACAGAAAAACGTTCTTCGCCGTCTGCTGAGAAATAGTGCTGCCTCCCAGCTTGCGCTTAGCGCCACGCTTGGCATTTGTCTTCACCGCATGTTCAATAGCCTGGAAGTCAAAACCATGATGGTCCATGAAGCGCTGGTCCTCACTGGCCATCACCGCAACGGGCAGTTCCTTGGAAATCTTGTTCATCGGAACCCATCTGTGCCGCAGACGGATGTCATCGCCGGCAGTTATCTGCTGGCCGACACGGATGAACATCAACGGTGTGAAATAGACAGGAACGAACCGCAGAGCTATAACCGAAAGAATGGTGGAAGCCAAAAAGGCAACCACCATCCATCGAAATATCATACGTATTCTTTTTAGGATAATCATACGATATATGTCTTTTTCGACAGGAATACATTCATATCCTGACTGCGTAAGACTTCCGCTTAATTTATTTGAGAGTTCCGTTCTCAGCAGCCTGAATCATCTGCTGGCTTGCATACATGATGATTTCCACACGACGGTTCTGAGCCTGACCGGCAGCCGTAGAGTTGTCGGCAACGGGGTTGTCCTGGCCATAACCGTTAACGCTCTTAATTTGGGAAACGGGAACACCGAGACCCTGAAGGTATGAAGAAACGGCAGTTGCACGGTCTACTGACAGCGACTGGTTCTTCAGGATGCTCTGCTCCGGTGTGCTGTTCTTCCAGCCCTGATTGTCTGTATAGCCGTGGATAGCCACGTCGCAGTCAGAGTTGTTCTTCAGCACCTGAGAGAACTGCTGGAGCGAAGTCTTAGCCGTAGCAGCCAGAGTTGACGAACCTGTACCGAAGAGGATACCGGAGTCAAACGTAACCTTAACGGCCTGCAAACCGTTGGCATCCGTAACCTGCTGCACCTGAGCGTTCCGAACAGCCTCAGCTTCTTTCTTGGCTTTGTCCATACGGTTACCGATGATAGCACCGGCACCGGCACCTACAGCACCACCAATGGCTGCACCGACAGCTGTATTACCAGCAATCTTACCGATTATAGCTCCGAGAACGGCACCACCGCCGGTTCCGATAGCCGCACCCTTCTGTGTGTTGTTACATCCCACCATAACGATACCGAGACAGAGAGTCAAAGTTATTACCTTAAATTTCTTCATTTGTTTGATATTTTATAATGTTAAACTTGCATTTCGCTATGCAAAGGTAATCTATTTATTCAAATATCACATCGATTACAAGTTTTTTTTGTAATTTTGCAGTCATATTTTGAGAAAATAAACATTAAGTATGGCTAAAGAATTAAAGGAACTAACAAAACGAGCCGACAACTACAGCCAGTGGTATAACGACTTGGTTGTAAAGGCCGATCTGGCGGAGCAGTCTGCTGTCAGAGGATGTATGGTTATCAAACCCTACGGTTATGCAATTTGGGAAAAAATGCAGCGCCAGCTTGACGACATGTTCAAGCAGACCGGAGTGCAGAACGCTTATTTCCCGTTGCTGATACCGAAGTCGTTCCTTTCAAAGGAGGCAGAACACGTTGAGGGTTTTGCCAAAGAGTGTGCTGTGGTGACCCACTATCGCCTGCGCGCCAAGGAAGACAAGAGCGGCGTCGAGGTTGATCCGTCGGCACGTCTGGAAGAGGAGCTCATCATCCGCCCCACATCCGAGACAATCATCTGGAACACATATAAGAATTGGATACAGTCATGGCGCGATCTGCCACTGATGTGCAACCAGTGGTGCAACGTCATGCGCTGGGAGATGCGCACACGACCGTTCCTCCGCACCAGCGAATTCCTGTGGCAGGAAGGCCATACGGCCCATGCCACACGTGAGGAGGCTGAGGCTGAGGCTCAGAAGATGCTCCACGTCTATGCCGAGTTCGCCGAAAAATGGATGGCCGTGCCCGTGCTTCAGGGTGTGAAGAGCGAGACCGAGCGTTTTGCCGGCGCACTTGACACATATACTATCGAAGCCATGATGCAGGACGGAAAGGCTCTCCAGAGCGGAACAAGCCACTTCCTCGGCCAGAACTTCGCCAAGGCGTTCGATGTCACCTATCTTAATAAGGACAACCGCCCTGAGTATGTATGGGCAACGTCATGGGGAGTGTCAACACGTCTCATCGGCGCACTCATCATGACCCACTCCGACGATAATGGTCTCGTCCTGCCTCCGCGTCTCGCCCCGATTCAGGTGGTCATCATCCCCATCACCAAAGGTGCCGACCAGCTCAAGGCCATCACCGAACGTCTTACACCGGCCATCGACGCCCTGCGCGCCGCCGGTATCAGCGTGAAGTATGACGATGCAGACAACAAGCGCCCGGGATTCAAGTTCGCCGACTATGAGCTGAAGGGTGTGCCCGTACGTCTCGTCATGGGAGGTCGCGATTTGGAGAACAACACCGTCGAAGTCATGCGCCGCGACACGCTCGAAAAGGAGACAGTATCAATGGACGGTATCGTTGAATATGTAGAAAAGCTGCTTGAAGACATCCAGAACAACATCTTCGAGAAAGCACGCAAATACCGCGACGAGCGCGTATATGAGTGCGACAACTACGAGGAGTTCAAGGAGAAAGTCAAGAACGGCGGCTTCTTCCTCTGCCACTGGGACGGCACGGCCGAGACCGAAGCAAAAATCAAGGAAGAGACTCAGGCCACCATCCGCTGCGTTCCGTTCGCTTATGAACAGACGCCAGGTGTCGACATGGTCAGCGGAAAACCCGCCAAGTGTCGCGTGATCATCGCCCGAAGCTACTAAGCGAAACCCTTTCCGGCCGACGTCGGAATCATAAAAACAAAATGGCATCGAAATATGAGAACCATTCATAATTTCGATGCCATTTTTTTGTTCTTTTTACTGTGTTATTTATCAAATCCGTGCTATTCTATTTTTTTGTATCACTCACCTAATTCTCATCTTTATCCAAATCCAGCGCGGTATCATTTGCCAAAAGAACACAAGAATCCGATAAAGCCAGTTGATAGTGACCACAGACTTACGCCGTTCAAGCGCATCCACGATATCGGCAGCCACCCTTTCCGCCTCAAGCTGCATGGGAAAACGACTTCCTTCTATGAGCGGCGTCTTGACAAACCCAGGCCTGATGTCGGATATATGTATGTTGCGTATGCCTTTTATGTTTGCCAACTGACAGAGACTTTCAAGATAATGACTTGTAAACCGTTTGGAAGATGAATATGACGGCGCCGCACCGAGCCACTTTGTCCCCGCAATAGAACTGATGACGGCTATCTGCCCGTCTATATCCGCATGTGATTCAAAATATCGGAACACTTCGCCCACAAGCCTTGCCATGCCGAGACAGTTCGTCTCTATGGTTTTCAGTTCCTTGCCAGCTTCAAGCTCTATGTTATAATAGCCTATGCCGGAACTGTGAAAATACATGTCTATCCGACCGCCAAGTTTACGGACAAGTCGGTGCAGACCATCAGTAGCTCCAGATGTCGTGACGTCAATAACCTCACAAGCAACAATGCCGTCAATTTCCTCCACCATTTTGCCCAACACGTCTTCACTCCTACCCGCGACGCCTACTCTCCAGCCACGCCATGCAAGAGCCTTTGCCACTTCAAGACCGATACCGGAAGTAGCTCCCATCACAATGGCGGTGCGTGAAAACGATTTTTCCATGTCCACTATATATGAAGTTCAACATCTTTACCAAATGGCGCGAGCGACAGTCCTGCCATTTTGAAGTGCTGTCTGGCAAACGGTATTCCGATTATGGTGACAAACAGAATCACACCGAAAATGACGTGCATCAGCCATGCCCACAAGCCACCGAAAACAATCCAAAGGATATTCAACGGTATCCGGATGCACCCGCTTGGACTATTCGTATCCTTCACCTCCGCTCCGAAAGGCCATAGGCACAGCAGACCAATCTTGAATGTCTGCAGCGCAACAGGGATGCCTATGATAGTGAGAGCTATCGCAAGACTACCCATAAAATAACCGACGGCCGCCTCGAGTCCACCGAAGAGCCACCACAACAGATTTCCTACTATACGCATACTTTATTGTTTCTTCTGTTTCTCCAATAGTCCAGCCATGCAGTCAACCATCCATCTGTCACTCCTTATTTTATCAAAAAAAGTATGGAGTACAGTGGTCCATGATATGAAACTACACGTACAACTATTTGGAAAAACAAAGTTATAAAATTTCCCCTCAAATCAAACAAGAATACCGATAAAAATAATATTCTGCGTTTTTTGTGACCAACCCTCTAAAAAAAATAAAAAGAGAAACACTGTCCCATGTCAAATGATGTGATGCTTTGTTTGAAGCCTTTTTGTGTGTCACAACACATTCTCTTTGTCCATTACGGAGTCTGTTTACTCCATGTCATGGTCACGAGCTGGCGAAAACGAGATTACGCCCTGAATTTTCACTATTTCACAAGAAAAGGGTAAAGAGAATGTAAACGTTTGCATCAAAAAATGCTGTCTGCAAACACATGATAATCAATATTTCTGTATCTTTGCTGACAGAACCTGAAATAATAAAACGAACAACAATGGAAAGAACATGGAGATGGTTTGGCAAGAACGACAAAATCACACTTGCCATGCTAAAGGAAATCGGTGTCGAGGGCATCGTGACGGCTCTTCACGACGTGCCGCTGGGCGAAGTATGGACACGTGAGAAAATACGTGACCTGCGCGAATATATCGAAAGCTACGGTATGCGCTGGAGCGTCGTAGAGAGTCTGCCCGTAGTGGAGAGCATCAAGTATGGCGGACCGGACCGCGACGAACAGATTGAGCGCTACAAGGAAAGCCTGCGCAATCTGTCGGCTGAGGGCATACACACGATTTGCTACAATTTCATGCCCGTACTCGACTGGGCACGCACGGATCTCGACCATCCCAACCCCAACGGAACGACAAACCTGTATTTCTCCTTTGCCGAATTTGCCTATTTCGACATATACATCCTCCAACGCAAAGGCGCACGCGAGGACTGGGCGAACTTCAAGATAAAGGGCGTCGAGCGTGACATTCTCGCCGAGGCGGACGAAATCAAGGCGCGGATGACACCGGAAGACGACCGCAAGCTGGTTGAAAACATCGTCATAAAGACCCAGGGCTTTGTTTCCGGCAACTTCAAGGAAGGCGAGGCACAGCCCGTGGAACTGTTCCGCAAGTTGCTGGCGCTCTACGACGGCATCAGCAAGGAGCAGCTGCGCGAGAACATGCGCTACTTCCTCTCGGCCATCATGCCGGTATGCGAGGAGTGCGGCATGTACATGTGTGTCCATCCGGACGATCCGCCCTACCCCATCCTCGGTCTGCCGCGAATAGTGACATGCGATGAGGACATAGAATGGTTCCTCAACGCCGTCGACAATCCTCACAACGGCCTGACATTCTGCGCCGGAAGCCTGTCGGCCGGAGCACACAACGACATTGTGGAACTGGCCCGCAAGTACGCCTCGCGCACGTGGTTCGTCCATCTGCGCTCATGCCACATCTTCCCCAACGGCGACTTCACCGAGGCAAGCCATCTGGGCGGACGTGCCGACGTTATAGAGCTGGCACGCATTTTCGAGAAGACAAACCCAAAGCTTCCCATGCGCGTGGACCACGGCATGACGATGTTGGGCGACGGCGAGCGCGGATATAACGCCGGCTATTCGTTCCTTGGACGAATGTTCGCAATGGGCCAGGTGCAGGGCATCCTTGCCACTGTCGACCGCGAACTGGGCATAGAATATAAGCAACCGGGATTTCACGAATAATCATTAAACCTTAATTTACAATTCTCAGAAATGAACGAACTTTTCAACATAAAGGACTACGTCGTAGTCATCACCGGCGGAACGGGAGTGCTCGGCCGGGCCATAGCAAAATATCTGGCACTGAACGGTGCGAAAGTGATAATCCTCGGACGCAAGGAGGATGTGGGCAACGCCATCGCTGAAGAAATCAGCAAGGCCGGAGGTACATGCGAATTCATGAAAACAGACGTCATGTGTCAGGAAACGGTGCAGAAGAACTGTGACGACATCATGGCAAAGTACGGCCGCATCGACACGCTGCTCAACGCTGCCGGCGGCAACATGGCCGGCGCCACCATCGGCCCGGACCAGAACTTCTTCGACCTCGACCCGGAGCAGTTCCAGCGCGTCCTGTCGCTCAACCTCACCGGCACCGTCATTCCAACCCAGGTTTTCCTCAAACCGATGACGAAGCAAGGCCGCGGAAGCATCATCAACTTCTCGTCCATGGCCTCCTTCCGCCCCATGACCCGCGTCTGCGGCTATGCGGCAGCAAAGGCCGGCATCAGCAACTTCACGGCTTTCATGGCTACGGAATGTGCCAAGAAATTCGGTGAGGGAATCCGCGTGAACGCCATCGCCCCCGGCTTCTTCATCACGGAACAGAACCGCGCACTGCTGACAAACCCCGACGGAACATACACCCAGCGCGGTCAGGACGTCATACGCCAGACCCCGTTCGGCCGTATGGGCGACCCGGACGAACTGTGCGGAACGATACACTATCTGATGAGCGACGCTTCACGCTTCGTGACCGGTACAGTGGCTGTGGTCGACGGCGGATTCAACGCCTTCGCCATGTAATAAAAGTCATCCTTAAACGCGAAGACGCAAAGTCTATGTCATTAGAACTTTGCGTCTTCGCGTCTTTGCGGTTGAAGATAAATGTCTCTGTCCGATATTATTGCTGTCCGATAAAAAAATGAGATAACACCATATCTAACACAAAAATATTAAGCTACATCAGTTTTACAAAAAGGGACTTACTTTCTAAAAAATCAGAAAATCTCTATCTTCCGTAGTGACAGGCGGTCATGTTCCGATTAATTTATGTATTAAAAGTCACAAGCCCATTTCTTTTTGTAATCCAAATTCTGATTTTTAGGCCAACAAGAAGAGGGACTTTTCAAAAAATATCGGCCGAGGGCGCAAATATCGCAAGCACGCGCGTGTCAAAAATCATGGGACCACGTGATGATATATTTACATATTTCATAACTTCCTCATTTATAGCTATATACAAAAGACTTCTATCCTCCCTCCCATTGAGGATGGCTGGGGTGCCCCCCCCGTAAGGCCTTCCCGGGCTTGCAACGGAGCCCTTACGACATTGCAACGAGGCCCCCGCTGCATCATGAAAGCAGCCCCGCCGTAACCTCGGGAAGGCCTTACGGCAGAAAAACGGTAACTTTTCAGGACAAAAGCAATGGGCATAAACACGGTGAAATCTTCACTCTGGAAAAGCTGCAAGGGCCTTACGGGGATGAAACACGGCAAAAGACCACATATTGACGCAGGACGGCCGGAAGCCGGGAGGCCCTTACGGCAACGAAAAAGCCCATAGAACAGTCTAAAACGGAATTTTTTGCGTACAGAGTTTTGTAAGAATAAAATATCAGAAAGATATTCTAAGTGAGCACCATTTCATTTAGAATATAATATCAGACCAATAATGGGTGGTGCTGTCCGAAAACATTGAACCAGCAAACTATCCGCCCTACGGCATTTCAAACCGCCGCTCGTCTGAAAGCGAAAAACGCTGATTGAAAGATTCAATCAGCGTTTTTCTAGAGGTGCCTAGCAGATTCGAACTGCTGTAGACGGTTTTGCAGACCGTTGACTAAGCCACTCATCCAAGGCACCAGTGCTTGTTTGCGGTTGCAAAGGTAGGCATTTTCTTTCATCCAACAAAACTTTTCAGCGATTTTTTTGCTTCGGATGGGTTATTTTCCCACATTTTGCATCTTTCCATGTTCTTTTTCATTCATTTTTGCCCGTCGTCCGGCACTTCCGGAAGGGCACTGACCTGAACGACGGCGCATCATTTCCTCGCGCAGGGCACATCCCTCGCAGCCATAGCACGGGCTGTTCCTGCGCTTCAGCAGGAGCCAGATGCGCCAGACGGCATAGCCCACCGCCGCAATCAGGATAAGGATCACAATGAATGTCTGCATCCGAAGAATTTCATGTATTCAGATTCGAAATTGGGCGTAAAGACACCCTTACCCATGTTGGCGGCTATATCATCCGCTGTCCAAAAGCGACCGCCGTCAAGCTCATCGGCATTGGGAGTGACAGGGCCGTCATAGACCGCCTTGTTGACATATACAAGCTCACGCTCACGGTCACTCTCGAAGACATAGCTTCCGAGGTGTTCCGCCTGAAAATCCGTCACGCCGAGTTCTTCGCGGACTTCACGTGCCAGAGCCTGGGCGACATTCTCGCCGAGTCCGACATGCCCGCCGGTAGCCGTATCCCAGCGCCCCGGCTGTATGTCCTTCCACGTAGGACGCTTTTGCAGATAAAGCTCGCCGGAACTGTTGAACAGATGAAGATGAACGACGGGATGTAACGCCATGGAACCACCATGGGCCTCGCCGCGCGGTATGGAACCGAGAATACGGCCGTTCTCATCCACGACCGGGAACAGCTCTTCTTTATTATCCATTATGTTTCAGATATTTGTAAGACGCTTCTGCAGGGCCTTGCTGATTGCCTGTATGCGCCGGCCCTGCTTTTCGATGTCCTTGCGTACATTATTAATATTATGATAGAAATCAGAGAATGCGTTCAGGAAGAAATTGGGCTGAGCGTCAACTTCCGTTATCTCTGGATTGGTAATAATGTTTATTCCGCGGCGTTCGATATGCACGTCGATGTCCGCTCCTGTAATGACAGGGTCGCCATCGTAGTGGATTGCGCCTGGGCCGCTCCTGTGAATATGTACCCGTGGAGTCCTGAAAGTCTTTATCTTGGAATTCTTGTCAAGTGTCTTGCTGAACAGATCAATACTTATCTGCGGAGCGTCGAAAGCGTTGAACGGCTCCATTATGATAATGTCCATCAGTCCGTCTGTCATTGTAGCCTTCGGGGCGATATAGGCGTTATTGCCGTATTGGGAAGCATTGGCACAGGCAATAAGAAACGCCTTGTGCGTGGTTACACCGGCCTCATCGACAATTTCGTATGTCTCCGGCTGATATTTCAGTCCCTCCTGCAACACCTTCTCTACATAGGTTATCGGCCCGCGCTTGCCGGCCTCGGCAAACTTGAGGCTTATGAACGCGTCAAAACCCATGCCGCAGATACAGAAGAACGGGTAGCCGTTGATGACACCGTAGTCCAACGCCTCTATCTTGCAATGATTTATGACCCGGATGGCCTTGCTGACGTCCATAGGGAGGCACAAATGACGAGCCAGTCCGTTGCCGGAACCGCACGGAATTATTCCAAGTGCCGTATTGGAATGAATAACAGAACGCGCCACCTCATTGACGGTTCCATCTCCTCCGACAGCCACAACAATGTCAATACCCTCTTCCACGCATTGGCGGGCTATCTCTGCTGCATGTCCGGCATACTCTGTGAATCTCACCTGACAGTCAAACCTATCCGCATCAAGCGTTCTGGCTATCACTTCAGGGATATTCTCCTTACCATGATTTCCAGATACCGGATTCAGTATAAACAATATGCTTTTCTTACCATTCATCTCTTGCAAAATTACAAATTTAGCTCAAAATACCATCCACATATTATGTAAAAATAGGCAAAAGTGACAATTCTTAGCAAAAAAGTATATTGTTTGACAAAAAATGTGTAACTTTGCGCCCTATATAATTCAGTAGATTATCTACACAAATTCGTTTTTAACGTGGGACAGTTACAAGAAAGATACAAGAATTACCGCGAGCCTCAGAAATTTATGGAGGCTGGCGTATATCCTTATTTTCGTGCAATAACAAGCAAACAGGGCACGGAAGTAGAAATGGCAGGACAAAAAGTCTTGATGTTCGGTTCTAATGCATATACGGGCCTGACTGGAGACGAACGAATCATCAATGCTGCTAAGGAAGCTCTTGACAAGTATGGTTCCGGATGTGCCGGTAGCCGCTTCCTCAACGGTACGCTTGATTTGCATATCCAGCTTGAGAAAGAACTCGCAGAATTTGAAGGAAAGGACGATTGCCTTTGCTTCTCCACGGGTTTCTCAGTAAATGCCGGAGTCATTGCCGTAGTGGCCGGACGTGGTGACTATATTATATGTGACGATCGTGACCATGCAAGTATTGTTGACGGACGACGTCTCTCATTTGCAAAACAGTTGCATTACAAGCACAACGATATGGAGGACTTGGAGAATATCCTGAAAAGTCTTCCCAAAGAAGCAGTAAAACTGATTGTAGTTGACGGCGTGTTCTCAATGGAAGGCGACCTCTGCAAGCTGCCGGAAATCGTTGAGCTGAAGCACAAGTACAACTGCTCAATCATGGTTGACGAGGCTCACGGTCTCGGTGTATTCGGACGCGAAGGCCGCGGTGTCTGCGACCACTTCGGACTGACAGACGAGGTGGACCTCATCATGGGAACGTTCTCGAAGTCACTCGCCAGCATCGGCGGATTCATTGCCGGCGACGCCGACACAATCAACTTCATACGCCATACCTGCCGCACATACATATTCAGCGCATCAGATACACCTGCAGCAACTGCAGCAGCAATGGAGGCACTGCACATCATGAAAAGCGAACCTGAGCGCATTGACGCTCTTTGGAAAGTGACAAGATATGCACTGAAACGTTTCCGTGAGGAAGGCTTTGAAATCGGCGAGACCGAAAGTCCGATTATTCCGCTCTACGTTCACGATATCGACAAGACATTCATTGTGACAAAGTTAGCTTTCGACGCTGGCGTCTTCATCAACCCTGTAATTCCGCCAGCATGTGCTCCTCAAGACACATTGGTACGCTTTGCCCTTATGGCAACACACACAGAAGAACAGGTTGAACGTGGCGTTCAGGCACTGACTAAGATATTTAAAGAACAGAATATTATAAAATAATTCTGGTAAAATTTGCAAGACTCGATAAAAATAAGTAATTTTGCAACCGCAAAACAGAAATACGAAGAATGGAGTTTTGCAATCGGGGTGTAGCGCAGCCCGGTAGCGCTCCTGGTTTGGGACCAGGCGGCCGCAGGTTCGAATCCTGTCGCCCCGACGTAACAACAAATCCTTGCCGAAATCACGGCAAGGATTTGTTGTTTTTATTGCAATTACTTTTTAGTTCAGTGTTTAGGAGTAATGAGCAAAGAGAATATAATTACTTTTGAGAGCAGAGTTTAGAGTGAGCCGACGGAGCGACAACCTCCTTTTATCCTTAGCTCTGACCTTAAAAGATAATCATACCTCATCACACAAAAATCTTCACTCTGAACTAACACACAAAACAAAGCCGCACAATCTCAATAATGAGATTGTGCGGCTTTCTTATTGACATACCCGAAAGACAAAACACCTATACGGATATACCCCTATCAAATATTAATATGCGAAGAGAGGATAATCTTTCATTGTCTCATTGACGCGGGCGCGAACATTGGCGATTACTTCCTCGTTCTCCGGATCATTGAGCACTTCCTCGATAAGTTCGGCTATGAGCACCATCAAATCTTCCTTGGCTCCACGTGTTGTTATGGCCGGCGTTCCAAGGCGGATACCGCTTGTCTGGAAAGCACTACGGCTATCAAACGGCACCATATTCTTGTTAACGGTGATATCAGCAGCAACAAGAGCGTTCTCTGCCACCTTACCGGTCAGCTCCGGATACTTAGAACGTAGATCAACGAGCATTGAGTGATTGTCCGTTCCACCGCTCACGATAGTGAAACCACGCTTCACCAGTTCGTCTGCCAAAACTTTCGCATTTTTCTGTACCTGAGCGGCCCACTCCTTGAACTCAGGCTGCAAAGCCTCACCGAAAGCCACAGCCTTGGCTGCTATGACATGCTCAAGAGGACCTCCCTGCTGGCCAGGGAACACAGCCGAGTTGAGCAGCTGACTCATCATCTTCGTTACGCCTTTGGGAGTCTTCAGTCCCCACGGGTTCTCAAAGTCCTTACCCATGAGGATGATACCGCCACGCGGACCACGCAATGTCTTGTGGGTTGTCGATGTAACGATGTGAGCATACTTAACCGGATTCTCCAACAGACCGGCTGCAATCAGTCCGGCCGGATGGGCCATATCAATCATCAATATAGCGCCTACCTTGTCGGCAATCTCACGCATACGCTTGTAGTCCCACTCACGGCTATAGGCTGAACCGCCACCGATAATCAGTTTCGGCTTATGCTCCAATGCCAAAGCCTCCATCTGATCATAGTCAACACATCCCGTTTCTTCCTTGAGGTCATATCCGATGGCATTATAAAGAATACCGGATGTATTGACAGACGAACCATGCGAAAGGTGTCCACCATGAGCGAGGTTGAGACCCAAGAAAGTGTCACCCGGATTGAGCACCGTGAGCAGTACTGCCGCATTAGCCTGCGCGCCGGAGTGGGGCTGCACGTTGGCATATTCTGCTCCAAAGAGCTTGCAGACACGGTCGATGGCCAGCTGTTCCACCTGGTCAACAACGCCGCAACCGCCATAATAGCGCTTTCCTGGGTAACCCTCGGCGTACTTATTGGTCAGGTAAGAGCCCATAGCCTCCATCACCTCGTCACTTACGAAATTCTCTGATGCGATGAGCTCCATGCCCTTGAGCTGGCGCTGGTGCTCTTTCTCGATAAGGTCAAAAATCTCTTGATCTCTTTTCATTGTTGATTTACTGTTATGTTTATTAAAGTTGGTTTATCCTTAAATTTCCTGAAAACGTTTATGATGTCACCATGAAAATATGGTGCAAAATTAACCATTATTTCCCACCTATGCAAAAAAGCAAGGTGGAATTGGCGCTTGTCACACCAATTCCACCTTGTCTATGTCCTGTTCCTTCTCACAATAATGGCATTTCAGCGTTCCATGCTCCTTGTCCGTGACATGGAAGAGCGTCTGCATCGGCTCGTTGTTCGTTATACACTTAGGGTTGTTGCACTTGACAATACCTCTCAACTCGTCGGGTGTAAGTACAGTTTTCTTCTCCACAACCTCGAAATCTCGGATAATATTGAGCACGATATTGGGAGCGACAACCGACAGACGTGAAATCTCCTCGTCTGTAAAGAACTTGTCCTCCACCTTTATAATGCCCTTTCGGCCGAGTTTCTCCGATTTATAATTATATCCGATTGTCACCTGCGTGGACAGTTTTTCCAACCGCAACAGCTTAGCAACCTGATAAGTTTTTTCTGCTTGTATATGGTCTATCACTGTGCCGTTCTCTATGGCAGCCACCAGCATCTGATTCTTGTCCATAAGTCTTTATCCTATTATTGATAAGTCTTTATCTTATTATTGTATTGTCTTTCCTAACCTCGTCAAGCGTTATGCCAAGCACATCACAGAAGATTGCCTCACGCGCAAACAGACCGTTACCGGCCTGCTGTATGTAATAGGCATGGGGATTCTCGTCAACATCGTATGCAATCTCGTTCACACGAGGCAGCGGATGGAGAATCTTCATGTTCGGCTTGGCGTTGGCCAGCATGTCGTTACGCAGAATATAGACGTTCTTCACCCGCTCATATTCCATCAGATCGGAGAAGCGTTCCTTCTGTACGCGTGTCATATATAATATGTCGGCGTCAGCAATCACATCTTCGTTGAAGTCCGTATGCTCCTCAAACTTTATGCCGTTCTCGCGACAATAGAGCTTATATTCATCGGGCATAGCCAACTCTTTCGGCGCAACGAAATGGAAAGTCGGATTGAAATGGCGCATGGCCATGATGAGTGAATGGACAGTACGTCCGTATTTCAGGTCACCCACGAGATAGATATTCAGGTTTTCGAGTGTGCCCTGAGTCTTGTATATGGAATAGAGGTCGAGCATGCACTGTGACGGATGCTGATGAGCGCCGTCTCCTGCATTGACAATGGGAACAGGCGATACCTCGCTGGCATATTGTGCCGCACCTTCTATATAATGGCGCATCACAATAACGTCGGCATAATTAGCCACCATCAAAATTGTGTCTTTCAGCGTTTCGCCCTTTGTCCCACTCGTAATCTTCGGATCCGCAAATCCTATCACACGTGCGCCGAGTCTGTTGGCAGCCGTCTCGAAACTGAGACGCGTACGTGTCGACGGTTCAAAGAACAGCGTTGCAACAATCTTTCCTTTCAGAAGTTCCCTGTTGGGATGCCGCTCAAACTCCTGTGCCATCTCTATCATATAGAGTATCTTCTCCTTTGTAATGTCGGCAATAGTCACAAAATCATGCTTTTCCATCCGTTCTTTTAAGCTATTTCTGTTTTTGAGTGCTAAGTTACACATTATTTCCGAGTTATCGGACCTATTGCGCAGAAAATCTGTTTTATTTTCTCTTATCTGCCCGAAATTCCGTATTTTTGCACGTCATACGACAGGAATATTGACGTACAACTATTATATGAGAAAAGTATTTGTTCTTTTTCTTTGGTCCCTGCTTGCGGTAATTTTAATAGGTGCCGCCGTAGCTTTCACCGCTATCGCAAAAGGCTGGATCGGATATATGCCGCCGATTGAGGACCTGCAGAATCCCATCAACAGATTTGCAACACAAATCTATTCGGCCGACGGGAAAATCATGGGAACGTGGAACTACAACAAGGAGAACCGTATCTGCATCGACTACTCCCAACTACCGCCCTCCCTGGTCCAGGCGCTCGTCGCCACAGAGGACGCCCGCTTCTACGAACATTCCGGCATAGACTTCTATGCCCTTGGACGCGCCATCATCAAGCGCGGCATCATGGGGCAGGTCAGCGCCGGCGGAGGTTCAACCATAACCCAGCAGCTGGCCAAGCAGCTCTACTCCGGTAAGGCCGGAAGCGTCACAGAGCGGTTGCTCCAGAAACCAATCGAATGGGTCATTGCCGTCCAGCTTGAACGCAACTATACTAAGGACGAAATCATAGCGCTTTACCTCAACTACTTCGATTTTCTTCATAATGCTGTAGGTATCAAGACAGCAGCCAATACATATTTTAATAAGGAGCCACGCGACCTCAGCGTGACGGAGGCTGCTACGCTAATCGGCTTGTGCAAGAATCCGTCATACTACAACCCCGTGCGCCATCCCGAACGCAGCCGCGAACGCCGCAATGTCGTTCTGATGCAGATGAACAAGGCCGGCTATCTCACCGACGAGCAATATGAGCAGTATGCCGCCGAACCACTCAACCTCAACTTCCATGTCTCCGACCACAAGGACGGCATCGCAGCCTACTTCCGCGAGTATCTGCGCCGCTACATGATGGCAAAGAAGCCGGAACGGAAGGACTATCCCGAATGGGGACGAATCAAATATTATCAAGACTCCATCAACTGGGAGAACGACCCGCTCTACGGCTGGTGCAACAAGAACCGTAAGAAGAACGGCGAACCGTATAACGTATATACGGACGGTCTGAAGGTCTATACGACCATTGACTCCCGCATGCAGAAATATGCCGAGCAAGCCACCTACGAACATGTTGTGAAGTTCCTCCAGCCCGCCTTTGACCGTGAGAACCGTGGAAAGGCTACCGCTCCGTTCTCTGGCGCTCTGACAAAAGAACAGGTGCACAAGATTTTGATGCGTTCCGTCAATCAGAGCGAACGCTACCGCACTATGAAAGCAGCCGGAGCGTCCGACAAGGAAATCAGCCGGGCTTTCCGTACTCCCGTAGAAATGCCCATCTTCACATATCATGGCGAAATTGACACCGTGATGACACCGCTCGACTCCATCCGCTACTACAAGTCGTTCCTTCGCTGCGGTTTCATGAGCATGAGCCCTAAGGACGGTGCCGTCAAGGCATACGTTGGCGGTCTCGACTTCATTCATTTCAACTATGACATGTGCATGGAGGGACGCCGTCAGGTAGGTTCGACAATCAAACCATTCCTCTACTCGCTGGCCATGGAGAACGGATTCTCGCCATGCGACAAAGCTCCAAACGTCCAGCAGACATACATGGTTGCCGGAAAGCCATGGACACCGCGCAACGCCGGCCGCAGCCGGTACGGCGAGATGGTGACCCTCAAATGGGGATTGGCACAGTCGAACAACTGGATTTCAGCCTACCTCATGAACAATCTAAATCCACAGGCATTCGTCGACCTGCTCCACGAATATGGAATCAACAATCCCGACATCCATCCGTCCATGTCGCTCTGCCTCGGACCATGTGAAATTTCAGTGGCCGAGATGGTCAGCGCCTACACGGCTTTCGTCAACCACGGCATACGCAGCGCACCGCTTTTGGTAACACAAATCAGGGACAACGACGGCAATATCATCGCTCAGTTCCAGCCGCGCCTCAACGAGGTCATCAGCGAGGAAAGTGCCCACAAGATGCTCTACATGCTGAAAGGTGTCGTTGACGGTGGAACGGCCGGACGACTGCGTTTCAAATACAATCTGAAGGGTGAGATGGGTGGCAAGACCGGAACAACAAACAAGAACAGCGACGCATGGTTCATGGGCATAACGCCGACGCTGGTCACTGGCGTATGGGTCGGCGGTGACGACCGCGACATCCACTTCGACACCATGCAGATGGGACAGGGAGCCACCATGGCGCTGCCAATCTTCGCCTACTACATGCGCCGCGTCTATGCCGACCCGCGTCTCGGCTATACCGACAGCGCCATCTTTGACCTTCCCCCCGGATATGACCCATGCTCGGCGGCCGACGACGGAGGTGAAATGACTACGGAAGAAGAACTGAACGACATCGAGGAGATATATGAATAATGCCCAAACATAAATAAATGAAAATCCCCATCCGCTAAAACGTCAACGTTTATTGCGGATGGGGATTTTCATTTATTGCATATTCTCTTCCATTCTGCTACACAGCGTAAACCATGATCTGCTTCTTCCGTATCTCTTCCGTTAGAAGTTCCGTCAAATCTCCATTCACCTTTATGAAATCCCCTATCATCACAGAGTTCCAGCATACCATGCCGCTTGTCTACCGACAGGAACCGATACTTACCATCTTTCTTGATACTGAAAATCATTTCTGCACGACTGTTTCCATGATCAGCTTCCAATTTTTCCAGTTCACTTTCGCGTTGATAATAGTTGGCTTTACAAACCTTTTCGCTTATTGTTTTTGAAAGAGAGATTCTTTCTCTTTCATCAAGAGGCTTCATGACTGATTCATGAAAGGCAGTGCAAATCCCTTTGTCCGTTTGAGGAATCTTCATTCCCTTTCTCTTCAGTTTATCACGAATAATTTCCACGGTTCTGTCAAAACGAGGCCAGATTTCATTTTTGTGAATAGTCCAATCTATTCTTTCCGGATGCCCTATGAACCACCTGTCATGCCATTCCTCTATTGTTTCGTTATTATAGACATAACTGCCGTCGGTCGGACTGGCGTCATATCGAAACCCGCCTTTGATTTTGGGGTCAGACTTTTTAATAAAGTCTCCTTCATCTATACCAACAGGCAAGAATACGGGATTTGAGACATTGACAAGCAATGAGAAAGCTATATCTCCTATACCGTCCCAACAAGAACTCGTCGGGTCATAGCTGTTTGCATAAAACTGTTCCCATTCTTCGCTATCGTAAAAAAGAGCATCCTTGCTGGCGTCAGCCTCCTTCACCATGTAAGCAAAATCCTCAATGGCGTTCTCTGCATTCAATGGATTTATTTTTGAGAAAGCCCCTTCTTCAACAAGGAGAATGTTACCGTTGACTTTCATCGCCATCAACACGTTTACGACCGTACTCCATCAACTTAAACATATCCTGCCGCACCTGATCAAAGAAGTCAGCGGGAAAATCCGACAGGTTGCCCATTTTGTCCATCGTTATTTCCATGATGTTTTTCCCATCTTCCCTATCCTGAAAGAAGTAGATGGTCATATCGTCGTGTGATATGGTTGAATCTCCCTCTACTGTCATCCGGCGGATGCCATTGACAATATGTTCACTATGAGTCTCCACGATTACCCGCACACCGGCCGCCGCCATACGTGCAAGGAAGTAGCCCATATTAGACTGGGCTTTTGCATGCAGATGCGATTCCGGATTCTCAACTATAAGCATACCGCCCACAGGAATTGTAAGACCGCTGACCAAAATTGGAAGTGCGTATGTGATACCAAAGCCGACATTGGGAGCGACATCATTCCTTATCTTCATGACATACATCTGGCTTCCAGTCTTCTCCACACGTACTGAGACTCCGGGAAAAATATAATCACACCATTCGTCCAATTGCATAAGCAGTTTTGTCCCATCCGTGAAATGTAAGGACCTCAACGGCATGACGTCGTCACCTTGATGCTTTGAAAATACATCGCCCACGTTACTGCCATGACAATCACAAGCAACGTCCGATTCGGACTCCTGATACTCGTAATGCGGTGCCATGCGTTCGGCGCACAAATACGTAAAACCGGTTGAAAAAAGTCTTTTCAGCTCTGCTCTGTTCTCTGCCGATACTGAAAACAGGACCGTCTTCATCCTGTCATCATCATTATCGTCAGCCTTGACAGAATATCCTGTGTCTGACAAGGCGAACTCTATATCGCCTGTTTGGGTCATCCGGTTTATAATGTCATTATATCCGCCCAACTCCATTGCATATTTCTTATTCATCAATGAAATCGGGACTTTCTCGGCCATAGCGTCTTCCACTGTTGTTTCCGATATGATTTTGGCCAGCAACACAGATTGTATCACAGAGCTCTTGCCGGCCGAATTAGCACCGGTCAACAGGGTTATATTGTTAAGAAACAGTTCACGTTTCCTGTCGAAACACTTATAGCCTTCTATCGTAAGTTTCAGCTTGTCCATATCAGTTCAGAAGATATTTATCAAACAGTTCTTTCTTCAAAGTATCGAAAGTGTAATTTATGCTTGCCTTATGCGTTGTACTTGTCGTAATCATTTTGGTCAGTTTAATGTTCTTCGCAAGCAGACGTCCAAGCTCAGTCGTTAACGTAGCTCCTTCCGATACCTTATCCTTATAGTCGTCATAATGACGCGCGAGCAATACGGAAACCGCAAGCATCAAAGGTCTGTTTATTGAATATTTCTTTTTTCCATGTATATCAATCTTTCTGAATGTACTTTCTCCAAACAGGTCGTATGCCATCTGCATGCTATTTTTGAAGATGTCAATATACGGTTTCAGCTCTTCTTTTGACTGACGATTCAATATCTCGACATAGTCGTCAAGAACATCTCTCATTTCACCGTTATAACTGCCAATCGGATTGACATCGGAATACTGATTATAGAAATATATAAAACGCAGAGCCGACTCCTGAGCAGCCATACGTGTGTCCTTCAAACTTCTGTTTGTCGCTTTCTTGAATTCGTCCGTTGCAACCATATCCATAAGCAGCTTTTGCAGAGCCGGTCTTGACAGACAGTTTCTTATTTCCTGGTCGTTCAAAGTCTTTCCTCCGGTATTCAATCTTCGGAACAAATCGAATTTAAGGGCATTCGGAGACCGGTAATCAATGACAAAACACATAATCTGTGTCTGGCGGAAACGTCTGTACTGCAACAGAGGCAAAACGGCTTTCAACTCCGAATAAGTCTTGTCGTTACATTCTGTGAAGTACTCCAAATTGCAAAGAACGAGTTTGTCCTCCATGAAACGCCGGATTGTCGTTATTCGCTGCAATCCATCGACAATGGTCAGCCTGCCATCCGGATACTGGCTCAAATAGATGGAAGGAAGAGGCAGACCCAACAGGATTGACTCTATCAGCTTGCTCTGACGTGTTTTGTCCCACACGAAATGGCGTTGAAAATTGGGAGTGACCTCCAAGTCACCATCTTTAATCAGCTCCATGATAGTACTTATAGAAAACGGCTTGTTCTCGACATAAATATCATCAGGACCATATCCGGGCTTCTTCTCATCCTCCTGGACATCATCATCAAGCTCCAAACCTTCAGACACGGCGGCGATGAACTCTTCCGTCAAACCCAGCAGACGCTCTTCAATGACGTCATCATTCTCTTGAAAGACAGTTTTGTCCGTGAGAATAAAAACGTTGTCACCATCATCCTTTTTAACAAGAATCTCTTTCTCTCCGCTGATTTTCGAAAATCCTTTGAGTCGGAAGCCTTCTTCGTTCTTTATCAACGTGAAGGTTGTCTCGCCAATTTCACCTTTCAAGGTAAAATTCACTTTCAATTGAGCCATTATTATATCGTAGTTATATGCTTCGTTTTACTTTCCTTTTCGTCATCTTGTCCACCATTATTCTCCTGTTTGGATTGTACCAGCAAACTTGGCCCAACAGGAAGTCCATGACGATACAGAAAATGAATTGCTACAAATTTACATCATTTTCTTTGAAAACCCCACATAAATTCACAAGAAACTAAATTTCCGAGCTTGTTTTCTGCATGTTTCTGTGCAATATTGAACCAAAGACTATAAAAGTTTATGTCCGAAACCGGCTCTAAGACTTTAATTCGTTTTATACTCCTTGTCATATCTGATATTTCTTCTTCCGGTGCTTGGCCTTACGCGGCGTCATGGCCGAGAATCCGGCGTGCCCTCCCTTAACTCCCTCGTATGATTTCCAGCGGTTTCGTATGCGTGCCACATAGTCAACTGTCTCGGAACCACGCATGTAGCCGTATTTGACCAGCGGGTCACGGTAGTATCGCGGATCGCTGAGTTTCAGGACATACTGCGCTACATCACTCCAACGATGTGCGTCACGACCGTCACGGGCGGCAAGAGCCATCGCGTCGCGTATGTGGAGATAGCCGCCGTTGTAGCAGGCAAGAATGAAATTGATGCGCTCACTGCGGTCAGGAATGTCCTTCAGCTTGCCCTCCAGCTCACTGATATACCGGGCGGCTGCGGCAATATTGCTCTCCGGGTCATAAATACGGCTCATCGGCAGGTGAAGATAGTCGGCCGTGGCCGGCATAATCTGCATCAGTCCGCAGGCACCGGCCCACGAACGGGCATTAGGGTCGAACGTGGATTCCTGATAACATTGTGCTGCCATAAGACGCCAGTCCCAGCGTATTTGCTGACAATAGGTCATGAAAAGACCGTCATAACGCGAAATGACACCGGCTTTGCGGTCGAGCATGGGCGCATGGACACGACGCCTGACACGTCCCTCTCCCATCAGATGGGATTCCTCACGGAGCACATCCTTAAGGATTTCCGGTTTATACCATTTATCCAGCGCATCAGCCAAAAGCGGTTTGTCTGCACTGACGGCCCACTGACGGCGTAAAGAATCCGTCGATACACCGCAATATATCAGTGTCTTCGCAGAACAGTCATCACCCTCTCCACTATATAAGGCTTTCGGCAACGGACAAGCTATCACGTCGCCGTCGCCAGCAGCCAGTTTACGAAACATTTCGGCCGTATCGCGACATACATCCACACGAAGACTGACACCGAGCATATCGGCGAAACGTTGGCAGAGCATGTAGTGGGTTCCGAGATGGCGACCGTGATAATCATAATAGGTGTCAGGTCCGCTGAGCGTTAGCATTATCATTTCACCACCCGACTGTATGCGGTCAAGATCAAACCCGGAGGCAGACGAGACTGAATCGGCGGCCTCGCCCCACGGCAAGGTTCCGTTTCCGGCAGGACGGCGGGCACACGACATGGTGACGGCTGTCATAAGAATCAACAGCAGAGCAAACGAAGCCGAAAGACGGCAATTGGGCTTTTTATATGCAGTTAATGTTCCGTTTGTTTTCAAAATACTTTCAATTTGGATGCAAAAGTAGTCATTTTCTTGTATAATAACATATTTTTCCGTAAATTTGCATCGTATTTTCACATAATAATAGAAAAATGTTACGCATTGCAGTACAATCCAAAGGTCGCCTCTTTGACGACACGATGAATCTCCTCGCCGAAGCCGACATAAAGATTAATGCCGGCAAACGCACCCTATTAGTACAATCCCCCAATTTCCCGCTTGAGATTCTCTATCTCCGTGATGACGACATTCCGCAGAGTGTTGCCGGCGGTGTGGCTGACATTGGTGTTGTTGGCGAGAACGAATTTGTTGAGCGTGGCGAAGACGCAGAGATCATCTCTCGTCTCGGTTTCAGCCGTTGCCGGCTGTCACTGGCCATACCAAAGGATATCAACTATACGGGTCCGGAGTGGTTTAACGGCAAGAAGATCGCCACATCATATCCAGGAATACTGCGACATTTCATGGAGGAGAAAGGCATCTGCGCCGACATCCACGTCATCACGGGCAGCGTCGAAATTTCGCCTGGCATCGGGCTTGCCGACGGCATATTCGATATCGTCAGCAGTGGTTCGACACTGGTGAGCAACAATCTGCATGAGGTCGAGGTTGTCATGCAGAGCGAGGCCCTGCTCATAGGCAACAAGCAGATGAGCGAGGAGAAAAGGCAGATTCTTCAGGAAATGCTCTTCCGCTTCGAGGCAGTGCGCAGCGCCGAAGACAAGAAATATGTTCGCATGAACGCGCCAAGGGCACGGCTACAGGAAATCATCAGCGTTCTGCCCGGACTGAAAAGCCCTACGGTCATTCCATTGGCTGATGAGGATTGGTGCTCTGTCCACACTGTGCTTGATCAAAAGCGCTTCTGGGACATTATCGGAAAACTGAAAGATATGGGGGCACAGGGAATATTGGTAACTCCGATCGAAAAGATGATATTATAAATCTGATATGTATATTAAGGAGACTGAGACATGAATATCATAAAATATCCTGAGCGTGGGGCGTGGGCCAAGATTGTGGAACGCCCGCAGCTGGACGTTTCGCAGCTGAACGGAACCGTGGCTGGCATACTGGCCGACGTGAAGCTGAGGGGAGACAAGGCCGTGACGGAATATGAGGAGCGCTTCGACCACGCTATCCTCAGTACGCTCGAAGTGACGGCCGAAGAAATGGACGAAGCGTGGCGAACAGTGGACGACGACTTGAAAGATGCCATCATTCTTGCCCACAACAATATCAGGACGTTCCATGAATCACAGCGGTTTGAAAGCCGGAAGGTGGAGACTCAGCCCGGTGTGACGTGCTGGCAGAAGAGTGTGGCCATTGAGCGCGTCGGACTGTATATTCCCGGCGGAACGGCACCGCTGTTCAGCACTGTTCTCATGTTGGCAACACCGGCACGGATTGCCGGATGCCGCCAAATTGTGCTCTGCACCCCACCCGACCGCAACGGCCATGTCAATCCTGCCATACTTGTGGCCGCACGCGTAGCCGGAGTGAGCCGCATTTTCAAAGCCGGCGGAGTTCAGGCCATCGGCGCGATGGCCTATGGAACGGAAACGGTACCAAAAGTTTTCAAGATTTTCGGTCCCGGCAACCAGTATGTCATGGCGGCCAAACAGCAAGTGAGCCTCCACGACGTAGCCATAGACATGCCGGCTGGTCCGTCGGAAGTGTGCGTGATTGCCGACGACACGGCCGATGCGGCGTTTGTGGCTGCCGACCTGCTGTCACAGGCTGAACACGGAACGGACTCCCAGGTTATAATGATCACCACAAGCGAACGGATGGCCGGCATCGTAGAGACCGAAGTGGCCCGTCAGCTGGACGAGCTTCCGCGCAAGGATATTGCCGCAAAGACACTGGAAAACAGCAAGCTGATTGTCGTGGCGAGCAAGGATGAAGCCATGGAACTTAGCAATGTATATGCTCCGGAGCATCTCATAATTCAGACGGACGACTATGCCAGGCTTGCAGAAATGGTCGTAAACGCCGGAAGCGTGTTCCTCGGTCGGTATGCGTGCGAAAGTGCCGGCGACTATGCCAGCGGAACGAACCACACGCTGCCCACCCACGGCTATGCCACGGCCTACAGCGGTGTCAATCTGGACAGCTATTGCCGCAAGATTACCTTCCAGCATCTCACGCCGGAAGGTGTGCGAAATATCGGCCCGGCCGTTGAACGAATGGCAACTGCGGAGTCGTTGGACGCCCACAAGAATGCCATGACAGTCAGACTGAACAGCTTAAACGAAACAGATTGTCAGATATGAAGAATTTAGAAGAACTGATAAGACCAAACATAAAAAATCTCGCGCCGTACAGCAGCGCCCGTAACGAATACAGCGGACATGTCGCCAAGGTCTTTCTCGACGCCAACGAGAATCCGTATAATTCACCATACAACCGCTATCCGGATCCGCTGCAGACGGAACTGAAAGCCGCAATATCAAAGGTCAAGGGCGTTCCAATGGAAAACATATTCCTCGGCAACGGCAGCGACGAAGCCATCGACCTTCCTTTCCGATGCTTCACACGGCCGGGAATCGACAATGTCGTGGCTATCGAACCAACCTACGGGATGTATAAGGTGTGCGCCGACATCAATGATGTGGAATACCGCCCGGTGACACTGAACGACAGTTTTCAGCTGGAAGCGGAGAGGATATTGGATGCCTGCGACGACAATACAAAGATTGTATGGCTCTGTAGTCCCAATAACCCGACGGGAAACAGCCTCAACAGGGACGAAATAGTGAATATACTGGATTGTTTTGACGGCATAGTCATCATAGACGAAGCTTACATTGATTTCGCCAAACAGCAGTCTTTCTGTAATTATCTCGCCAAATATCCGAACTTGATTGTGCTCCACACCATGAGTAAGGCATGGGGATGTGCCGCCATCCGTCTCGGCATGGCATTCGCCCACAAGGATATCATCGGGGTCTTCAATAAGGTGAAATATCCGTATAACATCAACATGTTGACCCAACAGAAAGCGCTTGAAATCATGAAGAATCCGTTTGACGTAGATAAATGGAGGCGCCTGCTTTTGGGAGAAAGGACACGTATGAGCGATGCGTTCAGGCTTCTGCCGATATGCAAAGAGGTTTTTCCGAGCGACGCAAACTTTTTTCTTGCCAAAATGACAGATGCCCAAGCTGTGTATGACTATCTTGTCAATCGCGGAATAATCGTGCGTAATCGCACCCGCATAACTCTCTGCCGCGACTGTCTACGCATAACAATCGGCACAAAGACGGAAAACAACGAGTTGCTGGCGGCATTACGACAATATGTTTAAAACCAGACAACAGTCAGAAAAGATTAAAGGCTCAACCACCGCACCAGGACTGATGGTTGAGCCTTTAATTTTTTATATCAATAAGCGTTCTTGTCATGTATGACTATCTGCAAAGCAGTCTTTCCTATAATACGCAAATCAAGCCATATACTCCAATTCTCTATATACCAGATGTCACGCTGCACTCTACCCTCCATCTGCCAAAGTTCCTTTGTCTCTCCACGATAGCCCGTCACTTGTGCCCATCCCGTTATGCCGGGCTTCACAAAGTGACGTACCATATACTTGTCAATAAGATCCCTGTACACCTCCGTATGGTGAAGCATGTGGGGACGTGGGCCTACAATACTCATATCGCCTTTGAGCACATTGAAGAATTGAGGCAACTCGTCAACATTCGCCTTACGCATGAAATTACCGAAAGCAAATTTACGAGGGTCATTCTCTGTTGCTTGCACAAGATCGGCATCTTTGTTGACATGCATGGAACGGAACTTATAGCACTGGAATTCACGACCGTTCATACCCGTGCGGGACTGTTTGAAAAAAATCGGGCCCGGACTCTGCAACTTGATTATCAGAGCTATAATTGGAATAAACGGAAGCAGACAAAGCAATATCACAGACGAAACAGCAAGGTCGAAAACACGCTTGACCAAACGGTTTGTCGGATTGCTGAGCGGCTCTTCATAATTGGTAAAAACGATTGTTTCGCCCAAATGTTCAAACTTGACCGTATGGCCAAATATCTGCGAAAATGACGGTATATAGTAGAAATGCACCACATTATTATTGCAATAACGCATTATCCTACGTATCCTTCCCTCATCTGCCACTGGCAGACTGCAATAAATCTCATCAGCAATGGCCGGTCCGCCATTGCTTTCTATCATCCTTTCAAAGTCTGCCATGGTTCCACGGTATTCCAGACCATCGGGACACATCTCAAGCCTGTCATCCGAATAATAGCCTTTAACGTGATATCCCATAAACTGGTTGCCAACAAGGAACTTATAAGCGCCAACCATCAGAGGGTCGGAACCTATAAAGACGACATCGCGCCTGTTGCTACCCATCATTCGGTATCTCTTAATCAGCCAACGCTCATAATAGCGCGACAACAAAATGCCGACATAAACGGTCGGAGTCAGGCTGAGAATGAAGCGGGAACCGGGAAAGGTCAGACCTTCATACTGGAAAACCAATATTTGCAGAACAAACGTTATAACCCCGAACAGCAACACTAAAAGTGTCACCTGACGCAATACCTGCTCGGAAGTAGACCGACGCTCATGAATGACTGTAGAGAAAAAGTATTGGGCAAACAGCATGCCGGCATTAGCTGTAAAAAAACAAATGCTATCATCACCACCTATCGTAAAGTCCATAAAACTCCAGTCAAAATGGATATTGGCATACAACAATACATTCAAAACCAGAAAATCGCAGATTATAACAATAGTCTTTATCAAATTGCTTGTCTTAGCATTCGAATTCATACACTTAACTTAATATATTATTCGTTATATTTACTTATTTTATCGATATCCCTAAAATACATTGAAACAGGAATAAATCTCTCGCCACAAGTTCAGACCTGTCAAACAGCAAAGTTTTATGACAATTAAGAAATCCTGTTCATGTGATTATCAACATGGCTATAAGCCATTAAAGTATTCATCATGCAAAAATACAATTTTATTTCTTGATTACAAAATAATAATCATTATTTATCTATGTATGTATAAAATATTGATACAAATCGACATTTTTCACCTAAGCCAACCGATTCTTTTCCGAAAATTTGACTTTTTTGGGGTATGTATTGACTGATTAGCTTGTTGACGTTCTCGACAGTGCCTTTCTGCCATGAGCAGTAGCTGTCGGCAAAGTAAACAGTCACGTCATCAAGACCTTTTATGCGTAATCCGGCAGTTATGTCGAGGTGTGCGGCGAACTCACTGCCGTTGTCAGTAGTTATGGTTTTAAGATATTTACGGTATGCGTACAGCATTCTTACGACAGCCTTTGACAATGGCTTGACTCTCTTTCCGTAAGGTAGTTTCTCCATCATCACGATGCCTGTCATGCGTTCAAGCAGCACAAGAATGGCGTGTCCATAGGCATCGACAATAAGATCCATCTCAAAATCACTGAAGCGTTTGCTGTCGGCCTCGGCCGGCCTGTCGTATATGCTTGTGCGGTTCGGTATGTTGGTGGCTTTGGTGGGTTTGTGTTCGACTTTTGGTCGTCGTCTGAAGTCGGGATGTCTGCGGTGACAGCGCAGTTCTCCGCTTTCATCTACGTTTATAATGTTGTAGACGGTCTGTATTGATACGGAAATACCTTCCTTAGCCAACACTCCACGGATTTGTTTTGGTGGTCAATAATCATCTGTTTTATACGCCACACCAGCATGCTGTCGAGCTTCTTGTTGCTCGTGGTACGCTTTCTGCGCTCAAGAGCTTTGGCATGAGCCTTTTTCCACAGATAGTTGCCTTTGGCAGTGGAGTTTCGCTTCAGCTCGCGGCAAAGTGTTGACAGACTGCACCATACTATAAGGGCGATTTATTTTCTTGAAGTTTTTCTTTACAGTAAGGCGAAAATTTGCGACCTTTGCTGCGAGGTTAATTGATGATACATAATGCAATACAAAGTTAGTTAATCTCAGGGAAACTTCGGTTTCCTTTTTTTATTTTGTATTGCCAGTGTGTTATGCTACTGTCCGCTCTTGGGGGCAGTTTAGGCCACCCCCGCCGCTGAGGCATCCTCTCGACAGAAGGAGTGAGGAGAATGAGTAATTCTTATACCAAAGTTTTGCACTTCGATTTGGTATCTTCAGCATGAACCAAGAGTAATAAGGATAAGCACCATGAAATTCGGAATGAGAAAACCTTCACTGAGAAAAAGCATCAGTGCAAGAACAACAGGTAGGGCCAAACGGGCTATCAAACGTGACATTATCCTCCGGCTATGGCAAGAAAGGCATGGGGTGGTTAATCCCAAAAGAGCTATCTATAACCGCGTGTACAGAAGAACAACCTTCTGTATCTTCGATTTAGTCAAGGTGGCTTCGAGGAAATCTGTAGCATCCAACAACGGATGCTGTGTAACAATCTTTTTTGGGTGGGGTAATTGTAACTTTGTTTATTAGATTTACTTAGGTCTGATAATTGCTATTTTATCAATCAATAAACCATCAATCATTAAAGATTTATAATAATTAATTAAAACAGCATAGAAATAGCTACAAATCAATAACTTTGTAGCATAAATGAAACGAAACCTAATTATATCACTCTTTGTAGCGATATTTACTGCTTCGCTAACTTTGTCAGGAGAAATAGAAGATGATACGGATCCTTATGGGAACGTGCCATCTGTAGAAAGTTGCTTACTTCAAAAAGAACAGGAAACAGATGATGGCCATGAAAAATCCTCTGTATCATCTATCTTCAATCAGTTATCATCCCATCTTCGCCTCGCAAGCAGAGGAAACAAAACGCGAAGTAACGGCGGTTTCCAGATCGGTTTCAGGTTCGTGAATACCCACACATTAGGACATCCCGTTTACCGTGAACATTCAATTAACCCACTCATCACCCATAGATGTAGTGTTCCGCATTACATCTTCCATCGGAATCTTCGTATTTAGTAGGTTATCTTCCTTTATACAGATAACATATTATTAACGAAAAATCATTTTAATGGGCTTAATCTTATTATATTTTTTAGGTGCTCTGTCACTATCCTCTTTATGTTCCGTCATGGAGGCGGTACTTCTTTCCACTCCTATGTCGTTCATTTCGATGAAGGAGAACCAAGGCAATAAAACTGCCACCCTTATGAAACATTACAAGAATAACGTTGACCGTCCGGTGGGCGCAATCCTTTCACTCAATACTATCGCTCACACCATCGGTTCGGCAGGGGTAGGCGCAGAATCCATAAAATTTTTCGGAGAAGAATACTTCGGAGTAATCTCGGCGATTCTGACACTTCTCATTCTTGTACTTTCTGAAATCATTCCTAAAACCATCGGTGCATCCTACTGGCGTTCTCTGGCCATGCCTTCAACAAAGATTATCAAGGCACTGATTATCATTACTTATCCATTGGTGCTTCTGTCAGAGCTTATTACCAAAGTTTTTACTCCTAAGGGAAACCAGGTTACCATGAGCCGCGAAGAAGTTTCAGCCATGGTTGATGTAGGAACTACAGAAGGCATCTTCCGTGAATCAGAAAGCAAGATTATCAAAAGTTGTATACACTTGTCCGGTGTAAAAGCAAGAGAAGTCATGACTCCTTCCATAGTAGTAGAATCCGCACATCAGGATTTGACAATTAAAGCATTCTACGAACAACAGGAATGGAACTTCTCTCGTATTCCTGTCTATGACAAAGTCAAGGAATACATAACAGGGTATGTACTGAAAGACATGGTTTTGAAGGCTTTGTCAGAAGACGAATTCCAAACCAAGCTGTCTGATATGATGCGTCCGGTTCTCTCTTTCCATGAAGATGAATCTGTCTACCAGATATGGGAGAAAATGCTGGAAAAGCGTGAACATATCTCAATCATTGTCGATGAATACGGAAGTCTGCGAGGCGTAGTTTCCATGGAAGACATCATTGAAACCATGACAGGTGTAGAGATTGTCGATGAAGATGATGTAGCTGTAGACATGCAGGTACTTGCCAAAGAAAAGTCTGTGTTGATGACACAAAGCAAGCTATAACAACACTACTACCTTACACTTGAAATAGATAGCAGCAAATAACAAACACTCCGCACCAATCATGAAGACTGGTGCGGAGCTTTTTCTATACAAAAGAATCAAAATCCTTTTCCTTTGGTTCGTTCATACACGACTTCTCTCTAAGAGTCACAGTTTGTGATGCGGAACTGGACAGCGCAACCATCAGGAATATCTGTGGGTAAGCCACTAGCCAGACGTTCAATCACTTCATCCACATTGCTGAAACCAATATCGGTAAACTCCGAGAGCACTTTCCCTTTGACATAAGCTCGGCCATAGACCATCATATTTCTCGATAGACGGAAAAGTTTTTCCGCAGTAGCATCAAGACTCCGGGCCTTTCCCTGCTTACTCTTTTTGTCGCTGTAGAAAATAAAGTCGATTACTTTGGAATTCAATTCCCAAGCTGGAGTGAAGTCTAACTTCACATAGCCGCGAGTGACATTTAAGCCTTGACTATGGTTCATACCAAATGCAACTTCATAAAGATTGACATCACAATCGTTTTGGGCAATAGTGGCCCAAGTGTGATAAGATGTATAGAAGCAATAATAGTCAGTCTTCTTCATGTTCATGTCGCTACAGATTTTCTTGATGCCACCATTGACATTTGCATTGAAGCTATCAGAATTACGATAACGGCTATAAAACGTAAACAGATACTCTTCGTTGGGATCGGTAGATAAGTATTTCTCAAATGTAGATTTGACGAATGGCTCTACACGCATCTCCATATAGGCTCCATCCCGACGACTGTGACAGTTTTTTGCTCGTTTATAACCAATGATACCATCATGATTATCTTCCTTCTTGAGCATATATAAGTCCACAGTATTGATACCACCTATACATAAAGAGAGAAGCGCCACATCTCCGCCCTATTCCGGGGTAGGTGAAAGCATCTTTGATTTGGGAAGCGGGCGATTTAAAAACTCACGACACGCCTCTGCACTGATGGCACGCTTTTCAGTTGTATCAGATTCAGGTATCGCTATCTTTATCCAAGGATTGTACTTGATGCGGATGACTCCACGTTCTTCATCATTGAGTTCTATCAATGCTTTCTTGAAAATTTGACGCACACAAGTAGGATAAATTTCTTTTACTCTATCTGTAAGCGACAAACTATCAATCCACTTGTTAAGCACAGTGGTCGAAAGAAGACTAAACATCATCCGAGTGGTACCCATGTAGCGCTGGAGGTGATTGACCGTCAAACGATAGTTCTTGGCATTACGATCATGGCCTTCAGCTTCCATCCGACTGATTAAATGGGAAGCATAATCACTGAAGCACGCATCTGAGTTCTGAAGGAAGTCTATCAGTTCGTTTACAGAAAAATTCGAAATATCCTTTTGGTTAATCAGTTCTGTGTAGCGCAGAATCTCTTGTGAACAATAACTATTCACGACAGCATCATTACGCCCTACTTTGTGATTTGCTTATCGGTTACATACTTGTCGGTCTTGATATAGCCCGATTTTGAACGATGAATAACGAGGATGTACACTTGATAAAAGCCGTCGTCTCTTTTGTACCTTACCATTGTTTTGAAAGTTGCCATAATCCTTTGATTTTCAGGGTTAATACTTTTGTAAGTTCTTTGTAAGCGTACCCTCTAAAATTCGTAAGCTATTTGTAAGCAAAAGCCGTTCATACTGCTCGATTTCTGCTGCAAAGTGTACGAACCGCCTGAAAACAGAATAGGCTGTAACGCCTGTTTTACAGGGCATTACAGCCTAATTCTTTGATATTGTATGCTACTTAAGCTTCCTCAACAGCAGCCTGCGCCGCCGTAAATTCATAACACTGACAGGCGTTTAGCGTAATGCTGTACACCTTTTGTACTTGGCAAATTTGCCGTATTTGGGTAGTTCCTTTCATGCTTGTATTGTTATTTTGAAATTGTTTCTTTTGTGATTGATTAAAACATCCTCATTTTGGCGCGTAGGGTGCGTTTCTGCACGTTTCGCGGTGTCGGGTGAGGGTTTTATTGTCTCGGAGATTTTGATGCCTCTAATTGGCTTATTTTGCGTTTGGCTTCCGTGAGCATATCGTATAACTCTATGGACCGGTCAGTGGCGAAATACTCTGCCCATTCCTTGAACGAATGACACTCGCCAGTGTCTGCGTCCTCATAGTCCTCCGTGTCCCACATATCCTCAAGCGAAGCATACGTCTCGGCAGGGTGTGAGCCAATAGCGTCAACGACCTCCAAAGGGTACTGCTCCATCAACATTGAAATCCAGTCGCCACAATCGGTGCCGGGATTTTCATGCAGGATATTCCAACCCGCTTGCTTCAGTTCGCCATAGAAGTCCGGCTCGTCATCTTCATTATCTTGATCGAGCGTGCCTATTGCGTTCATTAGCATTTGCAGCTTCCTTAATTCTCGTTCTTCGTCAGTCATACTCATTCGCATTTACGACATTGTTGTTTTGGTCAATCCATATTTTGCTCTTCCCTTTGGTTTGGCGCATGATTCTCGCAGTGATGAATACTGACTTTATAAACACAAACAAATAGAATGCACCTACACCAAGCATAAAGCACCAAACCTTATGCAGGTCGGTGATTTTGTCAAGCAGCCCTCCCACCGCTCCAATGATTATTGCAGGTACTATCAACTTCATCTGCTTTTCAGTTCTTTAATCCGTTCCCTCAGGTCGGCAATAGTTTCGTTCTTTTCCTCGATGCGAATATCCTTTTCAGCCAGTAGCCGATTAAGGTAAGACACTTCGGAGGAGAGGATTGTAATAGCGTGTTTGGCCTCATCTGGGCAATCGGGAGGAAATACAACCTCCTCGGCTACTTTGACCTGCTCGTCAATCGTCTGTTCCTCTCCGATGTTTCGTTGGTCAATTTTAAGATGATGGATTGTCTTGGCCATTAAAGAGCGGTCTCCATGCTGTTCATAATGCTCAACTTTGGGAGATTCTTGCCCAGTGAGAAGCCATAAAGCATCAACATTCAGCGTGGTTATGATTTTGGTAATCATATCTACGCTGGGTTTGCTCCGGCGTTGCTTGCCCAAATAGTTTGATAAACCAGTCGGAGGCAAACCAATTGATTTTGCAAAGGCGGCTTTGTTGCCGTCAAAACGGTCATTTATTAGCATTTCTATGCGGTCGTTAATTGTCTCACTCATGTTTTGATTGTTAATAAATCTTAAATATCTAACTATATTGCCCAAATGGTTTGGTTAATTAAACCATTTGACTTACCTTTGCACTCAAAGTTACAAAAAAGTAATTAAAGCACCAAATTATGGAACTTAAAAAACTCAAAACGCAATCACTTCTTGATGCGCTTATGGCGATGAATGTAGGTGAAACCTGCATTGCGCCAGATGAGTGCTCAACATCCTATGTCAAAAGAGCATGTAGCGAATTAAAAGAAAAAGGCTATGTGTTCACGACATCAACCAAGACAGGAGTACAAACTATAACTCGTCTTAAATAATCATTTGTCTAACTTGAATACTCAAAAGAATGGCAACTACTCACGTATTTCAAGATGCACTCGGCTACACTTTCGTAGTGAACGTCCGCAGGGACGGCACAGCCAAGTGGCGCAAGACAATTTACAAATCCCTCGCTCATGCTCGCAGGGCAATCAATCGTTGGGCAGAGGGTGGTATCGAAAAAATCAAATAGCAACCAGTATGAACAAGCACGAAGTTTTCTACGCCTTATGTGACCTATTCAATGAGGGCGAAACATCGGTTGAGGTCGGCATGACGATGAACGTCATTGAAGCCGCCAAACACGCGCTCCCGACTTTTGATGTCCGCGCAGGTCTCCTTGCGCCGGACGGAAAGACACAAATTCTCCATGTTGACAACTACGAAAAGGTAAAGTGATATGAAAAAGATTGAAAGAATTGAGGAATTATGCAGGAAGCATAACCTCAACCACGCAAGGAACATCTTTGAAAACGAGACAGAAGAAACCACGCTTTTCATAGATCTCGCAGGTCTATGTGCGCCTACCGCCTTGAAAGACTTCTCTTCTGATTTACCTGACAATAGCAGTATCTACTATGTCTATGCAGGTGATGACGCAATAGAGGATTGGCAACGAAAATTATGCATGGCGATTGAATGTTAAACCCCTAAAAATGACAAAATGAAAAAGAAAACCTCTTTCGTGATTCTCGCTCTCGCCCTCCTTGCAGGTTGTACCACCAACAAACTTGCCTCCGTCTCTGACGAGCTGCGCGGTGAAATCTCTTGGAACGCTTTCTGCGATGCTCGCGGATATGACCGCAACGACAACACCTACCTCACCGTCAACGAATACCTTGACACATGGTGCGGTTCGGTAGATGAAGAAAACGCTTTTAGCAAAGCAGGTGTAGAACCCTATTAAATCTCCGGCCATGAACAAATCAGTATCGATCATCCGCATAATCATTCTTCTCGCATTAAGCACATTCGTAACCATCTTCCTTTTTGGCGAGGAGCAAGGCGACAGCGCATGGACGTTTCTCCAAATCTTGATAGACAAGGGTCTTGCTATCGGTGTCTGCTACCTCATCGGCAAACTCTACAAGCGATGGAGCAAAGTTGACCCTTGGCTTATGGCTTATGACAAGATGTGCGATGAAGTGATGGAAGCTCCTAACCCTGCCTACATAGGCAAAGACAACGAGGAATGAGCCAATGACATTTATCCAGTTCGCAGACAAGAGTGTTCCATATACCCAGTTCGTGGAGGACGTTGCGGCCAGAGTTGTCAGTCTGCTCAAAACCGACAATGCCGACCCCGATTTTGTCAGCCAACGCAGGGCCTTTGAAATCTTCGGGCGCAGGAATGTTGAGCGGTGGCGCAGGTGCGACAAGATTAAACCTTGCAAACGTCCGGGCAGACTGGAATACAGAACAGCAGAATTACGGCTACTCCAACGAGTGGAGCAAGACTACTTCAATAGGTAGCCGACAACGGGAGTGTCCCGGAAAGACCGCGCGGCCGCACAAGTACATGAGCGATTGGCATGGGTTCGACTCCCATCACTCCCACCATTCAAATAAATCAAAACTGACATGGATACAAAGACATGCAAAGAATGTGGCAGGGAACTGCCGATTATACGCTTCCGGCGTATTCGCGATGGCGTGATATGTGGAGTCTGCAAAGACTGCACCAATGCCAAGATGCGTGATACAAGAGCCTCTAAGTCCCTAAAAAATGGGGGGGGGTAAATTACATAGACCCCGAATTTGACGGCAAGACACCACGCGAGGTCATAGACCACATGACACGCGCCAAACGGTGGCTTGAATCGCAAGGATATAGCATCACGCTTCATGGTGAATACCGCGAAGTCAAGATACACAAAGTAAAGTTTCAATAAATTTCTAAAAACAAGTATTATGTGTAACACAACCCAAGCACCACAAGGTGCAACACCTAACACCGAGGTACAGCCTACCGACAAAGAAATACAGGTAGCGAACCTCAATCTCCAGTTAGCGCAGACCCGGTCCAATGCCGAGTACAATGCCTCGATCGCAGGCCAGATTCAACGTCAGTTTGAATCAATGCAACGATGCGCCAAACCCTATGCCGAGTCAACCATCGTACCCACCGCCTATCGTGGCAACCTCGGCAACTGTATCATCGCCCTTGACCTTGCACACCGCATAAACCTTCCGGCACTTGCCGTCATGCAGAACCTCTATGTTGTCAACGGCAATCCCTCATGGTCATCAAAGTTCCTTGTAGCCTCCATCAACACCTGCGGCCGCTTCACCAACCTGCGCTACCGCAAGCGCAACCTCGGCCCGCTCGGCAAGGTCAAGTACAACGGCCTGGAATGGGATAGCGAAAAAAAGCGTCAGACCACAAAGGTCATGGAATACGATGCCACTGGCATTGAGAACTGGGAATGTGTCGCCTATGCAGTTGAAAAAGCCACTGGCGAAACACTTGAATCCGACCCTGTCACCATTGAAATGGCAATCAAGGAGGGATGGTACACCAAATCCGGCTCCAAGTGGGTCACAATGCCTATGCTCATGCTCACATATCGTGCAGCCGCCTTTTGGCAACGTGTCTATGCTCCCGAAATGTCTATGGGCTTCCGCACCGTTGAGGAGGAGCGCGACATTGTGGATACCGAGTATGAAGAAATTCCAGTCACTCCAAAGCCTACCGCCTCACCATCTGCCACACCATCAACCCCTGCGGTGGAAGATGCGAAAGAACGTCTGCGCAATCAGCGCACGGCCACCTCAACCGACAAGGGCGAAACAAAAGCAGGTAAAACCTCAATGTTCGATATGCCATGAGTACAGCCGTAAACAAATACTCACTCTTGCAGGGTGACGAACTGGAGGGATACTTCTCCCAGTTCCTCGTTGATTCATGGTCTTATTCGGGCGTGGCCACGTTCGCTCGAAATGAAAAAGAGTTTGAGCGCAGGTATATCTATCGCGAACCCTCACGTAAATCAGCAACGACTGTCGCAGGTACAGCCTATCATGCCGCCTTGCAACTTTTCTTTGAGAACCTCCGTGATAATGGCGTGGAAACCTCACTCGCTGAAATGCAGGAAGAGGCCTTTAAGTCAATTGACAAAGTCAAAGCCAACGAATGGAAACTTGGCAAGAAAACACCGACTGTTGAGAAGTGCGTGGAGACCGCCACCAAAACCGCCAACGCCCTAATCACCAATTTTTGCAAGGAACAGTCTGTCTATACAGCCGACTTGGCTAAGGTCGTGGCTGTTGAAATACGCACCGAAACATGGCTCGTTGTCAATGGTGTTGACATTCCGCTTCCATGCCATGGACAGATTGACCTTATCATTGAGACCAACGATGGACGCAGGGTCATAGTTGACCACAAATCAAAGTCAGCCTACACAGATGAAGCCGAACTCGGATTCACTGGAGCGAAACAAGCTATCGTCTATGCCCTCAACTGGGAAGCGCACAACCCCGGAATGCCGATTGATGAGGTATGGTATGTTGAGAACAAGCATAGCGCGAACAAAGACGGAGGTGCGCAGCTCCGCAAGATGGCTATCATACTCGATCCCGACACTCGGAGACTTTATGAGGCTATCCTCTATGAGCCACTCCGGCGTATGATTCAAGCCACATCCGACCCCGACTATCTCTATACAATCAACGATGCCGACCCGATGGCCGACCGTGCCGAACTCTACGACTTTTGGGCGCGCACCCTCATTGCCGACATTGATGACTTCAACATCCCCGAAAGCAAAAAGGAACTCATCGCACGGAGACAGAAGAAACTCCGCGATGCTTCCACCGCCTCAATCTCACCCAAGGTTATCACATCATTCCGCAAAAAAGCGGCAACATTCATTTCCTACGAACTCCGTGACGATATGACACCACAAGAAAAAATAGAGCATACCCTACGCTCATTCGGAATAATGGCACGTGTGGCCCACGTCCTTGGCTCTTATTCCTCAGTATCCTACCTGCTTGAAATAGGTGCAGGTGTAAAAATAGCCAACATCGCCTCTCATGGCCTTGACATCGCCAATGCCATTGATGTACCCTCAGTGCGCGTACTTCCCACACTCTCCATGCACGATGGACACTCTTACCTCTGCGTTGAGGCTCCTCACCGTTCCGGCGACACTCTGCTGTGGGATGCCAAATATCTGCAAGGCTCTCGTATCCCCATCGGTCTTGACAACTTTGGCAAGGCTGTAGTGTGGGACATCAACAACCATTCCACTCCCCACATGCTCATCTGTGGTGCAACCGGTTCGGGCAAGTCTGTCTGCATCAAGTCCACCATTGAGTATGCACGGCTCGCAGGTGTCAACCGCATCATCATCCTCGATCCAAAGTATGAGTTTGTTGGCAATCTCCCCGACTGCGAGATTATCACTGACATATCCGAGATTGAACAACGGATGAAGCAACTCGTAGAGGAAATGCAACAGCGCGCTAAGACTGGTGAGAACTCCAAGACCCTAATCGTCTTTGACGAATTTGCCGATGCCGTTTCCTCTGCTCGCTCCGGCAAGGAACTCGACATCAAGGAGCAAGTGCAGGTTGGCGAATATGCTAATGGCCGACCGAAATACGACATCCGTGTTGTCGGTCGTGAGAAATCCCTTGAAGAGAACATGAAGATGCTTCTTCAGAAAGGTCGTTCACTCGGCTACCGTATCATAGCTGCTACCCAACGAGCCTCAACAAAGGTTATTACTGGCGATGCCAAGGTTAACTTCCCTGTGCAGGTATGTTTCCGTGTTCCCAAGGCAGTAGATTCAAAGGTCGTACTTGACGAGGAGGGCGCAGAGACTCTCGCTGGACGTGGAGACGGCCTCATTAAGTCTCCCGAATACTTTGGCACTGTCCGTTTCCAAGGATTCTACAAACCCTGACTCTTATGCCTGACATTTGCAAAACCGACCTGCAAAAGGCCATATCCTATCTCGATGAGGCTGCGAAACTCTATGACGCGCTCCCCATGCAGAAGTGCAAGTGTCGCGCCCACATGATAACTCAATTAACAAATAAATTCAAAACCAAGTACACCAATGACAAAAAATGATTTGGCAAGAGAGTTGGCTGTTTCAGAGAAACTGCACCTCTCAACAGCGGTTAAAGCCGTGGACGGAATTGTCCGCATCCTCAAAGAATCCCTCGCAAAAGGCGATGACATCTTCCTGCGTGGCTTCGGCACTCTTGCCGTTGTCAAGCGCGAAGAACGCCCGGCGCGTCATTTCTCAACTGGTGAGCCTATCACAATCCCGGCCCACCGCACCGTGAAACTAAAAATCAGTAAGGAACTCAAAGACGCAATGAACAATGGAAACTAAATCATTCCTGCAATATACTGGCACCAAAACCGTCTGCGCAATGCCAATGGGGGCCGCAGAAGCAAAGCGTCATGGCGCAAACATCACAGACGAGGTTGTCAACAAAAACCTCGGCAACAATGGTTATCTCGTAGAATACCCCGATGGCTACCGCTCTTGGTCTCCTGCCAAGCAGTTTGAAGCAGCCTACCGCATCTCCGAAACCGACCTTGACCGACTGCACATCGAACTGGTAGAACTCAAAAAGCGCATACTCAAAATCACTGATGCGCTCTATTCCGAACCCCAGTTGCATTATGCCCAACGTCCTCTACTTGATGCGCAAGCCAGAGCAATGCGCAGTTATGCCGAAGTCCTCTTGGAGCGTATCAAACTCGAAGTCCAAGCTAATAATTTAGACCAACAACTCGTCAGTTTTTTATCATGTGTTCCAAAGATTGCAGACCATGTTGCTGACTGTAAGGTTGCGGAAGGAGGTGAACAGTAATGGCAACATGGATTGAAGTCAGAGCACGCTATGACAAGATGATGGAGAATGGCGTGGTAAAGAAAACTGTTGAACCCTACCTTGTGGATGCGCTCTCTTGCACTGAAGCGGAAGCAAGGGTTACAGAGGAGCTAACACCGTTCATCAGTGGAGACTTCCGTATTTCTTCAGTCGTGACAACTAAAATATCGGAAATCTTTTGGGATGAAACTGGCGATAGATTCTACAAGGTCAAAGTCAACTTCATCACTCTTGATGAAAAGACTGCAACCGAAAAGCGCAATGCCTCTTACATTCTCGTCCAAGCCTCCAGTTTCAAAGATGCCTATGACAATTTCGTGGATGGTATGAAGGGAACACTGGCCGACTATGAGATCGAGCAGATTTGTGAAACCAAGATTGTGGAGGTTTATAAAGCCGACCTCACGCCCAAGCAGGAGGCCGAAGGAATACTGCGCTCGCCCAGTGTACAGCGTCATGTGAAAAAGTTTGTTGACGCATGTGCCGATGGAGGCATAGAGAGCGTGACAATGACCGCCTCTGACGGCAAGACCACCAAGTCCGCAACTATCTCTATCCCTCAAAAGGGTAAAGACGCAATACCAAAGGATGACAATGGCTAACTTCAAACCATTCACTTCTCGCGGAGGACGGAACAAGTACGGCAATCAGCGTGTCGGCAATCACGCCTCCAAAAAGGAACATTACCGCGCGGCCACCCTCAAACTGTGGCAACGTGCCGGACTAATCTCCGACCTCCGCGAGCAGGTGACATTTGTCCTTATCCCTGCCCAGCATGACAATGACGGTAACCCGATTGAAAAATCCGTGCGTTATATAGCCGATTTTGTCTATACCGACAACGAAACCGGGCAGATGGTAGTTGAGGACACGAAGGGAGTACGCACGAAAGAATACATCATCAAGCGTAAACTCATGCTCTACATACATGGCATACGCATAAAGGAGGTTTGACTATGGAACGTGAAAGTTTTCTTTTCTACCGCAGCTTCTACGAGGCCATCCGCAGGATGCCCCCCGAAGTCCAGGCCGAAATATACCCGGCCATAATGGAATATGCGCTTTTCGGTAAGCAACCGAAGAACCTTTCCGAAATTGCGCAAGGTATGTTCCTGCTCATCAAACCTAACATTGATGTGAACACGGCTCGCTTCGAGAACGGAAAGAAAGGTGGGCGTAAAAGTCGCACGAAGAAAACATCACCCGACAATCCCGAATACACCCTCACCTTTGAACAAGAAGTGGAACAGATGCAGAGCGATACCGACTGGTCTGCCTCGATCTGCGATGACTACAAAATATCAGCCGAGGAATACCACGACCGTCTAAGACGCTTCCTCAAAGTGTGCAAGGACACTCGCAAGGGCAAGCCTCATGATAGTTTTGACGATGCGAAAAGCCACCTGCGCTACTGGATGGACAAAGTATATAAGTCATACACCCCATCCGAACCCGAAAATGTCAACAACCAACTCCCACCCTCCGACTACACTTTCAACGGTGGCTTCGGTGGCATGGACGTCTAAAACCACCACGATATGAACCTCAGCAATTATCCATCATGCCTCATTGACGCTCTCGCCAAATATGGCGTGAAGCCAAGTGGCAACATTGACTGGGACCGGTGCGTCCTCGACACTATGAAACGCCGTGCCTCCGACAAAGCCAAGTATGCCGCTATGGAGATAGGCAACTACATCAAGAAAGCAGAGCAAGACCGCAAAGAGGCTGAACAGGCATATCCCGACCTCACCGACACTGCCGTCTATGAAATGCATGCACGGCTGTTCCTCT
This sequence comes from uncultured Prevotella sp., assembly GCA_947170725.1. Lineage (GTDB taxonomy): Bacteria > Bacteroidota > Bacteroidia > Bacteroidales > Bacteroidaceae > Prevotella. The sequence continues at coordinate 108,051 of CAMVUM010000002.1, forward strand.
ACATCGCCAACAACATTGTCATTGCTCCACAACACCGTGAATTTATCGTAGATGCCAACAACAAGGAGATAATCCGTTTCCTGCTCTACTACTTCAACAACTGCCCCCTTGCCGAAGAAGTGTTTCCCGGACGTGGCTACAAGCTGCACAAGAACATCATGCTCCAAGGCGGTCTCGGTATCGGAAAGACAATGTTGATGCAATGCTTCTCCGAATACCTCCGGCGCATCAAGTCGCCCCGGTTCTTCCACAATCTGTCGGTCACTCAGATGGTCAATTACTACACCATCCACAACAACTTCGACCGCTACACTTTCTATGAGGAAGAATCACGTGGTTTCATGCCAAAACCGGAAAACGTATGCCTCAACGATGTCGGCATTAACGATGAAAAGAAATTCTTCGGCATGGACACCGCAGTCCTCACCGATGATTTTCTCCTCGCCCGTAACGACATTTGGGCAGGTTGGGGAAAGTTCGCACACCTCACCACAAACCTTGACGAGCAGGCCCTCATCAAACGCTTCACCAAAGGCGATAAGTACGGACGGCTCGTTGACCGCTTCAAGACCTATAACGTAATCCCGATGAACGGCAACAGCCGTAGATAAAGCAAATTATTATGAGCAGAGAAATGTCATCCGAATATAAAAATATCAGTGAACATATTCGGAAAATCCTAAAAGAATCCACATTAAGTGAGACGGAGAAATACTCACTCCTCTCAGCAAATATCACCGAAGTTGCTAATCAGTATCATAGACTGGATTTTCAACAAATCAAGGTGAGGCTTGCTCTTGTTTGTCAGACCATGCTTGAAGCCGTTGAGGCCGCAGAAAAGATATTTGGAAACCTCAAAAAATAAGACAATGGAAAAGAACAACGTGTCCTGTTTCATGTGCAGAAAGCCAACAGGGCAGCCGAGACCGCCTTTTGGTGGATGAAGAATATCAATGCCGACGACATAGACAATCTCGGTGTGATGAGCAAAATCCAAAACGTGATCGAACTCCTGCGCGAGGTGGACAACCTTACGATGGATATAACAATAACCCTTAAAAACATCCCCAAATCATGACAATCGTAACAACAATTTCAATCATCCTTACTGCGGTACTGGCGTTCCTGTTCGGTCGCTGTATGTACATCAGCAGTCGCAGGGCAACCCGCATCTCAAATCAAAAAGCGGAAATCAAGAAACTCACGCACCGACTTGACAAAATCGCGGATTCATCAAAGTACGACCGCTACTATGAGATTGAGGAAGATGAACTCTCCGATACCTACAATGTCAACCTCAAAGTCTATGTGCGCAACTCCACTTACTACGGTGAAGCACTTGATACCGTCTGCTACTGCCTCATCAAGTCATTCCCCTTTGCCGATGACAAGGAGTTTGCACACAACGAAGCCGAAGAACTACTTGACAAACTCAACGAGAAATGACATGAAGAAGATAATGTTCAGCGATAAGTACGGACTTACTGAAGCCGTGCTGTCCGGCAGAAAGACGCAGACAAGGCGAATAATCCCACAACCTTTTAATGAGAAGATAATCGCTTTTCAGCATCAATATTTTGAGGCAACATTCGATATGCTGATAGGTATTGATTTGCTAAATCAATATTTCTTCATAGAGAAGATTGGGAAACTGCCATATCAGATTGGCGAAGTCGTAGCCGTGGCGCAAAGCTATAAGGATGCAGGGTATGACTTCTGCATGAGCCAAGCTGCGTACATCAATAAGATGTTCACCAAGGCTGAATACATGCCCCACCGCATACGCATAACCAACGTGCGTGTGGAGCGGTTGCAGGACATCTCCGATGAGGACTGTGTCAAGGAGGGAGTGGAACTTAATAGCCGTCAATTTGAGTATAACGGTCAAAAGTTCTACTGCGTCCGTGGTTTAGGACATTGGCGAGGAATAGGCTGTGACAACTTCAACACACCTCGCGAAGCCTACGCCGCCCTGATAGACCGCATCGCCGGCAAAGGAACGTGGGAGAGCAACCCTTATGTATTCGTTTACGACTTTGAATTGGTAAAATCATGAGCAAACAACAATGTGAAATATGCGGTCAGATGATACCGCAACAAGAGATGTCAAAATCTTACAAGCACCGCTGTAAGGAATGTGTCGCCCGGCTGACACGCATCAACCGCAAAGCAGCCAAACAACGTGCCGACCTTATCGCCCAACAGTTAGAGGGAACAGGTATGCAGCTCGCCCCATGCAACAGCAGACGTGAGGAACGGCTAACTATCGCAACCAAAATCCTGCAAGCGATATTGAGCAATTCAGCACTGACCGATTGCTACACATGCGATGGCGAACTTGACGGTGCTGTCCATGATTCAGTCGCGCTTGCTGATGCACTTATCAATAAAATTGATGAGGAAGGAGGAGAGAAATGATACATCAAATAAAAGGCTATGTCGCGGAATGCGATGAGTGCGGAACTGCATTTAGCTTCAACGATTCCGAGCAATCCGTGTTCGATGATGCCTTTGTGGCAGAGCAAATCATCAAAGACCAAGGATGGCGCAAGGTAAATGGGCAACTCCTCTGCGAGGATTGCTATGACGAATATTTGAAAAATGATAAGAATGAGACCAATTAAATTCAGAGGCAAGCGCATTGATAATGGAAAATGGATATTTGGAGACCTGATTCAAGACTCCAAAGGGGCTGTTGCAATATGGCCGATAGCCAGCGTAAATAGTGATGGCATGGAGGAAGTTCACCCATCCTCCATCGGCCAGTTCACCGGGCTGCACGATCGCAACGGCAAGGAGATATACGAGGGGGATATACTCAAACGATATAACAAGCAAGGCAAAACCATGCACGTCAATTGGTTTGGTCCGCAGTTTGGCTGTGTTCAACATTGGGACGGAGTAGACGGTGAAGGCAGTTGGTATCCTCTCGATAATTACGACATGTGCCAATGGGAAATAGTCGGCAACATCCACGACAATCCCGAACTAATAGACATCGCCTCTAAAGGGATGATGGAGAAAGGAGGTGGGAAATGACACAAGCACTAATCCAGTTCGTTACCCATCTCATCAGCGTAGCAATCATAGCGGTTATCCTTGTATGGGTTTTCAATCGCTTCTCCAAGAAACCGAAAGTCACCTATGAGTTCAAGTTATATGACCTCCTTATGTGCGAGCCTAAAACATACTGGTCTGAAGAGGAACAAGAGCGAGTTAAGAAAAAACTTGCAGAAAGTTGGGATGGTCTTGCAGAACTTGGCAAACAAGGATGGAAGATTGTAGGTATCAATCAAACGCATTATTCCGGCATAGAATATATCCTGCAACGCGAAAGCGTTTCATAAAGAAACAATCTACTGGTTATGAAAACAATTGACGAACTCGCCACCGACTGCGCCAATCATTACCTTGGTCGCATCGAAGGCTATACCGACCACTTTGAGACACTACGCAAAGTTTTCCTCAAAGGCTATGAGCAAGCCGGAGGAGACTATGCTACTGGCTATGCCAATGGTCAATTTCATGGAATAAAGTATGGTCACAATAAAGGTTACCAAGCTGGATACCTCCTCGGCAAAGAGGAAGGTATAAAGCAAGGTCGTAAAGATGCACTTGTTTATCGGTGGGTATCCACCAAGGAACGAACACCCGAACACCGACAAAAAATAATCGGGTTCGATGATGGAGCAAATGACATTTTCCTTGGTATATGGGTTCAAGATGGCCCGGTTCCCATAGACGGATACATCATAGAGGGAACAATGACCCACTGGATGCCAATTCCATCACTCCCATAGATGAAAGGAGGTACAGAATGAGCAAAATGTATAAAGTACGTATTATTGCGACAAAGACGATGTGGGTTTCTCAAGATGATTTAGACGAAGATGCAAAGTCTGGAATTTGTTGGCCCTAAGCAAGAAATAAATGAGGAAACAGCCATTATGTTTGCTAAGGGGACGCTGATCGAGGAACTTCAGAACAATCCCAGTCGTGGCAGTTCTGACATCATATCAATTTATGATACCGAGACAAAAGAACTAATGACGAACAGAAAATATCTAAAATGAGTACAGTATCAAAACAACTCGCCCTCGTCCTCGTCAAGGAGGTCATCGCAGACAAACGCAACCGACACGTTGCGCCCGACTATGCTCTACACACCGAGATTCAATCCAAGGTCTCCGAAGCATTGAAAGAACTGGTTGCAGACGGCTCTCTCATAGAGCGTCAAGCATCCGTAAACCGCCATGCTGCCTATGAGGTATCCCAAACGCCGAGCCAACCTGCTCTATAAGCTGCGCCGGAAAGGGATTAAGGTTGACACTAAACAGCGCACAATCTTCATCCCTTATGGCCAACAACCCTACAAACATATTCAAGCCTTTAGGCTAAGTAAAGAATTTCATTTCAATATCCAATTCATTATCACATGAAAAAAAATTTATTCCTTTTACTATTGACATCCCTTATTCTTGCAGGATGTCAGCAGATAGAAAAACATAGAGTTACCTGCAAAGTGCTGTCAATAGACAAGCAGGTCAAGACTTCGGGAGACAAAGACCATTTCAACACCGACATCTATTGGCTTGTAGTGACCGACCGAGGCACATTCCATGCACGGACTGATGGATATTTTGGATGCGCTGAAGCAACTGCACTCCAAAAAGACAGCACATATACACTCACCATCGACGGCTTCTTCCAGTCGTCATTTCTCGGTGTCTATCCATTCATCACCAAAGTACATAAATAAATACATCATATGAAAGAGAATTGCCCGATACTTGACGCTTGTTGTGGTGGCAAAATGTTCTACTTCGACAAGAACGACCCACGAGTATTGTTTCAGGATATTCGTAAAGTAGAAACCACGCTATGTGATGGACGCCACTTTGAGGTGAAGCCGGATATAGTTTGCGACTTCACAAGTATGCCGCACCCCGACAATAGTTTTTCAATGGTGGTGTTCGATCCACCGCATTTATTGAGAAATGTAAAGGCACTCACCCAAAAGAAATTTGCGGCCGACTTCAAGCGGTGGCGCGAGTGGCTCATCAAGCAAGGCTACACCAATTACTATGCCGTCCTCAACGCAAAGGATTATGGGGTGCCGCAGAACCGTGAGCGCGTCTTTATGGTCTCATTCCTTGGTCAGCACACTCCTTACTCGTTCCCCAAGACAATCCCGTTGGAGCGCAGATTGAAACATGTCCTTGAAGATGAAGTTGACGAAAAGTATTGGCTTACACCCAAGCAGATTCAATCCATCCTCACCCACAACGAGCGCAAGCAATCCGAAGGGTGCGGTTTCAAAACCAATTTCCAGACTGGTGACGGTATCTCCGGCGCAATCAAGACAAAAGAGGGAAGCTGGGAGTATGACACTTATATCAAAGTGCCTGCCTACGGCAATAGCCGTCTCAATGAAATGATTCAAGCCGGACAGATCGACCCGACACAGACGCTTTGGATTGACACCTACAACCAACGCATAGACCCCGACATCGCAGGTACAATCCTTTCGCGTGTAAATGCGTCCGGGCATTATCTCATATCCGACCCTCGCGGTTGCGCCATGCGCGGCCGCCCCGATGCATCGGGGCGAAACTCACAGCACCTTGAACTCGGCTCTGACATTGCCAACGCCCTCACATCGGTTCAAAAAGACAGCCTTGTGGCCGAACCTCGCGTTATCCAACTCGGAAACCTTATCTCGGAGTCCAACTACCGCAACCCTCATCGTGGTCGGATATATTCCGTGGAGGGTATCGCACCCTGTCTCAACTGCAACGAGGGAGGGCAGCGTGAAGTCAAAATACTTCAACGCGCCCACGGTTTCGCTAAAGGTGCAATCTATGACATCTGCCCGACAATCACTACATCAAAATGGCAGGACAACAATTTTGCCATCATAGAATACTGGATTCGCAAACTCACGCCTCGCGAATGCTTCCGTCTCATGGACGTTCCCGAACACAATATTGACCGCATCATCACTTCGGGTATCTCCAATTCGCAGCTCTACAAACTGGCAGGAAATTCCATAGTGGTAGCGTGTCTCAAGCAGATATTCTACAAAATGTTCATCAACACCTCTGCTGAGTATGGTGCGCCCCAGTGCCATTCACGCGAACAGCCTGTCATTATCCAGCCGTCCCTTTTCTAAACTTAAAACGTCAGTACAACTTATCAGTATTAAATTTGCAACCATGATTAAACTGTTGGAAAATACTCGCCGCCCCGACATCACATTCTGCCGTAATGGTCGCATATACATTACGGCAAGGGTGTCACGCATCCTCTCCCTCGATCCGGGTGATTCCATCAACATCGCTTACGACAACGGAGAGTATCTGCTGTTCGCAGTCCGGCACCCGAACTGTCGCGGTCGCCACATCGCCCAATGTTTCGCCACGAAGAAGGGCAGTCACAACCTTTCAGCAAATTCGGTTCAACTCTGCCACTCAATCCTGCTCTTCGCCAACGTCAACACCGACCGCGCGTCATTTATGGTAGGCAAAGCGTTTGAGCGCAACAACACAACTTATCTCCCAATCATTATCAAGTGTCCGCTATGAACAAAGATATTAAATACAACGGATATTCAGCTGTCCCCTCCGACTACGAATGTCAGGACGGAGCATTGGGCGTGTCAATAAACCTTATCTCGGAGGACGGAAGCCTCAAACCGATTTTACCGCCAAAAGTTGATGGCACTGCATCTGAATCGGTAGGAAATTGTGTGTATATTCATAAAAATTCGGGATACACCCACTATATAGTTTGCAATAACGATACTAATTTCAGTTGGTATGACAAAGAGAATCCCAATAACCTTACGGCAATTGGTACTATTTCAAAGTACATAAAGGTTACATCTGTCGGCAACACACTCATATTCCTAACTGAGGATGGTATGCAATACTATCTTTGGAAAGGTGGCACAACTGGTTATCTGTACTTGGGGTCTAAAATTCCCGAATGTCCTATTTCATTTGGGTTGCAGGGCGAGATGATAAGAACTGACGAGTTCTCTATTTCTTTTGACTCTATCAATGAGGGTGACATTTGGAATGAGTTTAGCGATAATAATAAAACCCGTATCACAGACCAAGTGCTGGCAAAGATAAACAAATTCATTGCTGACGAATCTACTAACAAAGGTAAATTTATATTCCCTTTCTTCGTTCGCTATGCCTATCGCTTATATGATGGGTCGTTGACCATGCACTCATCGCCTGTGCTTATGATAGCCTCATCAGACCTCACGCCGCAGGTCTTTTGGTCTCATATCACTGGTAAGAAAACATATACCGATGCGCAACTGCGCGTGGCGGCTGCCGTACATACTCTTGACTATGCGGTTATCCTGCAATCTCGTCTTGATATGCTGAAGAACTGGGATGATATTGTCCGCTCCGTTGATATATTTGTTTCTAAACCTATTTACACCTACGACCAAAACGGCAAGTGTACAAAATTTGTAAACTCCGAGGGGTATAACTCATATTGTGTTTGTAAGCATGTTAACCAAGCTGCTTCCACAGCTACCTATCCGTTGCGCTATCAGCAACACACCTTCAACCATCTTTACGCATTCACATTTGACCCTACTGGATTAACCTATCCTATAGGGCGGTTGATGATACCGCGCAGGAGTGTGGATGCAGTAAAGGAGGATATACGCTCCACCAATCTGTTCTACCTGCTTGAAAGCATAAAGATTGACCAACTCACCACGACACGCACAAAAATCAACGTGGAGGAAGATTATCTCCAGTCTCTTTTGGCTCGTGAAGTAATGACCGATGACTACGACAGTCACGACACGTTGATACCTCATTACTGCTTTACATATAATTCACGCTTGAACCTCAGCAATATCAAGAAGCGATTATATGCTGAGTATAATGCCGGGGCGATGATAACCCACACCGATGGCTATGTTGTAAACTGGTCGGGCAGTATGTCACCCACTTATATGGATAACAAAGCAAGTGTAGGAATCTATTTTTATATCAAGCAGGATGGTAAAGATATAATCGTGCAGGGAGAAAGTTGCGCTATGGCAAGTCTCCACGCTCCATTTCTTTTCCTATTCTATCCCAACGTAAATGCCTATAAAGCCGTCATTGTTTCTTGGTATGGTTTGCCTACCTGCTATGAGGTGCCGCTTGAACAGCATGGTTTTCTCAATGGCGCGTTTTACTTTGGAGGTTGGGAGAACCCTGCTATGGGAGGCAGTTATCCGTCTGCCAGTTCAAATGCAGACCGCACAATAGAAATCCCAAACAAAATATATACCTCTGAGGTAAACAATCCGTTTGTGTTCCCGGTGCTTGGTATCAACACCGTTGGTACTGGCGAGATAAAAGGCATCTGTTCGGCAGCAAAGGCTCTTAGTGAGGGGCAGTTCGGCCAGTTCCCTCTATATGCTTTTACAACTGAGGGCGTGTGGGCGTTGGAGGTTTCATCTACTGGAACTTACTCCGCGCGTCAGCCTATCACACGCGATGTCTGCATCAATGCCGATGGCATAACTCAACTGGATAGCGCGGTCTTGTTCCCGACCGACCGAGGCATCATGCTGATTTCAGGCTCTCAGACTATCTGTATATCGGACGCAATCAACTCTGAATTTCCGTTCAATGCTTTGTCACTGCCGGGATTCAGCAAACTGCATGATATGTTGGGGCATAATCCCGACACCGACAAATGTCTGCCCACGCTTCCGTTCACAGAATTTCTAAAGCACTGCAAGATGATATACGACTATGTTCATCAGCGTGTGATTGTCTATGCGCCTGGCATTACCTATGCCTATGTGTACTCTCTGAAAAGTCAGCAGTGGGGCATGATATTCTCTAACATCGCCTCACACCTCAACTCATACCCGGAGGCTCTTGCCGTGGACAATGACAATAACATCGTCAACTTCTCCGAGCCGATTACCGAACAGGTCAATTGCCTGTATGTCTCTCGTCCTCTCAAACTGGACGGTCCCGATATTCACAAAACCATAGACACCATAATTCAGCGAGGCAATTTCATAAGGGGTCATGTGTCAACTGTCCTTTATGGCTCGCGCGACTTAATCAACTGGCATTTGGTTTGGTCAAGCAAAGACCACTACCTGCGCGGATTCCGTGGCACTCCTTACAAATATTTCCGAATAGCAGGTGTCGCTAACCTTGACCCGCAGGAGAATATTGTGGGTGCCTCAATCCAGTTCACACCCAAACTTACCAACCAGCCAAGGTAATAAAGATTGTTATTTTGTACTACTTCACTATTGAAACAAAGAGAGCCGGGATGCGTGATGCACCTCGGCTCTTGCCTTGTATGAATGAATAATCAGAATGGATGACACCGCCTCCTCACTCGCGACCGCCTTGCATGGAGGCTCGAACGTATCCCTCTTTCTGCTTCCTCGGCCTTGCTTTCCCACGTCTGCGCCTTGGCAGGATTGGTGATGCTCATCCAGTCCGCCACCGATTTGCACACAAGGTATTCGTGGATTAACCGCCCCAGTAGATTGAGTGTCGTTTGGCTGAACCCCTGCGGCACTTTCAGCACCATTCCGTAGGCAGGTGTCTCTTTCAGAGTGTCGTCCAGTTCATGGCGGTGTATCTCATGCTTAATGAACGGATAGAGCATCTCACGGCATTTAGCCACGTTGAGGTCAAGCACTCGCGTCACTCGATCCACGTTGCCTTCTTCGCCCACATCCTGCACCGTGTGCTGCTGATGGGTGTTCTCGGTCTCCATTACGTGACCCTCTATATACGCATAGTTCGCTATGTCATACAGCAGTTGGTCTCGTTTGAAACTCAACACGGCTTCCACCGTGCCGTTCTGTTCGTCAAGATAGCAGCTCATCACTCAATCGGGTTTAGGCGTTCGGACGTGTAGGGCGGCTCCGCTTGCTCACGGTCTGACGTATCAGTTCCATGTTCTTGGCTGCAAGTGCGTAATACTGCTCGGCATCTGCCTTGTTGGTCACAATGTACCAGTCGGCAATGGCGGTGTTCATCAGATAGGCATGGACGGCTTCGCCTACGCCGGTTGTGGCAGCCTCGTTGAAGTTGCTCGGCATGACAAGGTTCAGCACCAAGTCCGTTGAGCCGTCATAATGGCTGTTGTCCGTGGTTGTGCCGTTCTCGTTCAGATACTCGCCAAGTTCGGTCTGCACCTCCGCAAAGCTGCGCTTGATGCTTCGCAGTATCTTCTCGCGGTTCTCCTCGTCCTCCGAGGCAAACATGCTCGCAACCTCCTTGTGGTTCTCCTTATTCTGAATCGTTCGGCCGCGCAGGAACGTCTCATTCATGATGTCATACAGAAGCCAGTCTATCTTGATGGTCGCGGTCACCGACTTCTTTGCACCTAATGTGGTTGTTGCCATATTGTATAATTGTTAATAATTGAATTTACGTTGTTGGTCTTGTCGGCTTTCTCCGGCTATACAGCAACCGTTCGGCAGTCTCAAGCATCTCTGCGGCTTGTGCGAAATAGTCCTTTGCCTCGCCTTTGTTGGCGAACTTGAACCATTGTCCTATGATCGAGGCGATGAAAAAACTGCGCAACGTTGACTGCACACTTGCCGTCAACGCTTTGTCAAATGATTTGCTCACCTCAATCTTCGCCACATACGCAGGTTTTCCTACAATGACAATCGGTTTGTCGGGTGCGATGGCATGTGCCTCCGGCTCGTTGGTCGATGTCGCGATAACAGGAGGTAGAAACCCTCCCACATTCTGCGTTGAGCCGGAGATAAGCATCTCCTTGAAATTCTCGTTCACAGCAAGCACCGACTCATCCCAAAACCTGCCCAGTTCGGCAAGGTCATCATCGGCCGCAAGTATGCGGTCTCGCGCGGTGTCGTCTCCGTCTATCAGTTTCGACCCGGTGTAGTCGGTGGCTTTGGCCACCTCCTCATACACCTCGTCTCTCATTATTTGTATGTCTATTGTTTCCATCAGAAAGCTATTACTGAATATGTAATACTGATTCCGGCATAGGGTTGGAATCCATGTGGAGTAATGCCATAGCCGATTGTCGGGCCTATGTGCCAACGCTTGGGAGGTTTCTTTATAGTCACCACCTCGCGCCTCGGATATACAAATATGCTGTCAAGTCGGGGACATACACCGCTGACGTATGCCTTATAGGTTGTGTCCTCATACACGTTCTGAACAATGGGCAGTTTCAAATTCATACTGTCCATGTCTGCATCCGTGGCTTCAATGATGATTTCTCCAACCTCGGTGTCCGCTCTGATGCGAGGCAGTGTGTCTGCGTCATTGATTGGAAGGTTAGGGAAACTGGGGATTGTTATAAACTTATACCCTAATGGAGCGGTGCTTGTCGGCATAGGCTCGTAATAGGGAATGGTGTCAATATAGATGGTAGTATCCACCTCACACCCTTGGCCTGGGATGTCCGCTGTTGGCGACTGGCATTTATGCAGGTAAGAACCCACTACCAGTGATGCGGCTACAATCAGCAGTATTTTGAAAAAGTCTCTCATGCGGATAGTTATTTAATGTTCTTATACTCGGTCTTTGCGTCAAAACTCGGACACGCCTTGGCCGCAAAATCGCGGTGTCCGTAGATGGCGGCTTTCGGATAACGCACTTTCAGTTCCTTGAGTAGCGAAAGCAACGCGGCTTTCTGCTCGTCCGTGCGTGTATCCTTGCTTTTCTTGTTCCAGTCAGCAACCGACCGTTGAGGACAGCCACCGATATAGCAGACACCTATGGAGTCATAATTGTGGTTGCTCACATGGCAACCTCTCACATTCTCCGGACGACACCTCACGATTGTTCCGTTCCTTTGGATGATGTAGTGATAGCCGATATAGCGTTTCTGCTTCGTGTCGGGGTCGATGTAGTAGGAAAACTGACGGGCCTTGTGTGATGCGTCAATGGAGTCAACCGAAAAGTCCTCTCCTTCGGGAGTAGCTGCGCAATGCACAATCAGTTTGTTAATCGTGTGCCCGGCAGGTGTAACCTCGTCTGCGGTTTCAACTCCGAGTTTGCTCCACGTCTTTGCACCTGCGATTCCGTCAACCGAAAGGTCGTTGCTCTTCTGAAAATCTCTGACTGCCTCCTCGGTCTTTTTCCCGAAGATGCCGTCAACTGTCAGTCCGTATGGGCAGACTGAGTTCAGTTTTGTCTGCAAGGTCTTTACGGCTTCACCCTTGCTGCCTAATCTTAGTGTCGTCATATTAGTGATGATTGGAAGTGTCTGTTAATGTCGTGAACTGCTCCAGTATCTTCTGAGCGTCCTTTTCATGCGCACACTCGATTATACTCTTGATAATTTCGGGCAACTGATTGGTGTGACTTTTCCTGCGGTTGGCATGTTCAAACATACTTTTCGCCTCTACTACAATCAGTCCGGCACCGAACAGCACCGCGACAAATGGCATTACGTAGAATGAAAAGAATATGCCGAGGCAGTCCACAAGGAAGCCAATCAGAATGAACCGCCAATACTCGCTCATCTTTGCGATTGTCACGCGCAACTTATGGGAGTGTACACGCTGATTGGTTTTCTTTGCCGTGTGAACTCCGTCCCATAGGTCAAGCATAATGGCCGCAATGACCAGTATGCACACGGCAAGAAATATCCCAAGGAACAGGTAGAGTTTGTCAAGTGATAAGATTGATTCCATGATTTGTCATTATTGGTTTCCGCAAAGTTACCCACGCTCCATGTTACACTCCTTTTAACTTTTGGAATACAACGTCCGGCAGAAGAAATGGCGCGGGATTTCTCCCACGCCACTCATTACTTCAGTAAGATGTATAGCAGACTTGCGTATAGGTTGTAAAGCAAACCTACTTCAAACCAAAATATGAACCGCTTTCGGTCGCACACACCGCAACATAGCGTGATGGCAAGTGCTATCCACGGCATCCCGGTTGTCAGTATTATCCATACCAGTGCGCTCAGTCCAAGCGTAGCTGCGGCTCCATAGTGAACCTTGCCCTCAAATTCTTCTTTGAAAGCAGGAGCGGCCGCTACGAATAGGATTGATGCGATGATAAGGAATGCCAAAAACTGATATGTCTCCGGCGTGTGGTTGAGTAGTGGCATTGTCGCAAATGCCCCGGCAGAAACAAGGCAAATCGGGAACGTCCATCTTGACAGAGTGTGGTAGTAGGTCTCGCTGATCGAGTATGGCAAACCCTGCCACAGCGACACAAATAGAAGATAGGCGGTGATGATGCACATTGATATGATTGTGCAGATAAAGTCGGTTGTCATAAGATTATTCGTTTATTGTGAAAGCACTCCAGTTTGATTTTTCCAACGCCTCTTTCTCGTTCCAACCCTTGGCATAGGCGTTGTCTTTATGAGCGATGGCGGCCGACACAAAGGCGATAAACTCCGTGGCGTCGGCAAACTCATGGTAAGCTGCGCTTCCGTCCGGGTAGTCGCCCAACTTGTATTTCTTCGGGAATGTCGCCATGCCTCCCTGCGCACTCAACAACAACCCCAAGAGGTTGGTCTGACTCTCGCTGTCCAGTTTCACAGGCTTACCCTCCCACGTCATGCCGTGCAGGATTGTCTCGTCTGTGTCAGCGTCAATCTGCCTGTTGATTACAGCCTTGATTTCATCAAGGGTCGGGCGGTGTGTGAACCTATGGTAGTAGTTCCATCCGCTTGTATCTTCTTCGTTCTCCTTGCCGAAGCCGAAGAAAAGGTCATACTTGTTGCGGCCGACTTTCATTAAGCCGTCCTGCCTTTTCGGTGAGCCAAATCTTTTTTCCATATCTCTCTGGTTAAAGTTGTTGTTTTAGGTTGAGTTGGGTCAACAGTCGGTCAAGTTCTGCATCGCTTGGGGAAGTAAGACCGTACTTCTTCGGAGATACAAAGCTCAGTTTCGGGAACCGCTCCGAGAAGTCCACCTCTCCAACAACGTACACGGGCAGTCCGTCTGCTTCTTCGTACTGCTCCAAGATGTCCCATAGCTCCCTGTCGCCGGTCCATAGTTTCCGCGCCTTGTTCTCATATACGATTTGAAGCAGGTACTTTGTCGTAGGTTTAGGTACAAGGTCGGGGTTCATACCACTTGTTGCTGCTTCCTGCAACTTGCGCTGGTATTCTTCTTGCGCCCATTTGGGCGGTAGGTCGCGCTCGAAGTCCACGATGATGAAAGCCTGTCGGTCAAGTTCCCGTGGGTAGATTTTTGCACCCTTGAAGTTCTTCTTGCCGTTGAGCTTCGTAGGTTTCAGTTTGATGTCGCCAAACTCTTTCATTTTTCTCTTATGCTTTAGTTTCTTATATTCTGCTGTTGTCAGCAAAGTTTTCAATAAATGTCGGCAGTCCGCATGTGCGGCCATGCCGAAGAATGAACCGATTAGAACTTGTCTCCGCTTCTTCGATTTTACCTCGCTCATCTTCCGGGCGAATTTCTTCTTTGTTCGCTTCCTTATCCGTGAGTATGGCAAAAGCACCTCTCCGCAGTTCTTGGTCTTTGTCAACGTTGGTTTGAATGTGTCAAAGCCGAGATAGTCAAGTCCCTCTGTGATTGGGCGCACCGCTTCCGACGGCTTTATTGTCAGTCCGAGTTCTGCCAATAGTCCGGCAAGATAATTGCGCAATATCCATAATTCTTTAGCTGTTGAGGCAAACATCACGATGTCGTCACAATAGCGGTAGTAATGGTAGCGTATGCGCTTGCCGTTTATCTTCAACTCGCCCTCACCGCTGACGGCAACACCTTTGCCACCCTCAATTGTCGGGTCGTCAATCAAATGGTACTTGACAACCTTGCACATCTTGTGGTCAACTCCGTTCAGATGTAGATTTGCAAGGCACTGTGAGGCGCGTAGCCCTTTCGATAATCCCTGCTTCAACAGCGTTATGAAGTTGTCAACGATTGGCAACACCAACGGGTCGATTGTGTACTCCCTTACCTGCCTCATCATTATCTCTTGGCTGATGCAGTCGTAGTAATGATAGATGTCGCTCTGATAGTACATCTTCATTCCCTCCGGGTCTGCTACCAAATCTTCTTCAATAATCTGATGAAGCCAGTGCATACCGCGGCCCTTTATGCTTGCGGCTGTATTGGTGATAAGGGTCGGATAGGTGTGTCGCTCAAACGGAACCATTACCGCATGGCAACCCACCCTGTGAAACACCGTGGGGCATTGCACTATCCTCGCTTTCGGGCCGTCTGTTACTTCAAGTGTGCGTATGTCTTTTTCGGTTACTCTGAATTGTCCACTGCTCAATAACTTTTTCAGTCTTTTGCAGTACGCGGCTTTATGTGGCCGGATATGTTCCCTTTGGTCTGCGCACTCCAAATGGCTCACAACATAGTCGAAACTATCCTCTATATTGCGCATGTCGGCTATCTCTCCCATCATATCGGGTATGGGAAAGCGTTTCCCACCGTATAGGGGGGAATAGACCTCTGCTGTCATATATGGTATTTCTTCTGTTCTTGTCATGGCCTTCAGGCGCGATTAGATATTTTTCCGCTTTCTTCCGGTCTGCACCGGAGAGGGTTGCCGAGGCTCGTTTCCCTCGTTGACGATTCGCCCAACCCGTGGGCAGTTCGGAGCAACGATTATATTATCCCAAAGGGGCGTATTTAATGCGTCTTAATGTGAGCCGAGAGCCGTTGTTCGTGTTCGAGTTCGAAGAAACGTTGTTCGCGTTCGCATAAACGAGACCGCCATTCGCATTCGCGTTGTTGTTCGCACGGCCAACGACACGGCACCGGGGAAACTCTACCTTTTTCGCATCGCCCACGTGTGAACGTGAACGTGCATTGTTATTCTTTGTTTTGGCCTTGGCACTCGCCCCGGCTTCCTTGCGTCAGCCGGGGAAAGTTACCTTCGCCTTGTGTCAAGCTGCTTGTTTCTCTTCGGTCTTTTCTCCTTTCTTTTTGTGAATGATTTTTCCACTGAAGGCGAGCCGAGAGCCGTAGCTCGTGCTCGAGACCGAAGAAACGCCGCCCGCGCTCGCATAAACGAGACCGCCATTCGCATTCGCGTTGTTGTGCGCACGGCCAACGACACGGCACCGGCCATTAGAATACTCCCATTTGTCGGAGTAATTCTGATTCCAAGCCGAGTTGTCATTTGAGCATTTACCCGGAACGACATCCATATATCGGCCGAAGCGTACACGGCTGATACAATAGCCAGAACCTTGCGGTGTGGCTTGTACGGAACGTTCGGTGTCAGTCACCACATCATAGATATGGAAGCGGGTATCCAACGGATAAGAACCCTCATCGGTCGGGCATTTCTTCGCTTTCCAATCCTTGAATGAAGTCACATTCATAGCCACATGTGCCAACCACTCAAAGTTACAACCGACAAACTCTTGGATACCGAACATAAGGTTGCCCACGTTTCCTGCGCTGTGGATTAGCGTTATATTGCCGTAGGCGTTGATGTTCTTTCCGCTGATAGTCTGTGTTCCGGTGGTGTAACCTGCGCTGTTGCCACGTCCGCATATTGCCTGTATGTCGCGTGTACCTGTCAACTCCATGATGATATTGGCAAGGTTCTTCGACTGCTCATAGCTGATAGCATGATAACCCTCGCCTCGCATTTCGCAGAGGTTGATACAGTCCTGCCTTGTGCGGTTCAGTCCCGTGGGTACGGATAGGTTTGTTACCTTGCCGTTCTCATCATACGTCCATGCCGGAGAGGTGGTTGCCGTGCCTGTCCCGACAACAGCCTTTGTGCCGGAGATTGAGCGTGCACGGTTCAGTCCGTCCTGCCCCATGCCGTAGATACCCACAAGGAACTCCTTGCAGAATACCCAGTCGGGTTCAATGGCTTCAAGCGATGCGCTGTCAACGGCTATCGCCTCTTGGTCGTCACAACCTATCTGCGAAGTGAACATGAACTTGGCAGCTCCGCTCGGTACGTTGGTAAAGATGTAGTCCTCGCCGACGATAAAGTCAAACTGGGCGTTGGAGATAGCCATTTGGAATATCTCTATAATCTTACCGTTAGCGTCAAGGAACGCACACCCGACCTCTGCCGAGTTGACACCGGGCCACCTTACCTGCTTCATGCCCTCAACGTCTATGGCATATACACTCATGTTGCCGTTGATGTTGCGCACAGGCTCGCTTCCCACCTGCAACTGCGACAGCACAAGCGCGGAGTTGGCTTCCACAAGCAAATCCGAGAGTTTGCTTCGGTTTGTCATGCTTGCCGTAGAGAGTGGCTCGGCTTTATTGATCGAGCGGAAACCATGCTTCTGTTGGTTCTTGAAGTCGTTAACTCCCTTATACCAGTTGTCGGTAACATCCTTGAAATAGTCATAGCCGAGACCGCTTGCATCGGTAAGGTCTATGCTCGTTCCGTCTGCCAGGAAGTTATAGTCGTTGTCGTCAAGTTCCTCAACCATCATGGCTTTCTCAACGCTGTCATACATACCGCGCACACCGTGGCTCAATTCTTCAAGTCGCTTGAAGTGTCCGCTCGCCACATACTTGTTGCCGTAGAGATAGCCGGTCTTGTTTTCGGGGTTCGATATATTCTCCGGGTCGTCTGCGGTATCGGTGTATGTCACCATTGAGAACTGGGCGTTGTGCAGCTCCAATTGAGGGAAGTATTTGCCGAGGTCGTTGAGGGTGCTGTCCTCTATGAGGTCCTCACAAATCCAACGGCCTGTGATACCCGAACACTGGTTCTTTTCCTCATAGGCTGCACCATCGGAGTCAAGACCGACCGCACCACTGGCTTTCAGTGTAGTCAGTATTGACGAGGGGGCGGTGATGTTCACGTCCGGCAGTCGGATATACTGGATGCTTGACGAATTGATGATACCGTTGATTAACGACATCGGGTCAACGTGCGGACATCCCGACAGCATCAGTCGGTTCACTCGCGTCATGCTCTCGATTGTCAGTCCTCCGGGGAAAGTCAGCATCGGCAGGTTCACAAGGTCAAGCCTCGTTATAGTGCCGGGCAGTTGCAGGGTACTGATTGGTGAGGTCTGCGCCACGTCCAATTCCTCAAGTTGCGTTCCTCCTGCGAGAAGTTGTTCCAGTCGCGGACATCCCGATGCATCCACTTTCTTGGCAGGAGTGTTGCGTATGTCAAGCACTCGCAGGAACGGCAGTTTGGAAAGGTTGTATTGCGTCAGCGGATTGTAGCCGATATTGTATTGCTTGTAGTTCTCGCCACCGACAATAATCTTCTCTGCAAGTGTCATCTTGGAGAAGTCAAAGTTGTCGGAGAGCGACACATCAACAAACTCGATCTCTCTGATGCGGTCTGACTGATAGATGTAAAGCAACGCGCCCTGCTGATGAGAGAATTGCGTGAAGATGTATTCCTCTCCCTCTTCAAGATACACCGCGCCATCGGCCGACAATGAGCCGGACGAGTCGTTACCCATTCCGAAATATCCGCTCTTGGCGGCTACTATACGGATTGACGGATTGTCACCGCAAGCGATACGGCCGGATATTACTCCGCTGAAGAAACCGCCTGTCTTATAGAAGCCGTCACGGAATCGCCAACGCTGTTCTATGAACTGCGCGAGTGCGGCAAGTCCCAGGCCCTGCAATGCGTAGAAGTACAGAGCATCCGATGTGGCGGTGTACTGGATATACTTGCGTATGCCGTCATAACTCGACACAACCTTAGGCCATTTCTTCAAGTGTTGGTCTATGAAGTAGTATTTCGCACCTTCGGGCGAGAATGGATTGATGGTGCGTCCGTCCGGCAGTGTCACCTGCACACTGCGCATGGCAGCCACTATCTTTTGGTATTCTACCATTCCTCCGTTCTCGTCCGACACCATTGCCATGTCCTGCCCCTTTGTGGCGAGGTATCCGCGCCAAGGTATTGCGCCCCAACCTGCCCACGGATTTGCATAACCAGTCTCCTTGTCGCTCGGCTTGGTCAGGTCGGCTTCGGGTTGCCCGGTGTCGCCTCCATCGTTGTCCGACAAATACGCTCCGTCAATATCATACTTCTTGTTGGCCTGCTGTATGATTGGCTGACGGGTCAATACGAACTCACAGTTGAAGCCTGTCGGAGATGTCGCCCCTGTCTTGGCAGGGTCATAAACTCCGTTGACAACGTTATGCCCCTCCAGTAAGAAGTGCATCGGCTGATGGTTCTTTGAGAGTGAATCGAACTCATTCTGATAGTCGGCATCGGCAAGATACACCATATCGGCACGGATATTGCGGAACTGATAGGCATTCTGCGCCCAACGCTTCACCCATTCTTCGGGATACTTGTCATAGTCGCAGTAATCGCAGAAGCGGAGCTGCACATACAACTCAAATGGAACGATTCTGCCCATCGCAAGGTCGGCTTGTAGTGCATCGTTGTCAACCATGCACTCAAAGTAGTATGTCCATGCCGGGAACTCGTCACCTGTTACACCATACTGCGGTTTATCGTCAATAAGTTTCTGAACCCATTTTGCAATATTCTTTGAGGGGCGCATCATATCTTCTACCGAAGCAACGCCTTTCCACCAGTCAAGTGCCTCATAGGTCAGCAACTCAAAACCGCCCACAGGGTTCAGTACATCACCTTGTATCACTGGCTTGTTTCCGTTCCACGTCCACGACCCGGTACTGTTCTTCCACTGACCGCCTTGATAGCGCATGAAGCGGTAGTTGCGTGAGCAATACGGTTGAAGCAGATACGGCATTGAGGTGTCAAGCCCCTCCATTGTCTTGAATCGTACTTCCATCTGATCGAGAGTTTCCCCCGGTGTTCCGCACACCCAGTTGAAAGTCTCGTCTTGGAAATTAAGACACCCCATGTTGTAGCCGGGAACATCTTTGAAACCGAGTGCCACCTGCTCGCCCTTATCTTCCTTCCAATTACCTTTGGACTCAAACCACACGTTCTGCAACGTGTCCGAATTACTTCGGAACACGGCTATCGGATGATTGGCTGTGGAGTGGTTCATCTGCAACCCAGTCAGTTTCACATCACCCTTGCTCCATGTGCCATCATAGCAACGCTGGGCAGGAGTAAGGAAGTCACAGCCCAAAGCGCGGTAGGTGGCGTTCACCATGTCGCACACCGAGCAGTCGTTAGCACCGCCGGAGTTGGAGTAGTCCACCTTGATTGTGATTACATCTACCGGGATTGAGTTCTCGGTAACACGCACTTTCTTCAAAGCGAACAGTGCGTAGGTTGTCAGAGCATCCTCATTTGTGTAGTCGGGATAGAGCGGTATGACTTCCGTAGCTTTCTTGATGTAGATGCGGTAGTTCTTCTTCGGTCGCTTGGCCGAGGTCGTGCCTTGTCTGCGTATCTCGCAGTTTACAGCCTTGAACGAACGCCACGGCATGGTCGGATGATAGTAATAAACCGTCATCTTGAACTTGTCCGAGGTTGATGTGCCATCGTCACCCTCGCCTTTGCCCAAGTCAAACTGATTGTGCGTTTCATCATCACATACGAACACGCAATAAGGCATACCACCTGCAAACAGCAGAGGTGCGCTCGGACGCATGGAGGTAGTCCCCTCAGCGTTCTGCGACACAAGCACATTCTCACGGTTGTATTCAGCAATCATCGCATCTGTGTCTGATAGTTTCACAACATAGTTGCGGAACGCCTGACTCCAGTCGTAGTAACTCTGATAGGCAAGTATGTAATAAAGGTAGAGGTCACCCTCTGTACCGTTCATCTCGATAGTGCGTGTGTTCAGTAATCGGCTTCCTCCGGGATTGTAGCCGATCGCGCCAACAAGTTCTCCGTCAAGATACAGACGCATGGTTGCCCATTCCGTTCCGTTTCGGTTGATGGAGATTGTTGAGGGTTCTACAACCACGGCCATTGTGTGCATTTCTCCGCAGGGGAAGCGTCTCTCTATGAGAGCCGGTGAGCCGGACTTGCAGCTTAACCCGACTTTGTTGCCCTTGATGTAGAATCCTGCACCGCTGTCGGGGTCAATGCAGCTCAGCAGGAGTGCGTCTGCCTCCTTGATATTGTCGGTGGCGAACATGCACTGCCACACCATACCTGTCGCTTCTATGGTGCGAGAGGCAAAAGGCGCATGGTTCAATGTGCCTTTCACATTCTCGGCTATCTTGGCGCAGTTCTGCCCAAGGTAGTTGGCAAAACCGTTGGTACTCCAGTTCGCACCTTGAATGTCTATACGGAAGTCCCCATCCTCTATCTCATGGCTCGGTTCGTTGTTGCTTCGCCCGGAGAAGTCAAACGAATACAATGCTCCGTCCATAAGAGAGGCATCAATCGCGCTTCCCTTGATTGTAAGTGTGACTGTGCCGGATGTGGCAAGTGTGGTGTCTCCTTTGTAAGCCTGTGCCACAAGGTTCATCTTCTCGCTTCCGTCATTCTTATAGCCGGACACCTGCATTTCTGCCGTCTCCGTTTGGCTTGCACCAAGTTCGTATCGTCCAAGTATGCGGTTGTCCGCCTTGACCACGACTGGGGTTGTAAGCACTTTCGGGTCGGGATTGTATGCCGCCACCTCAACCTTGATACGGTCATAGAGGCGCACGGTGCCGCCCGATGTGTCGTTGTATCGCATGGCGACTACGGGAACTGTGCTGTTCGGGTCTATGCACATCACGGCTGTGTAGAGGGTATTGCCCTCCACTCCGTTTGCAACGTCTCTGCCATGGATTCGCAGGGGATATGCTCCGTGCTGCATCTTCTCTCCACCTCCGAAAAGGTTGCTCGGATTGAACTGCGCACTGTTGCTATATGCGTCAAAGTGTGTAGGAGGTGTTGCCGTGAGTGGCTTCCACGCGCCTTCCCACCATATTTCTATAAAGGCTTGTATTCCTTTCTCGCTGACATTCTGCGGAAACTTGTAGAGCGGAACATTCACGGCCCTTGTACCACCGTAGGGTATCACATAGTCCGAAGTGTAGTTCAGTACCTGTGTACTCTCTATGGTCGCGTCAATTGCTGTCACCTGTATGTTTCGGCTTCCACTGTGGTCGGTATCGTCCGTGGCTTCCAGTCTGAATCTGCGCTGACCTGCTCCATCAAACATTCCATTGAATGGAATTTCAAAGTTATACTCGTCCTCGTCCGATGAGCGGCTGTTTACGTTCCACTCGCGCACAGCCACGTTGGTGTCACGGTCAACAAGACGTAGCGATGTAATGGAGTTGAGTTGCTCCTTGTCGCCAAGTTTGGTGATCGAGCGTATGCAAGCCCAGCCGATGATGTCCTTACCGACCGCACCATACAAGGGTGAATCCTTGAATGTGATGCTTACGATTGTTCCGCTTACCTCACCTCCACCGCCTTGCGATGCAAAGAACTGGATTGGCTCTCCTATATCTTCTTCATCCTCGTTCTGAAGTTGGATGGTGACTGTGCCGTCCTCCTGTGTTACCTTGTTCTTTGTAGGCAGGTGTTTGTATGCGCCACCCGTGCTGAAAGCATCTTTGCCTCCGGCTGCTGGGTCGTCTTTGGCTTCAATCTCGGTTTTGCCACCGCCTCCGAATGGTATCCACGGCTTTTCATCGGCCGCATTGATGTCAGCCGCCTCACGTGTGAACTGGTAAGCTGCCCACACAGGGTTGTTCTTGGCATCTTTCTCTGCGGTCTTGTAGGTAAGCACTATACCCGGCTTGAAATACTTGATGCCAGTGGCGGTCTCCTTGTCCTGCACTGCTTTGATGGCTGTGCTTAATGTGTACTCTATGTTTCCGCACAGAGCATTGACATTGATGAACGGCTCTGACCCTGCCGACATTCCTGCAAGGTCAATCCAATTGTCGGGATTGTAGAACGCACCGTTGTTAGGCTCTAACGATGTGCCGACATACTGATACGTTTTCCATGAGCCCTTGGCTATAGCAAAGGTTATCTGCATACCGAGAGTAGCTTTACCCTGCGCATATACAACCTTGGGAGCATTGTAACGGTCATCCTCGCAGTCTATGGCATAGAACAGCCTTTCGGGGTCTGACAGCGGAACATCATTGGTGAGATTGTAGGTATTGCCTACGGCTGCGCCTCCCATTTTGCTCATGCGCCCATTGTCGTCAAGTCGGTAAAGTTCATAGGCGCAGACAAAGATGTGATTGCTGTTGGCGGTCATGTCGCTGTTATAATTCTCCTCGGCAAAGCCGTAAAAGTCGGTTGAGCCGAAACTGCGGAACATCACCCAGTCCTCTCCATTGGGACAAAGCCATACGCCATGTGTCGGGGCATCACCTTGACCGTCCCATTCTCCGTCAAAAGGCAATGGGTTGAGTATTCCTATGGTTCGGGCATTTTCTCCAATTAAATTTGAGTGCTGACGCGAGACCTCTTCAAGTGCGGCTCCTGCATCGCCGGGAAAGGCTGTACCTGCTGTGCGGCCTAATGCAAGGTCAGAGCCGATTGTTATCAGTTCCGAACCGCTCCATCGTGATGTGGTGTTGACGGATGTGCAGGTGTAGATTTTACCTGCTTCGGGAATACGCCCGTCAGCTGAAGTTTCTCCGAAGTTATCTGCATCCAACCAGTTGTTGTAATAGGTGAATACACCGACAATCAAGGAAAGATGTTCATCTTGGGTTGCCCAGTAATCGGATACTTGAACCTCGTTTGCTTCTGCTCCGACTATTGCAGGGGTTATGACACGTTGCGGACGCAGTATTGATTCCCAACCCGAATCTGCTGCTATACTGCGGTTCGACACAGCAAGGACAAAGCAATTGGTGTCCGCATTATAGACCACCATACACCCGGCATCGGTGGAATAATGGTTTGCGGATGCGGCAAGTGTGTTGACACCTGTCACAAATGCGTTGAACTCTATGACATCATCAACGAAACTGGGCAATTGCGATGCAGGTACTTTGCCACTGCCGTCAAGCGTGGCAAGTCCGTTCGGCTGTCCCTTGCTGTTTTTGAGGGTGGTTACTTCCGTACCTAAAGTTGTTATTCGGCTGTTGATGTCCGTGTCGGCTTGCTTCAACTGCTCTATGGCGGTGGTGTGAGTATTGACGGTCGCGCCAATTGTGTCAATCTGCGTCCGTATGCTCTTTATGTCCGCTTTGTTGGTGCTTACCTCTCCTGCCAACGCTTTAAGGTCTGCATCAAGTGCTGCTACCGCTTCATTATACTGTTGGCTGTCAATGGTCGGGTTTCCTGCCATCTCGTTGGTGTTGACCCATGCGCCTCCGTCTGTTATGTAGAGAGGGGCAGGGAGCGTGTTGCCCACCAACGCCCACCATCCGTCATGCGGTAGCGGATATGCCTCACGCAGTTTCTCAGCCGTGAGGAATATACCTTTGTTCGGGCCTTTGATGTTCTTCGCATCAAGCCATCCCTCAACCTTTAGGTTCTTCTTCACGGTAGTGTTGCCCTGCACGGTGGCATTACCGCCTATGGTCGAGTGTCTGCCGACAGCCACATCGCCCTCTATTTCGGTCGTTTTTATCTGGCTCATATTAAAAGTTGTTTACTTAATTCTGACATGGTTGATGATAGGGCGTTACCTATGGTCGCAAGTACAAGCGAGGCTGCTTCATAGACCACCGACATATAGCACCGTTCGGGTATGTTGATACCTCCGTCACAATCCACCTTTGGCAGTGGGATATATACAGCTTGCTCTACTGTCGCGTTTTGGCTCTTGCACGAAAATAGCTCAAGCGCACGACCCTCAGCACGGCTCACAATCGCCACGACTGGCTTCTGCGGATTGCCACGCAGACCTTTGTAACGTGAGAATTGCAGCTGATACTGAGGGTCGGCTGCTGTGATTGGCTCATACACTGGTCGCTCCCAATCGCTCATCTTGAAAATCACAAGTCGCATGAAATCTTCGGGTAGGAGTGTCCAACCCGAACATTGGCTTCGCCAAAAGATTGCATCACCGAAAGGCTCGCCACCGTCAAGCAGATGGGTTGGTGCTTCGGTAACTACCCGGCGCACTGCCTCTACGATTTTGGAGCGCACAATATCTTCCAACGAAAGGGTGTCAATATCCTCATCGGCTATCAACTGTTCGCTCGTTTTGTTCTCATCTATGGCGACACGCACATCACGCGCTATCCGTTGGAGTTTATAGATCATGTCGCGGACGTGGGTTTATGAAAAACTGATGGCGATGTTGTGAGCCTCTCCTGCGGCCACGATGTCAGCACGGTTGCGCAGCTTGGAGCGGACATAACCGAACTTGGTTTCAAGGAAGTCCCTTGCATCATCGTTGTTGTCAAACTCCATTTCGGTAATTTCTTTGGTCATCTCCATGGGAGTGGACACAGGTGCAGGTGCTTCCTCGGCCTGGGATTCCACGTTGTCAGCTTCTGCCGACTCGGCTACCTCGGTATTCTCCACACCTACACATTTTTCGGGTGCAGGAGTGGACACAGGTGCAGGTGCTTCCTCACGCTTGGGATTGCGGTCAATGTGAACATCCTCGTCAAGAGGAACTGTTCTGACGATATGGATGCGTCCGCGCTTGAAATGGTCGCTGTTCTCGATAGCGTGCTGAACCATAAGGCTGTCGGTTGTATATGTTGCAGGATTCATACCCATTGCGTTCATAGAGCCGTCTGTAAACAGCACTTTCATTGCCGACCTCCCTATCTTGATGATGGCTTGAAATTCCATCATGCCGGATACGCCGTAGGTTATTAGTTTCTTTTTCATTGCTGTTATTGTGGTTAAAAAGGGGCGGACGGCATTACTACACCTGTCCGCCCCTTTGGTTAATCAATTTGAATGTGTGATTGATGATTTACTCTGCCATTACATCTCCAGCGTATTCAACCCAAGAGGTGCTTTCACCACCTCCCTTGGCCTGCCAAAGTGTGCCTTTTACTGCTGTTTCACCGATGCCGGGGCAGTCGGTGAGCAGATAGAACACACATCCGTCAGCAGGATTTTCGGGGGCTTCCTCTCCTTCATAGAGATGGTAGTGTACGGCTTCGGTGTTGATGTTGCCGTCTGCCGATGTCGCCTCACCGTTAATCCACACATGGCATGAGCCTTTCAGTGCGAGTGCATCCCATACGAGGATTGCTTCGCGTGTGGCTTCCTCGCCCTCCATGCGGTCACGGCTTGAATGCTCAGCCGAATACTGGTAGTGTACCAGTCGGTCGGGAGCGACGATGAACGCGGAGTTACTCCACTTCAAGCGGTCAAGTGTCGGGTCGTGCTTGAATTCGAGGTCTCCGAACACGGTATGGAAGTTCGTGACAACCCAGCCTACGGGATTGGTCTTGGTGGTAATCTGAATCTCCGGGTGCTTGGAGTAGTCGATGCACTGGATGTTCTCAAGGAAGTTCTTACCTGCAAGACAGATTACACTCTTCGGAACGTCCTCCCCGGTGAATACCATCTTGGCAAGGGCGATGATTTGCTCAACTGTCCACTTCCCTGCATGCTGAAGTTCTTTCTTTACCTGATAGCGCACACCCTCGGAGCAGTAGATGGTCTGAACACCTGCCTTGGGGGTCTGTACCGAGAACTTAGCCTTGCGTCCGGCATAAAGTGTTCGGTTGCCGCGAACCTTGAAGTTTGTGATGGCGGCTTCTGCGATGACAGCCTTGCCGAACGGAATACGCTTCTTCTGCGCTTCGTAGTAGTCAGATACAATCTGATTCATGCCGCGCTTCTGAAGATACACCGTCTGAGCCTGCGGAACGATGAGGTCGGGGTCAACTTCTTTCTGTGTCTCGTAGAGCGCATTGGAAAGAATGATGAGGGTTGTTCCGGCAGGAATGGCAGGAGTGGTGCAGAACTCGTCCGATGTCTGCTGCTTCGGGCCGTTCACTGCGCGGACAATCGGGTTGCCCGATGCGGTGTCGTGACCTACTACGAAAAGCATCACATCCTTGCCCGGTGTCTTGGTCTTGCCGTCCTCGGCATAGCCGTCAACGCCCTTGACAAGCAGTGTGCCGTAGGGACGGGGGATGCTTGCATCGTTGGCAGGAAGAGGCAGGATGAACTGCTGTTGGCTACTTGCGGTCACGGCTGTAGTAGTGACTACGCTTGAACGAGGCTCGTCAATCATATAGTGGTCAACCTCCGGGCTGTTGACTTTGACTTTCTTCGCTTTGAGCATAAGCTGCATAAGCGGTGTGTCGTCACTCTTGAACTTGAAAAGTTCTTGGTCAAGGTCGCTCTGAACAAGGTTGCCCGGTCCTATGCCACCAGTCGCGTCTGCAACTGAACTGACGGTTGTGGGCGTGCCGGGAACTTGCGACTGCACTCCGGCTGTGCCGGGTGCCGGGGTGGGATTCTGCCCACCTACATTTACGGTTTCTCCGTCCATGTCTTTAATTTTTTTGGTTGATTATTACTTGGTATCGCGTTGTGCGAGGTTGCCCGGCCCTATGCCTCCGGTCGCGCTCGCGAGGTTGCTTACTGATGCCATTGCGCCGGGGACTTGCGTCCGTAACCCTGCGCTTCCTTTACTTGGCGTGATATGGCTGCTCACGACTTTCACTTTAACCCCATCCATAATCATGCTTCACTGGCGAGGTCAAAGATTGATTGGCTCTTAGGTGCGCTACCGCCTCCAGCCTGTCCGTTCTTGCCGTTCAGAGGTGCTGTGCCGTCACCCTTATTGCTTTTGCGGTGTTGCTCGACAATCTTACTGTTACGTCCTGCCACTTCGCCCTCTTCACTGGCATTGGCTACGTCCTCATCATGGTTTATTGCCTTGCAGGCCATGTCAAGCGTCTCCGCACTGAACTTGCCCATCACTCCGTCTTTCACTACTCCGAGCAGGAAATCCATCACAGCGTCAATCTGTTCATCGCTCATTCCACGCTCGGCCTGGAACTGACGTAACGTGTCAAGGGTTACGTCCATATTCTTGTCGTATTCCTCATCCAGTTTCTTGGATTTGGCGATACGCTCTACATACTCTTTATTGGCTTCGGCTATCTTGTCCTGCATTTCGGGATTGTCAAGTACATCCTTGATTTCCAGACCGAATGTGCGTACAAGTCCTACCACTGGGTCTTGTCCGTTGCGCCAGTCGTTGAGAAACTGCGCACTGCGCTCATCGGCTGCAAACATATCCGACAAAGTCTTTTCCCTGTCGCGGTAGCCTCCGAGTTCCTGCTCGTATTGGTCGTAATCATCGGAAATCGTGCCGTAGATTTCCTCGTCATCCTCGAATTTCTTTTCGGGATATTTCTTGCGCAGTCGTTCCAAATGTTGGTCGCGTCTGCTTTTAACTTCTTCTTTATCAGCCATTATTTTGAAAATCTTATGGTTGGGGTTATAACTCACTGCAAAAATAGTCCTTACTTTGGGGAACTGACTTTTAACTTTTGTGACGCATTTTTAGTAACTTTGCATTGAACCAATTAGACTGCAGTGCAATGGATGGCTAAGTATTTCGGCTCTATAATGGATTTCACCCAAGAACGCAACGATGACATCATGCGTGCCTATCGGGTGCAACTCGCCAAGGCGAACTACATTGTCATGCCCGAAATATTCCGTCTTGTCGCTGAATCCCCGGCTTCGCGTTTTTGGGTTTCCGAGGAACGTGCCGCGGTTGAGGTATCAAGAATGTTGGTCGGCAAACCTTTCTCTCGCATGAGAGCCAACAAGCGTGAGATGTTTGAGGAGATATACCGAAGATACCTGTTGCTTCGCGAGAAGCATCCCGATAAATCTGTCTATGAATTGGTCTCAAAGGTTGTGCGCCAACCTGCTCCAAAGTTCTATCTGACACCTCGCACTGTCGGAGAATTTATTTATCGCATTCGCAATGGATGGTATGACAAGCAATACAACCGATATAGGGATATTGAAAAACTTATCGACTGACAAGGCTATCTGCTCCGCTGTGAAAAATATGCTTGCAGAGAATGACAGACGTAATGAGCGGATGTATGCGCCTTTCAATCCAATCTCCGGGCAAGGCTCAATCGGAGAGCGGAAACATGTTGTCATATCCGATTTTGCCATAAAGGAGCAATGGCTACCTATTGACATGTTCAACATTCCTTTCGTGCGCAAACTTGTCAAAGCAGGGTCGATCCACAAATTTCTTTCTGATGTTCTCCATGTAGAGCCAAATGAGGCTGACCACAGCAAGGTGGCACAGAAACTCATTAGGCTACGCTATCGCCATGACTTCCCTTTTTGGGCGGCTACACTTGTTTGGATTCATAACAAGGACGCTGGCTCTGATGTACTTTTCCGGCTCCGTTATCCTCAACGCATATTGGTTTCGCGGTTTGAGGAGAAGCGCAGGGCAGGTATGCCTATACGTCTTATCTTGCTCAAAGCGCGTCAGTGGGGTGGCTCTACAACTACGCAACTCTATATGGCGTGGTTGCAATTCCTCCACAAACGCGGTCTCAATTCTCTTATTATCGCTCATCAAGGTGCGGCCTCCGATGAAATCAAGGATATGTTTGACACTATGATTAAGGAATATCCACTTGAGATGCTTCACGAAATGGGCGAGCAATACAACGAGAATGAGCCGAAGATGATAGGTGTTGGTAAGTCCGGCTCCACACATCGTGTTCCTCAACGCAACTGCAAGATTAAGATTGGCACTGCCGAACGCCCCGATGGTTGCCGTGGCGGTGCTTACTCGCTCGTCCATCTTTCCGAGGTCGGCATTTGGAAAAAGACCGAGGGTAAATCTCCCGAAGATATTGTGCGCTCTGCATGTTCGGGTATTCTGCTCAAACCTTACACCATGATTGTGATGGAATCTACAGCCAACGGCACAGGCAATTTCTTCCATACTGAATACTCAGCGGCTGCTGACCCCAAGATACCATCCCAATATGATGCCCTTTTCATTGCTTGGTTTGACATTGAGCAATACTCACTGCCTTTTGAGAACTCCCAAGCATTACGCGCATTTGCAACCGGTCTGTATGCAAACCGCGAGAACGATAATGTGATGTCCACTCGCGAAGAATGCGGTCGTTATTTATGGTGGCTGTGGGAAAAAGGAGCGTCACTTGAAGCTATAAATTGGTATGTGCAGGAACGTAGCGGTAAGAACGACCACGGGGTTATGGCTTCCGAGTACCCTTCAGATGATGTTGAGGCTTTCGTTCATTCCGGGTCAATGGTGTTCGACAAATACCAAGTTGAGGAGTTCGAGAAAGGTTGTCGTCCTCCGCGTTTCATCGGGGATGTATATGCCGACCGTGACGAGGGCAAGGACGCTCTGAAAAATCTCCGCTTCCATGAGGATAGGCAGGGACAGTTATGGGTATGGGCGAAGCCGGAAACGGATGATGAATACGACATCCCCAACCGCTACCTTACGATTGTTGACGTTGGCGGTCGATCTGCTAAAGCTGACTGGTCTGTTATCCTCGTGATTGACCGCATCAACATGATGGATGATAATGGCCGCCCTGCCGTTGTCGCCCAATGGTACGGACATTGTGACATTGACCGTCTTGCTTGGAAAGCTGCGCAGGTAGCCGCTTACTACGACAACTCTCTGCTCGTGATTGAGTCCAACACACTGGAGACACATGACCGTGAAAGGCAGGTTGAGGGCGGCGACCAGTCGTTGTATATCCTCAATCAGATTTCAAGCATATATCCAAATCTCTATGCCCGGCGTCAGTCCGAAGATGAAATTAGGCAGGGCATACCGCGAAAATACGGCTTCCACACCAACATCGCCACAAAGCCAATGATTATCTCAACGCTCATCAAATGTATCCGTGAACATCTTTATACTGAACGCGACAAGCGTTGCCTTGATGAATATCTTGTATATGAGCGGAAACAGAACGGCTCTTACGGTGCGATTGTAGGCAAGCATGACGACTTGTTGATGACACGCGCCATTGGTCTGCATATATGTTTCTACGAAATGGATATGCCTCGTCTTGTCCTGCGGGGGCAGTCAAGGGTGAGCAAAAGAAAAGGCCCCGTTTCCGAGGCCGTTTTCTGATTGCTGTGTCTGCTATGCTGCACGAAGCATATTTTCTGCTTGCTGTACTGCTTCCATGTTTGCACCCTGCTGTGCTTGCTGTATGAGTTCGGGCGACAAGCCATCGGGCATCCGTCCCTGCTCCAGTTGCTCGCGTTGGCTCTTGATGCTCTGCAACAGTTCGTCCGCAAATGGGAAATCGCCATGCTCCAGTAGTTGCTCCACACTGATTGCCTTTGCTTTCCACAACTGCATGAGCATGTCGTTGGACATTGCCCGGTACGCCGGGGTAGCAGTGCTTTCCACGATGGAAAGGTCAAACTCGACATCGCGGATTTTCCGTGGGTCATATTCCACAATCGCGCTGTTCTTACCTGCGATGTTGAATACTCGCGGTGTGTCGTAGAACTGCTG
Organism: uncultured Prevotella sp.; assembly: GCA_947170725.1. Classification (GTDB taxonomy): domain Bacteria; phylum Bacteroidota; class Bacteroidia; order Bacteroidales; family Bacteroidaceae; genus Prevotella. The sequence goes on from CAMVUM010000002.1 coordinate 139,302, forward strand.
TATATTCTTGACATCCTTATATGCTCCGTCACGGATGAATGAGGAGAACGAATCAAGCAGGTCAAGCAACGAGGTCGTGGCGTTCTGCGCCTGTTGGTTGTAAAGGCTTGCCGACATTCCCGAATATCCGGGTTTGCCCTGCAACGCTCCGTTCACACCCGATATGTCCTCAAAGAATTTCAGCTGCATGTTCAGCAACTCCGATATTCCTATTTGAGTGCAGTTATTGGCTATCTGCTGTGGAATGGTACGTCCGTCCTTGGGAGACTTCATTACGATTACTCCATTGAACCGTGCCCATTCATCCGCAATATCATCCATACTCATGCCATCGGGCAGACATTCTTCGGGGAAGAGTAGCACACCTTTTGCGCTCGCCCTCATTATCCAGTCATACATCGTGATGAGGCGGTTGGTGTACCGCTGTTGGTCGATCACGTTGCTGACAAACGAATGAATCTCTCCGTCTATAAACGGATATGCCTTGAATACATAAGGGTGGCTCTTGTGTTCGTATGGCGTCTCCCCCTCGTCCAATATGTCGCCAAAGGGAGTGAGGTAGTAGTAATACCAGTATGAGTCCATGAACCACTCATGCTTTATCAGAGGCACTTCGCTTTCATCCATACCCATTTCGGCTGCCATCTGCAAGCGGTGGCGGTTCTCACTGCCGACAAATTCCTCAAAATCCTCAATGTCTATCTTGAAAACATCGCCATTGTTCACATCGTGGCATCGGTATCGTGGTTTGCTCTCTTTGCGCCAAACCTCAATCACGCGACATCGGGTCGTGTCTCTCGGCACAAGGAAATCGTAATAGCCTTGCAGGGGATAACCGAAATCGTCATAGGCAGAACCTAACACGTTGCGGTCTCTTGCATACTTGTATATTTCAGCAAGTCGGGAATAGTCCGCAGGTTGATGTGCGAAGCGTCCGCAAAGTTCCTCAAACGAAATGTCATGTACCTCACCGAGGCAACTCACATCCCAACCTCGGAAGTCGCGCATGTTGTTGTCGATGAAAAAATTGTTCGGCTGAACATAATCCGTCCAGCAGTCCAGTTTATTATCGCGCCAACCATACCATTTCCTCTGCACCACAAAGCCGGAGATTAGGAACTCCTCCATGCATCGGGCGTTAATCTCGGTCATTCGGTTGAGCTGCATATTGCACTGGAGTACGGTTGACATGGTTTCGCCATACTTCTGCTCGTCTCGGTCTCTGGCCGTGCAGGTAGGCTCTTTAGCCTGACTGCGATAGACACCAAGGACAGCCTGCACCATTCGCCGGATAAGGTTATTCTTCAGCGGAATGTTACCCTGCGACTTGATGTAGTCCTCCTCTTTCATCATCTTGCCCTCAACGCATATCACATCATCCCACTGCTTGCCGTAGGTGTAATTCTTGTTGCGTTCTCGGTCGGTTCTGAATGTCTCCATAGCCATCCAGTAGGTCTGCGCTTCCCACAATACGTCAAAGGCGCGGCTGTTGCCAAGCATCTGCTTCGCGTGTCTCACGCTGTCAAGTTCGCTCTTGGGGAGTACACGGCTGACCTTATGTAGTTTCTTTGTTGCCATATTGTCTGTTTAATGGGGGACGATGCAAAGTTAATCACTCACATCGTCCCCGGTCGTTTAACTATTGTTGCGCGTTTAGTTCCTCAACCATACTTTTTTTGAGACTGACTATTGCTCTCACAAGGCTGTCACGCTGTGCAGGGGTCGCTGACCTAAGCCATTCCTTGGTCGCTTCGTCTATGTCGTGCTTGTACGATTTGACTATTTCGTACCGCTCATATTCGGGTGTCTGCTCCAAGTCTGCCAGTTGGTCATAGTAAGCATCCTCATCGGTATCTTTCAGTTTGCGGATTTCCGAAACACGCTTCTTTGTTGCGTTATATTCCTCGATCCATTGTCCGATGTTCGGTGTGGACAGTTCATCGGTCTGTCGTCCGAGCCGCTCTTTGGCAAGAGTGTTGCTCTTTTTGCGATGCTTCTCCATCTGCTTCTCACGACCCTCATCTGAGTATGCCCACCCGGTGAGTGGTGCGTTGCGTCTTGTCTTGTATCGGGCGTATCGTTCTGCGATTTCCTGCGGTGTCATCCGGCTTGCCTCATCTCCACTCGCACCCAACTCGTCAAAATATATCTTGTCAAGCTGACTTTGCGGACAGTTGATTACACGGCTTATCAACAATGCACATTCTCTCTGTGAGTTCGCGTCATCACCACACGCATCTATCACGGCTACCACGGCATCGGTCAGTGATTGCGGATTCACACCCAATGCCGACTGCGCAAGTAGGTTCACCACATCATTCATCGCGGCTACATTATCCTTACCCATCTTGCGGTAGATGGTAGCGAGGTCTCCGGCAAGGGGCATTTCCTTTGTAAGATTGCTCCAGTTGTCGTCTCCATTGAGCCACATCTGTCCGGCTGCACTATATACGTCACCGCCAGTCAGACCCTCTACGCTTCCGAAGTAAGTGTGGTTGAAAATATCATCCCACATTTTGTCCTTTTCTTCTTCATCGTCTCCGAGGAGAAGGTAGGGAAGATATGCGCCCATGTTCCATGCGAGTTGCAGGATAAAGCCGAATACAGCCACACGCGCCAAGTCGCGCACAATTCCTCTGCGATATTCGCGTTTGGCTTCTTTGTCTGCTGTGTCGGGGTCTATGCCGTCTCTGCGCATCTGCTTTGCCATGAACTCCTCACTCAATCCCTCATATCCCGATTGAAGTCTCCGGGAGAGATTGCGGATTGCGTCAAACTGCTGTCGTGTGTATGACATAGATGAGTTGCGGAACACAGTAAACAGCACACTCAACCAAGAGCGGTCAACTTGAATAGTCGAGAGGAACGCACCCTCGCTTGACTGTTGTGTCTGATTGAATAGGATTGTCGCATCCTGTCTGGCCCGCTTGTCGGCTTCTGCTTCATTCATACCCCAACGAAGATATTTCTTCTTCTTGGTCTGATACATCGAGTGTGCGCCTATTGATACCGTCAGCGCATCTACAAATGCGTTAGGCGACATACCTACACGCGATGCCAACTGCACAACTTTACTTCGCCATGCTTTCCAGTCCATTTCAGATTTCAGCAGACGCGGGTCTCCTGCCATGCGGCTTGTCCATCGTTTCTCAAACAATGGCAGATTTTCCATGCTCCAGTTCCATGCTTTCCACGGAGTGGCGATATTCTCTGCGAGATACAGAGGATTGCTGTCTGAAAGATAGGCTGGCATGGAGAGGAACTGCTTCAATGCGGTGAACACACGGAAACTTACCTTTGCGGCTGTCACACCCTTGGCGATGTTCACTGCGGCCTTGTCAAGAGCTGCAATCGGTGGGCGGTATGCACCTGCGGCCATACTGCACACATTGCGGAAGTTGTTCCACAGCGTCTTGCCTCCACCATACATACTGCTCATGTTCATCACTTGGTTTCTGAATCGCTTGTATGACAGCAGGGTGTTGAGGTCGCGGTTGAACTCTGCGAACGCTGCCCACCGTTCCATCTGCTGAAGGTGGTCAAGTATCACGCTGAACGCATTGGCACCGGTCACGTCAAGGGCGAGGTTATTGCGTCTGCGCTTGATGATGCTCCCTGTTGAGGTGGCAGGGAGGGCGGTATCAGTAGTATCGTCTGCTACGTCCACCTCCTCCAATCGGGCATTGGCAAGTATCTTCAATGGGAAGTAGTTCTCTATTGCGGCCATACTCGCACCGAACATTCGCTTGTGTACCTCGTTATATTCGTTACGCTTCTCAACCAAGAACTCCTCCTGCATCCAGTCGGCAAGTTCAAGGAAGTGTGGATCGAGGAAATTCCTGATGTTCTCAATATCACTCTCGGTGATGCCCATCTTGCGCAGTTTCATACGTCCGTCCGACATCTTGTCAGCCATATAGATATAGAGCAGGTTACCTTGCGTCAGTTCGTGGTCTTTAGGCTCGCCTCCGTCCCAAAAGCGTACATTTGCTTTCGGAAACTTGCGGTCGATAGTAAACAGGTCTCCCCATTTCATGTTGCGCCCATATACTTCACTGACTTTCTCGTCAAGGCGTTTCAATGCATCGCGGTAGCCTGTGTACTCCCTTTCGGTAGCATCTACCCATCCACGCATGTAACGGTTCCACAGATAACCCTCTCCACGCACATTCTTCTGCCCGAACATTCTCAGCATCTGGTCAAATGTGCCGAGAGGTGCAAGCAGGAAGCGCACCGCACTGTTGTTGACGAGTTTCTGAATACGGTCATTCTTGTGGTGTTCGTCCGTGGGTCTGCCCTGCATATCAGAGTTGGCGTTGTGGTGGATGGCCTCAACACGCTCTTTCTCTGCCTCGCGCCAAGCCTTGGCTCGCTCTATACTCTCCGACATAACGCCACCGACCTGCTCCACAAGTTCGTGGTAGGCTTCGGCTCGCTCTATCTTATTCTGTCTGATTGCGTCCTCGGTCGCGATGACATACTGCTTGTAGGCCGCATCGTCCATCTGACCTGCATCCTTGTCGGCTTTGGCTTGTCTGATGCTTTCTCGCAGTGCTTTTTCTTCGGCTTTGCTCTCTGTGACATTCTCAACAAACTGACGGGCCAACTGCAATCCGGCATACTCTATTGTAGCTTCGTCTGCAATTGCGGTGTCGGTACTGCTCATGCGGTCAATAGCATCAGCAATGAGATTGTCAATTTCATCTTTTGGTAGGGAAGTTGATTTCCTCACCACCTTGGCAACAGCCACGCCCTCCGGGTCAAGTTCTCCTTGCACCTCGATACCTCGCGCATCCACACGGCTACCCTTTATGGTGAGCAACTTTCCGAGAGCATTAGCACCCATGCGCAGTTGGTTATCAACCATTATGTCCATTACTTTCTGAACATACTGGCTAACGTCCTGCTTCCCGACAACATTATTGATTGTGCCGAGTATCCGCTTGGTCTCATACTTGCTCAAATCATCAAGCAGTCCTGCGTCAAGCATAGTCTTGGCAAGGTCGCTTATACTCTTTACCGTGGTAAGGTCATATTCCCTCTGTCGTGCCATTGCGCTACGCAGGTGATTGAGGTTGCCACCGATGGCTCGCATCGCATCTCGCTTGGCTTGTAGATTGTCGCTGTTGGCTTGAGCTGCCTCTACTTTCATTTTGGTGATGGCTTCTTCAAGTCCCAGGCCACCGTCACGGAATTTCGTTGCAGGGTCTGAATCATAACCTGTCTTTCTGCGCATGGCTATATCCTCGGCTTTGGCAAACACTCCGTTCTCGCGCTTATGCTTCCATGCCTTGTAGAGAATATATGCAAGGTCTTTGTCGGTCAGTCGGATGCTCTTGGCTATTTTCAGTCCGCGAAGGAACTTGTTAAGGAACTGCTGAACCTTGGCCTTGATTTTGCCCCAAAGGGTCTGCTCCTCTTGGCTCATCTTCTCAAATCCCTTGTCGCCAATCTCTCCGGCCATATCTGCCATATACTCCTTGGTGGCTTCACGCTGATAGTGACCATCACGTTTTTTGGCATTTGCCTCAACGGTGGCATCGGCTTTTGCAAACACACCGCCACCTTTCTGCCGGGTCATGCGGTCTATGTCATCGGAATACTCCTTGTCGGCTCTCGCATCAATCTTTTTCTTGATACCCTGTCCGGCATGGTCATAAACCTCCGACACAAACTCATCCATACGTTCCGGCCCAATCATAGCCTCCAATCCATCATGTCCCACAATCTCATGCACAACCGTGTTCTCGATGTCCGCAACATCAGTGTTGTTTGGAACAACGATTACAATTTCTCCACCTGAAGTTATCCAACCTTTGGCATGACGCTGACGGCTTGTAGGCAGCATGCCTATTTCATCCGCAGAGGTTATAAGTGTAATGGGCGTGTTGAGTTTCCCTGCAAGTTCAACGGCACGAGCTTCCTTTTCAGTGCTTGGTTCGGCCTCATATTCATCTATATCATCATCTATCTCTCTGAACTTGGTCTTATCGCCATTAGTTTCTGATGGAGTCTCGTCCTCATCCGTGAGTTCTACATTGGAAGCTGCCTCAACGCCCTTGTCAATTTCGGCATACTTCTTCTCTTTTTCCATCATTTCCTCACGCATCTTCTCTGTGTATTCCTCCAGTCGCTCCTCGGCTACTTGCAACTCTTTACTGAATGGGAACTCCTTACCATAACGCGCTTCCATCTGCGACAACTGTTCCGTGTGGTTGCTAAGGCTATACTGGGCATCTTTCAATAATTTCTGTGAACGTGCGCCCGTAGCGATGTCCTCGGCTATAATCTTCATAGCCTCCTTCAGTCGCATGTAGGGTACATCCTCTTTAATGCTCAGTTCCTCACACTCCAGTGTCATAGATGTGGATGTGTCAAACGCTATTTGTCCGTTACTCGACACAACACGCTCTATATCGGTAGTGACAACGAAGTCAAGACCGTTAACATTGACGGTGAGAGTGCTGTGGTATGCTTCCCCGGCTCCCTGCACGTTATCCGCGGCTTCTTTCTTCTTGGCGTTCTGTTCCTTGAAGAAGTCCTCCATTGCCTCGACACTGTCAAAGGAGAGTTTACCGATGGTGATTTTGTCTATCTTGCCATCGGGGAAGTGCTTACCTATGGTTTCAAGGTTGGCTGTCTCGATCTTGATTCTGCGTTCTGCCCCTGCGATGAAGCCTTTCTCTTTCGGAATTGAGTTGTGGAGATAGATTTGGTCTATCTCATGCTGTTTGAGTTTGGAAGTAAGACTGCGCACCTCGCGTTCAGCTTGGTTCTTCAGTATGGCATACTGGCTTCCCGACAACTGGGCGGTCATGTCACCAAACTGGTCCTCCTCTTCTTCAAGCACTCGGTTTTCCATAGAGTTCTGCATCATCTTTGAGCCGTTCATAATGGAGTCCGCTATCGCGCCTTTGGTTTTCAGTCGCTGATATGCGGTCACATCAAGGCTGTCCTCGACACCAAAACGGAGGACACGGACAGGTATGCCCATGTCTTTATGCAGGTTTCCTTGTCGCAGGATACGTCCGTTGCGCTGTGTGTAGTCCATCGGGCGGTTGGGTGCGTCCACATGGATTGCGGTATGCAGTCGCTCTTGGATATTCACACCTGTGCCGAGGGTAAAGGTTGAACCCATTACCACGCGGATTTCTCCGGCGTTGACTTTCTCGAATATGTCCAGTTTCTTCTTGATAGTCATGCCCGACTTGATGATTACAATCTGTTCTTCGGGGACACCTGCCTTGATAAGTTTCGCCTTGATGTCCTCGTAGAGATTGAATCCACTGCGCTTGTTCTGATAGTTATCGGCAAAGATGGCAACAGAGCCTTTATACTTCTTGCTGTCCTCCAGTGAACGCAGGGTCTCACGCACGGCTGCATTGGTCTTGCTGTTGGGGTCGTCCTCAGCATCTGAAATGACAAGACGAGCATCAACGGCTGCGGCCTTTGCTATGCCATACATCGTAAGAGGGATATGGCTGTTCTCTTTCTTTTCCTTGCCAGTCATATCCTCATAGCGTTGCAATTCTTTCTTCACAAACTTCATTACGCTTCGCAGGGCGCGTGTCTGTGGCAGGAAGATGTCTTGCGCCTTACCTCCCTCAATATCGGGTATCTTGTCGCTGACACCTCCTGCCTCACGAGTGAGAACGGTATCGGATACCCCGCTCCATATTCTGACGAGTTCCGGCAGATTGACATATCCGGCAAAGCGGTTTACCTCGTCAAACTTGCCACTGGTCTTGAACTCAACCATTTGGGAGATATTGCCGAAGTTGCGCACGAAATCATCAAAGTAGTAGATGCCATACTCCTTCATCGTGTCGGCTGGCATAAGATAGCGCATGAACGTCCATATCTCGGCCGCAGTGTTGGAGATTGGCGTACCGGTGGCGAACACAACGTTACGTCCGTGGTTGCGCTCCAGTACGGCTTGCGTCTTTAGGAACACACCCTGCGACTTCTTGGAGTATGATGGGTCAACACCTTTCACGCCACGTTGCATTGCCGTAGCAAAGCCGAGGTGCTTGTATTCGTGTGCTTCATCCACAAGGATAGCATCAATACCCATATCATCAAAGTTCTCCACATCGTCCACATCACGGTCAAGCATTTCCATTGCCCTTACCTCCGCGTTCTGACGTGTGGTGGCTTCTTTCTTCTCGTCACGCTTCTTGCCCTGCTTCCTTTCTCGCTTTTCTTCCAACGCCTTTGTGATGTCGGCAAGTTCAGCCTCACGGTCGGCAAGTTCTTTCTCTGCCTGACGTACAATAGGGTTTCGTCCGTCCGTATCATCGGATTCGCGCATAGCTTCCAACACCATCATCTTCTCTTCGATGATGTTCTTGATATATGCCATTTGTCGTTCCTCGCTGTCGGGGATGCGCTCAAACACCGACTGAGGTACTACAATCATATCCCAGTCGTTGTATTTGATTTTGGCGTAGAAGTTCTTACGACCCTCTGCCGTGCGGTCGGCTTCCTCAATGGTCAGCACTTTAGCATTAGGGTATATCTCCTTTGCGCTCTCCACAAACTGACCGACTGTTGCGTTCTGCACAACTATCATCGGTTTTCGTGCCGTGCCAAGTCTGCGCATCTCCATAGCGGTGGTGATGAGCGTAAAGGTCTTGCCTGTTCCCACTTCATGAGCAAGCAGGACAGGCTCTGTTGTGCCACGCACCACGGCTTTACCTTGATGTGGACGCAGGGCAAACGGACGACCGTGCAATTCGCTTACCTGCCCACCGAAATGAGTAGGCACAAACTCATCGGGGATTGACATAGGAACATAGTTGTTGAACCTCTCGTTGTAAGTATGCTCAATCAGTGCTGACATTTCCGGGTCAGTCTGCATCTTGCCTCGCGCCCAGTCCTTGAACTCCGAGCGTATCTCGTCAACTTTGGTAGAGCAAGCGTTGGTTGCTTCGCGGTCGGTTATGGTCTCGGTCGTGCCGTCCCATTTCTTTGTGGTTCTGCTGACAGTGATAGAGCGGTTGGTCATCGCAGCTTCTATCAGTTCGTGTCCCATGATGGTCTTGTCACAGAGTTTGCTGACTACTGCCATAGCACGGTTCTTCTCATTGGAGATGTTCCACGGAGTTTTCATAAACCATGTGCCACCGACATTTGTCAGCTGCACTCTGATTCCTGTCTTTTCCGCCACAAAGTCCTCATATAGTTTTGGATCGATCCAAGATGAACCGATTGAAAATTCTATGAGGTGGGCAGGGATTGTCATAGGCAACGCTCTTTCCAGTGCGGTGATGTTCGCATCATAGCGACCATCCTCGTTATTCTCCTGCGCGATGTGCAGTTTCTCACGCACATTGCCCGAAAGATACTGGTACGATACTTCCATCATGCCGTTGGCCGGGTTCTCAAAACCCAGTCCACTTTCAACAATCTCACGTCTCACTTCCTCGGTCGGTTTGCCAAGTGCATCTGCGATGTAGTCAACATCCACACCGCCGTTCTTGTAGAGGCTTGCAAGGATACCGTCTTTGATTGTTGTAGGCTGAGGCTCTTTCTCGGTCTCAATTACGCGTCGGGTGAAGATGTCGGTTTTTCCGACACGTACAACCTTGTTGCCATTCTTGTCTCCCTTCTCTGAATAGGTTTCAAGAGCGAGAATACTTGAAAAGTCAACATCGTTGCGCAGGAATGAGATTGCGGTATTCTTGTGCAGGTTGCCATAAGTGCGTGTGAATGAATCAAACGCATGGTTCAACTCTGTCAACAGCGGCTCCAGTCCGGCATTGTCCTCGTGTGTTGACTGGTATTCCAGTACATCCGACAATGCTTTCTTGATGGCGGTGTATGCCTTGAAGCACTCTGCCTTGGTGTGACCCTTGACTTTGTTCTTATTGAGTCCGAGGGGAACAGCTTCACCCATTCTTGCCATGCAGAGTTCTCCCTGCGAGTTCAACACCATGCTTCCCTCCTTGACACCCTCGCCAAGCTGCTCGTTGATTTTGCTTGCTGTGTCCTCTATACTCTCGGTAGCCTGTGCTTCCTCAACCATGTCGCTGAAACGGCTTGCCCACTGTTTCAACATTTCGCTCTGCGGTTTGCCCTTGGCAGGGAACAGAGCCTTGCTTGTCGGCTGATAGGTTTCGCCACGCTCAAAGTTGAACATCATTTCTCCGGCCATGTTTTCGGGATGTTCAGCAAAATATTTGTTGAACTCCAAACTCATGCGCTTGATGATGGGAACTTCCTGACCTTTGACCTTGCGAGTGTCCCCAGTATTATATTCAACCACACGCACACCTGTCACATCGGTGATGTCTATGGCATTGGGTGATACACGACCGTTTACGCGCTTGCGTACCACAATGATGTCCGAAGTCGCCCCGGTGCCTCCGAATGTCTTGTTGTGCATACGGAATGCTCCGACAACATCAGCGTTACCCTCGTTGGTTATCCATGCACGGAGGCGAGCGGAGTTGTCCATCGTTCCGCTTGACGTGATGAATATACCGATACCACCCTCACGCAGTTTACGTATATTCTTCGCTATGCAGAAGTCATGGATGTCGTGGAATTTGGTAGAGAGGTCTTTGTCGCCAGTATGGTCAAACACTTTGAGGCCTGTTACGAACGGCACATTGGTGATGGCAAGGTCGATGCTGTTATTACGCACCTTTACATCTTGGAAGCCTTGTATATCCACCTTTGCATCAGGATAGAGCAACGAGAGGATACCGCCTGTTGTGCTGTCTATCTCAACAGCATGGATATTACTGCGGTCGCTGAACTCGCGTGGCATCAATCCGAGAATATTGCCGATACCTGCCGAGCCTTCAAGAATGTTGCCACCCTTGAAACCCATAGCCTTGACTATATCCCACATGGTGTCTATGACCTCCGCAGGTGTATAGTAGGCCGACCTGCGGCTGTCTATGGCATCTTGGAAACCTTGCTCTCCAAGCAGTTTAGTCAAGACATTGCGCAGGTAGGTTGTAGTGCCGTCTGCATTGTACGCTCCATAGGTGTCCTCTTTGAAAGCCTTGCCAAGTCCACCCCAACCGCTGAACTTGCGCAGGATGGTCATCTGCTTGGGCGTAGCCTCGTCTCCGCTTTCAAGGAGTTGCTGTGCTAAACGGATTGCTTCAAGGTTTGCCTTGATTCGAGCCTCATCACCCTTGGGCGCATAGTCTGTACCTCGCTCTGCATGGTTGTTGCGCGAGTTCTTACGTTCGCCCTCTGCGAGTGGAGTTAAGCGTTCTGCGCTCTCATGTGATCGAGATACGCCTCCGCTTCGCTCTGCGTCAGACACAGAATGGCTGACACCACGTCCACCCATTCCTCGTCCGTCAGTTCGTTCAGCTTCATTCCGCTGGCTCTTTCCCAACGGTTCATTCTGTTGAGGTTCGTGTCCTCTTTCTCGCTCGGTAGAGCCGGAGCGAGATTGTACGTCAGTTTTCTGCTCATTGTCTATCGCTTCATCGAACAGTCCGCTGAATAGGTCGCCAATCGGCTGTTCGGGTTTAACTTCGGGTTGTTTCTTCTTTGAGGGCGCGGGGTTCTTTGCCTCACGTTTCGCTTTCGCTTGTTCGGCTATATGAGCGGCTTCCTCAAAGATGTTTTTGGATTGGGGTGTCTGCGGCTCCTGCTTTTCAATCTGCGACCACTCGCAAGACTCATACATCACCGGGGCCATGCCAGTGTCAAGTGTTACATCAGCACCGCCACCGAAGTCAACAATGGTCGCAAGTTCACGCTTGCCCTTGCCGTCATTCCGGGTGTACCATACTTTTTCACCAACCTTAAAACCGTTCTTTTCGGGTTCGGTGATTTCGTGACGGTCCCAATATCCACCTGCATCATACGGCTCTGCCTCGGATTTGCGCTGTTCGGCTAATTGTGCCTCGACTTCGGGTGTGACAGTATATGGCGACTCTCCACGCTCCATACGCTCTGCCATCTCCTTGACAAACTCTGCCGACGACTGCTCCTGCTTCGGCAGATAGTCTTTGGCTTCACGCTTGACGAGGTCGAGCAATTTTGCATAAGTCACGTCCTTGTCTGCATAACAATTGTGTCCATAGCGTTCCATGCCACTGCCGTTAGGATTTTCCACGCGATACATTATGCTATCGTTAACAGCAAGGTTGTCTCCACGTTTCCATGTTCCTCTCTCGGCTACTGGGTCAAGTCCTATGTAGATACACAGCTCACGTCCCTCCTGCAAGGGTAGTGCAATAGTGATGTCGCCACCTGCCGGGGCGAGGTTTGCCCTTACCGCAGTGCCTTTCTTCACTTTCTTACGACCGAGGGGAGTTGTCGCTCCTGTTACCTTGATGTCAAGACCGAGGTCATTGACCAACTGCTTGGCAAGATTGGTGGCATCTGTCACGGCTTTCTTTTCTGCCGTCAGCATGTACCCATAACTCTCATGGAACTTGGAATCGTCCATGTCGGCTTCATAATACCCAAGCAGTGCCAACTGCTCGTTCACTTCGTCAAGTGTATCGTCTATTTCTTCTGCGGCTCGGTTGAGTTCGTCTCGATCTGCTGAAGTTTCTGCGACACTTTCCGCTTTGCTTGCAACAGCCTCTGCTTTTTCTCCAAGAGCTGCTGTACCTGCTTCTGTTTGCTTGTCATGCTCCTTACGTTTTTGGTTTCGGGTTTCAATTACTTCTTTTTCGGCCTGGGATGTTGCCTCCTTTGCCTTGCGCTCCGCAACAATCATCTCGGCCTGTTTCAGTGCGTCTGCACTCGGTTTGTCAAAGTTGGCTATGTCAAAGCGGTCTATCTCCGCATCGGAGGTAAACTGCATATCCTCATAGCCGGGGACAATGGTAGCGTTCTTGTACATTGCCTTTATCCACGGCTTGATTTTCTCGCCAACCATACCTACCATGACTTTGGCCACTGTCGGAAAATCGGTCTTGCCTTGGTCAAACAGACGCATAGTGAGGTCTATGCCAAGCATGACGAGTTTGCGCTTCTGTTCCGGCTTCAGTTCGTCCGGGTCACGGAAATGTACACCGCCTATCTCGCTGTCATCAACACCCAAGATGTCACGCATCTGCTTGGCGATGTCCTCCATCTCGTCAGTTATCTGCACCTCCGACTTAGCCTCTATCGGCTCCGCATGGTCGCTCAACTTGATTTCACCTTTCTGTCGCAGACTTTCTGCCAAGTCCTCAACACTTACACGGTTGATTGGTGCTTTCTTCGGCTTGCTTGCAGGAGCAACAGCCTTACTGATGTCCTCACGACTTAATGGCTGTGCGTCTGCCACCGCTTCCTCATTGCCAATAAGGTCTCCTGCCTTACGCGCATCCTCCTCCGTGCGGAACAGCCACTCAGAAAAAGTGTCTTTGTCAGAACACCAACCACGGGACTTCCTGCCATCCGTCTTTTCACGTGCAAAAGAGGCCAACGCCTTGCGCTGTTCATAGGTGGGTGGCGTTGTGAACTGCAAGGAGTGCATCGGTGTTGTCTTACCTGCCTTGTTGGTGTAAGATGATGGTACGATAGTATAGGGTACAGACTGGGTCGCAGGTACAACCTTTTCGGCAGTTGACGGAGCAACCTCCGTAACATCAACGGCTTTCACATTCTTGTACTCCTTGAAAGGCTTTGTCTTGCGCTTGCTTGACTGAATCCACTTCTTGAACTCATCCTTGCTTACGCCAGTCACATCCAGTCTCCTTGTCTGCTCCCATCCCTGCTCATAGTTGGCGAGGTACGCATTAAGGGCAGCCTTGCTGTCAGCAAAGCCATACATCACTTTATGCTCGTCAAACGACCCATCGGGATTGTACTGGTCAACCACAAACACATCGCCCTGCTCCGGCGTGTCGGAGAGGAACACGTCTATGTGGTCACCATCGACACCCTCTGTGCCACGGATATATCCGTAGTCGCTGTGCATCTCCGATTCCCATTCCGTGCCATTGGCATCCTTGCCTCTGCGGATCGAACCTTTTTCATTTTCAATGCTGATGTCATAGCCGTCTATGCGGACGTGCTTCATTTTGTAGTTCCCGGCTTTCTTCTGTGCCTCAGTCGGTTCTGCGGCAGGAGCATCAATGTGATTCACGATTTCGGCAATGTCACCAAAACGCTTGCCTTCATACTCAAAGTATGAGCCAGTATAATGACCGTCTGTGTCCGGCTCATCAACCTGCACCGCATTGTGCTTGCCATCAATGATGATGGTGCGCTTGTATGTCGGGCGTTTTTCGTCACCCTCCGTCCAATCATCTTCGCTGACTTCCACACGGGCCGCGATAGCCTGTTCTTCGGGTGTTAGGTCGGATTCTGTTCCTGCTGAGGGTTGTTGAGGCTCTGCACTGCGTTGAATAGCATCCGCAGCTTGTTCACCTGCTTGGTCTCCTCCACGTTGTTCTGCCTCGGCTTCGGCTCTTGCCTTGCGCTCCGCAATGGCAGCGTCCACGAGTGCTTGCTGTTCTCTTGGGGTTGCATTTTTGAAATGTTCGTTAATATTGGTGAGTATTTCTTCTTTAGTCGGGATTGAGCCGGAGAACATATCTATCTGTCCGTTGGCTGATGATGAAGCCTCGTTGTTGTAAGAGGTCAGCACCTTGCGTATGTCGCTCGGCTTGCCGCTGTTCAACAGGTCGGCAAGCAGGAGGGTAGCACCATCGGTCACACGGCTGTCGCCAAACTCATCATCAAACAATCCCTGCATACGTCCGAAAGGTGATACTGGCATACCATCGGTATATACATCCGGCATTGCGCTCTTGGCTCTGTACACAAGGTCAACGGCATCGCCAAGTTCCTTTGATAAGTCGTAACCCTGCTTGGCAAGTGTGCGGTTTCCTGCAATCTCGTTCAATCCCATCACGATTGACTGACGCAGTGTCGGCATGGATATAATTTGACGCACGGCATCGGGCGAGGTTTGGAACACCTTGCCGATTAGAGTATTCTCAATAAGTTCTTTTCCTGCGGCCGACAATGCTGTCCCGGTCCGCATTTCGGGCATCTGCTTATCGTTGATAACTCCGGCCTGCATCAATGCGCCCAGTGCGTGTGCAACGGCTTTCTCATCCCCGTAGTAGTCGCTCAGTCTGTCGTAACGCGCGATGTCGCCAACAATGTTGTTGAAAACATCATCGGGAACAATCTTGCCGAGTTTCACTGCGGCTTCGGGTTTTGACTGCGACTTCATCTCTTGCGCGTTGAAGCGTGAGAATGTAGTGGCATCGTAGGGAAGTGTTTCATCAGGAACAAAGACAAGACGTGGGTTCTTCATGCCCTGCACCTGCTCCGGCGTGAAACCATACTTTGCTCCGAACTCTCGCAGATAGTCCACATAAGCCTTGTCTGTTCCCTGACGCGCGGCGAGGTCGCCCGACATGGTGCGGTTGTTGCCCGAAAGCACAACACCGTCCTTGCTGACGATGACTGGAGTCTGCAACGCCCGGTTGTCGTATGCTCCTGCCATCTGTTCAACAATGCGCTGTGCGTCCTTGTCGCGCTCATAGTCGCGGTCATTCACACTCTGTCCGTTCTCATCAATCGGGAAACCCTCGGTAGGCATATAGGCGTTGCCCACATCATGGCTTGCAGATGCGGCTCCTGCTTCGGTCAGAACATAACGTCCACGGATAGACGAGCCATCGGGGAGTGTGATTGCATCGGGATTTCCCTCCAACTTCGGTGCTGAATCCCAACGTGCCTTTATCTTCGGATTGACCGAATGTGTGCCTATCGCTTCCTGCTCGGCCTGCTTCTCTGCCTTGATTCGCTGTTCCTCCTCAAACCTTGCCACGGCTTCATCGTGCGCCTGTGCGTCACGCGCTCTGCGTTCCGCTTCCTCCTGCGCACGTCTCTCGGCATTGCGTGAGGTATAGACACCCATGATGCCGTTCCACGCACTCTGACGACCCTCAGCCTCGGCTAACTGATTCTGATAGTCAGCCATTGCCCTCTGATGCGCTTCGTTGGCTTCGCGCTTGGCTTGTGCCATAGCCATAGGAGAGCCTTTGAGTTTTGGTGCTTTCAGCGTGGGTGGCTTCTTCTTCAAGGCTTCAAGGTCGGTCGATGCTTGCTCGATCTGCGCCATAGCAATATCGACTGCATCCTTTTCTCCGCCGACAGCCTCAACAAGTCCATCCCAGGCCGTATCCTTGTCCACAGCCTCAAACATCGGCTCTCCTGTTTCGGTATGGAGTGGTATGCGCTGGAGTGCGGTCTGCTGTCCGTTTTCTACGGTTGAGACCGTTTCGGACACGTTTTTTGCATCTAAAACCGCATTTTCCGTAGGATTGGGAACGTTTTCTTCGGTTTTGGGAACGGCAGCTCCTGCGCGGTTTTGCTGAACAAACTCCAGTGCTTCCAGTCGTCCACGGATATAATCATCCACGCGACCATTCTCCTGCATCTGCTTTTGCGCTCCCTCACGCAGAACATCTACATAATGGTCAAGACGTTCATCGGATAGGTTCTGCGCTTCCTCTATGGCATCGCCATAACCTTTGTCGTATTCCTCAACATTGACCACTGGAATATTTTCACCCTCGTTGTTGCCATCTGTTGGAATATTTTCAGATGTGGTGTCCGGCTCTGTTACCTCGGTGGGAAATACGTTGCGACCTGCCTCAACCTCGGCAAGAGCGTTGGTAAGTTCGGTCTGCGGATCGACCGCTTCACCAATCTTGAAGATTTGGTCGGGAGAGGTAAATTCAATCTCGCCTTTCTGTGGGTCAAGTATCACAACGCTTTGGTCGGAGTTGCGCACGTCAACACCGGTCCCGTCCTCAAACATCGTCACATTGCCCTTGACAATATACACCTGTCGGTCGTCAACTTTCATCGTGGCAGGTATCACCACACCTGCATCCTTGTGGGTGCGGTCATCAACTGCCTTGGTCACCGCCTCGCGCTTGCGGTCGGCTGATTCATTGGCCGCATCCTGCACTCCGTCAAGAGCTGCCCTTGAATTGATATAGTAGAGAACAGCATCCTGTTGGTCAACGGTCAGTTCGGGATTGGTCAGCAAATCCCACGGATTTTCGTGTATTTCTGCCATCCGTGCTTCTGCATCCGTACCGAAAGCATCCTCAATGCCCTCCAATGCCTCGCGGTAGCGCAGAGCGATAGCGTCCATGTCGGCTCTTGCCTCGGCTTGCTCCTCCGGCGTTCCCTCCTCAAACCGTCCATGAAGAAGTCGTCCCTCATCATAATTCCGCTCTGCCTCCTGCTGTTCGGGAGTTGGCATAGGCTCATCGGGCGTGTTGCCATCATTGAACTTTTCGCGGAACTCTTCGGGGTATAGTCGCTCCATGTAGGTCTGCACTGCTTCTTGCTCCTCCTTGGTGCGGTCGTGAGGTTGCTTGCGCAGAGCTGCGTCAACGTCAACACCAGTCTCATTCTTAATTTCAGAGCGCAATGTTTCGGGGCGCACGTCATTACCTGCTCCTGCGTTGCGGTCAATAGCCTCATCAAGCAACTCGGCCAATGCCCTCTGCGATTCGGTCACGTCATTGTCGCCACGCTTCACCTTGTCGTAGATTTCCTTGATGGTGGCGTGGTCTGCTCCGGGAGACACTGCATTGACAGCGGCTTCAAAAACCTTGCCGTCCGCTTCGGCCTCGCGGTATTGCTCGCCAATATCAATGGTGTTCAGTTCGGCTTGTCGCTGAATACGGCTCATTTCGGCATCTGCCTCCTGCTGATTCTTGAACTTACGGCTCGTCACTACACCACCTTGTGCGTTCATGGAGTTGACGATTATAGAACCGTCCTGCCCGTTGGTGATGGAGTTCCAACCGACAACGCTTGACATCGGAAGCATACGCCCGGTGAGAAGATAATACATCTTGGCGCGTGTCGCTTCGCTCACGCGTCCATCCTCCATCAACCGCTCCATTGTCGAATAGCCGTCAAACTCCGCTTTGCGGTTCGGGTCTGCTATCTCCTCGGCTTCCACGCGTTCGGCTCTGACCTCTATAGCTCCGTCCTCTGCCTTGGCTGTCGGTTTTGCTTCGGACATAGGCTTATCCTTGCCGAACAGGTCAGCGAGTTCGCCATAACCTGCCCGGCGCAGTTCCTCACGTTCATCAGTGGAAACTGAAAGCACTGTCGGGGATGTATCAAGGCTGTTGCGAAGACGTTCCACAAAACTCTGTCGGTTGTGGTTGCGTTCTGCTTGGGTCTTGGGTTCTTTGATTGGTCGCAGTCCGGCAATGACCCTCGGTGCGCTTTTCAGTCCGTGTTGAGCCTTGAAGCCTGCCATCATCGCAATGTTGTCAGTCCACACGTCAAAAGCGTCTCCCTCTCCGTTTATCCATTCGGGGATAGAGAACACCGTACCCTCGGCAAGCGTTGACACTGCAACCTCACCGAAGCGCACACCTGCTTTCCCTGCGGTGCTTGTGGTCGCCTTGACGGTCTTGTCAGCGACATTGCCAATGAGTGGCGAGAACGTACCTGTCACACCGCCCATCACAAGACCGTGACCACCTGCTTTGAGGACATCTCCTGCGGAATAGTCACCGACCTCAAGAGTTTCGGGATTGAGGACACCGCCATACACAAACTGGCGTTCACCCTCCTTCATCATTTCATAGGTTGCAAAGTTGGTCGCGCCTCCTGCGGCTCCAGTAATGACACGACCACCAAGTGAAGATGTAAAAAGACGTGAGCCAACCTGCCGTGTCATTCCGTTGGCGGCTCTGCTTGCCACGATGCGCCCTCCGACATTGGTAGCGGTCTTTGCTCCTAATGAGCCGACACCGCCCGAAATCCAAGTTGTGGGGTCAAGAGCCATACCGACAACAGTACCGCCAACCTGCGCCACGCGGTGGTTCTTGCCGTATTCACCCATTGCAGCTTCGTATGCAGGGAGGTCACCAATCTTGTCTCCTGCGCCCATTCGGGTAATACCTTTGCTTAGGGAGTTTATAAGGTTCATGTCTGCAACCTGCCTACCGAAATACTCCAATGTGCTTTTGGGGGTATTCTTCTTAACAGCATACTGATACACCGCATTGTCCGACAACGACCGAGCCATCTGCGTAGCCATTGTATGCATGGCAATCGGGTCATCATTGGGGTTTTGACGCGACAAAGTTGCATAGAACTCGCGTATGAGTTGGTCTTGCCCTGCCTCGCCCAATCGCTCCCATGTGTTATCCATCATGGTTTGCAGGTCAAAACGTGTCAGATGCGACTTCTCGCGGTCATATCGGTCAGCAGCCGTGGTAACAATGCGCATTTCACGACCTCCACACATAGACGCATAACTATCCCAATGCTTCTTCGCGCTCTTCTCAACATCAGCAGCGTGTTTCTCCTCGGCTTCTTGCCACAACTCTGCAACATGTTTGTAGATGGGTGCTTGCATATCCATCTGTGCTTGTTGCTGAACATCCTGCGGTTTGCTCGGATCGAGACCATTCTCTTTCATCCTGCCGATGAACTGATGTTCCAGTCGGTTACCACGAGCCACAAATTCCGCTTGGTCGGCTTCAATTAGGTTGGTGGTAAGCCGTCCATCGGGCAACAACCATTCTGTCACACGCTTTCCGTTCACAATCTTCGTTCCGTATGGAACTGGAGACTGCAAACTCTTCACTGGCTTTGGCTGTTCGCCTCCCTCGTTCTGTTCTCCCTCGTTCGCAGGTGCTTGAACTGGAGGGGTGAGACCCATGACCGATGTGGGTGTACCCGCAAGCTGCGCTTGAAACTTACCCAATTTCAGTCTCTTTCGTCCCTCCGGGGTGAAGTGGTCGGTCATGCGCTTGACGCGGTCAACAGTTTCTTGCCCACGCCTCTTTGAATCCTGCACCATTTGGTTGAGTTCATAACTCATCCGTATCTTTTCCTGCTCGGTCGGTTGCCAAGTAGGTTGTGCCGGGGCGATGGGTTGCACGTCCTGTTCGGTTGTAGGCTCAACTTGCGGAGTTTCAGCCGTAAGTGTTGTATGTGCGTTGTCCTGCGGTGTGGCGTTTTGTGCCGGGGTCACAGGTTTGGCAAAGCCGATATTGCTCTCAAACTGGTCATACGCCTCCATGTCGTAGCCGTCATTAACCAGTGCGTCATAAGCGGCTCTGCGCTTCTTGGGGTCTTGGAGGTTCTTGCGGAACTCTGCTTCTGACTCCATCGCATAGCCGTTCTTCTTGAAGGTGTTGTATAGGTTGGTGACTTTATCTGCCATAATGTTTCATTGTTATGCGGTTGGACTTGGTTTTCCCCCGGTTGGACTTGGTTTCCCTGCGTAACCGCCTTTCTTCTTCTTGGTTGAGGTTCGGGTTTGCGGTTTGGATTCGGGTGTACGTTTGGTTTCGGTTGTTGTCGTTTCCTCCTCGTCCGTCTCATTCCATGTGCCGTGCTGACGTGCAAATGCTTCTGCGGCGGCTGCGGTCTTGAACTTGTGTTCTTTCCCACGCTCATCCCACGCACTGAACTCCGACACATTTGAGCGTCCGTGTGCGGCTGCTGATGCACGGCTGTTGGCCGCTGACGCTTGGTAAGAACCCTTCCGAGCCTTTTCAGTCTCCAGTTTGGCCTGTTGCAATGCAGGGGCATTGTCGGCTTCGGCTTGCGCTGTCCGTGCTTTCTGCTCGGCTGTGTCGGCCTTTCCTGCCTGTTCCCTTTGAATATCGGGTTGCAGGGCGGCTTTCCATCCGTGGGCCTCCGCATCGCGTTCTGCTTTCTCCCTTGCCAGTTTCCTGCGTTCCTGCTCGGCTTCAATCTCACGCGCTGTCTTGGCTCGTTCATTCTCTGCATCACCGAGAGCGAGTGCAAAGCGAAGATATTTGTCAGCATTAGCCTCGCGGTCTTTCCGCGCTTTCTCAATAGCGGCATTCTGCGCGTTCAACTGACTGCCCTTTTCATGGTTATACATATTCGGGGCATACTGCGATGTGAAATAGAGATTGCTCATAGCCATTAGGCCGTCACTGACAGCCGAAATAATCTTGGCTGACTTCTCCCTGCGCTCACGTTTCTTGCGCTGTTCGGGAGTCTCCGGCGGCTCCAACGTGTCAAGTATGTCCTGCAAGGTCTTAATCTTGCGGTCACTTCCTGACGTGTCAGTAGGGACAGCCGTCCCTCCCTGCTGTTGAGCAGTGACCACTGGAGGATTGTCAGTGTCTGTTGATGTCGTAGCACCCGGTGTCTCAACATCGGTTGACACCTTTGCTTCGGATGGCACGGCCGTAGATTGGACAGCAGGAGCGGTTGGATCTGCGTTTACCTGCCCCGACCACTCCTTGCTTCCCTTGGGCGCATCAGTGGATGGCGTTCCACCTCCACGTTGCTGTTGCTCATACCATTCCTGCGAACCTTTCGGAGGAGTGGTAGTAGAGCCTCGCTCTTCATATTCATTTGGCATCATAGCGGTGTGGATTTAGAAAGCACCTGCCATACCGCCCACGGATGAGGCCACACCCTGCACGGCAGAACTGATGGCTTGTGCTTTGTTTATTTCAAGATTGTTCAGAGCATCGTCTATCTGAGCGTCTTTCTGCTGATACTGCTGTTCGATCTGGTCTTTACGCGCCTCGGCATTAACAGCTATGTTGGTCGTGGCTTGGGCAAGAGCCTCGTTGTTGGCGGCTTTGGCGGCTGCAACACTCTCCTCCGTGCCACCCATCACCGCTTGCGCCCCTGCGGCCTGCTTGTTACGATTCTTGATACTCTCCTCTGTTCGGGTGAGTATCGCCTGTGCATCGGCTCGCTGTGTAGCGTCCTCGTTATACCTGCGGTCATACCAGTCTTGATTTGCCTTTTTCTGCGCTTGCAGGTTCTTCTTCACTTTCTTCATCGCCTTGCTTGCCGAGATACCTCCGAAGATGCTCCCGACAGCTCCAAGTGCGCCACCTGCTATGCTTCCGAATAAACCCATATTATGTTGTTGTGTTTCAAAAGTTATAATTCGGGTGCTAAGTTAACTCCTTATATTTGCAGTGGACTTTTAAGTTTTGTAGCACAATGGCATTAGGTAAGAAAACAGGAGGGCGACAGAAAGGTACGCCCAACAAGGAAAACCCACTCAAAGGGTATCTACGCGCTCATAGTCTTGCATACTTTGAGCCGAAACGACAACTCAACGCCAAGGGTGGCCCGATAGAGGTTGACGGAGAACCGCTCCTCAATCCCGATGGAACGCCACTTGTAGCGTCAGATTTTGAAATGGATATGATGCAACTTGCCCCCGATGACCGCGTGGCGGCTGAGTTGCGTCTGCTTGAGTTCCACACACCCAAGATGAAATCCGTTGACGTGGATATGGACATCCATGGCACAGTGCATACTATCGAGGATAGGCTGAAAGAACTTTGCGGAGAAACAGGAGAGGACGAGGATTAACCACGGCCTCTCCTGCGGTCTATTTCATCTATTTTTAGACCCTGCACATTCCAACCATAGGTTTTTATTTATACATAATCCTTTATCCTTTGAGCGGCCCATCTGTGAAGATTGGTCGCTCATTTCACTATCCAAAATCAAACCAAAGTGTAACCAAACGCAAACCAAAACTAAACCAAACAACAACCTAAAATCAACCTATGGTTTGTAGCAACAACGACATTTCACTATCCAAAATCAAACCAAAGTGTAAGGTTCACGCGTGCGCGTAAGGATAATCCTATACGGATAAAGGACGTATTATATTAAGTCGAATATAATACTACGGATAAAGGAAGAAAAACTTAACCGAAGTTTTTCTATGGAGATGGAGTATAATGCGCTTCGCGCTTCCGACAACGACGACATTAAAAATATTTTTTGAAATTTTTTCTCTTCAGGTTGACGCGCTCCAAACGTCCGCCTCAGACGCGACAAATGAGAAAAAGAAAAAGTTGCGCGAAAAAGAAAAAACACCCGGCTCTGAAAAATCAAAGTCGGGTGGAACGATTTTTAATAAAAGAGGGGCCGCGAAATTTTGGTCACAACATTAGTGTCGGGAGCAAATCAGAAACCTTTCCCCTTGGTGCGCTCATATACCACCTCGCGGTCAGTGTCAAGATTCTTAATGCGGAACTGCACCGCACACTTGTCGGGGATTGTGTCAGGAAGTTGCCTCGCCAGTCGGTCTATAACCTCATCCACGTTGCTGAAACCGATGTCGCTCACCTCCGCAAGAACCTCACCACGGAAATACGCCCTTGCATAGACCATCATCTTGGGTGAGAGCCGGAACAACTTGTCTTTCGGCTCGTCAACATCCCGCGCCCCTCCCTGCTTGCTCTTGGCGTTGGAGAAGAATATAAAGTCAATGACCTTGGCGTTCAACTCCCATGCAGGAGTGAAGTCAATCTTGATGTAGCCTCGTGTGACGGTGTGTCCGTGGCTGTGATTCATCCCGAATGCCACCTCGGCAATGGTTGCGGCGCAGTCATTCTGCGCTATCGTACCCCAAGTATGCCGGAACGTATAGGCGCAATACCGCTCATGCTTTGGTATTTCCATCGCCTTGCACACCTGCTTTATGCCCGTGTTCACATTGGCGTTGAAGCTGTCCGAGTCACAGAACCGCTTATGGAATGTGAACAGATACGGGTCAGCCTCATCTGCGAGATACTTATCAACTATCGGCTGTATTATCGGCTCAACCCTCATCTCGATATACGCATCATCCGTCCGTGCCTTGCGTGTCTTGGCTCTGCGGTAACCGATAACACCATCATGGTAGTCTTTCTTCTTCAGTTCGTAGAGGTCAACCGTGTTGATACCTGCAAGGCATAGTATCAACTTAGCCACATCACGCCCCAGTTCGGGAAGAGGGTCAATCATCCTCGTCTGTGGCAGGGGAGCGGAAAAGAACGCCCGGCAATCCTCCGCACTGATGGCTTTCTTCTCGGCTCGATCCGCTTGCGGTATTTTCACCTTGCCCCACGGATTGGTCTTGATTCTGATGATGCCGTTGTCATAATCGTTCATCTCGTCAACCGCAGCTCTGAACACCTGCCTCATGCACACTGGGTACATCTCCTTCGCCCGGTGCGTACCCTCCAACGACTTTATCCATCGGTTCATCTGCATGGAGGTCAGATGCCCGAACATGATTTGTGTTGTGCCAAAGAACCGCTCCATGTGTTGCAGAGCCAGTTTGTAGTTCTTGGAGTTCCTCAACTGCCCATTGTCAATCATGCGGTCAATGTGCTTACGTGCATAGTCGCTGAAACTGATGTCCTCGTTACCTTTCAGCAGATAGTCCACAACCTCAGCGACAGTCCACTTGCTGATGTCCTTTCTGTTCAACCGCTCGTTGTACTGCATAATCCGCTCCGTGCAGTAGTTCATCACGAACGGGTCTTTAATCTCATTGGTCTTGGTCAGTTCCTTTCGGGTCACCATCTTGTCAGTCTTGATGTATCCGTGACGCTTGCTGTGCGTCACACGGATATAGACTTGCAAGAAACCATCCTTGCGCTCACCGCGCACAGTTGCTTTGAATGTTGCCATTTCTTCCGTGTTCCTATTGATTGTTATTTTTGAATTGTTGAAAAATCTCTATCAGCCGATAACTCCGCGAGTTGCAATCTGTACACCGACTTGTACACCGTTGTACACCTCCCCGAAAAAAGTGTGTACACATTTGTACATTTTACCGCGCAGTTGGCTACACAAAGTGATGCCAAGTGAACGAACCGCCCAAGAATACAATAGGCTGTAACGCCCTTTTTATCGGAGCATTACAGCCTAAGTGTCTGTCAGTGTTAATTATTCGCTTACTCTTCGATGGCAGCCTGCGCCGCAGCCAGACGAGCGATAGGCACACGGAACGGAGAACATGAAGCATAGTTCATGCCGACCTTTGCACAGAACTTCACTGAGCTGGGTTCACCACCGTGCTCACCGCAGATACCGGTACGCATGCCCGGACGGACAGCGCGTCCCTTCTCTACAGCCATCTTAATGAGCTGACCCACACCATTTTGGTCGAGCACCTGGAACGGGTCAACCTTCAGGATTTTCTTGTCCAGATAAGCGGGCAGGAAGCTGGCGATATCGTCACGAGAATAGCCGAAGGTCATCTGAGTCAGGTCGTTTGTTCCGAACGAGAAGTACTCTGCTTCTGAAGCGATACGGTCTGCTGTGAGTGCCGCACGCGGTATTTCTATCATCGTACCAACTTCAAATTCAACCTCAACGCCTTCCTCGGCAAACACTTCCTTGGCGGTCTTCATGATGATTTCCTTCTGCTGCTTGAACTCATAGAGAATACCAATCAGCGGAACCATGATTTCCGGAATGGGGTTCTTGCCTTCCTTCTTCAACTCGCAAGCCGCACCGAGGATGGCACGTGTCTGCATTTCAGTGATTTCGGGGAACGTGATACCCAAACGACAGCCGCGATGACCCAACATCGGGTTGTTCTCGGCCAGACTGGCAACACGCTTCTGAATTTCGTCAACGCTAACGCCCATCTCTTCTGCCATGGTCTGCTGGCCCTTCAAATCGTGGGGAACAAACTCGTGGAGTGGCGGATCAAGCAGACGGATGTTGACAGGACAGCCGTCCATAGCGTCAAGGATACCCTTGAAGTCAGCCTTCTGATAAGGCAGCAACTTTGCAAGAGCCTTCTTGCGGCCTTCAACAGAGTCGGCCAAAATCATCTCACGCATAGCCACAATCTTCTGATCCTCGAAGAACATGTGTTCCGTACGTGTCAGTCCGATACCTTTCGCACCGAAAGCACGTGCTACGCGAGCGTCGTGGGGAGTATCGGCGTTCGTACGAACCTGAAGTTTGGTGTACTTGTCGCAGAGGTCCATCAAATCCTTGAAGTCACCAGACAACTCGGCTGCCTTTGTCGGAATCTCACCGGCATAAACCTGACCTGTTGATCCGTTGAGCGAGATATAGTCACCCTCTTTATATACGACACCCTCTACCTCGACTGTCTTATCCTTGTAGTTGACATTGATTGCACCTGCACCTGAAACACAGCACTTACCCATACCGCGGGCAACAACGGCTGCGTGAGACGTCATACCGCCACGGGCTGTCAGAATACCCTCGGCTGCCGACATTCCGGCGAGGTCTTCAGGTGAAGTCTCTATGCGGACCATAATCACACGATGGCCATCAGCGCGCCATGCCTGAGCGTCGTCTGCGTGGAAGACAATCTGTCCGCAAGCAGCGCCAGGAGAGGCGGGAAGACCCTGTGTGATGACCTTGGCCTTCTTCAGGGCGTCCTTGTCGAATACCGGATGCAACAGCTCGTCGAGCTTCTGAGGCTCGCAGCGCAGCAATGCGGTTTTCTCGTCAATCTCGCCTTCACGCAAAAGATCCATGGCAATCTTCACCATCGCCGTACCCGTGCGTTTTCCGTTGCGGGTCTGGAGGAACCATAGTTTACCCTCCTGTACGGTGAATTCCATATCCTGCATATCGTGGTAGTGCTTCTCAAGCTTGTTCTGCAGTTCGTCGAGAGTCTTGTATATCTCCGGCATAGCCTCCTCCATAGAGGGGTATTTGCTTGCGCGCTCTTCCTCGCTGATGCCCTGCAGAGCTGCCCAACGGCGTGAGCCTTCCTTGGTGATCTGCTGCGGTGTGCGAATACCGGCGACAACGTCCTCACCCTGTGCGTTCACAAGATACTCACCGTTGAAAAGGTTCTCACCCGTAGCGGCGTCACGGCTGAAACATACGCCTGTAGCCGAAGTATCACCCATGTTACCGAAGACCATGGCCTGAACATTCACGGCCGTACCCCACTCTGCGGGAATACCTTCCATCTTGCGATAGAGAATGGCGCGCTCGTTCATCCAAGAGTCGAACACAGCACAGATGGCGCCCCAAAGCTGCTCCATGGGGTCTGTCGGGAAGTCCTTGCCGGTCTGCTCCTTGATGGCAGCCTTGAACTCAGCCACAAGCTGCTTCAGTTCGTCGATGGTCAGTTCATTGTCAAGTTTGATTCCACGCTGTTCCTTCACTTTCTCAATGATGGCCTCGAACGGGTCGATGTCCTCTTTGTTGACAGGTTTCATACCGAGCACGACATCACCGTACATCTGTACGAAACGACGGTAGCTGTCATAAACGAAACGCTCGTTTCCTGTCTTCTTGGCCAATCCGGCTGCAACCTCGTCATTGAGACCGAGATTGAGGATGGTATCCATCATTCCGGGCATAGAGGCGCGGGCACCGGAACGCACGCTGACGAGCAACGGGTTCTCTACGTTACCGAACTTGCTGTTCATCAGACCTTCAATATGAGCAACGGCGTTGTTTACGTCTTCTTTCAAAAGCCCAACAACGTCTTCCTTACCTTTCTCAAAGTATTCATTACATACGTCTGTAGTAATAGTGAATCCCGGGGGGACAGGCACTCCGATAAGGTTCATTTCCGCCAAATTGGCACCTTTACCTCCGAGAAGGTTTCTCATGTCAGCCTTACCCTCTGCCTTACCATTGCCGAAGGTATAAACTCTTTTCTCACTCATAAGTTAGTTGTTTTATTTACGATTAACACTATTATTATTATCTTAATTTATGTTTTGCAAATATAATTCATTTATATTTCTTATCCAAAAAAAATACAGAAAATTTGCAATGCCAATATTACATTTCTGCGATTCCTACAATTACGAATCCTTTCTCTGCCGTATTTTTTCATAAAAGCTCGACCTACGGCCCTTACCTCGTCCCCTGGATGTGCAACCCAAATACAGATACTGCGATCTGAAACCGATATCAGAACCGTATCTGAAGACGAAACTCAGACAAAACAACCGCTCCGGAAAATAAATTCCACTCTCTTCACACGCGCTAATAATATATAATGTGTGTAACTTTACGCCATATCAATTCCAATAAGTCACCCGCGGAATATATGGGATTAAACGGGTGAGAGAGGACGGGTGAGAAAGAACAGCAAAAACGGGTTGAATGAAGAGTTATGAAAGTATAGAAGTTAATTACGCAGAAAGTTCACGGAGTGAGTCTCTGCAATTCCTTTAAAATAGGAGGGGAATTCTTTTGTGGAATTGAGGTTTTAATTGTTAAAAACTCGGAATTTAACGGACAAACACCTCAAAATCCTTGCGATTTTCTGAAATAAAAAACATTTGGCCGCAAATTCTCGAGTTTTACGCGTGCATGTCTTATCACCAGAATGACAGCACGTTACAACAAGAAAAACAAAAGTGTGCAATAAAATCAGCGAGAAAGTTTTGCCGCAAGGGCCTTACGACCTTGCAACAAGGCTCTTGTTGCATTGCAACGGAGCCGCCGTCAGCACGCAACGGAGCCGCTTTTGCAGCCCCGTAAGACCCTTACGGGGCTGCGGCAACGGAAAAACGAGAGGACGACGGCAACAAAATGTCATTATTTCGGAGTCGACACGTTCCAGAATTAAAATTTTCAAGTGTTAAATTCCATGATATTATCATTACAGCATTTCATCTCATTCAATGCACCGGCCAATTAATTCATCGGCCGGACAAATGCGTGACTACGACATAGACAGAAAATTATCATCAACAAATAGCTTATCTGACAGGAAATTATTAATTTTGCAGACGATTGACGGAAAACCACAATTTTCATAAAATCAGAATAAATAGAGAATAAACAACAAAGACATATAAATGAGCAGAAAGAAAAAAACATTGCCGATACTTGAGAATGTGACCATCACGGACGTGGCCGCCGAAGGCAAGTCGCTGGCAAGAGTTGACGATAAGGTCATTTTCGTGCCGTTCACGGTTCCGGGCGACGTCGTAGACCTTCAGATAAGAAAGAAGAAGCACAGCTACTGTGAGGCGGAGGTCGTTCGCTTCCGTGAATACAGCAAAGTGCGCGAGACCCCGATGTGCAGCCACTTCGGGGTTTGCGGCGGATGTAAGTGGCAGAACCTCCCGTACGAGGAACAGCTCAAGGCTAAGCAGAAGCAGGTTCATGACCAGTTGCGCCGCATCGGAAAGGTTGAACTTCCGGAGTTCAGGCCGATTCTCGGTTCGGTGAAGACAAGCGAATACCGCAACAAACTCGAATTCGGATGTTCCAACAGACGTTGGATGACGAAAGAAGAGATAGCCACACTCCCGAAAGAGGATGAAGCCAGAGCGGACATCGAACGCAACGCGATCGGATTCCATATCACCGGTGCCTTTGACAAGATCCTGCCCATTGAAAAGTGCTGGCTGATGGACAATCTGCACAACCGCATACGCAACACCATCCGCGACTATGCCATTGCAACCGAAATGACATTCTTCGACCTCAGGGCACAGAAGGGACTGTTGCGCGACATCATTATCCGCAACTCCAACACGGGCGAATGGATGGTCATCATCCAGTTCCACTATGACGAGGAGGGCGACGACGAACGCGCAAAGGCACTGCTGCAGCACGTGGCCGACACATTCCCCGAGATCACGTCGCTGATGTATCTCGACAATCAGAAGTGCAACGACACAATCGGCGATCAGAATATTCTGACTTTCCGAGGTAACGACCACATCTTCGAGAAGATGGAGGAGCTGCGCTTCAAGGTCGGGCCGAAGAGCTTCTATCAGACGAACACCGAGCAGGCATATCATCTCTATGCCGTGGCACGCGAGTTTGCCGCTCTCACGGGAGACGAGCTTGTCTACGACCTATACACAGGAACGGGAACCATCGCAAACTTCGTGGCGCGCAATGCCCGCAAGGTTATCGGCATCGAATATGTTCCCGAGGCCATTGAGGACGCAAAGATAAACTCTGATATAAACGGCATTGGGAACACGCTGTTCTATGCCGGCGACATGAAGGACATCCTCAACGACAACTTCATTGCTGACCACGGACGTCCCGACGTCATCATCACCGACCCGCCACGCGCCGGCATGCACGCCGATGTCATCAGCACAATCCTACGCGCCGCACCAAAGCGCATCGTCTACGTGAGCTGCAATCCCGCCACGCAGGCCCGCGATTTGGCCGCACTGGACGCTGACTACAAGGTCATGCAGGTTCAACCGGTGGACATGTTCCCCCATACACCCCATGTAGAGAATGTCGTCTTGCTCGAAAGAAGGAAGGAAGCCAAAGCGTGAAACGGATGCACGGAGACACTGCGGACGTAGCCATGACAACAAATCAGCTATCCATCTGATTGATATTCATCTCCGTACATGTATGCTCCCGGTATATCCAAAATCCGGAATATCGGTTATCGGGATAGGACTGTAGGTATGTCACAGGGTGTATATCACTCCAAAGTGGCGTTATCAACAGTGAGAATGAATACGTTATGCGCCACACACACATTACTAATTATGTATATCACTGTAAACGCTAAGACGCGAAAGCGCAATGTATTATCATTGTAATTGAATAACCACGCGGGCTCTGAGCTTTTGCGTCTTAGCGTTTACGGTATACAAACCGATATTGAAGACTTATTTTTATATATAAAGCAATGAACAGACTGTTTATCACTGCTGCCCTACTCCTCGGCTCCGTTGCCGCCAACGCCCAGAAGAGCGGAAATATCGTCAGCAAACCGCAGTTCAGCGGCTATTTTCTCGGCCAGTATCAAGCGACACTGAAGGACGGAGACAACAGCAATTCGTTCAACCTCCGCATGGCACGACTTTCGGTTGGCGGACGGATTATGGACGATTTTGAATATAAGATACAGGGACAAATCAACGGCAACACATCCACACAGGGCAGCAGCCCTCGACTGGTCGACCTCTTCGTGGAATGGCAGAAGTACAGTTTCCTGAAAATAAAGGCCGGTCAGTTCAAACGGCCGTTCACGTTCGAAAACCCGATGAACCCGATCGACCAGGGATTCATGGGCTATGCACAGGTGGTCAACAGCCTGTCCGGCTTCAGCGACCGCACTGGCGAACACTCCAGCAACGGACGCGACATCGGTGTCCAGATTCAGGGTGACTTTCTCAACGGCGCTTCGGGACGCCCGCTGGTTCACTATCAGGCGGGTGTATTCAATGGACAGGGAATAAACGTAAAGGACGTGGACAACCGGAAGGACATCATAGGCGGCCTTTGGGTCATGCCAGCGAAGGGAGTGCGCGTCGGTGCGTTCGGCTGGGTAGGTTCTCACGCACGCAACGGTTCGTGGACTGACACCGACGGGCGGACGATATCCGGCGTGAGAAGTCTGAGTCAATACCGCTATGCCATCAGCGCGGAATATAAGGATGCCGACTGGCAGATTCGCTCGGAATATATTCACTCTACGGGCTACGGATTCAAGACGACATATCAGCAGTCGGCCAATCTGAAAGATGCCGAGGTTAACACCGCGGCCGGCAACAAGGCCGACGGAATCTACGCGCTCTGCATTGCTCCCATCATCCGTGGCAAGCTGCGCGCCAAAGCACGCTACGACCTATACCGCCCTACGGCGAAATGGAGCGGAGCACGCACCCAATATGAGGCTGGCCTCAACTATCTGATACACAAAAATCTAGAAATTCAGGCGGAATACGCTCTCATTAACGACCGCACGCTCGACAAACACAACTACAGCATGGTTGACGTGGAGTTCTGCGTGAGATTTTAGTTTAAGTCAGAATGAGGAGTGAGGAGGTATGAGGTATGAGTGAAGAGTGAAGAGCGATGAGTGATGAGTGAAGAGGTATGAGTGAAGAGTGATGAGGTGTGATTACTCTTCATGGTTGAACTGATTTGAATCTTTTATAGGGATATATTCTTGTATTTGCCCTACAAAGGATTCAAATCAACCACTCATAAGAAACAAAAAAACGAAGAGGTATGACTACTCCGTTGGTTAAATCCAACAAGAGTAATCATACCTCTTCACTCTTGACTCTTACTTCTGAACTAAAAGGTAATCATACCTCTTCACTCATAACTCTTACTTCTGAACTAAAAGGTAATCATACCTCTTACTTAGGTAAGTGGAACTCATACGAGCGGTCGAAGACTTCCTTAACCGTATTGATTTCAAGGAACGTAGTACTGCCGCCCTCTGCGAAACTACCACTGAGATATGCAATCTTGTCATCCATTTCAAGATAACCCTTCTGACGGAGCATACGCAAAGCAGCCATAAACTGCTCCTGACGGCCAATCTGCTCATGCTGGGCAACCGGAATGACACCGTAGCTCAGAGCCAGCCAACGCTGCACCTTCTCCTTATAGCAAACGGCCAGCACCGGATTCGGACCACGGAATGCGGCAAGATGGCGTGCCGTGCGGCCTGTCTTACTGTCAGTGATGATACCTTTTACGCCAAGACGCTCGGTAGCCTCGATGGCATTGTGGGCGAGGAACGCCGGAACATCACAGTCGTCGGGCAACGGAACACTGTTGACATGCTCACGATACTTGTCTT
Source organism: uncultured Prevotella sp. (assembly GCA_947170725.1). Lineage (GTDB taxonomy): Bacteria > Bacteroidota > Bacteroidia > Bacteroidales > Bacteroidaceae > Prevotella. Next base: position 171,568 of record CAMVUM010000002.1, read on the forward strand.
TCTCGGCCTGCTCGGCTATCTGCGCCATTGTCTCAACAGCCTCTACGGGATATTTACCGCTGGCCGTCTCGCCACTAAGCATCAGTGCGTCGGTACTGTAGTAGATAGCGTTGGCAATGTCAGTAACCTCCGCACGTGTGGGACGCGGATTATCGATCATCGTGTGGAGCATCTGCGTGGCCACGATGACTGGCTTGCGTGCATGAACACACTTGCGGATGATGTTACGCTGGATGCCAGGAATGCGCTCTATCGGCACCTCAATGCCAAGGTCACCGCGGGCAATCATGATACCGTAGGAAGCCTCGATGATTTCGTCGATATTGTCTACACCCTCTTGATTCTCTATCTTTGAGATGATCTTTATGTCGCTGCCGCGGCTGTCAAGTATATCCTGAACGGCACGCACGTCGCCTGCGTTGCGTACGAAAGAATGGGCAATGAAGTCAATGTCCTCGTCTATGGCAAGATTGATGTTCTTCACGTCCTTATCGGTGAGCGACGGCAGGTCTATATGGACACCCGGGACGTTAACGCTCTTGCGCGAACCGAGCTTTCCATCATTCTGGACCTGCGCTATGACGGCGGGACCATTGATACCAATCACCTTCATGTCAATCGCACCGTCGTCGAAAAGGATGTGGTCGCCTTCGTGGACATCATTGGCAAAATTGACGTATGTGAGATTGATTATATCGTGCTGGGTTTCCATCTCCGGACGTCCGAAAATCTTGACTACATCGCCCGTCTTATATTCGATAGGAGACTCGCATCCTGTCGTACGTATCTCAGGACCTTTTGTATCTATCATAATACCGATGTGGCTTGACACACTACGCGTATTGCATATAATCTCTTTAAGACCTTCGGCCGAGGCATGGGCCGTGTTCATCCTGACAACATTCATTCCTGCATAAAAGAGCTGACGGATAAAGTCAACGTCACATCTCCTGTCGCTGATGGAAGCTACAATCTTTGTCTGTTTCATTGTATGTTCGCTGTATTATTATATAATGTACGTAGAGGAGAACATTCTGACGCTTCTGCTGTTGTCGTGTCAACTGAGAAGACACGGATACCTCCGCAAATTACAGAATGCCGCTTATCTTCTGCAAAGGTACGGTAATTTTACGAAACTACAAAATTATTTGCACAGGAGAAACAGTCAAAGACTCTGTACGAATGCAAAAACAGTCACACTTCCCGAGACACACAATTGGACTGTTGCACGACATACTTTCAATATCACTCGTATATCTTTACATACACATTCAAAGAACGCTCATCGTCATAACAGCCTTATACCTAATATATATATAATGTCACAACATTCATAGAGGCCGGACAATGGGACGTAACCGACTTTTATCCGCTTTTTTCTAAAAAAAGTCTGAAATAATTTCCGTTTACCGTTGAAAATCAGTATATTTGCACTCCGAATAAACGGAATAAAACAAATTTTCACAACAAATATCATATACGAAAGATGACTAAAGCGGATATTATCAACAAAATCGTAGAAGATACGGGGCTTGCCAAGAGAGACGTGGCTGCGACAATTGAGGCTTTTATGGAAGAAATCAGAGTCAGCCTTGCCACAAACAAGGAAGACGTTTTTCTGCGTGGATTCGGTAGCTTCATCGTAAAACACCGCGCCCAAAAGACAGCACGCAATATATCCAAGAATACAACAATCATGATTGACGCTCATGATTATCCGGGATTCAAACCGGCAAAGAGTTTTATTGCAAAGATGAAATAATCAACATAATATATAAATCAAATTAAAGTCTTATAGCTATGCCAAACGGTAAAAAAAAGAAGGGCCACAAGATGGCTACTCACAAGCGTAAAAAAAGATTAAGAAAGAACAGACATAAGAGCAAGTAAGCAATTACAGCCCCTTAATTAAGGAAGTTCTGTTCAGAAAAAGAAATGAAAGGAGTGTGTCAATAAAGTCCTTCCGGGGACTGTGGCACACCCTTTCTATTTAAACAAACAACTAAGAAAACAGAAACTGTAAGGAATGACAAGCGAAGTTATTATTGACGTCCGGCCCAAGGACATAGCGATAGCGTTGCTGGAGGACAAAAGTCTGGTTGAATACCAGAACGAACCACGCTCCGCATCTTTCTCCGTGGGTAACATCTATGTAGCAAAGGTCAGAAAACTTATGCCCGGACTGAATGCGTGTTTCGTTGATGTCGGGTTCGAGAAGGACGCCTTCTTGCATTATCTGGATTTAGGTTCTCAGTTTAACTCTTACGAGAAGTATCTCAAACAGGTACAAAGCGACAGGAAGAAGCTCTTCCCTATATCAAAGGCATCACGCCTGCCCGAAATGAAGAAAGACGGAAGCGTGCAGACAACCCTAAAGGTCGGTCAGGAAGTGATGGTGCAGATTGTGAAGGAACCGATATCGACAAAAGGTCCCAGATTGACGTGCGAGCTGAGTTTTGCCGGACGTTATCTGGTACTGATTCCATTCAACGACAAGGTGTCGGTTTCTTCAAAAGTAAGAAAGAGCGAGGAAAGGACAAGGCTTAAACAGCTCATACAGAGCATAAAACCCAAAAACTTCGGAGTCATCGTGCGTACTTCGGCCGAAGGAAAAAGAGTGGCCGAACTGGACATGGAGCTGAAAATTCTGTTAAAGCGATGGGAGGACGCTATCACAAAGGTACAGAAAACTACAGCACGCCCACAGGTGATATTTGAAGAAACCGGACGCGCCGTAGCACTGCTGAGAGATCTTTTCAACCCAACGTACGACGGTATCTACATCAACGACGATGAAATCTTCGGTCAAGTGAAAGACTATGTCGGGCTGATTGCACCGGAAAAGGTAAACATAGTCAAAAAGTACACAGGACAGGTGCCCATTTTCGATAACTTCAACGTCACCAAGCAGATTAAGTCGGCATTCGGAAAGACGGTGAACTATAAGCGCGGCGCCTATCTCATCATCGAACACACGGAAGCGCTCCATGTAGTTGACGTGAACAGCGGTAACCGAACACGCTCTGAAAACGGACAGGAAGCTAACGCACTTGAAGTCAACCTCGGAGCGGCTGACGAGTTGGCAAGACAACTGAGACTACGCGACATGGGAGGCATTATTGTTGTCGACTTCATTGACATGAACCTTGCCGAAGACCGTCAACTGCTCTACGAACGTATGTGCAAGAACATGCAGAAAGACAGAGCGCGCCACAACATCCTGCCGTTGAGCAAATTCGGTTTGATGCAGATTACACGCCAAAGGGTCCGTCCGGCAATGGATGTAAACGTGGAAGAAACATGTCCAACATGTTTCGGACGCGGTAAAATCAAGTCAAGCATTCTGTTCACCGACCAACTCGAGAGTAAAATTGACCAACTGGTAAACAAGATTGGCATTAAGAAATTCTATCTTCATGTACACCCCTATGTTGCAGCCTACATCAATCAGGGACTGATGTCGCTGAAACGCAAGTGGCAGCTGAAATACGGACTCGGCATCAACATCGTCTCTTCACAGAAGATGGCTTTCCTGCAATACGAGATTTACGACAGGAAAGGTAATTACATCGATATGAAAGAAGAGATAGAGACAAAATGAACGAAAGCGGGAATGTTGGAAAATATTCCCGCTTTTGTTTTGTACATACAGTTTTTTTTTGTTACTTTGCAAGCATATTCACATATACAATACTACCTAATGACTACTATTGAAACAATATTCTGGTTGTGCGTAGCTGTCATATTCTATACTTATATAGGATATGGTATTGTTTTATATACCGTTGTATTGCTCAAAAGAGCCTTTTCTCACAAAAAACATGCCGAAAAAACTCCAGACGACAGTTTGTTACCTGAAGTCACAATAGTTATATGTGCCTATAATGAACAAGATGTTGTCGACATGAAGATGGAAAACACCCGCGCTTTGGATTATCCCAAGGACAAACTGAACGTGATGTGGGTGACCGACGGCAGCAATGACGCCACAGGAAACATGTTGGCACGCTATCCGGAAGTAATCGTTGAGCACAAACCGGAACGGCGCGGCAAAACGGCAGCCGTCAACAGAGCCATGACAATTGTCAAGACAGAAATAGTTGTGATGACAGATGCAAACACGATGATTAATCCCGGGGCCATCCGCGAGGTTGTCCGACTTTTCAAAGACCTGACCGTAGGATGCGTGGCCGGAGAAAAACGTGTTGCCGCACGCCATGACGGCCAGACCGCGGCAGAAGGCGAAGGACTTTATTGGAAATACGAAAGCACATTGAAACGGCTGGACAGCGAACTCTATTCGGCCATGGGAGCCGCCGGAGAATTGTGCGCCGTCAGAAAAGAGCTGTACCGAGCCATCCCTGAAGACTCACTGCTGGACGACTTCATCATCTCAATGAACATGGTTGCGGAAGGCTATCGCATAGCGTATGCATCCGAAGCATACGCCATGGAATACGGTTCGGCCGATCTGACAGAGGAAGGCAAGCGCAAACGCAGGATTGCAGCTGGAGGATTGCAAAGTATCTGGAGATTGAGACGACTGATGAATCCTTTACGCCATCCGGTTGTATCATTCCAATTCATATCCCACCGTGTTCTCCGCTGGAGCATCACTCCGATTGCTATGATGGCGCTTATCCCTCTCAACGTTGTCTTGGTCATGGCCAAAGCCGGCCCGGTCTACACAATAATATGGCTTTTGCAGATATGTTTCTACGCTGCAGCATGGGTTGGATATGAACTCGACAAGAAAGGCAAGAGAAACAAGTTACTATATATTCCCTACTATTTCCTTTTCATGAACATCAATGTCTTTAGAGGCATGCAATACCTCTGCAACCACAGGAGCGGAGTATGGGAAAAGGCCAAAAGAGGATAATGCCACTTTGAAGAGACTTAGTTTGAATATGTTTTCTATACAACAGGCTGTTGCCAGCACTATATCCGAGAGATGAAACAGGACGAACGCGAAATACTATTAAGCAAACTTGCGGAAGCAAGCAGACTCGTCAATATCGTTAAAAGAGAACGTGACGAGGCCTACATGAAGCTGGAAGAATGTGAAAAGAAAATCCGTCAAGTCGAAACAGCAGACAGAATGAAGTCATTCTTCCTCGCCGGCATGAGCCATGAGATACGCACGCCGCTAAATGCGATAGAAGGTTTTTCAAGAATCATAGCCGAAACAGAGTCACAGGAAGAACGCATGAAGTTTCTCGAAATAATAGAGAACAACAGTGCAAGGCTCAACTGTCTCATCACCGACATACTTGACTTGTCACGAATGGAGTCGGGAGAAATCAGCATAAGGAAACAAGAGACAAATCTCAGCAAACTATGCCACGACGTTAAGAAGATTTTCAAGTTCAAGTGTCCGGACAGTGTAAAACTCATTTGCTCTGAACCGACAATATCGGTAATGCTCAACACCGACACGAACAGACTCACACAGATTCTCTCAAACCTGATAAACAACGCTTTGAAACATACCGTAAAGGGTAGCATCACGTTCGGTTATCGTCTCATCAACCAAAGCCAGTATGTGGAATTCTATGTCGCAGACACAGGAACAGGTATCTCGCCGAATGACATTAACGATATTTTCAGCCTATACACATCCAAGGATGCGGAAACTCTCAACAACGGTCACGGCCTTGGATTGACTATCTGTAAGATTATCGTGGAGAAACTTGGTGGCCAGATTGAAGTAGAATCGACCCTTGGTGAAGGTTCTACGTTCAGGTTCACACTGCCGTTCGACGGTTCATTGGGCGGAAAAAGCAGACCGTTTGGAACAACAACGGGATCACACACGCTGAGAATGATGGCATCCGGAGGCCACATGAAACTCATAATGGTAGTTGAAGACGAAGACAGCAACTACGAACTATTGAAGAATGTTTTGGCCAAGCGTTATCGCCTTGTAAGGGCAAAGAACGGCATAGAGGCCGTTACCATGAACGAAGATGAGAAACCAGACCTTATTCTGATGGACATCCGAATGCCGGAGATGAATGGTTTGGACGCCACACGAATAATAAAAGAGGTCAATAGCACTACTCCAATCATCGCGCTGAGCGCATACGCATTCGACACAAACATCATGGAAGCAAAGGCAGCTGGATGCGACGAGTTCATGACCAAACCGATACAGATAAAAGATCTGACGGATATGATTAGCAAATACCTGAACGAATAGCATAGTATGGGAAAGTTAGCAGTACACAAGTATTTTCTTATGATGTTCCTCATCATACAGATTGTCACCTCTATTTTTACTTTCGTAGGCCTTTGGGGAGGCAGTAAGTCTCCCGTTGGAAACACGGTACAGGCCATGACGGTCTATGTCCTGCCGCTGCTTATCATGGCCAATGTGATTCTGTTGGCCTACTGGGTGATAAGACGCAGATGGATTTTCTCCGCCATCCCCACCCTGACCATACTCTCCTGCATACCCTACATCGGCACAATATATCAGTTGCGCAGCCTCCCGGAGGATACAGACGGACGTTACGGCGTCAAAATAGCAACATACAACGTCGCTTTGTTCGGCCGCGAAACATCCGGATTTATGGCTCAAGACATCCTGTCGGAAATGAAGAAGCAGAAGGTTGACGTGCTCTGTATGCAGGAATATTCAGACATCTGCGGCGACAAGCGCAACTCAAACAGCTATAAAGAGTATTTCCCGTATATGTCAACGGGTAACAACGACATGGTCGTTTACAGCAAATATCCTATCCGCGGCTACAAAAATATCCCATTTGAAGAGAGCAACAACAGCGCTATGTGGGTAGACATTGACGTCAACGGCAAAATGCTTCGTATCTTCAACGTTCATCTAGAAACCACCGGATTCAACCGGACACTGCGCAGCGCGGCAAAAATGGAGATGAAGGGACTGCATGTTGAGCGCAATTCACTGATAAGCGCAATATACGACAACTATACGCTTGGCATGATAATACGCGCCGGACAAGCCGCTACCGTAGCCAACGAAAGACACAATTCTCCTGTTCCGGCTATTGTATGCGGTGACTTCAACGACGTCCCCTACTCATACGTATATAACACCATGCTCGGCAACATGACCGACGGATTCAAGGAATGTGGCAGCGGATGGATGCGGACGTACAAGAACAAGAAACCGGTGCGTATCGACTACATCTTCCACGACAAATCGCTGAACGGAATTACATACTACAGGAAATCACTTACATATTCCGACCACGACCCTGTTTTCATGAAAATAGCATTATAAAGAAACGTCAAGTGCCGGCCGGAAGGTCTGACCAGCCCCAAAACAGGCACAGTCAAGCCTTCCGGCCGGCACTTGACGTCTCCACAGAATACACCCTACGGACTATTGGATGACCTTAAAGCGAATCCGGAACGAGCGGTTCATCTCGTCCCAGTTCGTTCCAAGCATCTCAAAGCGCCCAATCTGCGCCGTAGAACGGACATGACGGCCTATACACGGACACACATCATAATCACCGATACGCACGAGGCGGATTGTTTCGGAGGCGTCGTCCGGCAGTTTGTCGAGCGAAACTCCGGCATAACGTCCGCCGGAAGCCGTAGTCTCTGCCGTCAGGTCCGCACGCGAAACAAACTCAAACGTCACCGGCAAGTCCTCCGCAATCAGTTCGTTCATGCGGTCCTCAATCGCCTTTTCCTCTTTCCGGTCCGGCTTATGGTCAAGTATATAACTGATCTTACTCTTCTTCCGTTCTATGTGGGCATTGCGCGAACGCTCGCATCCGAACATGCGGATCATCGTCTGGTTGAGCAGATGTTCCGCCGTGTGGCTTGGAGGAAACTCCTCCTTGTTGTGCTCATTCAATATCGGTTCCTGTTCCATTGTGCATCACAATATATAATATAACATTTCAGCAATTACCGCCTCCCTGTGTCAAACAGTCATCTTCCAAACCCGTCCGCCATACGCCGGAACATCCATCTTCAGGCCACCGTCGGCTTTCAGCTCCATCACACACTTATCACCGCTGAGCAAATCCTTCGCCTCACGCAAGCCTTCGCCCATCTGCAGATATTCAAAGGCATGGCGCGGGATGACCACGTCACAGTCCGTTGCGTCGCCTGAGAAGTTCGCTGCCACGAGAAGCAGCTCGCTGCCGCATTTGCGGATTAGCGCATAAACGCTGCCGCCGATATGTCCGTTGACATACATGAGGTCATAGAAACAGCCGTCAGACACGGCCTTTTCCGTGCAGGCGATATTAAGCACCCGGGAATAGACAGACTCAAGAGACATCTCCTCACGCGTCATCTTCCTACGGTCGAAATATCCGCGCCGCAGCGTGCCAACAGCCCAATAGTCGAAGATTGTCGTCCGGCCGTCACGTCCGCTGAATCCCTCTTCGTCCATACCGCGCTCTCCAAACTCCTGTCCGGCATAGAGCATGAACGGGTTCTGCTGCATCAGAACACTGACGATAAGCCCGGGAACGCCACGGCGTCCGTCGCCGGCAAAGAAGTCACTGCCTATGCGCTGTTCGTCATGGTTCTCAAGGAAATAGAGCATGTGGTCGCGGATGTCGTCCGTCGACTGCCAGTGGCGCGTGATGTCCGAAGCAGGCCGGCGGCCGCACGTCACGTCACGCACACAGTCGTACATTCCGACCTTGTCGTAAAGCCAGTCGAAACCCGCACCAATATAGTTGCGATACTGCGATGGATCATAGACCTCGCCGATGAACCTGATTTCCGGATAGCGGTATTTCACCTTGTCCGTTGCCCAGGCCCAGAACGCGGCCGGAACCATCTCCGCCATGTCGCAGCGGAAAGCGTCGACACCCTTTGAGGCCCAGAAAAGCAGGATGTCCGTCATCTTGTTCCACGTATCAGGAATAGGACTGAAATGTTCCGAACGCCCGCCTGCGTCGCAGTAGTCGATACCGTAGTTCAGCTTGACCGTCTCATACCAGTCATTCCGTCCGGGGCAGTTACTGAAATTGTCATTTCCCGTCGCACGTGCAGGATTCTCCGAATAAGCCTCTGCCTCTTCTCCGCGAAGGTCGAAATCGGGAGCGAACGGCTGGCCCCAACAATAATAGAAATTGTTCGACGTAGAGAAGTGCATGTCGCGGTTGTCGTTCTCCCCGAGGTCACGGACTCCATCCGGCTTGCACACCGAACGGTACTGTCGGGCCACATGATTTGGTACGAAGTCGATAATGACCTTCATGCCGGCCTGGTGAGTGCGCTTCACCAGCGCCTCAAACTCAGCCATTCTCCTGTCTACATTGTCGGCTATGTCCGGATCAATGTCATAATAGTCGGTGATGGCATATGGCGAACCCGCCCTACCCTTCACCACTGCCGGATGCTGGCGCGGTATGCCGTGGGCCGTATAGTCCGTCGTCGTGGCATGACGGATAACACCCGTGTACCATACGTGCGTCACTCCGAGAGCCTTTATACGCTTCAGCGTCATCGCCGTGAAGGCACTCATCTTTCCGCAACCGTTTTCTTCCAGCGTGCCGTTCTTGCGGCATGTCTCACGGCAGTTGCCGAAAAGGCGTGTGAATATCTGATAGATTATTACTTTCTGCATTTAATATTCCAGATTTGTCATATACGTGAAAAAGCAAAAGCCCGCCCGCCATCCTTTTTTCGGGGGATGTGCGCGACGGGCTTGCCGTTTTATCTTTTCATATAACCTGTCATAAGTGAATATTGTTTCTATCGTGTATATGACAGGCATATACTTTTATGCTATTCCGTGGGCAGCTACGTTCTTGTCGATACGTCCGATCATACCCTGCAGAGCCTTGCCCGGACCGCACTCCGTGAAGTCATCAGCACCGTCGGCAATCATGTTCTGAACGCTTTCGGTCCAGCGCACGCTGCTCGTCAGCTGTGCTATGAGGTTAGCCTTTATGTCAGAGGGGTCTGTGTGGGGCTTACCGTCAACATTCTGATAGACGGGACACTTGGGAGCGGCAAACTCCGTAGCCTCTATGGCTGCCTGCAACTCATCCTTGGCGGGCTGCATCAGCGGAGAGTGGAACGCACCACCCACCTTCAGCGGCAGAGCACGCTTTGCGCCGGCGGCCTTCAGCTTCTCGCAAGCCTCATTGATGGCCTCGATGTTGCCTGAGATGACCAGCTGGCCGGGACAGTTGTAGTTGGCCGGAACGACAACATGGCCTTCTTTGTTGACCTCTGCACAAATCTCTGCAATCTTCTCGTCGGGCAGACCGACGATAGCCGCCATCGTAGACGGAGCGACGTCGCAAGCCTTCTGCATGGCCATAGCACGTGCATAGACCAGCTTCAGTCCGTCCTCGAAGCTCAGTGCGCCTACAGCAACCAGAGCCGAGAACTCACCCAGCGAGTGACCGGCAGCCATGGCGGGCTGGAAAGCGTCGCCCATGCAAAGAGCCGAAATAACACTGTGGAGGAATACGGCGGGCTGTGTAACCTTTGTCTGCTTCAGCTCATCATCAGTGCCGCTGAACATAATGTCTGTTATTCTGTAACCGAGAATGTCGTTTGCTTTCTCAAAAAGTTCCTTTGCCAATGGATTGTTGTCATACAGGTCTTTGCCCATACCGACAAACTGTGCTCCCTGACCGGGAAAAACAAATGCTTTCATATCTACTAAAAAGTTTATAATAAATGTATTACGTTTGCAAAGGTAACACTTTTTCACAACACTGACAAGAAAATGGGCTTAAAAGCGCACGGGATTGGAATGAGAATATTTAAATCTCATCAAGATACTTTTCTACTTGGATACGCAACGGAACGATATTGCCAATTGCAGTTTACCACAAATTCCAGATTCTGACTTGGACATATCCATGAACAAGGATGTGTCTCATTGCCGCAATCTTGGGCCATGGCTATTCTTTCTGCCAAAGATTCAAGTAGTATGTCAAAGAATATTGTCAGAATTTGCTTGCGGACAAATACAAGACGATTTGTTGAGCATAGCGAAAATATGTCTCCATCCAACGGAGGAGCATGCGGATGTATCACCCCGAATTCCCGATGGTCCGTATTTTGTTCTATCTGAAAAAGAGGCGGTCATATATCAGAAAGCAATTGACAAAAAGCCTCAAAAATACCATCTAAACAGCATCAGGAATGGCCACTTTTAAAAATATTCCACCCTGCTATACAAATTCAAAAGTTTCACGTGTGCAAGTATAAGTGTCTGTAATTCAAGCGAATGCCATGTCTTTTCGGGATATGTGCAATTTCAGGACGCCGAAAAAGCGCTTTTCCGATGCAAAAAGCGATGATTTTTTCTGCCGTAAGGGCCTCCCGAGGTTGCAACGGGGCCGCTTTCATCATGCAGCGGCAGCCCCGTTGGAATGTGACAAGGGCCCCGTTGCAACCTTGGGAGGCCCTTACGGCAAAACCATGGCTGTTCAACCATACTTCCGGTGTCTTTCCGGCGCTCTAAAACAGTTTTTTCATTTGTCACTGTTTTTCGTGCAACGATATTTACAAACGCAACGACACATACTCTCGTTTTTGTAATGTCGTGGAATAAACTTATTTGGAGCCATCAATCAAACCATGGCCTAAATGCTCAGATAAAACAATAATTATATCTCTTTAAATTAACGAAAAACGGCACATAACTGCAATTATATTAAACCGGAAATTTTATCTACCCTTCCGCAACCAACGGTACGAGCACGCTGAAGGTTGAGCCTTCGCCATGGACGGACTCAACCTCTACGTCGCCTCCGTTCTTGACGGCAAAGTCCTTGCAGAGTTGCAGACCGAGGCCGCTGCCTTCCTCGTTTTTGGTTCCGTAGGTTGTCGTGCCACTACAGAACAGGCTGGCAAGGCGGTCTTCGCTGATACCTACCCCATGGTCACGGACGCTGATGCGGGCGAAATCGCCGCTACGCTCCACGGTGATGTCGATGGTGCTGTTCTCGTTGCTGAACTTGATAGCGTTGCTAATGAAGTTGCGTATCACGGTATTGAGCATGTCCGTGTCGGCATGAACCTTCAGGTTTTCCGTTCCGAGATTGCAGTTTAGCCGGATATGTTTCGTCTCTGCGATTATGACGAATATATCCACTACACCGAGAACGACGTCGTTGATTTCAAAATCCTGATAGACAACGTTGAGGCGTCCCGTCTGGCTCTTGGTCCATTTCAGGAGATTGTCCAACAGACTGTGTGTCTCTTCGGACTCTCGATTGGCCTTGTCTATCAGGTCGTAAAGCTCCCGGCCTATCATGTCTGGCGAGACAGCACTGACAAAAAGGTTGAGCACCATGCGGATGCTGGCCATAGGGGAACGGAGGTCATGGGCTATCACGGAATACATCTTGTCGCGGTTGCTGATCGTGTGGCGCAACTCTTCGTTCTGCTCCATGATTATGCGGCGTGCGGCAACAAGCGAAATCTGCTGCATGACGCGCACGATGAGTTCTTCTTTATTGAAAGGTTTGGTGAGAAAATCGCTCGCACCGACCTTGAATCCCTGCACAAGGTCGGACGGAGTGTTGAGCGCGGTGAGAAATATTATGGGGACGTTTGCCGTCTCCGGGTCATTCTTTAGAATTACGGCTGTGTCGAAGCCGTTGAGATCCGGCATCATGACATCAAGAAGAATCAGGTCAGGGCGCTCTGATTTTGTCTTTTCGACACACTCGCGACCGTTTGACGCCGTACATATCTGAAACTTCTCATTTGTCAACAATATCTTGAGCAAAAGGACATTACTCACCACGTCATCGACAATGAGTATTTTATAATCGCTTCGGTTAATCTTGGATTCAAGCATTCCACTGCTTCCCATAGTTTTCAGTTATTAGTTATTTAGTTGCAAATATACACTAAATATTCCGAAACGACAATTTTTAATAATGTTTTTTGAACGTCGCCATACGATTAATATGCCGTCAAGATAAATACAAAAGAGGCGGAAACACGGTCGGCATATTGCAGTCCGACCGGTTTCCGCCTCTTGGAAATGATATCAAGCGTGTATGTTTTTTTACTTATACTCCGACCAGCTCTTGATGGCGATGCCCTCTATCGGCATGTTGCAGAAGGCGCTGATGAAAGCACTGGCAAGGCGGCTGTTCGTGATGAGCGGAACATTGAGGTCAATGGCGGCACGACGTATCTTGTAGCCATTGGTCAACTCGCCGGCAGAAAGATCCTTCGGGATGTTGACAACCATGTCGATCTCGTGGTTGTGGAGCATGTCGAGGGCCTGCGGCTGACAGTCTTCCGACGGCCAGTAGACGATGGTGTTGTCCACACCGTTCTCGGTGAGAAATCTTGAGGTGCCGCCGGTGGCATACAGCTTATAGCCGTGGGCCACAAGCATACGGGCAGCGTCAAGCATCTCAGCTTTCTGCTTGGCCGAACCGGTGGAGAGCAGAATGGTCTTCTCGGGGATGCGATGGCCAACGGAAAGCATGCTCTTCAGCAACGCACAGCTGGTGTCCTCGCCGATACAGCCGACCTCACCGGTTGAAGCCATATCGACACCGAGCACGGGGTCTGCCTTCTGCAAACGGTTGAAAGAGAACTGGCTGGCCTTGATTCCCACGTAGTCGAGGTCGAAAAGGCTCTTGTGGGGCTTCTCGACAGGCAGTCCGAGCATGACCTTGGTGGCAATCTCAATGAGATTTATCTTCAGAACCTTGCTCACAAACGGGAATGAACGCGAGGCGCGCAAGTTACACTCGATGACAAGGATGTCGTTGTCTCGGGCCATGAACTGAATATTGAACGGGCCACTGATATGAAGTTCCTTGGCTATCTGGCGACTCACGCGCTTGATCCGGCGCACGGTCTCGACATAAAGTTTCTGCGGCGGGAACTGGATGGTGGCATCACCGGAATGGACTCCGGCAAACTCGATGTGCTCAGAAATGGCGTAGGCAATGATTTCGCCGTTCTTTGCCACGGCGTCCATCTCGATTTCCTTAGCATGCTCGATGAAGCGGCTTACCACGACGGGATGATCTTCCGAAACATTTGCAGCCAGCTTCAGGAACCGGTCAAGTTCCTCGGCGTTTGAACATACGTTCATGGCCGCACCTGAGAGAACGTATGACGGACGGACAAGGACCGGGAAGCCTACACGGTCGATGAACTTATTGATATCGTCCATCGAAGTCAAGGCGCTCCACTCTGGCTGGTTGATGCCGTTGCGGGTGAGCATGGACGAGAACTTGGCGCGGTCTTCGGCGTTGTCAATGTCCTTGGCCGATGTTCCGAGGATGGGCACGCGCTGTTCGTCAAGACGTATGGCGAGGTTGTTGGGAATCTGGCCGCCGGTAGACACGATTACGCCATGGGGATTCTCCATTTCGATGATGTCCATGACACGCTCGAAGGTGAGTTCGTCGAAGTAGAGACGGTCACACATGTCGTAGTCGGTCGACACGGTCTCAGGGTTGTAGTTGATCATAACCGAGCGGTAACCCTCCTTGCGGATGGTCTGCAACGCCTGGACGCCACACCAGTCGAACTCAACGGAAGAGCCGATACGGTAGGCTCCTGAGCCGAGAACGATGATGGAACGCTTGTCGCCAAGGAAATTGATGTCGTGGGCGACAGCCGAATAAGTGATGTAGAGATAGTTTGTCTGTGCGGGATATTCGGCCGCCAGCGTATCAATCTGCTTGACATACGGCAATATACCGTAGCTCTTGCGCAGATTCCGGACCACGAGACCGGCCTTGGCCATGCTCTTCAGTTCGGCCTCAAGACCGACGGCACGGGCTATCTGGAAATCTGTGAAACCATAGATTTTCGCTTCACGCAGCAGTTCTTTGCCGAGGTTGTTGATGCTCTTGAGAGCCTTCATGCGCTCGTCAATGTCGATGATGTGCTTGAGCTTCTGGAGGAACCACTTGTCAATCTTGGTCAGGTCGTGTATCTGGTCGATGGTATAGCCCTTGTGCATGGCCTTCGATATGATGAAAACGCGCTTGTCGGTGGGTTCGCGCAGAGCGGCGTCGATGTCGTCGATTTCAAGTTCCTTGTTCTCTACGAAGCCGTGCATGCCTTGTCCTATCATACGCAAACCCTTCTGGATAGCTTCCTCGAAATTGCGGCCGATGGCCATAACCTCGCCGACTGACTTCATCGACGAACCGAGTTCCTTGTCTACGCCGCGGAACTTGCTGAGATCCCAACGCGGAATCTTGCAGACTACATAGTCAAGAGCGGGTTCAAAGAAAGCACTGGTGGTTTTGGTTACGGAATTCTTCAACTCAAAAAGTCCGTAGCCCATGCCGAGCTTGGCGGCTACAAAAGCCAATGGATAGCCCGTTGCCTTGGATGCGAGAGCCGACGAGCGGCTGAGACGGGCGTTGACCTCAATGACACGATAGTCCTCGCTCTTTGGGTCGAAAGCATACTGGACGTTACACTCGCCAACGATGCCGATGTGGCGTACAATCTTGATCGCAAGGGCGCGGAGCTTGTGATACTCGCTGTTGGTCAGTGTCTGTGAGGGAGCTATGACGATACTCTCGCCGGTATGGATTCCGAGCGGGTCGAAGTTCTCCATGTTGCAAACCGTTATACAGTTGTCGTAACGGTCGCGCACCACCTCATATTCTATCTCCTTCCAGCCTTTCAGACTCTTCTCAACGAGTACTTGGGGAGAGAAAGAGAATGCCTTTTCGGCCAGTTTGTCAAGCTCTTCCTCATTGTCGCAGAAGCCGCTGCCGAGACCACCGAGCGCATAGGCTGCACGCAGGATGACGGGATAGCCCAACGTTGCGGCAGCCTTACGGGCCTGTGCTATGGTTTCGCAAGCCTCACTCTTTATTGTCTTGACATCTATTTCATTGAGCTTGTCCACAAAAAGCTCACGGTCTTCGGTGTCCATGATTGCCTGTACGGGAGTTCCTAACACACGGACATTGTACTTTTCAAGCACACCACTCTTGTAGAGTTCAACTCCGCAGTTGAGGGCCGTCTGACCGCCAAATGCAAGCAGAATTCCATCGGGACGCTCTTTCTCGATTACGCGCTCAACGAAATAAGGCTGAACGGGAAGGAAATAGATTTGGTCGGCCACACCCTCAGAGGTCTGCACCGTGGCAATGTTGGGGTTGATAAGCACTGTGTAGACACCTTCCTCACGCAGAGCCTTCAACGCCTGAGAACCTGAATAATCGAACTCACCGGCCTCTCCAATCTTCAATGCGCCCGAACCGAGCAGCAGGACTTTCTTTATATTCTCGTCTTTCATCTTTTTCTTACTTCAGTTTTTCAACAAAACGGTCAAACATAAACTCTGTGTCAACAGGACCGGAACAAGCCTCCGGGTGGAACTGGCTCGTGAACCAAGGATTCTCAACGTGGCATACGCCCTCGTTGGAACCGTCGTTCATATTGACGAACAGCTCGCGCCAATCCTTGCCAAGCGTACTGGCATCGACTGCATAGCCATGGTTCTGGCTTGTCACATAACATTTGTCCGTGCCCACCTCACGCACCGGCTGGTTGTGGGAACGATGGCCGTACTTCAATTTATATATGGTAGCACCACCGGCCTTCGCCAACAGCTGATTACCCATGCAGATACCGCATATTGGCTTGCGGGACATGTTCATCTGCTTGCGTATTATCTCCACAGCTTCCTCACACATATCAGGGTCGCCCGGACCGTTTCCGAGGAAGAGTCCGTCGAAGTTCATTGTCGTATAATCATAGTTCCACGGCACACGTATCACTTCCACTCCACGGTTTATCAGGCAGCGGATGATATTGTTCTTCACACCACAGTCAACAAGCACGACTTTCTTGCCGGCACCTTCATTGTAACGGATTATCTCCTTGCAACTCACACGATCCACGAAGTTCACTCCCTCGTAATCAGCCTGCGGGATGTTGTCGGGGTCGTCGTCAAACAGGATTTTGCCCATCATCACGCCATGCTCACGCAGCACTTTAGTCAACTGACGTGTGTCGATGCCTGTTATTCCCGGCACATGCTCACGCTTGAGCCAGTCGGCCAGACTTTCCACAGCATTCCAATGGCTGTACTCCTCACTATAATCGGACACGATTATGGCCGAAGCATAGATTTTGTCACTCTCCATGAATGTGGCAAGCCCGTTGCTTTCTACTGTGAAAGGAGGGACACCATAATTTCCGACAAGCGGATAGGTCAATGTCATCAGCTGACCGGCGTACGACGGGTCCGTCAAACTCTCAGGATATCCCATCATTGCCGTGTTGAAAACGACCTCTCCGGCCACCGGTTGGTCGTATCCGAATGACTTACCATGAAATTTCGTTCCGTCTTCAAGGACTAATGTTACGTTCTTCATTATACTAATATGTCAAGCGTTTAAAATTTCTGTTCTTTCTTATAGACTTTCTCAATAAAATTAATGAAAGCCTGATTTACAAGTTTCATACCTCCCGCCGTTGGGAAATCGCCAGTAAAATACCAATCACCTTTATGATGCGGTATCGCTTCATGAAGGCCTTCAATGCTTTGGAAAACAAGTTCTATGGGGGTTGTCACACCTTCCGGCCGCAACATTTCAACCATCTTGCAGTTGAGTTCCTCCGGTGTAAAGGGACGATACAGCGCCTTCACGCAGCATGTCATTTCTTCTTTAGGCTTCTTCAATTCTTCCTTACATGCGCGGTAGGTTTCTTCTATCAGACTCTGCATGCCGCGATCCTCCAGAAGCTCTATGCAGGCTCTGAATGCAATGAATTCCTCCAGACGGGCCATATCAATGCCGTAATAATCGGGATAGCGGATCTGCGGTGACGAACTGACAATAACTATCTTTTTAGGATGCAGACGGTCAAGAATCTTGATGATGCTCTCCCGCAACGTTGTTCCACGAACGATACTATCATCGATAATCACAAGATTATCTACACCGCGCTCCAACACATCGTATGTGATGTCATATACATGTGAAGCCAAGTCATTGCGGGAATTTCCTTCCGTAATGAACGTGCGCAGCTTTATGTCTTTCCATGCCGCCTTTTCCGAACGTACATACTGATGGAGGATTTCTTCAAGCTCCGCACGTGTAGGGACATGATTGAGACTTTCTATCGCTTTTATCTTCTGTTCATTTATATATCGCTTAAATCCGCCGAGCATACCGTAGTAAGCCACTTCCGCCGTGTTGGGGATGAACGAAAACACCGTATGCTCCACATCGTTGTCAACAGCCTTCAGTATCGCCGGGGTTAGCAGTTCGCCCAGTTTCCGACGCTCCTGATAAATATCACGGTCTGAACCGCGGCTGAAATAAATTCTCTCAAACGAACATGCCGAATCACCACATTGCTCCAATATCCGTTCTACTGAACATTCGCCGTTCTTGTTAACCAAAACAGCCTCTCCCGGCATCAACTCCTTCACATCCTCACAGTCGAGATCAAACGTCGTCTGCAACACGGGACGCTCACTGGCCACCGCAACAATCTCATCGTTCTTATAATAGAACGCAGGTCTTATGCCCCAAGGATCGCGCATGGAGAACATCTCACCGCTGCCGGTGATACCGCATACAACATAACCGCCGTCAAAATCCGGCATCGTTGTCTTCAAGACGTTTGCCAGCTTAACGTTGCTGTCTATATAATCCGTGATTTCAGTGCCTTCAAGTCCTTGCTTCTTGGCCATGACGAAATTGCGTTCAACTTCGCGGTCCAGACGGTGGCCCATCCATTCCAGCATTATATAACTGTCACTGAAAATGCGCGGACACTGACCCTGTGATGTTATCTTATCAAAGATTTCGTCAATGTTGGTCATATTGAAATTGCCGCAAAGACAGAGGTTCTTGGCTTTCCAGTTATTACGGCGCAAGAAAGGATGCACATATTTCAAGCCGCTCTTCCCTGTGGTGGAGTAGCGAAGATGCCCCATATACAGTTCACCGGCAAACGGAAGGTTCTTCTTGGCATACTCCGTATCTGCCAGCAATTCCGGCGACAGATTCCTAAAGCTTTCCTGAGCATTGGCAAATATTTCCGTGATTGCATTTGAGCCCTGCGCCTTCTCACGGAACATATATTCCTCTCCAGGACGTGTATCCAACTTGACACATGCAATACCGGCACCTTCCTGGCCACGATTGTGCTGTTTCTCCATCATCAGATACAGCTTGTTCATTCCATACAACCACGTGCCATACTTCTGCTGATAATAATCAAGCGGCTTCAGTAGCCTTATCATGGCTATGCCGCATTCGTGTTTCAACTGCTCCATTCTATTATCCTTAATTCTCTCTTCGTTATCTTTTTACCCCTAAGGTCTGCATATAAAAACGGCCTCCGCGTCTGGTTTCAATTATAAATTAAACCGACACGGAGGCCGGTATATCCTCCTGTTGATTATTCTACCGTTACCGACTTGGCCAGATTTCTCGGTTGGTCAACGTTCTTGCCTTTGCAGACGGCTATGTGATAAGCCAAAAGCTGCAATGGTATTGTGGCGAGCAACGGTTCCAGACATTCAATCGTCTTCGGGAGTTCGATGACCTCGTCAGCAATACGGCTTATCGTGTCATCCCCTTCCGTAACCAAAGCAATAACCTTACCCTTGCGGGCTTTAACCTCCTGTATGTTGCTCAATACTTTTTCATACATAGCATTGTGGGTAGCTATCACCACAACCGGCATATCCGAGTCTATCAATGCGATTGGTCCATGCTTCATTTCCGCTGCCGGATAGCCTTCGGCATGAATATAGCTGATTTCTTTCAGTTTCAAAGCACCCTCCAATGCCACCGGATAACTATAACCGCGACCGAGATAAAGGAAATTGCGGGCGTATGTGAACATCCTGCTAAGGTCTGCCATGCGATTGTTCTGCTTCAATACCTGCTTCATCTTCTCAGGTATTTCATGGAGTTCCTGCACTATCTTCATGTAGTCGTCGCTACTTATCGTGCCCTTCTCCTTGGCCAATGCCAATGCCAACATTGAAAGAACCGTCACCTGACCGGTGAAGGCTTTCGTTGAAGCCACGCCGATTTCCGGACCCACATGAATATATGACCCCGTATCAGTAGCCCGTGCTATGCTTGAGCCGATAGCATTACATATTCCATAAACAAAAGCACCTTTCTCCTTAGCCAACTTCAGCGCTGCAAACGTATCGGCCGTCTCGCCACTTTGAGAAATGGCTATCACAACATCACCTTCCGATATCACGGGATTACGGTATCTGAATTCCGAGGCATATTCCACCTCTACCGGTATTCGGCAGAAACTCTCAATTACCTGCTTGCCTATAAGTCCGGCATGCCATGATGTTCCGCAAGCCACTATTATGAAACGCTTGGCTTCGAGCAGTTGCCTCTTATAATCTATAACAGCGCTCAGCACGACATTGTCCGTATCCACATTAACACGTCCGCGCATGCAGTTTGTCAGACAGTCAGGCTGTTCAAAAATCTCTTTCAGCATGAAATGCGGATAACCGCCCTTGTCCAACTGACCGAGATTGATGTCTACTGTCTGTATGTCCGGATTAAGCCTGCGGTTGAGGATATTCACGACTTTCAATTCCTCACCACGACGTATCACGGCTATATTTCCGTCTTCCAGGTAGACTACCTTATCCGTATATTCAACTATCGGACTTGCATCCGAACCGAGAAAAAACTCATTTTCGCCAATTCCGACCACTAAGGGGCTCTGCTTGCGCGCAGCGATTATCTGGTTGGGATTGCGACGGTCTATCAGAGCCACCGCGTATGCGCCAATAACTTCGTGAAGAGCAAATTGAACAGCCGTCAGCAAATCGAAATTTTTCCGTTCCTGAATATATTCAATCAGTTGGACCAGAACTTCCGTATCCGTATCCGAACTGAACTTCACACCTTTGGCTGTCAGCTTCTCTTTCAGCGCAGCATAGTTTTCAATAATACCGTTATGTATTATCGCCAGATTCTTTGACTGAGAATAATGCGGATGGGCATTCATTGTGGACGGTTCTCCATGTGTAGCCCATCTTGTGTGGGCTATACCGACCATACCGGAAACGTTCTTGTCGCTGCAATAGTTGACAAGATCATCCACCTTACCCTTGGTCTTGCATACGTTCAGTTCTCCACTGGCATTTATCAAAGCGACACCAGCACTGTCATACCCACGATACTCCAATCTCCTAAGACCTTTGATCAATATCGGGAAAGCCTCCTGATTACCAATATAGCCAACTATTCCGCACATATATTATATGTATATATATTACATGCAAAATACGAGGACGATTCCTCGTATTTTGCATTATGTTCTTTACTTTAGGATGTTATACAACAACGATGTGAGCGATATAAGAATCGACGTAGCCGAGAACCACAACGTGGTCATACTACCAACACTCGAATTCTGTGCCTTCACCTTGTTCGGCTCAACATAGACGATGTCATTCTGCTGCAGATAATAGTATTCCGAGTTGATCAGATTGGCATCATTAAGATTGAGCACATGGATGGACTTCCGGCCTGTGGCATCCTCGCGAATCAGCTTGACACGGTCGCGCACACCGTAGATAGTCATATCACCGGCCATGGCCAAAGCCTCAAGAATATTGATTTTCTCATTCGTCACGGTGTACATACCCTGACGTGCAACCTCACCCAACACCGAAATCTTATAGTTTATCATTCTCACCGTAACGATTGGTGTCTCGTTGAGATTCATATAAGGTTGGATTTTCTCCAAAATGAGAGCTTCGGCCTGCGATTTTGTCAGACCGCCGAGATGTATCTGACCGACACGAGGGAAATCAATGTTTCCGTTGTTATCTACCAGATATGACTGAAGCAGAGGCTGTGACGTAGAGTTGCGCGATGTCTGGTTGAATGTTGTAGCAACAGTCATGTTGAAAGGCTGTGCGGCCTCAGGATCCGTCGTACTCACCGTAATCGTCAACAGGTCTTTAGGCATGATGCGGGCATCATATAGAACTTTTGAATTTTCAAGATTAACGTTCGAACTGTTCTGGAAATAAGCCACATCCTTCGTGCTTGAGCACGCGCCGAGAAGCATGACAACAGCAATCATGACTGCCGGCAAAACGAGTTTTCTTATGATAGTCATTTTTCGTTAAATAGTTTAAACCGTTGCAAATTTACACCTATTTTTCCAATTAAGCAAACAAATACATAGAAATATTACGGACAATTCACGGACAATTCTTCCATACGACTCCATGCTGTCTACTTCGGCGCCCGCATCGAAGAGTAAAATGAGGCATATTGCCAGCTGTTACACGGCTCGCGTAATGGTGTTACACGGCTCATGTAACGACGTTACGCGGCCCGTGTAACACCATTACGCGAGCCGTGTAACATCCTTCACTGAACTGATAAGCCTCATTGCAACCGGAAGAAACATCACGATGGGGATTACGCTTAGCGACAAACCGCCTATCGTTCCTACGGCCAGAGAGAACCAGAACGGCTGTTCGTCCGGGCCGTCCATCAGAAACGGAATCATGCCAATGACCGTGGAAAGCACTGTCAGCATTATCGGAACAATCTTGTGATTGAAAGCAGCAACAAACCAACGTACACCCCTGTTCTTCCGCGTTCCATGCCGGCGGACGATGATGTTATACTGACAGACGATATATATACCGGCGTTCACTGTGAGACCGGCCAGCAGAACCATGGCAGCAAAGCCGCCCGTACCGAATGGCACACCTGTGACATAATACGTGATGAAAAGTCCGATGAACGACACAGGAATCAGCAGTGTGACGGCGAGCGACTGAAGCAGACTCTCGAAAAGGATGGCAAGTATGAAGAATACTATTACGGCCACAAGACCTATCAGCCAGTATTGAGTTCCATCGTCCTCGTATGCACCGATGGTCTTGTCCACACAGCGGAAACCTACGGGAAACGTCGCATTATATTTTTCTGTGATGTTCTTTATGTAACGGTGGGTATAGGTGTACGACCCGAGCACGTTGAAAGCCACGCGCAACACATATTCCTGATTGTCCCTCGGAATGATGTTCTTAGCCTTACGCCTGCTTATGTCCATAAATCCCGACGGCCTCGCCTGGCGGCCACCGGCAGTGACGTAGGAATTTTCCATCTGCCATAAGTCGAACGAATTGACTGACGTGGGATGTACCGTTACGTCCATCATCTTTCCTCCCACATCAATCTTTTCCACATTGCGGTCAGCCAACAGACTTTGAAGCGAGGAATGGATATCGTGCGCGCTGACGCTGTCGGCAGCCATCATGCCGCGATCGTATGCCATGAAAAACTCGTCTTCCTGCTCTTCATGCCCCGGCGTGACGATAGCGAGATCAATCACCCGCCTGTTCTTCTGCATCTCTCCCACAATATCCTCAGCAAAACGATAGAGCCGCTCATAGTCATATCCGGCAATCTCAATGCTGTTTGCCCTGTATTGCAGATTCAGCGAGTTACTGAACCCGCGTTCGCTCACTCCCGACGTGGCCCAGTCAGCGCCACCTATGGTTATCACCTTCCCTATGACACGGCTTTCCAGAAGAAAAGGAAAGCCTGAGGCCAACGCCTCGTCCTTGAACTGAATGACGATGGAAGCACCGCTCGGACGGACAGAAGTCTCAAAACGCTTTATCTCCTTGAACTGCGACAGCAAAGCCTCAACCTCCATGACCTTGTCGTTCAGTTCATGGACACTTCCGCCCAACGGCATCTTCGCACGAACGTAAAGTTTCATTTCTTTTTCCTTTTGCCGGAACGTGTTGCTGTCGAGACAGTCCGTAAACAGTTTGAGCGAACCGGCAAACATACCAACAAACACCAGCAGTAGCGCGCAGCGCGCCCACCGCCGTTGCCCAATACTGACATAACGTAAATACAGGCGGGAGAACCACACGACGAAACGCGTATGGAGATTCCGCTTTATTATGGGCTTCTTCCGCATCACCCCGAACTGCGCGACAAGAGCCGGAGTGAAAAACAGTGCAACGGCCACGGCGACAAGAAGATTTATCATCACAACGACTGAAAAATCCTTCAGGTCATGCCTCAGATATTCCGGCAACCAAAAGACGATGACCAGCGCCCCGACGGTAGTCATCATCGCCGCAAGTATTCCAGTGAAAGCCCTGCGGTCGCGGTAGTAGGCATAATGGTCGGCCATGACGATGGCCGAGTCAATGATGATGCCCAGCGAGACGGTTATTCCCGCCATTGAAAACGGATGGAGACGTATATCGAACAACCGGTAAAACATGACGGCGATGAGAATGTTCGCAAGCAAGGAAATGCTTATAACGGCAAGATATCGCCATCTGAATCCACCGCACATCCACACGAACACCAGCAGGATGGCCAGCGTCAGCGACGAGCGCGCCACCAGTGTGCGGAACTCTTTCATCTGCTCCTCCGCGCGGTCATAAGACAGCGACGAGCGAAGCGTAGTGGCCGATGCCTCCATCATGCCTTTCACCCTGTCGGAGACACTGACCACGCTGGCGTCCTTGTCCGCATAGACATTGACGTAGATTGTGTTCATTCCGTTCACACGATAGTAGCTTCCGGGCTTCCGTTCGCGGATATTACACGTGGCAAGATTGTTGAGATATACAATCTTGCCGCCGATGTTCTTCAGCGGCATCTGCTCAAACCGCCTCCGTTCCTCTTTCGACGACAGCAGCAGCGGGATTGTGATCCTTCCGCCCTCCGCCGAAATCTCGCCGACAATATCTTCACGGCCGGAGAAATTGCGGATGGCGTCGATTATATCGGAACTGCTTATACCGTAAACGGCCAGCTGCTCCGCGTCATATTCCACCTCCATATAATGGGAGGTCGTGCCGGTTATGTCCACATGATGGACTCCATCGATGCGTTCGACGGCATGTTTTGTCTCTCTTTCGGCTATCTGCCGCATCTGCTCGCCCGACATGTCGGCGTTCAGCATGTATGTCAGAATCAGCTTCACCTCATTGTCGTCGCCAAGCGCGGTGCTCACCTCACCGCCCGACACGGTGGGATAGGACACGCCTTCGGGCAGCTTGCCCCTTATCTGACGCAGAATCGAGGCTATCTCAAATTTCGTCGCGGACACGTCGGCCTTCGGTTTCAGCTCCACCGTTATTCGTCCGCGGCCAAACCGACTCACAGACGAGACTTTCTCCACCCCGCGCACCGAACTCACCAAAGCCTCTATGCGTGACGTGACATTCTGTTCCACAACCTTTGCCGAAGCATTTTCCCATCTGTATGATATGGTGAGAGTCTTTCCCTGTTCCGGCCGCGGTTTGTTGCTGATGTCAAGTTGCGGGACGAGCGCCCCGCCGACAACCATCAAAACGCACAATACGAGCAGTATGGAGAACGAGTGTTTCATCTTCTTCTATATATAAGGTAATACATCAGCGGTACGAAAAACAGGCTCACCATCGTTCCGACGGTCATACCTGTGATTATCGCGAACGACAGCGGATATTGCAGAGCCGATCCCATGTCGCCGCGATGCAGGAACGGCACGATGGCGAGCACCGTCGTCAGCGATGTCATGACGATAGGCTTCAGCCGTCGGTGTCCGGCCACGACGACAGCCCTGAGCAGCGAAGCGTTGCTGCGGTCACCGCCCTGCCCACGCCGGCGGTACAGCCTGTTTATCGTATCGACCTTCAATATCGAGTCGTTAATTATGATTCCGCATGCCACGATCATGCCTATCATCGACATTATGTTCAGCGACTCGCCGCAAACGAACAGCGCCAGCATCACCATCGCCACGTCGATGATGACCTCCGTGAGGATTATCACCGGCTGGACAATGCTTTCAAACTGCGCCGCAAGTATGAAATAGAGCAACAGGACGGCAACGGCAAGAACCACCGCCAGTTCACCAATCATGGACCGTGAAGAAAAATAACCGCCGCGGAAAGACGCCTTGACCGGTGAGCTGTCAGTGATTTTCGTGACGTATGCCATCATTTCCTCCGCCTTCCGGTCCGGGACGTCATCTATGTCTATCACGGAAAACTCGCCGTCATTACTTGCAACAAGATGTTTGTAGTCCTCACGGCGCGACTCCTTCACAAGATATGCCAGCGGGACGGCCGTTCCGTTGCCGTTCGTTATGGTGTTTCCCAGCAGTGCGCCGCTGTCAGTGCCGTCGCTGCCGATAACCACCGGAACGTTCTCGCCGCCACTGCTGATTTCATATATGCTGTTTGTTCCGAGCAGTTCCTTCAGCCGCGAATACAGTTGCCTGTATGTAACACCGTAGTAGGCCATCTGCTCCGCATCCGTCCTGTAGCGTATATAGGTCTCGGTAGGAACCGGCTGTATGTCCGTCTGAGGAAATCTCCGCAGCAACGAGTCCGCCACCGCGCGCGTCTGGACAACCTCGGGTCTGCCACCATCACGTTTTTGAAGCCGGATTTGAAGATCCGGTTCGCCGGTAGAGAAAATAATGTCGAAGATGTTTGCCGCGAGTTCCGACTCCACCATAGCCTTCGGATAATGGCCGGCGACATAACGTTTGATTTTCTCCACCGCCTTGTCACAGTCCTCGGCCGACCCGCATTTTATGTAGCATACGGCCTCGCTGCCGGTGATGTTCCTCGTGTGCGACAGCATGAAGTCCTGTCCGCCGGCCATCGTGGTGCTCGCCTTGACGTAGTCTTTCACATGTCCCAGCACCTCGCTTACACGCCGGTTGTTCTCTTCCGGGACAATGCCGGCATTCCAGTCTATTGTCACAATCGCGTCATCGTGCGGAATCTCCGGCATTCGTTCCTTCCGGATGAAAGGCAACAGGATGAGAATCAGCAGTACGCTTCCGGAAAACACGCCCACCATGGTCTTCGGGTGACGCAGCGTGTAGCGCATGCCCTTCTCATAGAAAGCCGTCAGACGTATGTTGACCTTGGTCTCTCTCGGACGGCATTTCCGGCATAGCGCCAAATGATAGACAGGAATAACGAGAGCCGCTACAGCGAGCGAACAGAACAAGGCTATCGTTATGCCCATGGCCTGATCGTAGAACAGCGCCCCCGCCGTTCCGCTCAGGAATATCAGCGGTATGAACACCGAACAGGTGGTGAGAACGGACGACAGCATCGGCATGACAACCTCCTTCACGGCCGAGTTGATTGTCTTCTCGTTGCACGTGCCTTTCTGCAGGATGTTGTCTATCACGATAATCGCGTTGTCCACAATCATTCCCACGCCGAGGATGAGTCCCGACAGCGATATTATGTTCAGCGAGATGCCCATGAGATAGAAGCAGAGCAGCGTTAGTATCAGCGACAGCGGGATGGATATTGCCACGAGCACCGGAAGACGACGCCCTCCGATGAAGACAAACAACACGATGCTTGCCATGACTATGCCAAGCACGAGGTTCCACTCCAGATTGTTCATGCTGTACGACAGCAGCTGCGTCTGGTCGCGCGTCACGGTGAAACGCAGTTCGGGATAATCGCGTGTGAGCTGCGCCATCAGTGTGTCCATGCTCTGCTGCAGGTCGCTCATCTGCGCGTCGCTCTGCTTTATCACCGCCATTGTGATAGCGTCGCAGCCGTCCGACGCGACAATACCCTTGCGCACTGCGGCTGTCTCTTCCACCTTGCAGATGTCTTTCAGCTGCAGCAGCCGTCCGTTGTGCCGCAGATAGATGTTTTCAATATCGCGGACGGAGAGTATCTGCGAATCGAAGTGAATGTTATACCGGTATATGCCGTATCTCACGCTCAGCGTCTCCAACACGATGTTGTTGTCACTGATAGCCTTTTCTATATCGCTGTTGGTTATTCCCGACATGCTTGCACGCGCCGCGTCGGGCTGTATCGTGATCCGTGTTCCCGTCAGTCCGCTGTAGTCTACCATGGCCACTTCCGGCAGCTGTTCCATGCGCTTGCTGATGACGTTGCTCACCAGTCGCGAGGTCTGTTCCGGCCGCCCTCCGGTCACGTCGACATAGAACGCCGGAATGTCAAGAGCACCGATCTTCATCACCTTCGGACGTTCCATTTCCTTCGGCATGGAGCTCATGGCGCGGTCAATCTTCTCGTTCACTTCAATGAACAGCAGACTCATGTCGCTGCCGGGGCTGAACGTCAGCGTTATTATGCCGGCATCGGTGCGCGACGCCGATTCAATGTCTTTCAGACCGGCCACCTGCGACAGCTGACGGCGCATCGGACCGACCATGCGCTGCTCTATCTCGCGGGCGGAACTGCCTTGGGCCGACATCTGCACCACTATGCGCGGAACGTCGATATCGGGCATCAGGGAAACCGGTATGCGCCCGAGGGCAAGCACACCGAGCGTGACAACGGCTATCAGCGTCATCGTCACGGCAATGGGGCGGTGGAGGATTTTATGGAGCATAATTTTTTTAGTATGCAATAATAATGTCGCTGGATAATATTAGTTGCCGTCTATAGGCTATATTTATATATAATTGAACCATTTTCGGCTTCATTATATCCCCATATAGCTCCAAACGCATCTATATCAAAAAGCTTAATCTTTTTATCTAATCGAACAGTCCTTTGAACCTTTGTCTCCATGTTTATAATATTTATGATGTCACCATCGTCAGATCCTCCTTGACTTTTGAGTATAAAAAATTCGTTTCCAAAGGTTCTTATACATAGATTGACATACATTAAATCATCATAATCTGATGGTATGGTTTTGAATTCTTCTTCTCCACAATAATAAGAAGGTGTCAATGAATTATTATCAATATGCAAAATTTCATACCTGTCAAAATAGCAATATGCCAATAGTATATTATCCCCGATAAAATCAAAAATGAAATCATAAGGAGTGTAAGCCGTATTTTTCTTACGGAGGTCACAATGATATGAGGCTAATACTTTTTGTGCACTTAAATCCATTAAATGCATATATGTTTCATCACCATCTTCTTTCATCAAAAATTTCGTATTGGCATATTGCTTTATGGCTGTATAAGGCTTTCCATACCCATCTTCATATTTGGGCAGTTCATATATATCATCTTTAATAAAACATCCTTTTTCTTCTCTAAATGTTGCGAGTTCCTTCTTCACTATATCATATAAAGCAAATTGTGATTTCTCATTCATGTGACACAAATTACATGAAAGAAATTCATCAGGCCCCTTGCCTTTCTTTCCAATTTGCTCTATTTCCTTTTTATTCTTTAAATCATAAATAACGCCGTAATTGTTACTGCCTGGTGAAAAAAATACGACTTTATCATCAATAACTTTCATGTCCCACAAATTGAATGGGATTGGGATAAATATTGAATCATCTGCGGAACAAAACTGTGGCTTTTCATTCTCTAACTGCAATAAAGCAACAGCCTCTGAAGGCGTTTCTGTCTTACAAGAGAAAAAGAATACACTGCAAACTATTATATATATATAGT
>CAMVUM010000003.1 GCA_947170725.1 uncultured Prevotella sp.
ACGGTTCAATGTCTCCATATGCTTAAGTACATAAATCCAACGTTCAAAATCATTAGCACATATTCTATGTCTTGGGTTCTTATGTCCTTAAAACCGACGGCCATTCTAAAGCCCGGCTATTTCATCCTCCGACAACCCTGTGACCTTGGCAATCGTACAGACTGGCGTGCCAACTTCAAGAAGCCCGCGAGCTATGCGGCGCTGCTCCTCAGCCATGCCCTCTGCTCTACCTTCTGCCCTGCCTTCTGCTCTACCTTCTGCTCTGCCTTCTGCCCTGCCCTGCTCCACACCGCTAAGCCTCGCTCCCTCCATCACGACAATCGTGTCACGGAACTTACGAAGACTCTCGTCATACATCATGCGCTCCTGCTTGGAAAGAGAAGCTATATCGGTTATCTCGGCAAGCCGCTTGAAGACGGCGCTCTTGGCGGCAAAAGGTAAACGGTTCAATGTTTCCATATTCTTAAGTACATAAATCCAACGTTCAAAATCATTACAACATTCATCAACATCCTTAGTGAACAGAGGTAGCTGCAGATATATCAGACGAATCTTGTCTGAAAACAGCCTACCGCTGTCTATGTCCATCAACGCTACATCCGTACGGAACTCTGACGATATATCATTTTGGGCAAAATTCAGAAACGATATGCAATAGACGGCCTTGATGTCATAGCACCACTCAGAACCGCGCTCACCCTGACGGGCTATTGAACCGGCAGCATAGTAGATAGTGCGCTGCTTGAAAAATGCCTGCGGACGGTTCTGCATCTCAACGATGATATTCTCTCCGGTGGATGTCTCACAATAGATGTCATATATCAGAGAACGGTCATCATTGCTCACAGGCAGCTGCTCCTTGTCAAGAAAGCGAAGATCAGTGATACGACGCTCACCTTCAAGAAGGTTGTTAAGAAAGTCAAGCAACAGAGGCTTGGACATTTCCTGACCGAAGATGCGCTTGAAACCTACATCGGAAAAAGGATTAAGAAACTTGCCCATAAATAGACGGAATTTATTGTTATTAATGTCACAAAGATAAGGATTGTTTCCCAATAAAACAAACTTTTATACAAAAAAGACATACGAAACAAGAAAAAGCACAAAGTATAAAGAGATAGCGGAAAAAGAGGCTGAGACCATCAGGAAACAGCAAAGAAACAACAGGAGAAAATGAAAGCCGAGGAAGAAAGATGGAGAAAGAAAAAAGATTCCGAAAAGGAATGGACATATATAATAAGGTGGTAGACGGAACGGCCGGCTCAATCTACTGGGACAAGGAAACCGAAATCTCATTCGTTGAATACTATCAGCTCCTGTCGACAAAGTTCAAGAAAGACATCGACAACAAATACGCCGGAATGACGGAAAGAAACCTCGTCATTCCGTCATGAAAGACATGGGACTGAAGAACGCTGCAACCGCTAAGACTTTCAATATATCAGACGGAGCCGTGCGAACCCAGATTTCAAGAATGATCAAAGGAAGAAAAGACGACATGGCAGACGAATAGACGAGAACGTTATGTCCATGTCCTTCACCGGACTGAAGGATTTCACTATCATACGCTCGTTCATGTCTGTTATGTTTAGTATATCCGATTTCGCGGACCAGCGACGGCGAATCCGCGATAATGAAACAAAAAAATGGTGTATCACAATCCGCCGACAAAACGCGTAACGTCACTTTGTGACGGACTGTCGGATTATGATACACCATAGTCCACCCCCCCCGCATATATTATATCAATACTATAAGGAGAGCTTCCCCTCAGACAGAGAGAACCTATGCCTCACCTTTGCCGACATTGAACGGCGCGATGGTGCGCGGAGCCTGATTGGGGATTGTGATCTGACCGAACTCGCGCTCATAGCGCACGATATTCTCCTGAAGAGCCATGAGCAGACGCTTGGCGTGCTCGGGAGCGAGGATAACGCGGCTGCGCACCTGTGCCTTGGGCACGCCGGGCAGTACGCGGGCGAAGTCGAGCACGAAATCGCTGCTTGAATGTGTTATTATCGCGAAGTTGGCGTATTCTCCCTGGGCTTTGTCTTGTGGCAGTTCTACCTGGAACTGGCCCTGCTGCTGTTTGTTTTCGTTTTCGTTCATGATATGAATTTTGTTTTAAATTAGAAGTGTCTCTATCACAAAGGTAATACTTTTTATCGTAAACGGCAAACGGAGGATGGAATATATCATTTCATTTAACGTATGTTAAACACTGGTCGGAACAGTCGGTATTCCGATATATTCAAAAAAGCATATATTCGTGTTTTTATCCGCCACTATATCGCTTTTTTGCGCCCGGGATGAGACCTCCGATATTCTCATAGTGACAAAAAAGAGCGGGACAAAGCCTTCATGGAAGCTATGTCCCGCTCTGATTGCATATAAGCGGATTGGTTATATATCCATTTATTCGTTGGTTGTCGCCTCTACGGCTTCTTCCTCGACGAAGTCAAGCACATTCTTGCGGTTGGCCTGAATGCGGTCGTACTCCTCGCGTGAGCCGACAATGATCTTCTCGAACTCGCGCAGACCGGTACCGGCAGGAATGAGGTGGCCGCAGATGACGTTCTCCTTCATTCCTTCGAGACGGTCGACCTTGCCACGGATAGCGGCCTCGTTGAGCACCTTAGTGGTCTCCTGGAACGATGCGGCCGACATGAAGCTCTTGGTCTGGAGGGCGGCGCGGGTGATACCCTGAAGAATCTGTGTAGATGTGGCGGGCACGGCATCACGCACCTGAACTGTGCGGAGGTCGCGGCGCTTGAGCGACGAGTTCTCGTCACGCAGCTTGCGCGCCGTTACAATCTGACCGGCCTTAAGATTCTCGCTGTCACCGGCGTCGGTCACGACTTTCTTACCCCAGATGCGGTCGTTCTCTTCAGCGAAGTCGAGCTTGTCGACGATTTCCTGCTCAAGGAATGCGGTGTCGCCCGGATCGTTGATCTGAACCTTGCGCATCATCTGACGCACGATAATCTCAAAGTGCTTGTCGTTGATCTTCACACCCTGCAGACGATATACGTCCTGAACCTCGTTGACGATATACTCCTGAACGGCAGTGGGGCCCTTGATGGCCAGAATGTCGGCGGGAGTGATGACACCGTCGGAAAGCGGCGTTCCGGCACGCACGGCGTCGTGCTCCTGAACCAGAATCTGCTTTGACAGCGAAACGAGATACTTGCGCTGCTCGCCAGTCTTTGAGGTCACGATGATCTCGCGGTTGCCTCGCTTTACCTTACCCATGGTGACCTCACCGTCAATCTCGGATACAACGGCAGGGTTGGACGGATTGCGGGCCTCGAAGAGCTCGGTCACACGGGGAAGACCTCCGGTGATGTCACCGGCCTTGCCGACGGCACGCGGAATCTTGACGAGTGTATCACCGGTCTTGACGGTCTGACCGTCTTCAACAACAACGTGGCCACCCACTGGGAAGTTGTAGGTACCGATCTTCTCGCCCTTGGCGTCGAACACATCGCAGGTGGGGACCTTCGACTTGTCCTTCGACTCGGTGATGATCTTCTCGGTCAATCCGGTTGTTTCGTCAGTCTCGGCACGGAAGGTAACACCTTCGATAACGTCGTTGAACTTCAGACGACCGGCATATTCGGTCACGATGACGGCGTTGAACGGGTCCCACTGGGCTATCTTGTCGCCCTTGGCAACGACGTCGCCTGTCTTATAGTAGAGTGAAGATCCGTAGGGAACGTTCATCGTCGAAAGTACAATACCGGTATTGGGGTCTACGAAGCGAACTTCACCCAGACGGCTGACAACCATCTCGCACTCGCGGCCGTCCTCATCGAAAGGCACCGTGCGGAGCTCCTCGAACTCAAGGCGGCTGGCGTTCTTGGCAACAATGGAGGCGTTTGCGGCTGCGTTGGCAGCCACACCACCGGCGTGGAACGTACGGAGTGTCAGCTGTGTACCCGGCTCACCGATGGCCTGTGCGGCGATGACGCCGACGGCTTCGCCCTTCTGAACCATCTTGCGGGTGGCAAGGTTGCGGCCGTAGCACTTCATGCAGACACCGTGGCGGCTCTCGCATGTGAGCACTGAACGGATTTCGACGCTCTCGATGGGTGATTCCTCTATACGCTGTGCGACTGGTTCTGTTATTTCCTCACCGGCGGCAAGAATGATTTCGCCTGTTGTAGGATCAACAATGTCATGAACGGACACGCGGCCGAGGATGCGCTCGGAAAGTGTGGAAATTACTTCGTCGCCGTTCTTCAACGCCGTGCAGACAAGTCCGCGGAGGGTTCCACAGTCTTCTTCGTTGATGATGACGTCATGAGAAACGTCAACGAGACGGCGTGTGAGGTATCCGGCGTCTGCTGTCTTCATGGCAGTATCGGCAAGACCCTTACGAGCACCGTGGGTAGAGATGAAGTACTCCAGCACGGACATTCCTTCCTTGAAGTTTGAAAGAATCGGGTTCTCAATAATCTGAGCTCCTTCGGCACCGGCTTTCTGAGGCTTGGCCATAAGTCCACGCATACCGGAAAGCTGACGAATCTGGTCCTTAGAACCACGGGCTCCGGAGTCAAGCATCATGAAGACGGCGTTGAAGCCCTGATCGGCCTCGGTCATCTCCTTCATAAGGACATTGCCAAGGTCGTTGTTGACGTGGGTCCATGTGTCGATAACCTGATTGTAACGCTCGGTATCGGTGATGAATCCCATATTGTAGTTCTCCGTGATCTGACGGATTTCCTCGTTACCTTTCTCAACCAGAGCGACCTTCTCCTTCGGGATGATGATGTCATCGAGGTTGAACGAAAGTCCGGCCTGATATGCCATGCGGTAACCGAGGTTCTTGATTCCGTCGAGGAACTCGCAGGCCTCGGCGAAACCAACGGTCTTGATTACATCGGCAATGATGTCGCGGAGGCTCTTCTTTGAGATGACCTTATTGACAAATCCCACTTCCTCGGGAATAATACCGTTGACGATGACACGACCGACAGATGTCTCGACCATCTTGTCAACGAGGTTGCCGTTTTCGTCGAGGTCCTTGACAATAACCTTGACAAGGGCATGGAGGTCACACTTGCCTTCGTTGTGGGCGATGAGGGCTTCCTCAGGACCGTAGAACGTGAGGCCTTCGCCCTTGGCTCCGGGACGTATCTTGGTGATATAGTAGAGTCCGAGCACCATATCCTGAGAAGGAACGGTGATAGGTGCACCGTTAGCCGGGTTAAGGATGTTGTGGCTCTGGAGCATGAGGAGCTGTGCTTCAAGCACGGCCTCGTTGCCCAAAGGAAGATGGACAGCCATCTGGTCACCGTCGAAGTCGGCGTTGAAAGCGGTACATGCCAGCGGGTGGAGCTGGATGGCCTTACCCTCGATGAGCTTGGGCTGGAATGCCTGAATACCGAGACGGTGAAGCGTCGGTGCACGGTTGAGGAGCACGGGATGACCCTTCATGACGTTCTCCAGGATGTCCCAGATGACGGGCTCACGACGGTCCACAATCTTCTTGGCGCTCTTAACGGTCTTCACGATGCCGCGCTCGATGAGCTTGCGGATGATGAACGGCTTGTAGAGCTCGGCGGCCATCAGCTTGGGCAGACCGCATTCACCCATCTTCAATTCAGGACCGACGACAATAACGGAACGCGCCGAATAGTCGACACGCTTACCGAGAAGGTTCTGACGGAAACGTCCCTGCTTACCCTTGAGAGAATCGGAAAGCGACTTGAGAGGACGGTTGCTGTCACTCTTGACGGCACTGCTCTTGCGAGAGTTGTCGAACAGACTGTCGACGGCCTCCTGAAGCATACGCTTCTCATTGCGGAGGATGACCTCAGGAGCCTTAATCTCGAGCAGACGCTTCAGACGGTTGTTACGTATGATGACACGACGGTAGAGGTCATTGAGGTCAGTTGTAGCAAAACGTCCACCGTCCAGCGGAACGAGAGGACGGAGTTCGGGCGGAATGACGGGAATTATCTTAAGTATCATCCACTCCGGACGGTTGACCTCCTTGCTCGAACGGAATGCCTCCACAACCTGAAGACGCTTGAGGGCCTCGTTCTTGCGCTGCATGGAAGAGTCACTGTTGGCACGGTCACGAAGTTCGTAGGACAGTGAATCAAGGTCTATTCGTGTGAGAAGGTCATAGATGGCCTCTGCTCCCATCTTAGCAATGAACTTGTTGGGGTCACTGTCATCAAGATAGTCGTTGTCTACGGACACGTAGTTGTCCAATATGTCGTTGTACTCATCCTCTGAAAGAAGGTCGAACATTTTTGAACCAAGAGCATCATTGCCTTCATTATCCTTGCGGCCGGCCATCACACCGGGCTGTATCACGACATAACGCTCGTAATAGATAATGGTATCGAGCTTCTTGGTGGGCAGTCCCAACAGATAACCAATCTTATTGGGCAGGGAACGGAAGTACCAGATATGGGCCACGGGAACCACAAGCTCAATGTGGCCGGTACGCTCACGACGTACCTTCTTCTCTGTCACCTCGACACCGCAACGGTCACAGACAATGCCTTTGTAGCGGATACGCTTATACTTACCGCAGGCACACTCATAGTCCTTTGTAGGACCGAAAATGCGCTCGCAGAAGAGGCCGTCACGCTCAGGCTTGTAGGTGCGGTAGTTGATGGTCTCCGGCTTGATAACTTCACCGAACGAACTCTCCAGAACTTCCTCCGGAGAAGACAGACCGATGGTTATCTTGGTGAAATTACTCTTTATCTTAGAATCTTTCTTAAAAGCCATATTTACTTTATTGTATATTGTTATGGAAAGAGTTTACTGTTTAATCGAGAGTGACACTCAGGCCGAGACCCTTGAGCTCATGCAACAATACGTTGAGTGACTCGGGAATGCCCGGAGTCGGCATTGGCTCACCTTTGACAATGGCTTCGTATGCCTTGCTTCGGCCTACAACATCGTCTGACTTGATGGTAAGTATCTCCTGAAGAACGTGGCTGGCACCGAAAGCCTCGAGTGCCCAAACCTCCATCTCTCCGAAACGCTGACCTCCGAACTGTGCCTTACCTCCAAGCGGCTGCTGGGTGATGAGTGAGTACGGACCGATGGAACGGGCGTGCATCTTGTCTTCAACCATGTGACCGAGCTTGAGGAAGTATGTGATACCGACTGTTGCAGGCTGGTCGAAACGCTCTCCGGTCTCACCGTCATAAAGGTGGGTTGAACAGAGGTGCGGCAGTCCGGCCTTGTCAGTCCATTCTGCGAGGTCGTCGAGCTTGGCACCGTCGAAAATCGGAGTAGCGAACTTCACACCGAGACGACGGCCTGCAGCACCGAGGATGGCCTCGAATATCTGACCGAGGTTCATACGTGAAGGCACACCCAGCGGGTTCAGTACGAGGTCCACAGGACGACCGTCCTCAAGGAACGGCATGTCTTCCTGACGGACAACCTTAGAGACGATACCCTTGTTACCGTGACGTCCGGCGAGCTTATCACCAACACCGATCTTGCGCTTCTTGGCAACATAAACCTTGGCCATCTGAAGAATGCCTGAAGGCAGCTCGTCACCGATTGTGATTGCGAACTTCTTGCGCTTCATCTCGGCATCAAGCAGCTTGTACTTCTTCATAAAGTTGATGACAAGCTGTGATATGAGCTCATTGGTATGCTCGTCATCCGTCCAGTGACTGATCTGGATGTCACCATACTCAAGATTCTTGAGATTTGTCATGGTGAACTTCGCGCCCTTCGTGATAATCTCGGCACCAGTGTAGTCCTTGACGCCCTGAGAAACCTTACCCTCAGTGAGAGTGAGAAGCTTGTCAACCAAAATGTCCTTCAGGTCGTCAACTTTTGCCTCATACTCCTCGTCAATCTTTGCAAGGATAACCTTATCCTGCTGCTTTGTCTGACGGGTCTTGATTGCACGGGCAAACAATTTCTTGTCAATCACAACACCTGTCAGCGACGGATTGGCCTTAAGTGAAGAATCCTTCACATCACCAGCCTTGTCACCGAAGATGGCACGGAGCAGTTTCTCCTCAGGCGACGGATCACTCTCTCCCTTCGGAGAAATTTTACCGATGAGGATGTCACCCGGCTCCACACGGGCTCCGACACGTATTATACCATTGTCATCGAGGTCCTTAGTGGCTTCTTCGCTGACATTGGGAATGTCGCTGGTAAACTCTTCCACACCACGCTTGGTCTCACGAACGTCCAAAGAATATTCGTCGACGTGTACGGATGTGAGCACATCTTCACGGACGATACGCTCGTTGAGCACGATGGCGTCCTCATAGTTGTAACCCTTCCACGGCATGTATGCAACAAGAAGGTTGCGGCCGAGAGCAAGCTCTCCGTTCTCAGTAGCATATCCTTCGGTAAGAATATCACCCTTCTTGACACGCTGGCCCTTGTTACACATAGGACGCAGGTCGATGGTCATATTCTGGTTCGTACGACGGAACTTGGAAATGCGGTATTCCTTGAGCGCAGGTTCAAAGCTAACGAACTCCTCGTCTTCCGTGCGGTCATAAAGAATACGGATGGTTGTTGCGTCTACATATTCCACGACGCCATCGCCCTCTGCGGTAATCATGGTGCGTGAGTCTTCGCACACTTGCTTCTCTATACCGGTTCCTACGATAGGAGCCTCATTGTGAAGCAACGGAACAGCCTGGCGCATCATGTTCGATCCCATCAGCGCACGGTGAGCATCATCGTGCTCAAGGAACGGGATGAGCGAAGCGGCGATAGAGGCAATCTGCTGCGGAGAAACGTCCATGAGGTCAACATCCGACGGCGGAACAACGGGGAAATCAGCATCCTGACGGCACTTGACTACTTCGCGTATAAACGTACCGTCATCATTCAGCGGGGCATTGCCCTGACCAATAATGTGGTCTTCCTCTTCCTCTGCCGTGAGATAAACTACATCTTCATTCTTCAGATTGGCAATACCGTTCTCAACCTTGCGGTACGGAGTCTCGATAAAGCCAAGCTCATTGATCTTCGCATATACGCAAAGAGAAGAAATAAGTCCGATGTTCGGGCCTTCAGGGCTCTCGATAGGACAGAGACGGCCATAATGGGTATAGTGAACGTCACGCACCTCGAATCCGGCACGCTCACGTGACAAACCGCCTGGACCAAGGGCCGACAGACGACGCTTATGAGTGACCTCGGCCAACGGGTTAGTCTGGTCCATGAACTGCGACAGCGGATTGGTACCGAAGAAGGTATTGATGACGCTTGAAATGGTCTTTGCATTGATAAGGTCCGTCGGAGTGAACACCTCATTGTCACGCACGTTCATGCGCTCACGGATGGTGCGGCTCATACGTGCAAGACCTATAGAGAACTGATTGCTCAGCTGCTCGCCTACAGTACGCACACGACGGTTTGAAAGGTGGTCGATATCATCGACGGTTGCCTTCGAATTGATAAGCTGTATGAGATACTTGATAATCTCGATGATATCTTCCTTCGTGAGTACACGGACATCCATTTCGGTGTCCAGACCCAACTTCTTGTTGATACGGTAACGGCCGACATCGCCCAAGTCATAACGCTTGTCCGAGAAGAACAGGTTCTGGATGACTTCACGTGCACTTGCATCATCCGCCGGATCAGCATTACGCAGCTGACGATAGATATAGAGCACCGCCTCTTTCTCAGAGTTACTCGGGTCTTTCTGCAGCGTGTTGAAAATTATAGAGAAATCCTGAGCGACATTCTCGTCCTTATGGACAAGGATAGTCTGTGCTCCGCTTTCGAGAATTTCCTCCATATTATCCTCGGTGATCTCCGTTTCACGCTCCATGATAACCTCATTACGCTCAATGGAAACCACTTCACCGGTATCCTCATCAACGAAATCTTCGTTCCAGCTCTTCAGCACACGTGCAGCCAATTTGCGGCCTATGGCTTTCTTCACATTTGTCTTGTTGACCTTGATCTCCTCTGCCAAATCGAATATCTGGAGAACATCCTTATCGGTCTCAAAACCGATGGCACGCAACAATGTTGTAACAGGCAACTTCTTCTTACGGTCGATGTAAGCATACATCACGTTGTTGATGTCCGTAGCAAACTCGATCCACGAGCCCTTGAACGGAATGATGCGCGCTGAATAAAGCAGCGAGCCGTTGGCATGCACGCTCTGACCGAAGAACACACCCGGCGAACGGTGCAGCTGAGATACGACAACGCGCTCGGCACCGTTGATGACGAATGTTCCGTTTGCCGTCATATAGGGAATAGGGCCAAGGAACACGTCCTGTATCACCGTGCCGAAATCCTCATGATCCGGATCTGTACAATACAGTTTCAGCTTAGCCTTCAAAGGTACGCTATACGTAAGGCCGCGCTCCAGACATTCGTCAATGGAATAACGGGGCGGGTCTATATAGTAATCCAAGAACTCAAGAACGAAATTATTACGTGTGTCGGTTATAGGGAAATTCTCTGAGAACACCTTATACAAACCGTCATTCTTGCGTTCCTCAGGCGGAGTGTCTAACTGCAGGAAGTCTTTGAAAGACCTTAATTGCACATCGAGAAAGTCCGGAAACGGCATCGGATTCTTGACGCTGCCAAAGTTTACTCTGTTATCTACTAATTTTGAAGCCATAAAAATGTTTATCTTGTTTGGACTGACAGTCCTATTGGTCGGATGCGGTCTTATATTAAGACACAAAAGGTTAAGAATCTCCTACTTAGAGATTCTTAACCAATATTATCGTTGTGCGCTTATATTACTTGAGCTCAACTACGGCGCCAGCGGCCTCGATAGTCTTCTTCAGGTTCTCAGCCTCGTCCTTAGACATGCCTTCCTTCAGTGTTGAAGGAGCACCGTCAACGAGATCCTTAGCCTCCTTCAGACCAAGACCACAAGCCTCCTTAACAGCCTTTACAACCTGCAACTTAGCAGAACCGGCCTCTTTCAGAACTACGTCGAAAGATGTCTTCTCCTCTGCCTCGGCAGCAGCGCCACCAGCAGCAGGACCAGCAGCAACAGCAACAGCTGCAGCAGCGGGCTCAATTCCATACTCGTCCTTCAGGACTGTTGCCAACTCGTTTACTTCCTTAACTGTAAGATTTACTAACTCTTCAGCAATAGCTTTGATATCTGCCATTTTTATTCTATTTTTTAATGTTTTTATACTTTGGTTATTATGACCTTCATCACCCGAACGGGTGTCTTCCAGTTTTATTCAGGACGCTCGCCTAAGGTCTTCAGCACACCATGGATAGTGTTTGCGCCCGACTGGAGAGCTGAAACGACATTCTTTGCAGGAGACTGCAGCAATGCCACAACGTCTGCAATAAGTTCGTTCTTGCTCTTGAGAGCTGCCAGCTCCTCAAGTTTGTCAGCACCCACGAAGATGCTCTCCTCTGCATATGCAGCCTTCAGAGCGGGGATACCTTCCTTTGTATATTCCTTGAGCAACTTGGCCGGAGAGTTTGCCGTGTTGGTAAACATCACAGCAGTATTTCCCTTCAAGCAGCCGTAAAGCGGTTCAAAATCAACATCCGAAGCCATGAACGCTCTGTGAAGAAGCGTGTTCTTCACAACGATCATCTTGATTTCGTTCTTGAAGCACTTGCGACGGAGAGCACTTGTCTTCTCTGCATTCAGTCCAGTGATGTCCACCAGATAGAAATGAGGATATGCCTTCAGTTTCTCTCCAAGTTCTACGATGATAGTATCTTTTACTTCCTTTTTCATTTTACTAAACTTTTAACGAGTTATTCAACTGATTTAGGATCTACCTTGATACCCATACTCATAGTGCTTGAGACAAAGATACTCTTAATATATGTACCTTTAGCAGCAGCAGGCTTCAATTTGATAATGGTCTGGATAAACTCCTTGGCATTATCAAAGATCTTCTCTGAGTCGAAAGAAACCTTACCGATTGACGCGTGCACGATACCGGCCTTGTCAACCTTGAAGTCAATCTTACCCTGCTTAACCTCTTTCACAGCCTTGGCTACGTCCATCGTAACCGTACCGCTCTTGGGGTTAGGCATAAGTCCGCGAGGACCGAGTACACGACCCAAAGGACCGATTTTACCCATACATGACGGCATCGTGATGATGACATCAATGTCAGTCCAGCCGCCCTTTATTTTCTCAACATACTCATCGAGACCAACATAGTCGGCACCTGCCTCTTTGGCAGCAGCTTCAGCATCAGGTGTACAGAGGCAGAGCACACGCGTAACCTTACCCGTTCCATGAGGCAGTGACACAACGCCACGAACCATCTGGTTGGCCTTACGCGGGTCTACGCCCAAGCGTACGTCAATATCAAGTGAAGCGTCAAACTTGGTCGTGGTTATCTCCTTAACCAATTCTGAAGCTTCTTTCAAAGAGTATGCTTTCCCTGCTTCAACCTTATCAGCCACCAACTTTTGATTTTTTGTCAGTTTACTCATTGTCTTAATTGAAGTTATTAATTATTTACCAGGGAACTCCCCTTGTACAGTGATACCCATACTTCTTGCTGTGCCGGCAATCAGACGCATGGCTGATTCTACCGTAAAGCAGTTCAAGTCGCTCATCTTGTCCTCTGCAATAGCCTTCACCTGTTCCCAGGTCACAGAAGCAATCTTCTTGCGGTTAGGCTGTGCAGAACCGCCCTTAACCTTAGCTGCCTCCATAAGCTGTACAGCAGCAGGAGGAGTCTTGATTACAAAGCTGAAAGACTTGTCTGCATAGTAAGTGATAACGACAGGAAGAATCTTTCCAGCCTTATCCTGGGTTCTGGCGTTGAACTCTTTGCAGAATCCCATGATATTGATACCCTTAGAACCCAAAGCAGGTCCTACTGGAGGTGAGGGATTCGCAGCGCCACCTTTAATCTGTAATTTGATTAATCCAGCAACTTCTTTAGCCATTTCTTTATTAATAATTAATTTGATTGTGTAAGCCAGACGGAAAAAATCCGTCCGACCGGTATAAAGAACTCAGCGTACCGTAACAATATTACACCTTATTCTTTCTCGACTTGCATAAAACCTAATTCCAACGGAGTTTTACGTCCAAAGATCTTGACCATAACCTTCAGTTTGCGTTTCTCGGCGTTAACTTCTTCAATCACGCCACTAAAGCCGCTGAAAGGTCCTTCAGTCACCTTCACTGTCTCATCAACGCAATAAGGAACATTGAGATCAACATTCTCTATCATCGTTTCTTCGGCAGTTCCAAGAATACGATTTATATCAGCCTGACGTATTGGAGTAGGATTGTCCAAACCACCCAAGAAACCCAAAACATTAGGCATAAAGCGCAACGTGTGCGCTACTTCGCCCTGAAGGTTTGCCTCTATAAGCACATAACCCGGGAGAAAAAGTTTCTCCTTAATCACACGCTTACCGTTACGAAGCATTGCATACTTTTCCGTAGGCAGGAGAACCTGACTTACGTTGGCTGACAAAACTTCATCGTGTTTGATTGCTGCGTCAAGATATTCCTTGACTTTTGCTTCCTTTCCACTAACGGCACGAAGGACATACCATTTCATTCCTGTCTCAGACATCTCAAATAAATAAATTTAATTAGGATGGATAAACAAAACTCATGACAGACTTAAAGACCGTATCCATCACCCATACTACCAATGCAATAATCAGGGAAGCTGACAAAACGACCACTGCATTGTGCATGAGTTCAGTGCTGGTAGGCCAAGTAGTATTATGCGCAAGTTCGTCGTAACAAGCCTTGCAATAG
This sequence comes from uncultured Prevotella sp., assembly GCA_947170725.1. Lineage (GTDB taxonomy): Bacteria > Bacteroidota > Bacteroidia > Bacteroidales > Bacteroidaceae > Prevotella. The sequence continues at coordinate 13,709 of CAMVUM010000003.1, forward strand.
TTTCCTATTTTAGTAAACATATTATTTTTCTTTTTAGCACGGGATGAGAGGCTCGAACTCCCGACACCTGGTTTTGGAGACCAGTGCTCTACCAACTGAGCTAGTCCTGTATGTAAAAATAAACCGGCGCCGTGCCCTCGGCTGGATATGCGCCTGTGACAATGGCGCCGGTTTATCTATGGGGATTGTATGGTTTCAGCCCTGAGGCCTGAATTACATTCCGTCAATGGTGGGTATTACTCGAGGATCTCGGTGATCTGACCCGAACCAACGGTGCGGCCACCTTCGCGGATAGCGAAACGCAGACCCTTGTCGCAAGCCACGGGGTTGATGAGGCTTACGTTGATTTCTACGTGGTCACCGGGCATTACCATCTCTACACCTTCGGGGAGAGTGATCTCACCGGTCACGTCGAGTGTGCGGATGTAGAACTGAGGACGGTAGTGGTTGTGGAACGGAGTGTGACGGCCACCTTCTTCTTTCTTCAGGATATAAACCTGAGCCTTGAACTTGCTGTGGGGCTTAACAACTCCCGGGTGGCAGATTACCATACCACGCTTGATATCCTTCTTGTCGATACCACGGAGAAGAAGACCTACGTTGTCACCGGCTTCACCCTGATCGAGGAGCTTGCGGAACATCTCAACACCGGTAACAACCGACTTGAGGTCAGCGCCAAGACCCATGATCTGAACTTCATCACCAACCTTAACGATACCTGTCTCGATACGACCGGTGGCAACAGTACCACGACCGGTGATTGAGAACACGTCCTCAACAGGCATAAGGAAAGGTTTGTCGATATCGCGGGGAGGCAGAGGAATCCATTCGTCAACAGCGGCCATGAGTTCCATAACCTTCTCTTCCCACTGGGGCTCACCGTTGAGAGCGCCGAGGGCAGAGCCACGGATGATAGGAGTGTTGTCGCCGTCGTAGTCGTAAGACGAAAGAAGGTCGCGCATTTCCATCTCAACGAGGTCGAACATTTCTTCGTCGTCGACCATGTCGCACTTGTTCAGGAATACAACGATACGGGGAACGTTCACCTGACGGGCGAGAAGGATGTGCTCGCGGGTCTGGGGCATTGCACCGTCGGTAGCGGCAACTACGATGATAGCACCGTCCATCTGAGCAGCACCGGTAACCATGTTCTTAACGTAGTCGGCGTGTCCCGGGCAGTCAACGTGAGCATAGTGACGTTTTTCAGTCTGATACTCTACGTGAGAAGTATTAATAGTAATACCACGCTCTTTCTCCTCAGGAGCATTGTCGATAGAATCGAATGAACGGAGCTCAGAAAGACCTCTTTTACCAAGCACAGTTGTGATGGCTGCAGTAAGCGTAGTCTTACCATGGTCAACGTGACCAATAGTACCGATGTTTACATGCGGTTTAGATCTTTCAAATTTTTCTTTAGCCATAAGTTTTGCTAGTATTTATTGTTGATTTATTCCCTTTTGCAAGGAGAGGTATTAAATTATTCGGAGAGATTCAGAGCCAATGGCGGGATTTGAACCCGCGACCTCTTCCTTACCAAGGAAGTGCTCTACCCCTGAGCTACATTGGCGACATTTCTTTGAGCGGAAGACGAGGCTCAAACTCGCGACCCTCAGCTTGGAAGGCTGATGCTCTATCAACTGAGCTACTTCCGCAATTGTTTGTGGGCGCGGATGGATTCGAACCACCGAAGTCGAAAGACAGCAGATTTACAGTCTGCCCCATTTGGCCACTCTGGTAACCACCCTTTTCAAAATTTGTTTTCTGTTTCGCCTCTCAGTAGATTGACCTCTGTCTATCCTCGAGTCTCTCTTGAGCCTCTTGTCGGATTCGAACCAACGACCCCGAGATTACAAATCACGTGCTCTGGCCAACTGAGCTAAAGAGGCGTTCCTTCGCAACCGCTCTCTTACGTGAGATTTACGGTCTGTTGGAAAACGGTTGCAAAGGTAAGCATTATTTTTTAATTACCAAAACTTTTCAAGGTTTTTTTTAGTAATTCCTTAATTTTTCCTTGAATTTCTGCAGTTGAACCCGCATTGAGTCCACTCCGAGGTCTATACTTTCCTCAAATGAGTCACTCACCTTTTCCACAAAAAGTGTGCTTCCAGGAACCGTGACAGTGAGGCTTACCTCCTTGTTTTGAGCCGTTGCGGGTTTTACAACCTTTAATTGCACCTCTACTTTCTGAATGTCTTCGTATGATTTCTCTAACTTGGCGATTTTCTTTTCGACAAACGCCTGTAACTTCTCGGTAGCGTCAAAATGAATTGACTGAATCTTAATTTCCATAGTTGCCTCCTGTTTTTAAAGGTTATGCCCTCGGATGGGCGTTCTTATAAACTCTCTTAAGCTGCTCGAACGTGGTATGTGTGTACACTTCCGTCGTCCTGACACTTTCGTGTCCCAGCAGCTTCTTAACGCTTTCCAGTCCCGCACCATTATTCAGCATTGATGTCGCGAACGTATGGCGGAGAACATGCGGCGTACGTTTTTTCAGCGTCGACACCCTCGAAATGTTCTTTTTAACCTCATAGCGGACCTGCGAATTGCTCATCCTATGACCTTTTTCCGTCACAAACAAGGCTTCAGTCGCCATTCCGAAGAATTCGTCACGCACAGTTATATAATGTTGAAGTTCCGCAGCCAGCTCTTCACCGAATGGTATCAGACGCTGCTTACTTCCCTTTCCCGTCACCCGTATCTGCAGCGCGGAGAAATCCACGGACGAGGCGTCAAGCCCGACGAGTTCGGAAAGACGGAGACCCGTCTCGTAGAACATTATTATTATAGTACGCGCACGCACATCCCTAAAACTATCACTCCACATCCCCTCACCGTCGATAAGTCTGTCCATTTCGCCTTCCTTCAGGAACTGCGGCAACGGGCGGGCTTTCTTTGGCCCTTTCACCACCCGCGAGGGGTCGCGATCCACGAGTTTGTGAATCAGAGCAAAACGAAAAAAGGAACGCAAGGCACTCAACCTTCTATTGATTGAAGTAGCGATGTTTCCTTTGTCCATCATACTCTCCATCCAGTTTCGGATAACGTCGGCATCGACCGACTGCCAAGAGAGATGACTATCCAGATTTTTGAAGTACGTTTCGAAAGCCCGGAGGTCTTCGCCGTAGCTCTGCACGGTAAGCGGCGATTTATTCCGCTCATAGCGCAGGTAGTCCAAAAATTGTCCAATCATCATAAAACGTCGCACTTAGTGTTTTCGGCAACGAATTTACGGAAATTAATTCAAACTACCAAATTTTCCGGGGATTTTTTATTCCTCGGTGTTTCTCATCTTCTGTACGTAAACGGCGTGTTCCATCTTCAGCCTCTTAAGTACAGACGGTTTGTCAAACTGCTGACGTGCGCGGAGTTCCTTTACGACGCCTGTCTTTTCAAACTTTCTCTTAAACTTCTTGAGGGCCTTCTCGATGTTCTCGCCTTCTTTTACCGGTACAATAATCATTTGTTTTTGGTTTTAAATTTTTAATTAATTAGACTTACGCATCGGGCACGGGGCCACGAAATGCGGGTGCAAAATTACAACATATTTACGTATCTTCCAAATATTCAGGCGATTTTCTTTACTTATGCGGTTACAATATCAGGGTAATATGTAATTATGTATTTCTTTTATTAATTGTTCATGCTATTATTCCCACAACTGTCCCTGCTTTACGCAAACAGCACATGAACAGTTGTAGGAATCTGATTTTGAAACATCCTCGTCAAATCATCAGGGTTGCCCTGCCAAAACACGATGGCGGTAAGAACAAGCCGTCAGATCTGCGCATTCAGGATGCGGAATGCTCCTTCATGCCGCCGTCAGATCGTCTATCTGACTGATAATCTCACGGTATTTGCGCTGTATCTTGACATGGGTCATATATCCGCAGATTCCACCGACCACACCGCCGATGACGCCGCCAATCAGTCCGGCGGGAGCGAAGCTATAAAGTCCGTAGCCTTCAAGAAAAAACCAGACGAGCCACAGAATGACCGTCGGGATGCCGAACTTCAGCCAGTCGGCGTCCATCTTCCGCGCACGGGCTATCCTCTGCCCTGCCTCGACGAGGTCTGCCTCCATGAGGAAGTCGCGGTTGAGGGCTTTCATATTATAATAGGTGTAGCCGGCGGCCGTAAGCATGAAGAGACATGTGGCGACGGCAAACGTCAGCGAAAAACCGATATGGCGGAAGCCAATCAGACTGTATGGCACCATCAGCAGCGCCACGACAATGCTGACAATATACCGGCTACGTATCCACGACGTGTTTCCGCTGACCGCCCGCCGGAGTATCCGGTCGTTGATGATGACCTGGTGTTCCAGCTGTCTTTTCAGCGCGCCCATTTGGGAGCGCATGGTTTCAAGTTCATTCAGATTTTCCATATTATTGCAGTTTTTTATTGATCAGACATCCGTTTCAGCTGTTCCTTGATTCTGTACAGCCGGACAGAGACGTTCTTTGCCGTTATTCCGACAACAGCCCCGATTTCATCATAGCTCATATTCTCCAGCCATAGCAGCACGATGGCACGGTCGAACGGCCGCAGCTTCATGATACGGTCGTGAAGCAACGCCACCTGTCCGCTGTCGTCATCGCCGCCGCCAAACAGGTCGACGTCCACCGAGAGCGACACCGGCGCCCTACGACGTTTCTTTCTATCTGCCGATATACATGTGTTGAGGGCAACGCGGTATATCCACGTCCGGACGTCGCTGCGCCGTTCGAAGCCCTTGAAACCGCGCCAGACGTTCACCAGCACCTCCTGGAAGAGGTCGGCTACTTCGTCCACATCCTTTGAAAACATGTAACATACGGTGTATATCGTGCTTCTGTGTTCCTTCACCACTTGGGCGAATCTTTCTTCTGTTCTGTCCATTTTGTCTCTATCCGATTGATCGTAACTGCACGTTAGACGCCGGCCGGACATAAAAAACTACACGTAGAGCCGTTTATTTTTTATGTGGTCATTAATTAAAACGCAAAGACGCAAAAGCGCAAAGTCTTTATTCCAAGCCGGAATTCATGTCGTTCTTAGATATAGAAGAAACGGAGACACAGAGTTATGTTATCCTCTCTGTGCCTCCGTTTTTCAAATATAATTTCCGCTACGACATCGAAGCGGGCAAAAACGAGATTACGCCCCTACCGTGACAGTCTGCCAATGGCTCATACGTTCTCTCGCCATCGCTAAAAAACCATTATGCTCCGAAATCCTCCTCGCTCTCTTCCTTCTTCACTGTCTTGCGGATGGCGCGCTTACGCGTCTTCTTCTCCTCCTGAACGACTGGCTTTTCGGTCTTCACACCGGCCAGTTCGGGGTCGATGAGAATACGGCCGCAATACTCGCAGACAATGATCTTCTTGTGCATACGGATGTCAAGCTGGCGCTGTGGCGGAATCTTGTTGAAGCATCCTCCACAGGCATCACGCTGAACGTAAACCACACCGAGACCGTTGCGGGCATTCTTGCGAATGCGCTTGAACGACATGAGCAGACGCGGTTCGATTTTCACCTCCAGCTCCTTGACCTTCTGCTTGAGATTCTCCTCCTCGGCGCGTGTCTCTTCCATTATTTCGTCAAGCTCACTTTTCTTCAGTTCCAGGTCGTTGCGACGGTCTGCAAGAGTAGCTTCACTCATTCCAAGCTCCGATTCTTTCTCGTCAATACGCATGAGAGCCTCTCTTATCTTCTTGTTGCAAAGCTCGATTTCCAGTGTCTGAAATTCGATTTCCTTGCTCAGCGTATCATACTCGCGGTTGTTCTTAACATCGTTAAGCTGTGACTTATAGCGTTCAACACTGGCCTGTGCCTCAGTTATTTCGGCCTTCTTCTGGCTCACGGCACGACGGAATTCCTCGACGTCCTTCTGTATTTTCTCGATACGGGTGGACAGACCGGCAATTTCGTCCTCAAGGTCCTGCACCTCAAGAGGCAGTTCGCCGCGCAGGGCCTTCTTTTCGTCGATAGACGACAAGGCTGTCTGCAACTGATAGAGAGTTCTCAGTTTCTCTTCAACTGACAAGTCTGTAATTTCTTTCTTTGCCATGTTCATTATGTTTTTTGTTTATGATTCTTTCCCAAATATGTACATTCACCGCCAATCTAAAGATAATATATCGGATTAGTGCACGTTTCGGCTATATGCAACGGCAGTCCCGGACATGCCTCTTCAATCACCTGACGGAACACCTCAGACGTATATTGTTCGCTCTGATAGTGGCCTATGACGCATATCTGTAGCTGCTGTTCACGGCCGAAATATACGTGATAGTGCATCTCGCCGGTTATAAAGGCGTCCGCCCCGGCCCTGACGGCGTCGTCGAGCAGGAAGTCTCCCGCACCTCCGCAGATGGCGACACGGCGTATCTTGCGGCGCAAAAGCTCGTTGCATAAAGCACACTCCACGCCGAACACGCGCTTGACCATCAACACAAAGTCGTCGGCAGCCATATCCTCCGGCAGTTCGCCGACCACTCCGCTGCCCGCCTCAACGCCGTCGACTGTCTTTGGCGCCATGAAACGCACGTCCGTGAGTCCGAGTTTCTCGGCTATCTTATGGTTGACACCACCGAGGACATTGTCCATATTGGTGTGCATAGACACCACGACAATGTCGTTCTTGATAGCCTTCGTGACCGTCCGCTGTACATAATCGCCGTCACCGATGGTCTTCAGCCCGCGGAACAACAACGGATGGTGGGACACAACGAGATTGAGTCCCTTTTCGATTGCCTCATCAATGATACTTTCGTTCACGTCAAGGCACAATAAAGCCCCTGAAACCTCCGCCTCTGTCAGTCCAACCTGCAGGCCGGCATTGTCCCATCCTTCCTGCAAGGGCAGAGGCGCGAATCGTTCAAGGGCGCTCAACACTTCCTTAATCTTCACGCTTTTCAGCTTTTATATATCTTATTTGAAAGTGCAAAATTACAACTTTTAGGTTATATCACGATGGCAAAACGTCTGATTTTAAGTCTTTTTAAGCATAAAGCCGTTCACTACAACCATTTTGCTATCGTGACCGTGGTTTATAACGTATTCATTATCACTGTGGGGCTATGCCCCTTTGTAGGGATATCCCTGGCACATCCGTCCGATGTATGCCGGCAACCGATATTCCGGATACACCCGGGCGCATCCCTACACTAAACTTTGTTCCAATCGGATAAATAGCAGGGTTGCTACGGCTCATTCCCTCACTTTCTTAGCCTTCTCCATCTGACGCAGGATATTCCGGCGGCACGACCTGAGTCCGGCCGATTCTGCCGCGGCCGCGTCAATCATGGCGATTGACATGCGCAGTTCCTCAAGCAGTTCCGGATAATGGCGGCACATCTTGTATGCCAGTTTCATCGACAGCGAACGTATCGAGACAGGCTCGTCGTCGGACAGCATGCGGCCGAGGCATACGTCGAGAAAGTCAGTGCGTATGGCGTCGGCGGCAAACGTCTGATGTTCAAGCAGCGTCAGGACAAGGCGGCGGCTCGTTACGTCAGGTGCCGTAACGGCCACGTCTATCAGTTCCTCCTGCCTCGCCTGAAGCCAACAGCGTTCCGGCGCCCTGAAATAGGTGAACACCCAAAGTGCGTTTGACGCCACACGGCGGTCCCCGTCGCCAACAAGACTGAAAAGCGCAGCCTTCATGCCGTCGCCTTCGCGGCCCTCTGCCATGCGGCACAGCCCGCCGATGTCGGCGGCATGAAGGTGTCCGGCCAACCGTTTCCGCAGTTCTTCAAGTGCCGTCATCATTCCAATCCCCAGTCACTAAGGTCAATCCGACTCTCCACCCGCTCCTCCACGTCGTCGGGCAAAGCCGGGAAAAAGTCGAGACCGGTAATGCGTTCAACCTCGTCGATAGTGTTGACGTAAGAAGATTTGGATCGGTTGCCCGACACATTCTTATATATAAAACCAATGGCTTTGGGCTTACCCTCCATGCAGAGCGCAACCTTGAAAAAGGCTTCGGGCACGACAACCTTGTTCCGCCCGATTTTCTTGTGTCTGCCACGATAGAAAATTGGACCGCTGACGATATAGAGACTGCCGAACTCCTTGGCCCAGCGGCGGCACTGCTGTTCAATTTCGTTCCAGTCTCCGGCATTCAGTCCGTGGACCTGTGGACAGGCATTGGTGAAAAGAAACGACTCAAGCTGAGCCTCCTCGCTCCACTTACAGTCGGCCGAAGGACACAGATGGCCGCGGTCGTAGCCCGAGTTATAGTAGTCGGCGTCCGTGGCGCGCGGCTCAGGCACGTCCTCATCTTCACGGAATTTTATCCCCTTGCGCCCATACTTGCCGGTGGTATGCTCCGCCGTCAGATGCCACGCCACCCAGTTGGGAAGCCGGTTTTCCGTGTTATATGACGCAGTATAGGCCGTGCGCCGCAGTATCTGTTCGCCCGACGAAGGCCGCATGGCCGGCAGCTCCAACCCCTCCGCCGGTTCCGTTGCGCCATTTTCCACGGCTTCGTTGGCCGCACGGCGGTCTCCGCCGCCGATATTTCCACCCATAAGCGGGCGTCCGCCGGTTCCGGCGTTACACGAAAGCATCATCAGCGAGGCTGCTATCAGCCCCAGCCAAGGTTTTCTTTCAATTAGCATATCTGTTCCTATGTTTGTTTTATGTTCAGTAAGTGAACGTAATTAATATATATATTATGTAAAACGAGTAATTGCCCGATATTTGCCCGATTGAATTTATCTCCGTTCATGGATGCCCATGGTGCATCCATGAACGGGGCCAGTGATAATTATACATGCCACAACAGCTGAGCTGTCAGGTAAAGTCTTATTATCGCAATAGAACGAATACCACAGCCACGGACTTTGCGTCTTCGCGTTTACATTATATAAACCAATATTGATGACATGCTTATCTTCTTTACATTCGGTCATACCTCAACGTCCGTCACTTTCCCTTTCTCACATCGCGCAGCCGTCCGTGAACGTCGAACGAGCGGCGGTCGGCCAGATGGAGCGTCGTCATTAGTGCGAGCATCGAGGCGGAGAACGTGATGACGATTATCATCATCTGATATTTTATGGCGATGCCCGGAGCCGAGCCGCCCAGAATCTGACCAATCATCGTTCCCGGCAACGAGACGATGCCCATCACGGCCATATTGGCTATACACGGGGCGAACGACCGTTCTATGGCGCGCCGGACGAAGGGCATGACAGCCTCCAAGTGGGTGGCGCCGTTACCGAGCAGATAGTAGTAGAGCTGGCGTTCGCGCTGCAGTCCGTCGTAGAAAGTGTTGAGTCCCATGACGCATACGCCGAGCATGTTGCCCATGAGGATGCCCATTATCGGGATGAAATATCTCGCGTCAAACGGATGCGGCAGACGCAGGACGAACACGAGGAAATAGAGTCCTACGACCAGTGCCGCCCCGAGCAGTCCGGTCATGAGCGGCATAAGGATGACGCGGCGGCGCAGGCGGGTGCGGTGGGAGGCGGTCAGCGAAGCCACCACGACCATCAGCAGTACCCAGAGAATGTTTATCCACGGGCTGTTCCACTCGAAGAGATAGCGCAGATAGAGTCCTATCAGAAAGAGCTGGACCACCATGCGGCCCACGGCTATGAGCGTGGGGCGTATCTGCCGCACGCCGAACATGCGGAAAAACCATATCGGGGCTGCCATGAGAAGTAGTCCGACGGCCAGTCCTATATATGAAATGTCTGTTGTTCCCATCGTTATTGTTCCTCCACGGTCTCGTCGCCGGGACCTTCGTTTGTTATCATTATGCGCCGATCGCAATATGCGGCCAGCCGTTCGTCGTGCGTCACGACCACCACCGTCGACCCGCTGTCGGCCATCCGCCGCAGATATTCGCCCACAAGCGTGGCGGCTTCGGCATCAAGTGCCGAGGTGGGTTCGTCGGCCAGCAGTATAGGCCGGGCCAGCAGTCCGGCCACGGAGAGCATCACGCGCTGGCGCTCGCCTCCACTAAGCTCGGCCACGCGACGGTCGTAGAGCGACGGATCAAGCCCCAGACGCCCCCACTCCTCCATCAGCCTCGGCTTCGAAAACGGCGTGCCGCGATTCACTTTCAGCCCGAACAGCATTTTCACCATGTCGCCCACCCACTCCAGAGGGAGTGTAACTTCCTGAGGGATGTACGCCATTATTTTCCTGAATTCTTCGGCTGACGACGGCGTTAGCAGTTCACCGTCGATACTGACATGGCCTCCGTCGAGCGGACGGAAACCGAGCAGTGTTCTGAGCAGTGTGGTCTTGCCGGAACCCGACGGTCCCATGACGCACACCATCCCACCGTCGTCGACAGCGAAAGAAAGTCCGCAGAACAGATCTGAGCCGCCGACTTTCAATGATGCGTTTTTTATTTCAAGCATTGTTCTTTTCGTTTTGACGGACAAATATACGCATAAAATCCGATTAAAAGCCGAAAGCCGCCGATAAAAATAGGCACATGACACGGCTCTCTCATCTGACATGCAGTTTAAATCTTACAGACCGGATTCTGTCACACGGCTCATGTAACCATTTTGATACTGCCCCAAAAAAAGACGTAGGTTCATCAATCCTACTTCCAAAAGGCATGTCCATACGTCGTTTTTCAAATGTAATGGGGAAAGTAATATTACTCATATCTGTCGGCAGCATAGGCTGTTTTGCCGAATGCCCATTGCCTATTTTACTTTACTGCCGGGGCTCGCCGCACATCAATCATGGCAAAATGCTCCGTTTTTCCGCGTCTTTTTTGGTTATTTATACCGAAATAATAACTATCTTTGCAGACACACCTAATGACTGAAACAACTTAAAACAATCTTACAATGAGAAAGGAAATAGAATTAAGCCCGAACCGGCTGGTGGCCTTTTTGGGCAAGCCTCACACCGAATTCACACGTGAGGACATCGTGAAATACATCTGCGGGAACGACGTCGAGATGGTCAATTTCATGTATCCCGCGGCCGACGGCCGTCTGAAGACACTCAATTTCGTCATCAACGACATGGAATATCTTGAAACGATACTGACCTGCGGCGAACGCGTAGACGGTTCGAGCCTCTTCCCATTCATCGAAGCCGGAAGCAGCGACCTCTATGTCGTGCCGCGGTTCCGTACGGCTTTCCTCGACCCGTTTGCCGAACGGCCCACACTGACAATGCTATGCTCGTTCTTCGACAAGGACGGACGGCCGCTCGAAAGTTCTCCGGAACAGACACTGCGAAAGGCATGCCGGGCGTTCACCGAGACAACCGGCATGACATTCGAGGCAATGGGTGAACTCGAATTCTACGTCATCGGCGACAACGACGGCACATTCCCCGCCACTGACCAGCGCGGCTATCATGAGTCGGCGCCATATGCGAAATACGGCAACTTCAGGACCCACTGCATGGCGTATATCGCACAAGCCGGAGGACGCATCAAATACGGCCACTCCGAGGTGGGAAACTTCACGCTCGACGGCAAGACATACGAGCAGAACGAAATCGAATTCCTTCCCGTTCCGGCCGAAGAGGCCGCCGACCAGCTGATGGTGGCGAAGTGGATCATACGCAATCTCGCCGACGAATACGGCTACGACATCACCTTCGCACCGAAAATAACGACGGGCAAGGCCGGTTCCGGGCTCCATATCCACATGCGTATCATGAAGGACGGCCGGAACATGATGCTCGACGACGGCCAGATTTCAGAGACGGCACGCCGCGCCATCGCCGGAATGATGGAACTGGCACCGGCCATCACGGCCTTCGGAAACACCAACCCGACGTCCTATTTCCGTCTCGTGCCCCATCAGGAGGCGCCGACAAACATCTGCTGGGGAGACCGCAACCGCTCCGTGCTCGTCCGCGTGCCGCTCGGCTGGACGGCAAAAACGGACATGTGTGCCCTTGCCAACCCGCTCGAAACGCCCTCTCTGCGTGACACCGCACAGAAACAGACCGTAGAAATACGCTCTGCCGACGGTTCCGCCGACGTCTATTTGCTTCTGGCTGCATTGGCCGTTGCCTGCTGCCACGGTTTCGAACTGGCCGGAGCTCTCGACATTGCCGAGCGCACCTACGTCAGCGTGAACATCCATAAGGACGAGAACCGAGACCGCCTGACCTCCCTTGCCTCGCTGCCCGACAGCTGTGTCGCATCGGCCGGCTGTCTCGAACGCCAGCGCGAATATTTCGAGCGCCACGGTGTGTTCAGCAAGGCTATGATTGACGACATCATCAACCGCCTGCGCGCATTCAACGACCTCACGCTGCGCCGTGACATCGAAGGCAACGCCGAAAAGATGATGGAACTGGTGAGAAGACATTTTCACTGCGGATAAGTACTTAGTTCAGAGGCTCTTGAAGTAAGAGTTCAGAGGCTCTTGAAGTAAGAGTTCAGAGTGATGAGTGAAGAGGTATGATTACTCTTAAGGGCAGAGTTCTGGACTTGAACAAGGGTAGAGTTCCGGACTTGAGTTCTTCCCTTAAGAGTAATCATACCTCTTCACTCATCACTCTGAACTCTTACTTCAAGAGCCTCTGAACTCATACCCCGAACTCTGCCCTTAAGAGTAATCATACCTCTTCACTCATCACTCTGAACTCTGAACTCAAGTGCCTCTGAACTCTAAACTAAATCAAGATACCACTTCGAGTATTCCACATAATGGGCGCCGAAACTTTCGGCCTGATTCGGCGCCGCTTTCTTTAGGAATTTGGCCGGAACACCGCCCCAAATTTCATGCGCGCCGATTTTCGTTCCCTGCAACACGAGCGCACCGGCAGCCACAACAGCACCCTCGCCCACCTCGCAGCGGTCCAACAGCGTGGCTCCCATGCCGATAAGCGCACCGTCGCGGATGGTGCAGGCATGCACGGTGGCGTTGTGGCCAATGGAAACATCGTTACCGATGACGGTCGGTCCGGTCGTGTTGGTCACGTGTATGCACGCTCCGTCCTGAACATTCGTGCGGTCGCCGATGGTTATCGGGGCTACGTCACCGCGCACAACGGCGTTAAACCAAACCGAACATTCGTCACCCATAGTCACCTCGCCGACAATCGTGGCGTTCTCGCTAAAATAACATTCACGCCCCCAACGCGGCGTAAGTCCTTTGATTGATTTTATCAATGCCATATCGTTTCGTTTTTTCTAATTAAGCTGTTTATCAGTTGCAAAGATACGCTTTTTCCATCGAAAAGCGCTCGAAATACTTGAAGACGGTAGCTGTTTATCAGTTGCAAAGATGCGCTTTTCCATTCTCATAACATCTTTAATATATTATAAGGATAGCTGTTTATCGGTTGTAAAGATGCGTTTTTTCCATCAAAGAGAGCTAATTTATTCCGCCCGCCGCCATTGAAGTATTGCGATTTATGTGTAAATTTGCAACAATAAGGCCGCGGCCGCGTCTCCACCTTTATGTAAAGACACATCCGGTTCCTTACCTATGAGATGGGTTGTTGGATGGTGGGGAGGGTAGCGGACGCAAAAAAAACATCATACGACCATGACAACGACTGACGAAGTGAGAGAAAGACTTGCCGCACTGCGCGAGGAGATGCGGCGCGAAAGCCTTGGAGCGTTCATCTTCCCGAGCACAGATCCGCATTGCGGCGAATACGTGCCCGACCATTGGAAAGGACGCGAGTGGATAAGCGGATTTGACGGCTCGGCCGGAACGGCTGTCGTGACGCTCGACGGGGCCGCCCTGTGGACGGACTCACGCTATTTTCTGGCAGCCGAGGAGCAGCTTGACGGTACGGAGTTCGTCCTGATGCGCGAACGGATGGACGGCACACCGACCATCGCCGGGTGGCTGGGACGCAAGCTGGCTACGGCGGGAGGTGTCCGCGGCGTCGAGGGAGGGCCGACCGAGGTTGCCATCGACGGCATGGTCTGTCCGGCAGCAGAGGCAATGCGGCTCAAAGCGGAACTGAAAGCTCAGGGCGGACTGACGCTCCGCACCAATCTGGACGTGCTTTCGAGAATATGGCGAAAACGGCCGGAGATTCCGCTCAACCCCATCACGATTCATCCGGAGAAATATGCCGGCGAGACATGCGCCTCGAAGATGGAGCGCGTGAGGGCGGCCATGAGAGAGATGAACACGGGAGCCATGCTCGTGGCGTCGCTCGACGACATCGCCTGGACGCTCAATCTGCGTGGCACGGACGTCCACTGCAATCCCGTTTTCACGGCCTATCTCTTCATAACGGAATCTTCCGCGACGCTCTTCACCGACCAGCGGAAGCTGACACCCGACGTCAACGGCTATCTCCGCGACAACGGAATAGGCGTCAGCGGTTATGCCGACGTGAAGGAAACGCTGCGCAGCTACGACGGCTACAGCATAATGATGGACGGCGAACAGACACCCTATACATTATATAATAGTGTCCGATGCCGTGAAACCGTAGACCGCCCGTCGCCCATCAGTGCCATGAAGGCGGTGAAGAACGAAGTAGAGATTGAGGGGTTCCGCCGTGCGATGGTGCGCGACGGCAGGGCCATGGTGAAATGGCTGAAGTGGCTGGAGACAGCCGTTCCACGCGGCGGGGAGACCGAACTCAGTGTCAGCGCGAAACTGTGGGAGTTCCGGGCGGAAGACCCGATGTTCCGCGACATCTCCTTTGACACCATCGCGGCATATCAGGACCACGGCGCCATCGTCCACTATGAGCCTACGCCTGCCACCGACAAGCCCCTGCAACACGAGGGCCTGCTGCTCGTGGACAGCGGCGCACAATATCCCGACGGCACAACGGACATCACCCGGACCATCGCCATCGGCCCTGTCACGGAGGAACAGCGGCGCATCTACACGCTTGTTCTCAAAGGCCACATCCAGCTCCAGATGCTCTGCTTCCCGCACGGGGCCAGCGGCACGCAGCTTGACGCTGTGGCACGGCGTGACCTTTGGGCCGCTGGCCTCAACTACATGCACGGCACGGGCCACGGCGTGGGGTCTTACCTCAACGTCCACGAAGGTCCACATCAGATACGGCAGGAGTATCGTCCCGCTCCGCTGACGGCCGGAATGACCGTCACCTGCGAGCCGGGCATATATATGGCCGGCCGTTTCGGCGTCCGCATAGAGAACACGCTGCTCACCGTTCCGCACATGGAAACGGAGTTCGGCCGCTTTCTTCGCTTCGAGACGCTGACACTCTGCCCCATCGACACCACGCCTGTCATCATCACAATGCTGACCGACGAGGAGCGGCAGTGGCTCAACGACTATCACCTCACCGTACGCCAGAAGCTAACGCCACTGCTTGACGCCGCTGACGCGGAGTGGCTGCGGAAAGCGACGGAGGCCGTCTGACACATTAAATTGAAAGACAGCAAAGGCGCGAAGAAATTCCAACAGGTATTCTTTGCGCCTTTGCTGTCTTTATGTTCAACCCCTTGAAAGCATATCAAGCTTTCTCCTTTCGGGAAGGTTGGGGGATTTTAGATTGTTTGAGGTATTGGCGTTTTCTTAAAGATGCACCTCCGACAGAATCTTCTTCGTCGCTCCCGTGCAGCTTTCTACATATTCTCCGGCGGCTGCACCGGCTTTTGCAACGGCGTCCTCATCGTTGATGAAGCGGTTCATGACGCTCTCGAAGTCCCCGTAGGAAGTTATCTCTAAACCGCCGCCATTGGCTTTCAGTCCCTGAGCCTCAATGAAATTTCTGTTGTTGGGGCCGAAGATGACGGGCATATCCCACACCGCAGCCTCGAGAACATTGTGGATTCCGACACCGAAACCGCCGCCAACGTAGGCCACATCGCCGTAATGATAGATGCTGGAGAGCAGTCCGAAGCAGTCGATAATGAGACAGTCGGCCTCACGCGCCTCCTCCGGTGTTGTCCGGGTGTAGCGCACGGCTCGCCGTCCAAGTTTCTGCATGATCTGCTCCAGATGGTCCTCACCGATGACGTGGGGCGCAATGATGAGCTTCCAATCGGTGTGGCTGTTGAAGAAGCGTATGAAGATGTCTTCATCGGGAGCCCAGCTCGAACCGGCCACAAAGACGCGGCAACCCTCTGAGAAGGCCTCAACCACGGGCAGCGGCTTGAACTGTTCGCGGATATTGAGAACGCGGTCGAAGCGCGTGTCGCCCACAACGGTGACTTCGTTGATGCCTATTCCGGCGAGAAGTTCGCGGCTGACATCGTTCTGGACATAGAAGTGGGTGAAGCAGCGGAGCACCTTGGCGTAGCCGCGGGCATACCAGCGGAAGAAGATCTGGTCCGGACGGAAGATGCTGCTCACACTGTAGACCGGCACGTGACGGTGCTTGAGGATGTGCAGATAGTTGTACCAGAACTCATATTTGATGAAAAAGGCCATCACCGGACGCACCAGCCTCAGAAAGCGGATGGCGTTGAGCGGTGTGTCGAGTGGCAGGTAGCAGATTATGTCGGCGCCCCCATAGTCCTTCCGGACCTCATATCCTGAAGGCGAAAAGAATGTCAGCAGTATCTTGTACTCCGGGTGACGGCGGCGCAGACGCTCTATCAGCGGACGTCCCTGCTCGAATTCGCCAAGCGACGCGGCATGGAACCACACATAGCTGGAGCACGGGTCCACTTTCTGTTTGAGCACCTCAAAAGCCTCGCGTTCGCCGCGCCACATTTTCTTCACTTTCTTGTCGAAGAGACTGGCCACGGCAACACCCAGCAGATAGAGATATATTGCTATGTTATACATGATATATGTCTGATGATGGATAGTGAAATGGAATTAGCATCCCATCTGCTCTATTGCGCGGCGCATACGGCTGACGGTCTCTTCGCGTCCGAGGAACGCCGAGATGTCGAACATTCCCGGTCCCTTGCCTTCGCCGACGAGCGTGAGACGCCAGGCATTCATGATGTTGCCCAGCTTATATTCCTTTGAGGCTATCCACTCCTCGACAACGCGTTCCTGGTTTTCGAGCGAGAAGTCGTCGAGCGCCTCCAGCAGGTCGGCCAATTCGGCCATCTGACGGGGCGAGTCTTCCTTCCAGCGCTTTTTGCGGGTCTTCTCGTCGTAGCTCTCGGGAGCCTCAAAGAAGAACGAGCAAAGCGGCCACAGCTCGCTGACGAAGCTGACGCGGTCCTTCATCATGCGCACAACCTCGGTGATCCGCTCGTCGGTCTCGCCGGGAACGTGGCTGCGGACGATGGGTGCGAAGAGTGCGGCAATCTCCTCGGGTGTCTTGGCGAGGATGTATTCGTGGTTGAACCAGATTCCTTTCTGATAGTCGAAACGTGCTCCGGCCTTGCTGCACTTGGTGATGTCAAACAACGGCACGAGTTCGTCGAGCGTATAGAGTTCGCGCTCCGTGCCGGGATTCCAGCCGAGGAAAGCGAGGAAGTTTATGACGGCCTCGGGGAAATAGCCGCTCTCGCGATAACCCGACGAAACCTCGCCGGTCTTCGGGTCGTGCCATTCGAGCGGGAAAACGGGGAATCCGAGACGGTCGCCGTCGCGCTTCGAGAGCTTGCCCTTGCCCTCGGGCTTGAGCAGCAGGGCGAGGTGGGCGAAGCGCGGCATGGTCTCCTCCCATCCGAAAGCACGGTAGAGAAGCACATGGAGCGGTGCGCTGGGCAACCACTCTTCGCCACGGATAACGTGGGTGATTTCCATCAGGTGGTCGTCAACGATGTTGGCCAGATGGTATGTAGGCAGTTCGTCGGCGCTCTTGTAGAGCACTTTGTCGTCGAGTATGTCGCTCATGACACGCACGTCGCCGCGGATAAGGTCGTCGACGTGTATCTCCTGCCCCGGCTCGACGAGGAAGCGTACGACATACTGTGTGCCGGCGGCTATCAGTGCGTCAACCTCCTCCTTCGGCAGCGTCAGCGAGTTGCGCATGTGAAGGCGCGTGCGGGCGTCATACTGGAAGTTCTCCGTCTCCTTGCGCTTGGCCTCCAGCTCCTCGGGAGTGTCGAAAGCAATATAGGCGCGGCCGGCGTCGAGCAGCTGACGGACGTACTTCTTGTAGATTTCGCGGCGCTCGCTCTGGCGGTAGGGGCCGCGGTCTCCGCCGAAACTGACACCTTCGTCAAAGCGTATGCCGAGCCAGCGGAAGGACTCTATGATGTATTCTTCGGCTCCGGGCACGAAGCGGTTGGAATCGGTGTCTTCTATGCGGAACACAAATTCGCCGCCATGCTGGCGGGCGAAGAGGTAGTTGTAAAGCGCGGTGCGCACACCGCCGATATGCAGTGCCCCTGTGGGGCTGGGCGCGAAACGCACCCTGACTTTTCTCTCGGTCATTACCTTATTTATAAATAGATAATTAGAATTTTGTGCAAATTTACGTTTTTTTTTTCAATACTACTATTTTTCACAGATATTTTATATCCGACCGTACTCTAAAAGCTGTACGGGCACAAAAATACGCCATACGGGAAACGGCATGCAGCCGTATGGCCATGTCAGATTTATATCACGGAATTTAACACTTGAAAAATTTAATTCTGGAGAATGTAACGGCAAAAAGAATTACATTTTTACGTTTATGTCAGTCAAAGCCCGACGCTTTTGCCACCCGTAAGGGCCTCCCGGGGGTATGACGGGGCCGCCGTTGACTCTCAACGGGGCTGCCGTCGCAACGCCGTAAGGGCCCCGTTGCAGAGCCGGGAGGCCCTTACGGCAAAAAGAAAACACGGAAATCATTGCACACTTTCATTGTTTCAAGCATAACAAACTAACACTCAAACAATTAAATATGCACGCCCAAAACTCACGAATTTCGGCCCGCGGGAAAATTATTTCAGAATATCGCAAGGATTTGAAGCCATTTGTCCGGATTATTCTAAGTTTTTAACAGTTTAAGCCTGTCCACTCCCGCACACGTCCACACTTTAACTCCATTTAACTCTAACTATAAGATTATTTTTGTAACTTCGCGCCATATTTCCGTATTACAGCCTGAAAAAAAGTGGCCGTGGCGGGACCGGCAGACAACTATTTTTAAGTAATCAACGAACACCGGAATTATGAAAAGAATAAATATACGCACCGACTTCACATGGAGCAAGCTGATTGTCAAGGTAGCCATCGTCGTTGCCACCGTGGCAGTAATCGTATGGGCCATGCCCGACGACAGCCGGAACGTCTTCCGCTCCGAACTGGGAAAGCCGTGGCGCCACTCCGACCTCACCGCACCGTTCGACTTCCCTATCTATAAGTCGGAAAAGACCATCAAGAAGGAGCGCGACAGTCTCATGCGCCAATACGAACCTTACTACAGTCTTGACACCGAGGCTGAGGGCAAACAGGTGAGACGCTTTGTAGCTGACTTCTCCAAAGGAATTCCGGGAGTGCCTGACGACTATATCAGCATCATTGCCAACCGGCTGAGGCGCATCTATCAGAAAGGTATCATCAGCTCGACCGACTACAACCGGCTGCGCACAGACACGTCGCAGATGATACGCGTGGTCAACGGAAAGAATGCCGTCAGCGTACAGATAACCCACATCTTCTCCGAAAAAGGAGCCTACGAGCAGCTGTTCCTCTACGAACTTCTCAATCAGCACCGCCAGGCCCTCCAGAAATGCGACCTCAACGACTATATCACGCCTAACCTCATCTTCGACAAGGAACGCAGCGAGGCCAGTCTGGCTGACCTCATGAACAGCGTCCCGCTGGCAAGCGGCGTGGCACAGAAAGGACAGAAAATCATCGGACGGGGAGACATAATCGACGAAAATGCCTACCGGATACTCGAATCGCTCAGGCTGGAGAACGAACGGCGGAGCCACAACTCGGGACAGATAGAACTGGTGGCCATGGGCGAAACCATGTATGTGGCGCTGCTTGTGCTCTGCTTCACCATCTATCTGAGCCTGTTCAGAAAGGACTATTTCGAAAAAACGAGAAGCATTGCCATGCTCTACTCGCTCATAGTCATCTTCGTAATGCTCACGGCACTGCTCGTGAGCAACTCCATCGGGCATGTCTACATTCTGCCATACGCCATAGTCCCCATCTTCGTAAGAGTCTTCATGGACTCACGGACGGCTTTCATAACCCACTTCACGATGATACTCATCTGCGCCTGCATGCTACAGTTCCCGTTCGACTTCATCGTCGTTCAGACTGTGGCAGGACTGGCTGCCATCTATTCGCTACGCGAACTGCAATATCGCTCGCAACTCTTCAAAACGGCAATTCTCGTAACGGCAGTGAGCATCGCCATGCATGCGGCATACGACATGATGCGCGTTCCTACAATGGCAGACATCGACACCAGCGCGCTCAACTATCTCATAGTCAACGGAACAATGCTGCTGTTCGCCTACCCGCTGCTCTATTTGGTGGAGAAGATGTTCGGATTCACGTCGGACATCACGCTCATTGAGCTGTCAAACACCAACAACGACCTCCTGCGCAAAATGAGCGAGGTTGCACCGGGAACGTTCCAGCATTCCATACAAGTTGGAAATCTGGCTTCGGCCATTGCCAACAAAATCGGAGCGAAAAGCCAGCTCGTCCGCACAGGAGCACTGTATCACGACATCGGAAAGATGGCCTCGCCTATCTATTTCACGGAAAACCAGTCGGGAATAAATCCTCACAGCAGCCTGTCATATATCGACAGCGCACAGATAATCATCGGACACGTTACCGAAGGTCTCAAACTGGCCGAAAAGAATAATCTGCCAATCGTCATAAAGGAGTTCATCAGCACCCACCACGGACAGGGGAAAGCCAAATACTTCTACGTGAAATACAAAAACGAACACCCCAACGACTATGTTGACGACCTGCTATTCACCTACCCCGGACCCAATCCCTTCACCCGAGAACAGGCAATCCTCATGATGGCCGACGCCGTGGAAGCAGCCTCGCGCTCGCTGCCGGACTACACGGAGAAGTCAATCCGCGACCTTGTCAACCGCCTCGTGGACGGCCAGCTGGCCGACGGCTATTTCCGCGAATGCCCGATTACGTTCCGCGACATAGCCTATGCCAAGACCGTAATGATAGACAAACTGAAAACCATCTATCATACGAGGGTCAGCTATCCGAAGGAAGAAGCCAAACCAACGACCACAACCACAACACAAACGACCTGAAAAGCACCCACGACCATACTAAAGGGAAGGTGTTTGAAATGTCTTCAAGACAAACATTGATAGAGCAAAAGAAAAAATATAAATACAGCAAGGGCGCAAAGAATAGCTATTGGCATTCATTTGCGCCCTTGCTGTATTTATGGTCAACCCTTGAAGGCATATCAAGCCCACTCCTTGTGGGGAGAGTTGGAATGATTACACTGTTAATATATATTAATATTTTAGCGTTGTTACGGAAATATAGAACAGATTTGTTACCTTTGCGACCAATTATCAAACAATTATCAGAATGAAAACGTTAAAATTTGCCGCTATCGCCATTTCATTGGCCGCGGCTGAGACAGCCTTGGCAGGCGGTCTGTTGACAAACACAAACCAGAACGTAGCATTCCTGCGCAATCCCGCACGTGACGCCGCCATCGGCATTGACGGAGTCTACAGCAACCCCGCGGGCGTGGCATTCCTCGGAGACGGACTCCATCTGTCCATCAACCTTCAGAATGCTCATCAGACCCGCACCGTGACAACAGGCTTCCCTCTGTTCGTCTACAACGCAAACAATCCCGGCCAGACAAGCCATAAATTTAAAGGAAAAGCCGACGCTCCCATCATTCCCTCGCTGCAAGCAGCATGGAACAAAGGCAAATGGAGCCTACAGTTCGGTTTCGCCATCACCGGCGGTGGAGGCAAATGTGAGTTCGACGGAGGCCTCGGTTCGTTCGAGCAGGTGGTGGCAAGCATACCTGTACTGGCTCAGAACCTCAACGCAGCATTCCCCGTTACCGGCATGCTCGGCCAACCATCACCCATTGCAACAGAATATATCGGGAATCGTTACAGCTATGACTCCTACATGCGCGGCCGTCAGTATTACTATGGCTTCACGCTCGGAGCCGCCCGCAAGCTGACGGACAACATCTCTGTCTACGGAGGTCTGCGCATGCTCTACGGCACGTCAAACTACTATGGCTACGTGAGAAATATAAAGGTGGAGAGCGCTCAGCAGGGCATGGTTGCCGCACCGCAGTATTTCGGCCAGGTTCAGCAGGCTCTGGCACAGTATAGCGGTGCCGCTGCTACGACCGCAAAGCAGGCACAGGCCGCCAGCGATAAATACGCCGCTGCCGGTGACGCAGAAAAAGCAGCATATTATGCCGCTACTGCCGCAAAAGCCAAAGCCGCAGCAGAGGGACTGGCTATTGGTGCCGCCGGAGCCGGACAGCTGGCAGCAGCCACTCAGGACATCGAACTGAACTGCGACCAGAGCGGCTGGGGAATAGCTCCCATCATCGGTGTTGACTATAAGGCTGACCGATTGAACCTCGCTGCAAAGTATGAATTCAAGACCCGCATGCGTCTGAAGAACAAGTCGGCAAACAGCGCAAGCGCAAAGAATATCGAGATGTTGAACAAATATGCCGACGGAAACAATGTCGCTGAGGACTCACCGGCACTCCTGACTGTCGGTGCACAGTATGAGGTGACGCCCAGCCTGCGCGTGATGGCCGGATGGCACCACTACTTCGACGTTGACACGAAGCAATATACGAAGGACATGCTCAGCGACAGCAACGAGTATCTGTTAGGTGCCGAATATGACATCTGCGACATCGTTCAGGTCAGCGCGGGCGCACAGCGCACTACCTATGGCATGAAGGACGCGGGAATGAACGATATCAGCTTCAACGTCAACTCATGGTCGTTCGGTCTCGGTGTTGGCGTGAAGGTTTCGGAAAAAGTCAAACTCAACGCCGCCTACTTCCAGACTCTCTACGACGACTACAACAAGACAGAGGCCGTCGTGACCAACAGCTTTACACGCACGAACCGCGTGCTGGGTCTCGGAGTGGACCTGAAACTCTGAAAAACTACGGGTTAGGAGCCTTGAATCAGGAGTATTGAAAAATAGGAGTTGTCGACCAGTGGTCGACAACTCCTATTTTTCAATACTCCTGATTCATAATTCATCCCGGGTCCACGTCATAATACATCATCACCGAGGTATAGCGTTTGTCCTTTAAAAGACCTTGTTGGGCCATGCGGAGATATTCGCGGACGCGGGGCAAATCTATCGAGTTCTCCAGTTTGAGAACAATCTTCCGGATACTTAGTGTCTTCACACGTGCCACCGACGGTTTGTCGGGGCCGAGAACACGTGCCCCGAACCACTGACGGAGCCAGGCAGCGAGCTGCAGGGCAGCCGCCGTGACGGTGTCGTCGTGGCGATGTTTGAGGTAGATATATATAAGGTGGGTGTACGGCGGATAGCGGAAAGCAAGCCTTTCCTCGGCTATGTCGCGGTAAAGCGAAGCATAGTCGTTGGCCACCACCTGCCGTATGACAGGCAAATCGGGGCTTTTCGTCTGCAAGACAACAAGCCCGCGGCGGCCGCGGCGGCCCGCACGGCCGCTCACCTGAGCCATCATCATGTAGGCCTGCTCGTATGCCCGGAAGTCGGGATAGCTCAGCATTGTGTCTGCGCTGAGTATACCGACGACGCTGACGCGGGCGAAATCCAGTCCCTTGCTGACCATCTGGGTACCGATGAGAATGTCGGTGCGCCCTTCTGCGAAGTCGCCGATGATACGGCCGTAGGCATTCCGCGTCTTCGTAGTGTCGAGATCCATCCGCGCCACACGTGCCTCGGGGAATATATCACGTATGATGTCCTCTATCTTCTCCGTGCCGAATCCTCGCGTCCGCAGCTCACGGCCACCGCAGGCAGGACATTCCGACGGCACAGGTGTCGTCGCACCGCAGTAGTGGCATGTCAGCTGGTTCATGCTCCGGTGGAGCGTCAGACTCACGTCGCAACTGTTGCAGCGCGGCACCCAGCCGCACTGGCGGCACTCTATCATCGGAGCAAAGCCGCGTCGGTTTTGGAACAGTATGGCCTGTTCGCCACGTTCCAGCGCTTCCCTTACGCGGGTCAGGAGCAGCGGGGAGAACGGTCCGTTCATCATCCGGCGGCGCTGGAGGTCGGCAACGTCGACAATCTGTATCTCGGGAAGTTCCACTCCCTGATAGCGGGTCGTGAGAGTGACCAGTCCGTACTTTCCTTTCACTGCGTTATGATATGTCTCCATGGACGGCGTGGCCGTTCCGAGGAGCGTCTTTGCGCCCGCCATGGAGGCCAGCATGACGGCGGCGGAACGGGCGTGATAGCGCGGTGCTGGGTCCTGCTGCTTGTAGCTGGACTCGTGTTCCTCGTCGACTATGACCAGTCCGAGACGCCGGAAGGGCAGCAGAACGGCCGAACGGGCGCCGAGGATGATATCGAAGGGGGCGTCGGAGAGCTGTTTGCGCCACATCTCGACGCGCTCGGCATCGGAATATTTCGAGTGGTAAATTCCCAGACGGCGGCCGAACACGCGCCTCAGACGGTCCATCATCTGCACCGTCAGGGCTATCTCAGGCAGCAGATAGAGCACCTGCCGGCCGGCGTCCAGCTCACGCTGGATGAGGTGGATGTAGATCTCTGTCTTGCCGCTCGACGTCACGCCGTGGAGCAGTGTGACGTTCTTGCTGAGGAAAGAGAACAGTATGGCGTTATAGGCATCCTGCTGTGGCTGACTCAACGGACGTATGTTCTCCGGACAAGGGTCTCCTCCGGCGTTGAGACGACCCACCTCGCGGGTGTATGTCTCCAGGACGCCGCGCTTGACGAGCGCCGTGACAGAAGCCAGATTGGCGTGGGAGGCGTTCATAAGCTCTTCACGCGTTATCTCCACCGGCGGCGTCAGGCAGGTATCCCCGCGCAACGTGTCCCAATGGGAAAGGGCGAGATAGTCCGTCAGAACCTTCATCTGACGGTCGGCGCGGCGCAGCATGTCCATTGCAATATGCAGAGCACGCTCCGTACGATATGGCGGTGTGAGGCGGACGTAAAGCTCAGTTCGCGGTCGCCAGCCATCCTCGGCCTTCAGTCCGGACGGCAGCGCGGCCTTCATGACTTCGCCTATGGGCGACATGTAATAGTCGGCAATCCACTGCCAGAGGCGGTATTGCCCTTCGGTCACGACTTCGTCCTTGTCCGGCACCTGCGCCACGGGCTTCACCTCATAGCCCTCGGGAGCCTCATCGCTAACCCGCACCACCACGCCCATGTATGTCTTGCTGCGCCCGAAAGGCACCACCACGCGCATGCCGAAACGCACCGCGGCCTCCAAGGACGGCGGCACGGAGTAGGTAAACAGCCCTTCGAGGGGCAAAGGAAGGATTACATCTGCATATTTCATCACTTGCAAAGATACTGCTTTAGCCACGAATGACAAAGATATGCCTCACTTTTTCTGCCTTTATGACAGAAACGGCAAACCTACAATATCATAACGAAAGACGCCGGAGCTATGATGATTGCTCCGGCGTCTTATGCGTTGGCTCCTATTGAATGGGAGCCATTGGGTTATATCGTTGGTGCAACGGCCTTACAGCTTCTGCTGCACCTCGATTTCGGTGAATGTCTCGATGATGTCGCCTTCAAGAATATCGTTGAAGTTGACGAGGCTGATACCGCACTCAAATCCTGTCGGCACCTCCTTGACATCGTCCTTGTAGCGCTTGAGCGCGCTGATATCGGCCGTGTGGACCACAATACCGTCGCGAACGACACGTGCACGGTCCGAGCGATGGACCTTTCCTTCGGTGACAATGGCTCCGGCAACGGTTCCGACCTTGGATATCTTGAACACCTGGCGCACTTCCACCTGACCCGTGAGAACTTCCTTCTTCACCTTGTCGAGCATGCCTTCCATGGCCGACTTGATGTCCTCGATGGCGTCATAGATGATGGAATAGGTGTTGATCTCCACGCCCTCGTTGTCAGCCAACTTGCGCGCACTGGTCGACGGACGCACCTGGAAGCCCACGATGATGGCGTCGGAAGCGTCGGCCAACTGGACGTCGTTCTCCGAAATCTGACCCACGGCTTTGTGGATGACGTTGACTTTTATCTTCTCCGTAGACAGCTTTATGAACGAATCGCTCAGAGCCTCCACCGAACCGTCGGTATCTCCCTTAACGATGAGGTTGAGTTCCTTGAACGAGCCGAGGGCTATGCGGTGGCTGATGTCGGCCAGAGTCAGACGGGTCTGTGTGCGCAGACCCTGCTCACGCTGCAGACGCTCGCGCTTTCCGGCAATCTCCTTGGCCTCCTGCTCTGTCTCCATCACATGGAATGAGTCACCGGCCGTCGGTGCACCGTTGAGTCCGAGGATTATCGCGGGCTCAGCCGGGGCTGCCTTCTGGATACGCTGGTTGCGTTCGTTGAACATGGCCTTGATACGGCCATAGCTTGTTCCTGCAACTACATAGTCTCCGATCTTGAGTGTTCCGTTGCTCACGAGCACCGTGGAAACATATCCGCGTCCCTTGTCCAGCGACGATTCGATGATTGAGCCTGTCGCACGGCGGTTCGGATTGGCCTTCAGGTCGAGCATCTCGGCTTCCAGCAGAACTTTCTCCAGTAGGTCGTCGACGCCCATTCCCTTCTTGGCCGAAATCTCCTGGCACTGATACTTACCGCCCCACTCTTCTACGAGGAGGTTCATCTGTGACAGGTCTTCGCGTATCTTGTCGGGATTTGCGCCCGGTTTGTCTATCTTGTTGATGGCGAACACCATCGGAACGTTGGCCGCCTGAGCATGTGATATGGCCTCCTTCGTCGTCGGCATGACGCTGTCGTCGGCCGCGATGATGATGATGGCGATGTCCGTGACCTGTGCACCGCGGGCACGCATGGCCGTGAATGCCTCGTGACCCGGAGTGTCGAGGAACGTTATCTGGCGGCCGTCGCCAAGCGTAACGTTGTATGCTCCGATGTGCTGGGTGATTCCTCCGGCCTCACCGGCAATGACGTTGGTATTGCGGATGTGGTCGAGGAGTGAGGTCTTACCGTGGTCCACGTGACCCATCACCGTCACAATCGGTGCGCGGGGAAGCAGATCGCTCTCGTCGTCCTCCTCCTCGCTTATGGCCTCGCTGACCTCAGCGCTGACATATTCTGTCTTGAAGCCGAACTCGTCGGCAACGATGTTCACGGTCTCGGCGTCCAGACGCTGGTTGATAGACACCATGATGCCGAGGCTCATACATGTTCCGATGACCTTCACCACGGGCACGTTCATCATCGTTGCCAGCTCCGATACGGTCACGAACTCGGTCAGCTTGAGTGTCTTGCTCTCTGCCTGTTCCTCGCGACGCTCCTCATTGAGGCGCTCCTGAACGGCCTCACGCTTCTCGCGGCGATACTTCGCGCCCTTCTTGTTCTGATTGCTCTTGCTTGTGAGGCGTGCCAGCGTCTCCTTTACCTGACGTGCAACATCCTCCTCGCTAACCTCCTGCGGCTTGACCGGCTGACGGTTCTTGTTGCGGTTGCGGCCCTTTCCGCCCTGACCTCCGCGGTCTGCGGCAGCGTTCTTTCCGCCATGCTGTCCTCCGGCAGCACCTTGATTGCCTGCCACGGAGTTTCCCTTACCTTTGTTTTTCTTTCCGTTGGCAGACGTGTTTCCGGCCTGCTTGGCGGCAGCTTCAATATCCACGCGTTCTTTGCCGATACGTACCCGCTTCTTGCGTTCGCCGCCATGCTGCTGTCCGTTCTTGTCCTCACGCTCCTTTCTACGTTCCTCTTTGGTTTTCTTCTTGGGCCGTGTACTCTGGTTAAGAGTGGACAGGTCTATCTTTCCGAGCACGTTCACTTTCGGAGCCAGCTTGGTCTCACTCTGTAGGGTGAATATCTTCGGCTCGTTTGCTGTACTCGTCTTCTCTGGTTCCTGAGCCGCAGGTTTTTCCTTTGCAGCGTCAGTAGCCGCAGGAATCTGTGCCTTTGTCTCTTCAGCGTGAACGGCCGGCTTCGAAGCCTGTTCCGTTGTGGCAGGTTTAGCCGCTTTTTCGGCAGTCTCGGCCGGTACCGCCGGCTTTGTCTGTTCCTGCTTCTTTGGCTGTACTGCCTTTACGGGCTTTTCCGCGGCCGGCTTCTGTACTGCGGTGGCCACGGTCTCCTTTTTCTCGGCAGACGGTGCGGCCTCGGCCGGCTTCACGTCGGCTTTGGCAGGAGCGTCCTGTTTCGGTTTCTCCTCTTTTGTTTCCTTGGCGGGGGTTGCGGGCTTTCGGCCGATGTTGTCAAGGTCAATCTTGCCCAGCGGCTTGAATGCCGGACGCTGTTCGAGAAGGTCTTCGGCCTTGGTGACCTTGCGATCCGACTTCTTGTCCTTGGCCTTCTTGGCAAATATCTTCTCTGCCTCGCTCTTTATGTCCTTGTCGCCTTTGAACTCACGCACAAGCGCGTTGTACTGTTCATCGGTAATCTTCGTGCTCAGGTTGGCGTCTTCCCTTATTTCGCCCAAGTTTTTCTTGTTCTTCAGATAGTCGACAGCCGTCTGAAGTCCGATGTTCAGTTCCGTTAATACTTTATTTAATCTGATGGCCATATCTTACTTTTAAATTCGTAATGCATAATGCACAATGCACAATTAATGTCCTGTTTCTTCACTCGTCCCGTTGTTAATGCTCATCCATAATTATGCATTACGAATTATGAATTATGCATTTGATTATTCGAACTCGGCCCTGAGAACGTTCAGCAGATGGTCTACGGTTTCTTCCTCAAGGTCTGCCTTCTCTATAAGCATATCCCTGGGAGCGTTGATTACTGCTTTTGCCGTATCCAGTCCGATAGCCTTGATGGCGTCGATAATCCACTGGTCGATTTCGTCAGAGAACTCGTCGAGATAGATATCCTCATCGGTCTCACCCTCGTTGACCACGCGGAACACGTCGATAGTGAATTCCGTGAGCATCGAGGCCAGCTTGATGTTCATACCGCCACGGCCGATTGCCAGAGAAACCTGGTCGGGCTGGAGGTAGACTTCTGCCTTGTGGTTCTCCACATCAAGCGTGATGCTTGACACGACGGCGGGGCTGAGGGCGCGCTGGATGAACAGCTGCGTGTTGTTGGAGTAGTTGATGACGTCGATGTTCTCGTTGCAGAGCTCGCGTACGATGCCGTGGACGCGGCTTCCCTTGACGCCGACGCAGGCTCCTACGGGATCGATGCGCTCGTCATAGCTCTCGACGGCAATCTTGGCGCGCTCGCCCGGCATGCGTGCCACGCGGCGGATGGTGATAAGTCCGTCGTTGATTTCGGGCACTTCGGCCTCCAGCAGGCGCTCCAGGAACTGTGTGCTGGTGCGGCTGAGGATTATGCGCGGATTGTTGTTCTCATTGTCCACACGCAGGACGATGGCCCTTACCGTCTCGCCCTTGTGATAGGTGTCTGAGGGAATCTGCTCACTCTTGGGCAGGTGGAGCTCGTTGCCTTCATCGTCGATGAGCAGCACTTCGCGCTTCCACATCTGATAGACCTCACCGCTGACGATGTGGCCGACCTTATCCTTATATTTATTATAGAGAGAGTCGTGCTCCAGTTCGAGAATCTTCGAGGCCAGTGTCTGGCGCAGATTCAGGATCGCACGGCGTCCGAAGTCGCTGAAATGAACATCCTCGCTGACTTCCTCTCCCACTTCATAGTCAGGCTCAATCTTCTGTGCGGCGGTGAGCGAGATTTCCTTGTTCTCGTCCTGAACGTCTCCGTCGGCCACAACCACGCGGTTGCGGTGTATCTCGAAGTCACCCTTGTCGGGATTGACAATCACGTCGAAGTTCTCGTCGCTGCCGAACATCTTTGCTATCACGTTGCGGAAGCTCTCCTCCAACACACTCACCAGCGTGGTACGGTCGATATTCTTTGTCTCCTTAAACTCCTGAAAGGTCTCAATCATGCTGGGACCCTTCTCTTCTTTCTTTGCTGCCATAGCCTGTTTATTTGAAACTTAATAGGTATTTTGTATATTTCACATTGTTCATATCATACTCATAGTCCACGTCAGCCATCACGGGGCGTTTCTTTCCCTCGACTTTCTGCTTCTCGCGGACGGTGACGGTGAATCTGTCTCCGTCAACAGCCTTGAGCACTCCCTGGACCTTCCGGCCCTCGGCCGTGAGCACTTCGACGTCCTTTCCAATGTGGTTGGCATACTGGCGCGCCACCTTGAAAGGCTGCCCGAGGCCGGCCGAGCCGACCTCCAAATCGTAGTCATCAATCTCTTCTCCGAGTTTTTCCTGCACAAAGCGACTCAGCTCGGCACAGTCTTCAATCCACACACCGTCGGCATGGTCTATCTCCACCACGATACGGCGGTCCGGCGACATGCTGATGTCCACGAGAAAGTAGTCGCCATTCTGCAACCACTCCTCCACAATCGTCTCAACTACGTTCTTATCTATCATACGCATTCGGGTTATTAAAATGAAAATGAGGAGCTTTCGAGAAGCCCCTCATTCCACTGAACGCTGCAAAGGTAATCATTTTTTCGGAAATGAGCAAGAATATTCAGTTTTATTTCATTGCGTCCGCGAGGTGCGGTGAAATAAAAGGATTTACCGCATGGAACCGTAACATCTCCGCAAAATCTTCTGCGGGTTTTCTTGCTAAACAATAGGCAGGCTGATGCCGTTTATTTTCTGGTATATGTCAAGCGCATATATGTCGGTCATGCCGCTGATATAGTCGATGACGGCCATAATTCGGGTTTCGAGGTCGGACGAGCCGATGTCATACTGGCTGCTGACACGGCCGATGAGCTGCTTGGAATAGAAGCGTCCGGGATGGACGGCGGCTTCAGTCATCTGCTCCATGAGCGTCTCCATGATCTTGTATCCCGACAGTTCGACGTCGAGGACGGGCTTGCTGCAGTAGATGCTGGTCTTCGAGACGCTCGTGCAACGGCGGTATGCCTCGCGCGGGACATCGGAAATGTGGTCTATCAGGCTGCCCGTCAGACGGCCGTCGAGTATCTCCTCCTCGTGGCGGACAAAGGCTTCGACGCACTCGCGCTCCAGACATCCTATGACACAGGAACGCATGTAGACCACCTTTTCGTTGTCGTCCGTCAGCTGTTCGTCGTCGATGCGCCGCAGGATTTTCTCCCTATCCTTGCCGACGAAGAAGCCAAGAAGCAGTTCCGAGGTCTTTTCGTATGACAGAATCTTGAGTTTGTGGGCGTCCTCGATGTCCATTATCTCGTAGCAGATGTCGTCGGCGGCCTCAACGAGATAGACCAGCGGGTGGCGGGCATAGCGAAGCGGCTCACCCGGAGCCGACAGCCGCATTATGCCCATCTCCTCGGCAATGCGCACGTAGGTGTCCCGCTCGCAGCTGAAGAAGCCGAACTTCCCATGGCTTCCGGCCGCGGCAGATTCATGGGGATATTTGACGATTGATGCCAGCGTGGAGTATGTCATCACGAAACCGCCCTGACGCCGTCCGCAGAAGCGGTGGGTCAGAAGCCGGAAGGCGTTGGCGTTTCCCTCGAAACGCGTTATGTCGTTCCACAGTCCGTCACTCAATCTGTCCCGCAAAGCCTGTCCGGGGCCTTCGGT
Organism: uncultured Prevotella sp.; assembly: GCA_947170725.1. Lineage (GTDB taxonomy): Bacteria > Bacteroidota > Bacteroidia > Bacteroidales > Bacteroidaceae > Prevotella. The sequence goes on from CAMVUM010000003.1 coordinate 45,183, forward strand.
GAAGAACGTCTGTATGGCTTTCTCTCCGGAATGGCCGAACGGCGGATTGCCGAGGTCGTGGGCAAGACAGGCCGTAGCGACAATCTGCCCTATCTCGCCAATCATCGTCTGCCGCAGTTCCGGACGACGTTCCAAGAGCCGTGACGCCACGTCCGAGCCAAGCGACATGCCAACACTGGCAACTTCCAGACTGTGGGTCAGCCGGTTGTGTACGAAAACGCTTCCCGGGAGCGGAAACACCTGCGTCTTGTTCTGAAGACGGCGGAAAGGTGCCGAGAATATCAGCCGGTCGTAGTCGCGCTTGAATTCCGTGCGGTCGTCATACCGCTCGTTGTGCCGCTCTTCCTGTCCGAGCCGCTTGTTGGTGATGAGTTGTTGCCAGTTCATGGATATATAGTTTATGTTTATTAATCATTAATCGGCCACGCCTGTTTCCCGCTCCGCCCGTGAGATGAAGCTGACATGGTTGTCAGGCGTGATGACCTCAAGCATGCTGTCAGGGCATGACTTCGCGAAAGCGGCCGGCATGGTGCGTTCCTGATTCCGTTATCATAGAAACAGATCTTTTTTCCTTCTCTCTCTCCGGAAATTGCGGCAGAAAGAGTCAAGGCGGAAGATGACGAAGGTTTTCTCCAACAGTCTGATATAGTTCTCTACCGTCACCTTGCCGGGTACGAAGTCTCCGGTCAGCTTGCTGAGTATCGTCCGACTTGTCATTACGGTATATATACGGTATATATAATGTATGATGCAAAGATAGTTATTTGCCCCCAAATCCCCAAATTCCTACAGAATTCAGTGATTGTAATCACTAATTTAGGTATGAATTCAGTGATTGTAATCACTAATTTAGATATGAATTCAGTGATTGTAATCACCATTTTTAGTATGGATTTGGAGATTACATTCATCCATTCGGGTATGAATTCGTGAATTACGGTGGGTTCCGAAACTTCATTCGGATACGACTGCATGACAGCCTGAAGACAACTTTACAGCGACGATATTTGTCCGCAAAGTTCTGTTAAAAAAGCACTTTTTGAAGACGCAAAATAGAAGTAAATGAATGTTAAACCGACGTATTTTCTCCGTCCTCCGGATGTTGTTCCCGAGCCGTAAGGCCCTCCCCGGGTCGCGACGGAGCCGCTTTCGCATGACAACGGGGCCGCCGTTGCAACGCCGTAAGGCTCTCCCGGCAAGGTCGGGAGGGCCTTACGGCTCGGCGGAAACTTGCCGGAGAGAAGCCACAAGACATAAGTGGCTGACTGTCAGCGCATCCTGTTTTCAGCGAAAAACGCGCTATTTTGCGTCGTAGCGCAGGAATCGTGAGCCGAAGGCGAATTAACTATTGTTAAAGTAAGGATTGTTCAACACAGGATGGTTTCCAATTCAGAGTGAAGACCGATGACCCAATAAAATATTACATTACATTTTTATGAAATATCGCCCTTTCCGACATACTTATCCGGGATTATGCGTATCTTTGCAGAAAATAGTGCTGCGCTCGGCAATTTGAGGATATTGCAGAACCATTATAGTTTGCCCTACCCGTAGGGATATCGCTTCGTGATGCTTATTGAATATAAGCTGATTACGTCAACACACCAAAGGAACATCCCAACATTTCCATGGTTCTGCAACGCCCTAAATGCCCTTGCTTGAACTATCTTTGCATCGTACAAAAAAACCGGATTATGGAACGGACAAAGATACTTGTCGTGGACGACGAAGAGACCCTCTGCGACGTACTTCAATTCAATTTGGAGGCCGAAGGCTACGACGTCGATGTGGCCTACAGCGCCGAGGAAGCCCTGCGGCTTCCGCTCCACAGCTACGGTCTCGTGCTCCTGGACGTCATGATGGGCGAAATCAGCGGGTTCAGGATGGCCCGCATGATGCGCGACAATCCCGCGACAGCCGACGTGCCGATCATCTTCTGCACAGCCAAGGACACCGAGGACGAGATGGTAGCCGGACTGCGGCTCGGCGCCGACGACTATATCACGAAGCCCTACTCCGTGCGCAACGTCCTGGCCCGCGTCCAGACCGTCCTGCGCCGCACCACACGGAATAACCGCGACGAGTCCGACGTCAAGGACCGCATCGTTTGTCTCGGGCTGGTCATCGACACGGCCCAGAAGCGGCTCACCGTCGACGGCACGGAGGTGCCCTTGCCGAAAAAAGAACTGGAGATGCTCCGGCTGCTCATCAGCAATCCCGGACGCATCTTCTCACGCGAGGAAATACTGTCGCGGGTATGGAGCAACGAGGTCGTCGTGCTCGACCGCACTGTAGACGTCAACATCACGCGCCTGCGCCGGAAACTCGGCGACTACGGCCGTCACATCATCACAAGACCCGGATATGGCTACGGATTCAAGGCCTAAGGCACTGGCATATCATCACAAGCTGTTCATCCTCCTGATGATTTTCTCAGGCGCGCTCGTCGCATGCAGCCTCGTATTCCAGCACCGCCGCGAGACCCATTTCAAGGAAGAACAGCTCAACGCGCGCCTGCAACTCTTCAACATGAAACTCACCGACGCCCTCGAAGACAGCATCGCGCCCGACGAGTTTCTCCGGCGGACGGCACTGCCCCTGCCCGACCTGCGCATCTCCATCATAGACCCACGGGGCCGCGTGGCCTTCGACAATACGCTCGACACGCTCCCCACGGCCAACCATCTGAGCCGCGAGGAGATTGCCGGAGCCATGCGCCGGGGTACGGCCTACACCGTGCGCCGCCACTCACAATACAAGGACGAGACCTATTTCTATTCGGCCATGGCCGACAGCAGCGGGACCATCGTGCGCTCGGCCGTTCCCTACAGCTCGCTGTCACTGGCCGACCTGCTCTCGGCTGACAGCGACTTCATCTGGTTCATGGCTGAGGCCGCCCTACTGCTTGGCGTCCTCGCCTATTTCGCCACGCGACGTCTCGGCCACAACATCTCGCGGCTGAACAGCTTCGCCGAGCGGGCCGAACGCGGTGAGCGCATCTACGCCGACGACGCATTCCCTGACGACGAGCTGGGCGAAATCTCCAACCACATCGTGCGTCTCTACGCCCGCCTCCAGAACGCCGTGGCAGAACGCGACCGTCAGCACCGGCTGGCCTTCCACGAGGAGCAGGAGAAGATCAGGATAAAGAAACAGCTGACCAACAACATCAATCATGAGCTGAAGACTCCCGTGGCGGCCATGCAGGCGTGCCTCGAAACGCTAATGTCCCACCCCAATCTGACGGAGGAACGACGCGCGGACTTCATCCGGATGTGCCACGCAAACTGCGAACGGCTGAGCTCGCTGCTCAACGACGTGGCCACCATCACACGAATGGAGGACGGCAGCCGGCTCATAGCCCGTGCCCCGATGGACATCACCGCCATAGTCCGCACGGCCATCGCCGACACGCCGGAGAGCGGCATGAAGCTAATATCGACCCTCACGGACGGCCTGACGGTCTGCGGCAATGCCGACCTGATGACCTCGGTGTTCCGCAATCTGATAGATAATGCCGTGGCCTATTCCGGCGGCAGTCGTCTCGAAATCAGCCTCATCAGCGACTCTCCTGACATGCTCACCCTGTGCGTGGCCGACAACGGCAACGGTGTCGAGGCCCACCATCTGCCCCATCTCTTCGAACGCTTCTACCGCGTGGACAAGGGCCGCTCGCGCAAACTCGGCGGAACGGGCCTCGGACTGTCCATTGTCAGGAACGCCGTGGTATTCCACGGAGGCACCATAAGCGTGGCCAACCGCGACGGAGGAGGTCTTGAGTTCCTCATGACAATAAAGAAATAAAAGGGAAATAGAGAGAGATGACACATGCTTTGTTTGATTTCCATCTCTCCCATCCTTCCCATCACTCCCATCTCCCCCCATCTCTCCCATCTCCCTCCTCCAAACCGACAAGACATTTGTCTTTTATCTCCCTTTACCTCCTTTTATCTCCCTTTTTTATTAATAATTATGTGGCCGTTTGCGGATTAATCGCTAATTTTGCAACTTAATATAATTGTAACTGATTCGTAATGATTAAGATAAAAGTCATCAACAAGGGCAGCCAGCCGCTGCCCGCATACGCCACTCCGCAGAGCGCGGGAATGGATCTCAGAGCAAATCTCGACACCCCTGTCACGTTGCGCCCCATGCAGAGAATGCTCATAGGAACGGGGCTCCACATCGCCCTGCCGGAAGGTTTCGAGGCACAGATAAGACCGCGCAGCGGACTCGCGCTGAAACACGGAATCACCGTGCTCAACTCGCCGGGGACAGTCGATGCCGACTACCGTGGCGAAATAAAGGTCCTGCTGGTCAATCTCTCCGACACGGACTTTGTCGTCAACGGCGGCGAACGCATCGCCCAGATGGTCATCGCACGCCATGAGCAAGCCGTTTTCGAGACAGTAGAAGAACTCGACGAGACACAGCGGGGAGAAGGGGGATACGGCCACACTGGCGTGAAATGACACACGGAGGATGGCTCTGAATTTTCACTAACGCAAAAAGAAAATGTCCGGGATATGATGAAATTGAAATGTCTTGCAGCCTTGATGCTGCTATTGACCGCCATGCCGGCGTCCGCACAAGGACGCAAGGCCCTAAAAACGGCGCGCAAAGCCAAGAAGACGGCAGTAGCGGCCGACACGGTCAGCACCGAAAGAAGGCGTCTCGCCGACGGCGTTTTTATGGAAGCCATGGTCCAGCGGCACAAGGGGAACAAGACGGCGACGTTCGACCTGCTGCGCCGGTGCACGGAGCTGAACCCGCAGGCGGCGGAAGCCTACTTCTTCCTCGCACAGTATTATAATGGACTGAAAGACAAGGACAAGGCACTGGAGAACATCAAGCGGGCAGCAGCTCTGAGACCGGACAACCACACCTATATAGAAACGTTGGCACAGGCATACGTGAGCAGCGGACGCTACGACGAGGCCATAGACGTCATGGAAGATATAGTCACACGAGAAAAGAGCCGGGATGACGTCCTTTCTATGCTCGCGCAACTGTACATGCAGAAAGCGGAATACGACAAGGCCATAGCCACACTTGACCGGCTGGAGACCATTGAAGGCAAGAGCGAAAGACTGTCATACGCCAAAAGCAGCATATACACACAGAAAGGCGACAAAAAGGCCGCCGTGGAGGAAATGAAACGGCTGGCGGAACAATATCCGAACGACCTCAACTACAGAGGTATGTACGGAGATTTCCTACTTCTCAACGGTGAGAAGGAAAAAGCTCTGGAGGTTTTCAACTCTATACTAAAGGAAGAACCGAACAACAAGCATACGCTGGCCTCGCTGCGCCTCTATCACAAGGAGAACCGCAACACGGACGCAGCCGACTCCATAACACGTATTCTACTGACGGACAAAGATACGGACTCGGCCACACGGATTGACATAATGAGGCAGGAAATCACGGAGAACGAACAGAACGGAGGCGACAGCACGAGGATTCTGAATCTCTTCAACATGATAGAAGCCGTTCCGCAGGATAACGCCGACGTTTCAGAACTGCACGCGGCATACATGAACCTCAAGAAAATGCCGCAGGACAGCATCAGCCGGGTGCTCCGCCATATCCTGACGGTCGAGCCTGACAACGCAGCGGCAAGACTCCAGCTGGTAAGCTACGCCTGGAGCAGGGAGGACCGGAAGACCGTGATTGACTTGTGTGGAGCCGCCAGACAGTATAATCCGGACGAAATGGCATTCTACTATTATCAGGGAATGGCCTACTACATTGACGACGACTATGACAACGCGTTGAGCGCATTCCAAAACGGTATCGACGTCATAACGGAAAAGAGCGAACCGGCAATCGTGTCGGACTTCTACTCCGTGATGGGCGAACTACTCTACAAAAAAGGACGGAAGGAAGAGGCATACGCCGCATACGACTCCTGCCTGCAATGGAAAGACGACAATATCGGCTGTCTGAACAACTATGCCTACTATCTGAGCATGGACGGACGGGAACTGGAAAAGGCCGAACGCATGAGCTACCGCACGATAGAGGCCGATCCGGAGAACGCAAACAATCTCGACACATACGCCTGGATCCTATTTCTGCAGGGACGGACGGCGGAAGCAAAAATATATATAGACCAGGCCCTCAAACACGATGAGGACGCAAGCGCCGTAATTCTGGAGCACGCCGGCGACATCCACGCCGTCAGCGGCGACCTGGAGATGGCGCTGGAACTATGGAACAAGGCCGTCGTGAAAGCCCCGGATAACAGCAAACTGAAAAGAAAGATAAAACAGAAAAAATACCTGAAATGATGATTAATCTATCAAAACTGATCAAGTGTGTCGCCATCGCACTCCCTCTGATGCTGGGTGCCTGCAAGTCGGCAAAGAATGTGGAAAGCAGCGCCACCACACAAGTAGCATCGGCTGACAAACAGGAATTCCTTCAAAAGGTGTCTGACAACGCCCAGTACACCAAGTTCATAACCTCAAAAATCAAGTTTCAGGTGCAGGTGGGCGCACAAGATATCGCTCTAACGGGAAACCTGAAGATGAAACGCGACGACGTTATACGCCTCCAGCTGATGGCCTTCGGCTTCGTGGAGGCCGGACGGCTGGAATTCACAAAGGAATATGTGCTCATCATGGACCGCATAAACAAGCAGTATCTGAAAGTTCCTTACGAACAACTGGACTTCCTGCGCAACAGCGGACTGAACTTCTATTCGCTGCAGGCACTGTTCTGGAATGAACTGTTCATGCCGGGAAAGGCCAAAGTGACGGAATCGGCATACCAGAGCTATGAAACCACGCCCGACGGAAACGATATGATCATCTCGCTCGACCAGCCATCCATGTCATACAAATGGCTGGCAGGACAGCAGGACGGGGAAATCAAGATGGTCAACGTCATGCACAAGTCGCAGATAAGGAAGACCCAACTGAACTGGGACTACCGTACTTTCAAATCGCTGGGGAACAAGAAATTCCCAACGGACAATGTTATTGTCTTCACCACAGGCGACAAGGAGGTGAAGCTCGGAATGAAACTCAACTACATCGGAAGCGAAAGTGACTGGGAGACACGCACGGAAGTATCGGCTAAGTACAAGCAGGTGACGGTCGACGAGATTCTGCGCCGATTCATGGCACTATAAATATGAAGTGCAGAAGCAGCAGCACGGGATTATGAAACGTTTATTCTTAATGATAGTTCTTACCGCCTTGGTTACCGGTTCGGTTGCACAGCAGCAACGACGGACCGGTACCCGGACGCGTACCACAACTGCAACAAAGAAAACTCCGGCGAAGAAACCGGCAACAAGAAAGAAAACATCGACAACAAAGGCCAAAACAACCGCGTCAAAAAGCAAGGCTGGAGCCAAAGTGTCAATCAAGGGACTGAAGAACGAACAGGCACAGATCAAACGCAACATCAAGCAGCAAGAACAAAAGCTGCGCTCCAACGAACGGGATGTGAAGAAAAGGCTGCAGAACCTTATGGCCATAAACACCGAGATAGAGGACAAGCGGAAGACTATCGACACGATACGGCTGGACATAAGCACGCTCGACGGAAATATCGTACAGCTCAACAAGCAACTCGAAGAATTGCAGGCGCAGCTCGACGACCGCAAACAGAAGTTCGTGAAGTCAATGCGTTATATGCACCGGAACCGCTCCATCCAGAACCAGATGATGTTCATTTTCAGTGCGAAGAACTTCAGCCAGATGTACCGGCGCATGAGATTTATGCGCGAATATGCGGCTTATCAGCGGGCACAGGGCGAAATGGTCAAGTCAACGCAGGCCGAAGTGACCGCCAAGCGCAAGCAGTTGGACGAAACGAAACAGCACAAGAGCAATCTCCTGAGCCGGGGCGAACGCGAACGGGCCAATCTGGAGAACAAGCAGACAGAGCAGAAGAAGATGGTCTCTACGTTGCAGAAACAGCAGAAAACAATTCAGCAGATAATTGAACAGCAACGTAAGCGTGACGCCGAACTGAACGCAAAGATTGACCGTCTGATTGCCGAAGAAGTGGAAAGGGCACGGGCACGCGCCGCTGCCGAGGCAAAGAGAAAGGCGGAAGCCGAAGCCGCACGCAAGCGGGCCGAGGAACTGGCACGCAAGAAGGCGGAAGCGGAGGCTGCGGCACGTGAGAACGCACGCCGCATAGCAGAGGCTAAGGAGAAAGAGCAGAGGCTCAAGGCTGAAGCCCAGGCCGCAGCCAGGAAAAGCGCGGCGGAGAAAGCGGCAGCTGAAAAGGCTGCCCGCGCCGCAGAGAAAGCACGCCGTGACGCTGAAAGAAAGGCGGAAGCCGACGCCCGTGAGCATGCCAAGGAAATGGCGGAGGCACGCAAATCGGATGAGCTTATATATAAGATGGACTCTGAGGACCGACGTATCAGCGGCAGTTTCGAGAGCAACCGCGGCCGTCTGCCAATACCGGTTACGGGCGGTTACCGTATCGTGAGCCACTTCGGACAGTACAACGTAGAAGGTCTGAAGGGCGTGAGACTCGACAACAAGGGTATCAACATTCAGGGACAGCCGGGCGCACATGCCCGAAGCATCTTTGACGGTGAGGTGAGCGCTGTGTTCAACTACGGCGGAGCGACGGGCGTCATGGTGCGCCACGGCAGCTATATCTCCGTTTACTGCAACCTGTCGTCAGTCAGTGTCCACCGCGGACAGAAGGTTTCTGCCCGCCAAGTGCTCGGAACGATAGGCCATGACAACATCCTCCAGTTCCAGCTGCGCCGCGAGAAGAACAAACTGAATCCGGAAGCATGGCTCGGAAGATAGTGAAGAGGGTATTGAAGTAAGAGTGAAGAGGGGTCCTGAAGTAAGAGTTCTGAGTGATGAGTGAAGAGGCTCTTGAAGTAAGAGTGAAGAGTGATGAGTGAAGAGGTATGATTACTCTTAAGGGAAGAGTTTTGGACTTGAACAAGGGCTGAGTTCCAGACTTAAGTTCTGCCCTTAAGAGTAATCATACCTCTTCACTCATCACTCAGAACTCTTACTTCAATACCCTCTTCACTAACGAAGTATCTGTTGGTACTTCGTTATGGCGTTCTCAATCTCACTTACACATATATATTCATTCGCAGAATGAGACCGTGACGACTCTCCCGGCCCCAATTTGAGCGACGGGAAAGGCATAAGAGCCTGGTCAGAGAGAGTCGGAGAACCGAAAGGACGCATCCCCATAGCCACCATCCGGCGTACAAGAGGATGGTTAGGGTCTATGCGGGACGAGCCGAGGCGGAACGAACGCGCCTTCAGTTCGCTGCGGACATGGCTCCGAATTATATCAAACAACTCTTCGTTGGTGTACAGTTCGTTTGACCTGACATCTATTACAAAACGACACTCGTCCGGAACGACATTGTGCTGGGTGCCCGCATTGACCACCGTCACGCTCATTTTCACAGGCCCCAACAGCTCACTGACACGATCGAAACGCCAGTCACGCAGCCATACGAGGTCGTCAAGAGCCTCATAAATCGCGTTCACGCCCTCATTGCGGGCGGCATGGCCCGACCGTCCATGGGCCACGCCATCAATGACCATGAGCCCTTTTTCGGCCGTTGCAGGCTGCATTCCCGTAGGTTCGCCGACGATTGCTACGTCTATCGGCGGCAACATAGGCAGAACACGGCTGATTCCGTCGCGCCCCGAGACTTCCTCTTCGGCCGACGCGAGATATACCATATTATATGTTCTGTCCTCTTCAGACACTGTTTCGGACACCGCTCTGAACGCTTGTAGCAGAGAGACAAGGCCTCCGCCGCAGTCGTTACTGCCCAATCCGTAGAGGCGGTCGCCTTCCAATGACGGTTCAAACGGGTTTCGCGTCCACGTCTCAACGGGCTTCACCGTATCTATATGAGCGTTCAGAAGCAACGTAGGACGACTTTCGTCATAGTCCCGCGACACTGTCCACACATTGTTGCCCTCACGCCGACATTCCATCCCGCGCTCTCTCATGAACGTCTCCATGACATCCGCGGCACGCGCCTCGTCACGACTCACAGACGGCGTGGCAATCAGCCATTTGAGCAGTTCAACGGCCTCAGCCGTATATTTACTTATCTGTTCCATAATATCAGTATTATTCAGAAGTAGAAAATGAGCTATTCCAAAACCGGATACAAGCCAATTAAAAATCGGAAGTGAGCCATTCTAAAGCCAAAATCAAACCGATTAAAAATCGAAAGTGAGCTGATTCCCGCCCAAAAGATTATAGCTGCGGCGATGGAATGGGGTTATTCCGAACTCGCGGATAGCCTCCCGATGCTTTTTCGTGGGATAGCCCTTGTTGCTCTGCCAGTCATATTGTGGATACTGGCGGGCCAGTTCGGCCATGTAATCATCGCGGTAAGTCTTCGCAAGGATGCTGGCCGCAGCAATGGAAAGATACTTCCCGTCACCCTTGACAATGGTCGTATAAGGTAAATCGCGGTAAGGATTGAAGCGGTTCCCGTCAACTATTACTGCCTCAGGGCGCACGCTGAGGGCGTCCAAAGCACGGTGCATGGCGAGAAAACTGGCGTTAAGGATATTGATCCGGTCGATTTCATCGGGCTCAACGACGCCCACCGCCCACGCCACGGCGTCACGCTTGATAATCTCACGCAGTTCGTTGCGACGCCGTTCGGAGAGCTGTTTGGAGTCATTCAGCTCCTCGTTCCTGTAGTCCGGAGGGAAAATCACAGCCCCGGCATACACACTTCCGGCCAGACATCCGCGCCCGGCCTCATCGCATCCGGCCTCCGTGAGCCCCTCATAAAAATGGCTTGCAAGCATTGTATGATTGTAAATGAGTGTTAATATTCAAGTATTCTTAACTTTATTTCCTGCAACAATGAACATTATGTGCACACAATAGCGGTTCCTTTGTATCACTATAACTATTAATCAAGAATGATATGGACAACAAAATGACACTTACGGCAAACGCCGCAGAGACAATGAACATGACTGCAGAGACAATGAACATGAGTAACGGGACTGCAAAGGTGGCCTCAATCATACGAAGCATGGCCGCCCCACTGGCCAGATACTATTCCAGTGTGCTCGGCACGGAGGTCAGCACGCGGCAGACCCTGCTGCTGGCAAACGCCCAGGCGGCATTCTTCATGACCGCGTTTCCCGCCGACTGCCATCTGCTGCTGCGCCTGGGATGTCTCGCGTGGCTCGTTTCGGCGGTGATAAAATGCCGCAACAGCGGTATCAAAGCAGAACGGCTGTAAAGCCGGCATCATCAAAAAGCAACGCCTCAACACCGCATCATGACGCCAGACGGGTCAGAACATCCGGCTGACGCGGCGTATTCCGTCGGCCAACATGTCGATTTCCTCTTTCGTATTGTAAAGGGCTAACGACGCGCGGACGGTGCCTTGAATACCCAATTGCTGCATCAGCGGTTCGGCACAGTGATGTCCCGTGCGCACGGCAATGCCGAGACGGTCGAGCAATGTGCCCATATCAAGATGATGGATGTCGCCCACGAGGAACGAAACAACGGCGTCTTTGCGTTCCGACGTGCCGAAAATCCTCATTCCATCGATACTCCGGAGCTGTTCCATACAATATTGGGTCAGCTCTTTTTCGTATTCGGCAATGCTGTCGAGACCAATCCGTTCGATGTAGTCAATGGCCGTGGCAAGGCCGTGGGTGGCCACATAGTCAGGCGTTCCGGCCTCGAACTTGAACGGAAGCTGCGCGAAAACGGTCTTCTCGAACGATACGCTTTCAATCATTTCGCCGCCTCCCTGATACGGCGGAAGGCGGTCAAGCCACTCCCTTTTGCCGTAAAGGACGCCGACACCGGTCGGTCCGTACATCTTGTGACCACTGAAAGCAAAGAAGTCGCAGTCCATTGCGCGGACATCTATCTTCATGTGGGGAGCGCTCTGAGCGCCGTCTATCATCACGGGAACGCCGTGACGATGGGCTATTTCCACGATTTCATCGACATCGTTTACCGTTCCGAGCACGTTGCTGACATGGGCTACGCTCACCATTTTTGTCCTTTTGGTAAACAATTTCTCCATTTCATCGAGCTTCAGCTCGCCCCTGTCGTCCATTGGAATAACCTTGACGGCTATTCCTTTCTTCGCCGCCTGCAACTGCCACGGCACGATGTTGGAATGGTGTTCCATCACGGAAACGATGATTTCATCGCCCTCTTCCATAAACTCATCACAGAAAGAGGACACCACAAGGTTTATGCTTTCGGTCGTTCCGCGGGTGAAAATGATTTCGTCCGTACTGGCGGCATTGATGAAACTGCGCACGCGCTCCCGGGCGGCTTCATGAAGATCGGTCGCCTTCTGCGAGAGATAGTGGACGCCGCGATGGACATTGGCATTGACATTGAGATATTCGTTGCGCATGGCGTCAAGCACACAGAGCGGTTTCTGCGTCGTTGCGGCATTATCGAGATAAACCAGCGGACGGTCGTAGACGGTGCGGGAGAGGATAGGAAAATCCTTTCTTATCAGTTCACTATTCATAATCCATTATTTTAATTGAACGCACAGACGGTTTAGCGGCAAGGGAAAACTATCGGCACAGCTTGCATCCCTCACACTTGCTCAGTTCTCCGCGGAAGCGCTTCTCCACGAGATGGTGGAGACGGTCGCGTAGCGGGGCGAGACGGATGGTATCGACAACCTCATTGATGAAGGCGAATTCAAGCAGCAATTTGGCTTCCTTGAGCGAAATTCCGCGCTGACGCATATAGAACAGGGCCGCGTCGTTGAGCTGTCCGACGGTGCTGCCGTGGGCACACTTCACGTCGTCGGCGTAGATTTCGAGCATGGGCTGGGTGTACATCCGGGCCTCGCGCGTTGCACAGATATTCTGGTTGCGCATCTCCGAAACGGTCTTCTGGGAGTCTTTCCGCACGAGCACACGGCCGGCGAAAGCGCCCGTGGCCTTGCCGTCGAGCACATATTTATAGAGTTCGTTGCTTGTGCAATGTGGTGCGCGGTGGTCTATGAGCGTGTTGTTGTCAACGCGCTGCTCCTTGTCGGCGATAACGCAGCCGTTCATCCGGCACTCCGCGCCTTCACCGGCCAGAACGACGTCGGCCCTATTGCGCGTCACACCGTTATGAAGAGTTATTATATTATGGTTGACGCAGCTGTCCCGCTGCTGTTCTACGTAGAGATTGCTGACACGCACATTCTTGGCGTGGGTTTCCTCAAGACAGTAGAGATCGAGTCCGGCGCGCTCTCCTACGTACGCCTCAATGACCTGTGTGGCCAGAAAACGGCGGTCGTCGGCGGCATGGTCGCAGAAGAGCAGCGTTATCTCGGCGTCCTCTTCAACGACAATGAGCACGCGGCGGTTGACCATCAGGTCGACATCGGAGCGAAGTATGTTGATAACCTGTACGGCACGGTCTACCTTCACGCCGCGCGGCACATAGACAACCAGCCCGTCCTGAGCCAGCATCGTGTTGAGCGCCGTCACGCCGTCGTCTTCCGTCCGGGCTATGCGGGCATAGTATTTTCCGATGAAATCGGGCATTTTTGCAGCCACTTCGCTCAACGAACCCACCACAACACCCTCGGGCAGATGACTCTTGGGCTGGACTTTGGTGTAGAAAGCGTCGTTGACAACGAAGTAGAGCGACGTGCTCAGATTGGGCACGTCACAACGGAAAGCATCGTAGGGATTGGCGGGAATGTCGAGCCGGTTGAGGTTCAGACCATAGTCGGGTGCGAACAGTTCCGCCATGTCCGTGTACTTATACCTCTCCTGCTTCCGCGTCGGGAAGCCGAGACGGCTGAAATCATCGAAGGCTCGGTCACGAACGCCGTTCATAACATCGGCGCTATGACCGAAGAGCATGCCGCGGCACGCCTTATAGAGGTCGATATATTGCTGTTCACTCTGCATAGCCATTCTTCTTTATTCTTCTCCTAACTCTGCCTTTATCCAGTCATATCCGCGCTCCTGTATCTGCTGTGCCAGCTCCGGTCCTGCCGTCTTGACGATGCGTCCCTTGTAGAGCACGTGCACGACGTCGGGGCGGATCATCTCCAGCAGTCGGTCGTAGTGGGTGATGACTATACAGCTCGACTCCGGCGTGCGGAGCTTGTTGACACCTTCGGCCACGATGCGCATGGCGTCGACGTCAAGCCCCGAGTCCGTCTCGTCGAGTATGGAGAGTTTCGGTTCGAGCATGGCCATCTGGAAAATCTCGTTGCGCTTCTTCTCGCCGCCGCTGAAGCCCTCGTTGACGGAGCGGTTGGCCAGTTTCTGATCCAGCTCGACAATCTTCCGTTTCTCACGCATCAGTTTGATGAAGTCGCCGGCGCCCATCGGCTCCAGCCCCTCATACTTGCGCTTTTCGTTGATGGCGGCACGCATGAAGTTGGTCATCGACACGCCCGGAATCTCCACCGGATACTGGAACGAAAGGAAAAGTCCTTCGTGTGCCCGGTCCTCGGGCTTCATCTCCAGCAGGTTCTTGCCGTTGAACACGGCCTCACCGCCCGTCACCTCATAGAGCGGATTGCCCACGAGCACGGCGCTGAGCGTCGATTTTCCCGAGCCGTTGGGTCCCATGATGGCATGTGTCTCTCCGTCCTTTATCGTGAGATTAATGCCACGCAATATCTCCTTGTCGCCAATCCTGGCATGCAAATCTTTAACTGTCAACATAATCAAAGCCTCCCCCCGACCCCTTCAAGGAGGAGAGCCTGCGGCTGTCTCCTTTTCCGGATACGGTTTTCTGTTTTTGTTCCTTTATTTTTTTAGTATATGTATAATATTACCCGGCCCTGTTCCCTCACGTTGGTGTTGCAAAACCATACGATTCAAACGGAATTCAGGGACATCGCTCCGCGATGTTTATCGAATGTCAATTGATTGACGTGAACGTTCCGAAAGCACGCCACTACAATTTCATTGCTCCGCGACACCCTATGCGGGGCCGTTCATCCCACCGTGCCCTCCAGCGAGACGCTGAGGAGTTTCTGCGCCTCCACGGCAAACTCCATCGGCAGCTTGTTCAACACGTCCTTGGCATAGCCGTTGACGATGAGTCCCACGGCCTGCTCCGTAGGTATGCCGCGCTGATTGCAGTAGAAGAGCTGGTCCTCGCTTATCTTGCTCGTCGTGGCCTCATGCTCCACGATGGCCGTGTCGTTATGGATGTCCATATAGGGAAACGTGTGAGCGCCGCACTCGCTGCCCAGCAGAAGCGAGTCGCAGGACGAATAGTTGCGGGCGTTGTCCGCCTTCGAACCCACGCGGACCAGTCCGCGGTAGGAGTTCTGGCTGCGGCCGGCCGAGATTCCTTTCGAAATGATGGTGCTCTTGGTGTTCCGTCCGAGATGAATCATCTTCGTGCCGGTGTCGGCCTCCTGATAGTGATTGGTCACGGCAACGGAATAGAACTCTGCAACGGAGTTGTCGCCGCGCAGCACGCACGACGGATATTTCCACGTGATGGCACTTCCCGTCTCTACCTGAGTCCACGACAATTTCGAACCCTCGCCGCGCAGCTCGCCGCGCTTTGTCACGAGATTATACACACCGCCGCGGCCGTTCTCGTCGCCTGGATACCAGTTCTGAACCGTTGAATATTTCACCTCGGCGCGGTCTTTCACAATGATTTCCACGATGGCGGCGTGCAGCTGGTTCTCGTCGCGCATCGGCGCCGTGCAGCCTTCGAGATAAGAAACGTAGGCGTCGTCGTCAGCAATGATGAGCGTGCGCTCAAACTGTCCCGTGTTCCGTGCGTTGATTCGGAAATAGGAGCTCAGCTCCATCGGACAGCGGACGCCCTTGGGGATGTAGACGAACGAGCCGTCGCTGAACACGGCACTGTTCAACGCTGCGTAGAAATTGTCACGGTACGGAACGACCGACCCGAGATATTCCTTCACAAGCTCCGGGTGTTGCTGGATGGCGTCGCCGATGGAACAGAAGATTATGCCCTTCTCGGCCAGCTTTTCCTTATATGTCGTCTTCACCGAGACGGAGTCCATGATGGCGTCGACTGCCACACCGCTCAGCGCCAGACGCTCTTCGAGCGGGATGCCCAGCTTGTCGAACGTCTTCATCAGTTCCGGGTCAATCTCCTTCTTCTCTTCGCCGCCGGCTTTCTTGGCCATAGGGTCCGCGTAATAGGATATTGCCTGATAGTCAATCTCGGGCAGCCGCACATGTCCCCACGTGGGCTGCTTCTGCGTCTTCCAGTATGCAAACGCCTTCAGACGGAAGTCGAGCATCCACTCCGGCTCGTTCTTCTTCCGCGAAATGAGCCGCACGACGTCTTCGTTGAGTCCGCGGTCAATAATCTCGGTATGTACGTCGGTGGTGAAACCGAACTCATATTTCTGCTCGGCCACCTTCCTGACAAACTCGTTCTGCATCTTGTCCTTATTCTCTTCCATTTTTCTTTCGGTTCTTGATGCCCTCCTTTCAAGGCTGCAAAGTTACGAAATAATGGAGCGGCGAGCAAAGATTTAAAGTAAAAATATGATATTGCTATATTAAAATGTGTAACTGAGACTTGGCTACACCCGCGTCGGGAGGGATTTGTCTGGACGGGCTTTCGGGGCTCAAATATTGGGCGTTACACATTTTGACTATGTCAAGATACGAATTAACCACACCGTAGGTATACATGATCCTGATTTCGACACAGTCCAAACGCAGAGAGCGCAAAGACGCAAAGGGCCGTATCCTTTCCAGACAGAAAAACCTTTGTGTCTTTGCGCTCTCTGCGTTTATTTCCCCGTTATCGTCAGAAAAACCGCGGTTTCATCGCGCTATTCCCCTATCGTCTTGCCCCAGATGGAGAACGGGTATTGGCGCAGATGGGAGTTGTAGAAACGGCGGTCGCCCGTGACCTCACGTCCGATGAAATGGGGTTTTTCGTAAGGTTCGTCCTCAGAAGACAGCTCAACCTCGGCCATGACCAGCCCCTCGTTATCGCCATAAAACTCGTCGACTTCAAAAACATGACGTCCGCTGCGCACAAGCCAGCGCGTCTTGTCAATCACACCCGGTTCGCAGAGCCGGAAAAGCTCTTCGGCCTCCTCCAGCGTGATTTCCTTTTCGAACTCATAGCGGCTCAGACCGGCTGCATCCGAAGGCCCCTTGATGGTCAGAAAACCACAACGGCCACGGACACGCACTCTCACCGTGCGCCCGTGACCGCTGCAAATATATCCCTGTTTGATGCGGCTGCTGTCGAAAGCCAGCTGCTTGTAGGTGTCGTCGAGCACCAGAAACTTGCGTTCTATCTCCTGTCCGCTCATCCTCGTTTATGACATTATATACAAAGAATAGGCCATGAAGCACACGGCCAGCACCACGAGCATGGCGAATATCCACTTGACAACCTTCTGTCCTTCCTTCTCCTGACGCGCCTCGTATGCGGCGCGACGGGCGTTCTTCTTGCTGTTATTCTTCTTCATAGGTGTAATTATATTGATTAGTCATTGATTTCGCTCCATTTCATCGGTGCTTCTATTCCTTTCAACGGGACAGAACGGCCGTCATGCTACTCTTCTTCGTTGACCGGGAATTCCATCAGATAAGCTTTGATGAAACCGTCAATCTTGCCGTCCATGACGCCGTCGACATCGGTTGTCTGATAGTTAGTGCGGTGGTCCTTGACGCGGCGGTCATCGAAGACGTAGCTGCGTATCTGGCTTCCCCACTCTATCTTCTTCTTTCCGGCCTCAATCTTGGCTTGCGCTTCGAGGCGCTTCTTCATCGCGCGGTCGTAAAGCTGCGACTTCAGAAGACGCATGGCGTTGTTGCGGTTCTCCAGCTGCTTGCGGCTCTCGGTGTTCTCGATGAGGATTTCCTCTTCCTCACCCGTGTCGGGGTCCACATACTGATAGCGCAGACGCACACCGGTCTCCACCTTGTTGACGTTCTGACCGCCGGCACCGCCGCTTCGGAACAAATCCCAGCTGACCTTGGCGGGGTCCACGTAGACCTCGATGGTGTCGTCGACAAGCGGCGAGACAAACACGCTGGCGAAACTCGTCATGCGCTTGCCCTGCGCGTTGAACGGCGAGACACGCACCAGACGGTGGACTCCGTTCTCGCTCTTCAGATAGCCGTAGGCGTATTCGCCGCCCTCAATCTGCATCGTGACGCTCTTTATGCCGGCTTCATCGCCGTCCTGAAGGTTGCTGATGGTGACCTTGTGGCCGTTGGCCTCGGCCCAACGCTGATACATACGCATGAGCATCTGCGCCCAGTCCTGGCTCTCCGTGCCGCCGGCACCGCTGTTTATCTTCATCACCACGTCCATCGGGTCTTCTTTCTGACGCAGCATGTTCTTCATTTCAAGGCTCTCAATGGCCTCGATGGCACGGCGATAGTCTTCGTCAACCTCTTCTTCCGTGACCATCTCGTCCTTGTAGAAGTCGAAAGCCAGCTGAAGCTCGTCGGCAGCAAGGCGCACTTCGTTGTATCCGTCAATCCACCTTTTGATGCCTTTCACCTTCTTCATCTGCTCTTCCGCCCGCTTCGGGTCTTCCCAAAAGTCGGGTGCCTGAGTGCGAAGGTCCTCCTCCTCAAATTCAATCTTCTTACGGTCTATGTCAAGATAGCGGCGCAGTGCCTCGGCACGCTCCATGACGTCTTTAAGTTGGTCTGCTGTTATCATAATTATAGAAAAGCCCTCTATAGTCCCCCAATGGGGGACACCATGCGGGATATACGGGATGATAATTGATTATACTTTATATATCTATGTGTTATACCTTATGCTTTGGCCGTTATATAGTGATGCCCTGAGTCATGAAGAAATATTCCGCCTCCATCTCCTCGCATTCGGGGAGACAGGGTGGACTTTTCTTATGCCTCCTCATACATCCTGTCAATCTCCGCCTTGTAGTTCTCGTTGAGCACGCGGCGCTTGATTTTCAGCGTATTGGTCAGTTCGCCGCGCTCCATGCTGAAGTGATGCGGCAGGAGCGTGAAGCGCTTGATCTGCTCATAATGGGCCAGCTGCTGCTGGAGAGTGGCTATGCGCTCCATCATCATCTTATATATAAGCTCGTTGGCACAAAGGTCCTCGCGGCTGCTGAAAGCTATGGAGTGTTCGCGCGCATACTCCTCCAGCAAAGGATATTCGGGGATGATGAGTGCCGAAACAAAGTTTCTCTGGTCGGCGATGATGGCAATCTGGTCGATATATTTGTCCACGAGCAGCTTCGATTCTATCATCTGAGGGGCAATATACTTGCCGTTGGACGTCTTGAACAGGTCCTTGATGCGGTCCGTCAGATAGAGCTCGCCATCCTTCATATATCCTGCGTCACCCGTACGGAAGTAGCCGTCTTCGGTGAATGAGGCCTTTGTCTGCTCCTCACGGTTGTAGTATCCGCGCGTGATTGTCGGGCCTTTGAGCAGCACCTCGCCCTCATCGCTGATGCGGACGCTGATGCTGTGGATCGGATAGCCCACTGAACCGATCGTATAGGGTTTGCCGAGATGATTGCAGCTCACCGTGGCGAGGCTCTCCGTCAGTCCGTAGCCGGCAAGCATATTGAGGCCGATGCTGTGGACGAACTCCTCCACGTGGGACGATATGGCCGCTCCGGCCGTCGGGAAGATGTTCGGATTGGTCAGTCCCAGTTCCTTGCGGACGAGGCTGAAGAGCGTGCTGTTGATCATTTCGTATTCCAGATGGAGTGACATCGGCGGACGACGGCCGCGGCTGAGATACTCGATATTGTGGCGTCGGCCGACGGCCAAGGCGTTTCGGAACATCTTGCGCTTCAGGCTTCCTGACGATTCTATCTTCTCCATGACACCGTTGTAGACTTTCTCCCAAAACCGCGGAACGGCACACATACTCGTGGGATGGGTCTCGCGCATGGACTTCTGTACCTCCTGCGGATAGGTGTTGACAATCAGCGTGGCTCCTTCGGTAAGGCTGAGCAGCGTCCATCCCTTCTCAAAGATGTGAGCGTAGGGCAGGAAGTTGAGCACACGGTCGCGGTCAGTCAGCGGCACACAACGGCAGTTGGCTTCAAGAGCGGCCATGTATTGGGCGTGGCTGAGCATAACACCCTTGCTGTCGCCGGTGGTTCCACTCGTATATAGGATGTTGGCAAGGTCGTCGCCGTTGGCTTCCCCGTACAGCGTCTCAACCTCCGACTGTCTCGGCAGTCCTTCTCCAAGCTTGAGGAAGTCGTCGAAATAAAGCGCGTGGGGGTCGTGATTGCTTATGCGTACGGAACGATCGAAGATGACAATGCGCTCCAGCGTGTGGCACAAGGCAAAAATCCGATGGGCCTTGTCATACTGTTCCTGCTCTCCGACGAAGAGTATGCGCACCCGGGCGTCGTTGACCATAAACTGGATCTGCTGCTCGCTACTGGTGGCATAGAACGGTATCGTCACCGCGCGGACTCCCCATGCACCGAAATCGGTGAAGAGATACTGGACGCAGTTCTGTGAGAAAATGCCCACATTCTCCTGCGGACGCACGCCGAGATTGAGCAATGCGTTCGACACGACTTTCACCGTATCGGAAAAACCGTTCCATGAATAAGATTTCCATTCCACACCTCCGAAGTCCTTATATATCATGACTTCGCGGTCGCCGTACTTTTTGGCTTGCTCATGTATCAACACCGAGAGATGGCTGACTGTCTGCATATAATTGCTTGTTTTATAGTTTAATGCAAAGGTATTGCAAATATCGGAGACCGCAAAACAATTCCGGACAATTTTTTGAGCCGCGGGAACCTCCGCAAGAGGAAATTCCGTATCTTTGCAATCGGTCCGACGTGCTGTCCGCAAGACAGCGGAGGGCGGGCCGTACAAAACATCTATAAACCTGCCTATGCGCCACAACAATCTTGAACGCGAACTGTCGCTGATACTGCTCATGACCGAGAACCGGGGCTACAACGTCACACAACTGTGCGAACGGCTCGGTATTTCGCGCCGCAGCCTTTACTATTATCTTGACTTCTTCCGCGACTACGGTTTCGTTGTGGAGAAACGCGGAACATGCTACAGTCTGGACAAGGACTCGCCTTTTTTTCAAAAACTATTCAAAAAGGTCCATTTCACCGAGGATGAAGCCATCACCATGCGCCGTCTTCTCGACCGCATCGACGACAGCAGTCTTCACGTGCGCCATCTAAGACGCAAACTTGACACGCTCTACGACCTCAAGATACTCGACGGCGTGAACATGCGCGAGAAAGAGGCCCAGAACGTGACGGTTCTCTATGAGGCCATCAAGATGCGCAAGGCGGTCATCCTGTGCGACTATTCCTCACCCCACAGCAACACGGTGACCAACCGCATGGTGGAACCGTTCATGTTTCTTGACGGCAACAACGAGATTCGCTGCTACGAGATACGCACGGCCCAAAACAAGACTTTCAAGATTTCACGCATCGGTTCGGTCATGCCGCTGGCCGACGACTGGAAACATGAGGACCGACACCGGCATGTCCACACTGACGCTTTCACGTTCAGCGGCGAGAAGACAATGCCCGTGGAACTGCGACTGGGGCGACTGGCCTACAGTCTGCTGACGGAAGAATATCCTCAGACGGAGCCTTACATAACGCCCGAGGCCGACGGCCATCACTGGCTTCTGCGCATGGAGGTGTGCAGCTACCTTGGCGTGGGACGCTTTGTCCTCGGGCTGCTTGAAAACGTTGAGGTGCTGGGCAGTGAGGATTTCCGCCGTTATCTGACTGAGAAGATAGAAGGGATGAGGGTGTGAGCCAAACCCGACCGAGGATATTTCAAAACCTTGAAATTGAAGATACGTAACTTTGGCACGTTGACTTAATCAGTTGATATTCAACAAACGTTGCAAAGCGATGTACCTAACAGTCGGGCGAATTATATGATTCTGCAACACTCCCGGAGTATTGATGTGCATTGAGCGCTTGATGCTTAGTCATATTTTAACGCCGCCACAAGCCGGAAAAACCTTTTTGGAGTGAAAGGCAATAAATCGACAAAATGATAGTTTATTAATACAGAGTAACAAAAATCACATACATGTATAACTAATTTAAAAACTTAGATTTCGCACTATGAAGAAGTTTTTCAGAAACGCAGCAGCACTGCTGCTCATGATGACATGCACCTCAACGGCCATGGCACAGTTTAACCTCGGCAAGGCCGCCAGCGGCGCGCTCAAAGCCGGCAAGGCAATGACACTCACTGACGCACAGATGGCTCAGTATGTCAAGGAGTCCATTGACTGGATGGACAAGAACAACCGCGTCTGCAAGGCCGACGACCCGCAGACAAAGATGTATGTTGAGCGTCTCAACAAGCTGGTTCAGGGACTGGACGAGGTTGAGGGTATTCCACTCAATTTCAAAGTCTACTACGTCACCGACGTCAACGCCTTTGCATGCCCCGACGGCAGCGTACGCGTATTCTCTTCACTGATGGACATCATGACTGACGACGAGTTGCTGGGTGTCATCGGCCATGAGCTGGGCCACGTGGCACTGAAACACTCAAAGAAAGCCTACCGCACTGCTCTTCTCGCATCGGCTCTGAAGGATGGTGTGGCCTCAACAGGAGGCAAGGCTGCCGCCCTGACAGACTCACAGTTGGGACAGCTGGGCGAGGCCGTGCTCAACTCTCAGTTCTCTCAGAAAGAGGAGAGCCAGGCCGACGACTACGGCTATGACTTCCTCAAGAAAAAGGGAAAGAATCCTTGGTCCATAGCTCTCTCGTTCGAAAAGCTCCAGAAACTGGAGGAAGGCGCAGCCAAAGGCAGCACCATGGACCGCCTGCTTTCGTCTCACCCCGATACGGCCAAGCGCATCAAGAAAATGTCTGACCGCGCTACGGCCGACGGCATAGCACGTCCGGAGAATAAATAAGGGGCAAAGCCCCCGAGGCCCCTTCCTGGCCCTCCGCAAGAGGAGGGCGCCTGCGAGATGGCTGATTCACGAGACACAGGACATGGAGGGGAATGAACAAAGAAAAGCCCCGCACAATTCCATCGTATGGATTTGTGCGGGGCTTTGTCGTATATATAAATATAATGCCGTACCTATAATAGGTATTCTATCGTATCTATAATGTGGTTCTGTATTTCTCCGCCTGACTCCGTATCAGCTCTACATCGTCAAAATAGTCAATCTTCATGGCATGGCGCACCTCCTCCATTGTCTGTGCGGCTGTCTCACGGGCCTGTTCAGTTCCGCGGCGCAGGATATTGTAGATTTCGGGGATGTCCTGTTCGTACTCATGACGACGCCGGCGGATAGGCTCCAGCATGTTGTTGAGAATGGTGTTGAGGAACTTCTTGCACTTCATGTCACCCAGTCCGCCGCGGCGGTAGTGGTCCTTCAGTTCATCCAGATTGTGGTATTCCGGCCAGTAGGCAGCGAAATCCTCGTCCGTTGAGAAGGCGTCGAGATAGGTGAAGACGGCGTTGCCCT
Organism: uncultured Prevotella sp.; assembly: GCA_947170725.1. Classification (GTDB taxonomy): domain Bacteria; phylum Bacteroidota; class Bacteroidia; order Bacteroidales; family Bacteroidaceae; genus Prevotella. Next base: position 68,605 of record CAMVUM010000003.1, read on the forward strand.
CAACCTTTCCGGGATCGTCCACACGAAGATGGTCGGGGTCGGTGAACATCGAGCGCACCTTCTGCCACACTTCATCGGCCGAATCGCTCAGATAGATACAGTTTCCGAGACTCTTGCTCATCTTCTCCTTGCCGTCAGTTCCGGGCAGACGGCGTGCCGTCAGGTTCTCAGGCAGCATGATGTTCGGCTCGACGAGCACCTCACCGTATGTCTGATTGAACCTCCGGACCAGCTCGCGTGTCACTTCGAGCATCGGCTCCTGGTCTTCTCCGGCAGGCACGGTCGTTGTCTTGAACAGCGTGATGTCGGCAGCCTGGCTGACGGGATAGCAGAAGAAGCCGAGCGGGATGTTGGCCTCAAAGTTGCGCATCTTTATCTCTGTCTTCACCGTCGGGTTGCGCTGTACGCGAGAAACGGTTATGAGGTTCATCAGATATGTTGTCAGCTCGGCAAGTTCCGGAATCTGGCTCTGAACGAACAGAGTGCATTTGGACGGATCGATACCGACCGAGAGATAGTCGAGCGCCACCTCAATGAGGTTCTGGCGTATTTTCTCGGGATTGTCGGCGTTGTCGGTCAGGGCCTGAACGTCGGCCATAAAGACGAACATGCGGTCATAGTCGCCCGCATCCTGCAACTGTACGCGGCGGCGAACCGAACCGATATAATGGCCCAGATGAAGTTTTCCGGTTGGGCGGTCACCGGAGAGGATTACTTTTCCCATAATCTTTCTATTCCTTTATATATATGTTATTATTGTTCCTGCTTTATTTTGCAAAGGTAATAAAACTTGGGCTTATTGACAAACTTGGAAGTCAGTAACTTTCAGCCTTCACTCTTTTAGTAAAGTCGGGGATTTGTTACACGGCCCGTGTAATGACGTTACACGGGCCGTGTAGCATTGTTACTTGGGCCGCGTAACACCGTTACACAGTTCGTGTAACATTTCCTACAGCCCGTCACGATGCCGGAGAACCGCAGCGGCAGTGATGACCGGCACGTCAGTTCCGGCGGTATTCGCTGGGCGACTGTCCGACGTGTTCCTTGAAATATTTGCCGAGAAACGACTGGTTGGGAAAGTTGAGGTCGATGGCTATCTCCTTGATGCTCTTCGTCGAGTTGCGCAGCAGGAGGCGCAGCTCCAGCGTCACATAACGGTCAATCCACTCGTTCGGCGTACGATGACTGACGTGCTTTACCGTCTCGGAAAGGTATTTCGGAGTGATGCACAGTTGTTCCGCATACCATCCCACACGCCGTTCGTTGCGAAAATTGGCTTCCAGAAGACGGATAAAACTGGTGAAGATTGTATCAGCACGCGAAGAACGGTGGTCGCCATGCTGCTGCTCACGGTAGACAACATTGCTCATATCGTAGAACATGGCCAGCACAAGCGTGCGTGCCAGCTCCAGACGATAATGGTTGCGCATGTCGGCAATCTTGTCCTGCAACATGTAGAAATAGCTTTTGAACGTGTCTGCCTCACGTTGGGAGAGGCTGACCACAGGATGGTTTTTGGAGAAAAGAAACAGTGTCGATATGTCGCTCACGTTACTTATTGTCTCATAGAAGAATCCTACGGACAGAATTATACATATTCCGGCGATGTCCTCAGACGCCTGATAGTGGTCGACGACATGTCGCTCGGATATTATTATCACGTCATTACGGCAGACCGTCTGCTCCTGGGCATCCACCGTATAGCGGGCCTCGCCGCTGGTGCAGAGCGCAAGGAGTATGAATTTCATGCGCCGCGGTCCCGTCGCCACAGGCAGACGGGTCAGATCGTCGGTCAGCATGATGCCGTCAGTATGCAGGCGGACGAGTGCCGCCTGGCTCATTCCCGGGGTATCGGAAGCGGCCGTGGAGGAGCCGCAAATATCAGAATTCTTATTCTCCATGTTGACGTATTTGTGCTGCAAAATTACGATAAATATTCGATTTGGTGGAATAAAAGCAGGAAAAGGGCCATAAAAACTCTGTAGCAGAACATAGTTTTCTCACCTCTTATTAGTAACTTTGCGGTCGGAACACGGCGCCCGAACCCTCCTTCCGGAACCATCTGAAACGGCGGGAGAACGGACACCGCCGGCAAGAAACAACCCATGGGACAATGAAACATACAATAATCATCGCTATCTGTATACTGATGACTGGATGTAAGGACGTCTTCGACTACCATCCATACGACGTGCGCTTCAACGGAGAATGCGATATAAACGCCAAGAACATCGCACGCATCGAAGAGGCTTGCCGCGACAAGAAGACACTGCGCGTGGCTTTTGTCAGCGACACTCACGGATGGTACAGCGAAACGGAAGACATGGTGGCCGACATCAACGCACGCCAGGACATCGACTTCGCCGTACACTGCGGCGACCTGACCGACTGCGGAACGACAAGGGAATTCACGTGGCAGCGAGACAGGCTCTCAAAGCTGAACATTCCCTACGTAGCCCTGATAGGAAACCACGATTTCCTCGGAACGGGAGACGATGTTTTCACGGTCATGTACGGCCCGCTGGACTACAGTTTCATAGCCGGACGAATCAAGTTTGTTTGTCTTAACACCAACGCCACAGAATATGACTATCTGGCGGCCGTGCCCAACTTCGATTTCATGGAGGAGCAGATTTCCGCCTCGGCCGATGCCTTCGACCGTACGATTATCTGCATGCACTCACGCCCCTACTGCGAACAATTCAACAATAACGTGGCCAAAGCCTTTGAGCATTACGTCACACTCTTCCCGGGACTGATGTTCTGCATCAACGGACACGACCATCGGCAGCAGGCCGACGACATCTACAGCGACGGAGTCATGTACTACGGCATAGACTGCGCCGCCAACCGCAACTACCACCTGTTCACTATCACCGAAGATGGATATACCTATGAGACAATATATTATTAGTCTTCTAACTTTACTAAGCCTTCCGGCAACAGCCACAGATATTCCACTGGACTCCCTCCTGCGGCCGACAACCATATATCAGGACAGCATTTGTGTTGCCGGAGACAGCATCGTCTCCGACACGACATATTTCAGCAGCTACGACCGACGAATCTACCGCTATCGGAAACTGTGGGACTTTCTCATCCCGACCCAGCTGATCATACAATATGCCGGAAACATGGGAGCTGTCTCCGTCGGTTTGGGTTGGGACTACGGCTGCCATCGCCAATACGAGACAAACCTCCTCTTCGGATATCTGCCGAAATTCAGAAGCCAGGAAGCAAAGATGACCATGACACTGAAACAGAATTTCGTGCCGTGGAAGCTGAAAATGACCGGCAACAGCTATGCCGAGCCACTGTCCTTCGGCATCTATTTCAACACGGTCTTCGGTCAGGAATTCTGGGGCAAACAACCTAAACGCTATCCCGACAAATACTATCCCATGCTGTCTACAAAGGTACGCATCAACGCTTTCGTCGGTCAGCGACTGTCATACACCGTCCCCCACAACCGGCGGAAATTCGTCAAGAGCCTCACGGCATTCTATGAAATCAGCACATGCGACATCTACATCAGGACAATGGTTCAGGACGGCAGCGTGAAGCTATGGGACATTCTCGGTCTTTCTATCGGTATGAAGGTTCAGATGCTGTGAGAAGATGGAGGTTAGGATTATGTGAGGGCGAGAAAAATGTCCATGCAGGTTAGCTGTCACCATTTCTTAGTGTGTCTGCCAAGAAACCGATGGAATGGGAGAAAAATGTTGCTAATAATTTGAATAAAACCCGATGAAATGGGGCAAAAAGATAAACACACTGCAACAACTATGCAAAAACCGCACGGCAGTATAGCAATAAAGGCCCGGCAGAGACCGTCTTTCAGTACATCCAGCTACTGTTGAAATATTCTTCAAGACAGATTGCCTCTACACTCTGCACTTTGTCCGGCGTCAGAGCCGTTCCTCCGGAAACAATAATGCTGTCTCCTACATACTCTGTAAAGCGCATTACGGCCTGCTCGTCACTCTCTCCAGAACAGACATAGCCCATCCCGCCGATATCAAGCAGATCGCCGCGACGCATTCCGCGTAACGTAACACGAATCCGGCCACGAAAACCTCTACCGCAACTGTATGTAAGCCGGCCGGCATCAGCTTCCGTCAGACAGCAGTCATAGACGTGCCCGACACGAACTGAGCTACGTTGCGGCACGACTGCCATCATCTTCCCATGTTCCAGAGTGGGCGCAATCTCGCGGGCGTTCTGCCACTTTATTACTTCTAAGCGGCCCGTTCTCAACTCTTCCTGCGTCTCACGCCCGTCTACCATCTCACGCCCGTCTGGCGAAATGCAACTTCCGCACGTACGGCAGAGCCACGTGGCGTCGGTAGTGTGGGCGAACGGTTCTGCCCGTCTCCCGCCGTGAGTCACGCGCAGTCCGGAGAAAACAAGCGACAGACGAGCCTCAGGCGCACACCATACGGCCACCACATTCGTGTCAGGACGGAGATAACGCGTGACGTCATAACGTTTCACGACGACCGTTGTCTCTTCTCCGGCTGACGACGGCCTCCACACGCCTGACACCGGTATAGGCACATCAGTCGTAACGTTATAGCCGTTCACATAGAGCACGGCGCCGCCGCCGACAGCCATTTCTATCTGTCCGACAACCGTCCGTCCCTCGCCGCTGAAACTGCGGCAGAACCAAATCTGCTCGCCTCCTTCCGCACAAGGATGAACAATCCAGCTGACGGGCCATCCGACGGCGCCTGACGGCAACTCCATAGCCATTGCGGCAAGGATACAAAAAAGCCGGAAAACGCAGAGCGGGAGCGGAGACGCAGCTGTCGGATGGCGTTGAGCAGCTTTCATAATCGTTCTCTGTTCCCGTTCTTACGTCCTCCGGCGAGTGCCGCAGGGCTTTCCCTATATAAATCCTAACGTCAGGCTGTGCCGTGCGTCAGGCGTCGATATTGGCATATGTGGCGTTCTTCTCGATGAACTCGCGGCGCGGTTCCACGTCATCGCCCATCAGCATGGAGAAAATCTCGTCTGCTTCGGCAGCATTCTCAATGGTCACCTGCTTGAGAAGGCGTGTTTCGGGGTTCATTGTCGTGTCCCAAAGCTGTTCCGGATTCATCTCACCAAGACCTTTGTAACGCTGTGTGTGGATGCTCTTTCCGTCGTCAACACCGCCAGCCCATTTGTCAATGAAAGCCTGGCGCTGCTGTTCTGTGTAGCAATATTCCTTCGCCTGATTCTTGTAAGTGCAGAGATAGAGCGGCGGAGTGGCGATATAGAGGTGTCCCTCCTGAATCACCTTGGGCATGAAGCGGTAGAAAAGTGTCATTATAAGCGTGTCGATGTGGGAGCCATCGACGTCGGCGTCGGTCATGATGATAATCTTGTCGTAACGCAGCTTGTCGATGTTGGCCTCCTTGTCGCCTTCTCCCTCGACACCGAAGCGCACGCCGATACTCTGAATGATGTTCATAACGGACTCTGCCTCGAAAACACGGTGCCACTGAACTTTCTCGACGTTGAGAATCTTTCCGCGCAGCGGGAGGATGGCCTGGGTGTAGCGGTCGCGGCCCTGTTTGGCCGAACCGCCAGCCGAATCTCCCTCGACGAGGAAAATCTCTGATGTCTTGGGGTCCTTGTTGGAGCAGTCGGCCAGCTTTCCGGGAAGTCCGCCGCCGGTCATCGGGTTCTTGCGCTGTACGCTCTCGCGGGCCTTGCGGGCGGCAATGCGGGCTGTGGCGGCCAGAATGACCTTGTCGCAAATCTGCTTCGCCTCCTTGGGATGTTCTTCGAGATAGTATGCGAGCGCTTCGCCCACGGCCTGCTGAACGGCTCCGGCCACTTCGCTGTTGCCCAGCTTGGTCTTCGTCTGACCTTCAAACTGCGGCTCGGCGACCTTTATTGAGATTACGGCAGTCAGTCCCTCGCGGAAGTCTTCACCCGCAATCTCTATCTTTGCTTTCTCTATCTGCTTGGATATAACGGGGTCTGCCTCTGCATACTTCTTCAACGTGCGGGTCAGCGCCATACGGAAACCAACGAGGTGGGTTCCTCCTTCAATGGTATTGATGTTGTTGACGTAGGAGTGGATATTCTCCGAATAGTCGGTATTGTACATCACAGCAACCTCGATTGGTATACCCTGTTTCTCCGTCTTGAGATAGATGACATCGTCAAAGAGATGGGTGCGGTGGCGATCGACGTAACGCACGAACTCCTTGAGACCTTCCTTGGCATGGAAAGTCTCCTGACGTGTTTTTCCCTCTTCGTCGGGGCGCATGTCGGTGAGAGTGATGGTGATACCGGCATTGAGATATGCCAGCTCGCGCATACGCTTGGCTATGATTTCATATTTATATTCGGTTGTGGAGAAGATGGTTCCGTCGGGCCAGAACTGCTGACGTGTTCCGCGCAGCTCTGTCTCGCCCACAACCTTCACGGGATAGAGGGGCTTGCCTTGTTCGTATTCCTGCTGATAGATTTTTCCGTCACGGAAAACCTGCGAAAGCATGTGTGTGGAAAGTGCATTGACGCAGCTCACACCCACGCCATGGAGTCCGCCGCTGACCTTATAGGAACCTTTATCGAATTTTCCGCCGGCATGGAGCACGGTCATCACAACCTCAAGAGCCGACTTATGTAGTTTTTTATGCTCATCGACGGGGATTCCACGTCCGTTATCCTGCACGGTGATTGAATTGTCTTCGTTGATTGTCACCTCTATGTGAGTACAGTAGCCGGCCATCGCCTCGTCTATCGAGTTGTCAACGGTTTCGTTGACAAGATGATGGAGACCCTTCTCGCTTATGTCACCAATGTACATTGCGGGGCGCTTGCGCACGGCTTCCAATCCTTCGAGCACCTGAATGTTACTCGCGGAATAATTGCTGTCCTTTGTTATGTCTTCTGCCATAATTTGTTTTCAGTCTTTTATGAGCGCAAAGTTACTAAATATTTATGAGTTAGCGAAATATTTGCGGCACAAAAAAAAGAGGCTAAACCCACATGGATATAGCCTCTTCCGTATGTAAATAGTTGTCGTATTAACCCAGCTGATTAATGTGCAAAGAAAGCTTTGACTTCAGGTTTGAAGCCTTGTTCTTGTGAATGATGTTGGTCTTTGCCAACTTATCCAGCATCTTCTGGACGCTCGGATACAACTTCACTGCCTCTTCCTTGTCTGTGAGTGCACGCAACTTGCGTACAGCATTGCGCATCGTCTTTGCATAATATTTGTTATGCAGAGCTCTTTTCTGGCTCTGGCGAATTCTCTTAATTGCTGATTTGTGATTTGCCATCTCTAATTTTTTCTTTTTTAATTTGTAGTCCCTAGGAGAGTCGAACTCCTCTTTAGAGAATGAAAATCTCTCGTCCTAACCGATAGACGAAGGGACCGTCGCTTTAGTTTTGCGGGTGCAAAGTTACCGCTTTTATTTAATTCCACAAAATTTTTTTAGAGAAAAATGCACCAAAAGAGTCATTTTCTGTCATAAAAGCCTTATCTTTGCATATATGTTGACAAAAACCGAGGCGTTGGTGCTCCGCCACGTCAAATATGGCGACAACCGTATGATTGTCGATTTGTTTACGCGTGAGTGCGGCCGAATGTCGTTTACAGCGACTGTCAGCCGCGGTGGCCGCGGCGGTGTGCGCCGCCAGATGCTCTGTCCGCTATCGCTGATAGAGGCTGAATGTGACATCAGCAAGCGTACCCGGCTTCAGAAGTTGCGCGCTGTGCGTCTGGCAACGCCCTTGCCGGCGCTATCAACGGACCCCCGAAAATTGTCCATCGGCATGTTCGTTGCCGAATTTCTCTGCCATGCCCTACGCGACGAACAGCAGGGCGGCCGGCTCTTCGACTATATTTCCGACTGTCTCCAGTGGCTGGACAGCCGCGAAGAGGGTTTTGCCAACTTCCACCTTGTCTTTCTCATGCGTCTGTCGCGCTTTCTCGGTTTCTTCCCTAACCTTGACGGCTACGTCAGCGGCTGCTGCTTCGACCTGCGTTCGGGATGCTTCTGTACGACCGCCCCACTCCACCGCGACGTGCTCCTGCCGCAGGAAGCGGCGCTCATAGGGCTGATGATGCGCATGAACTTCTCCACGATGCACCTTTTCCGCATGTCGCACACGGAGCGTAACAGGATGGTGGAGGTCATCATACAGTATTATCGCATACATATTCCCGAATTCCCTGAACTGCGCTCGCTCGACGTACTGAGGGAGCTGTTCAAATAAGAGGCCAGAGTGAAAAAAGAGTGAGTGGGTTTGACCGCTCTATGTTCCGCCGACATAGAGCAGTCAAACCCACTCACTCCGGCTTTAACAGAAGTAGGGACATTATTCTTGTATTTGTCCGCAAACAGATGTGTGCGAAAAAACACAAGGATATGTCCCTACCGAGTTATTCACGAATCCGTGGCAGCATGAAGTTCATGCCGTGACGTTTCGTTTGTCCAATCGTTCAGATTTGCTTATTTCATCACTCTGAACGCGGGCTTGCCCTTACCGATATTCAGCATTGGGGCGTTGTTCTTGCTCACGGAAGCCTTGCGGGGAGCGTTTGCCTGTGCCGGGAAAGAGAGATTTTCACGAATATCCCATTCCGTATCCGTGGCAGCCCAGAAGTTTACGCGCGTAATGGTTGTTCCGTCGTTATTCTTGGCCATGATAAGCAGTGAGTTCCAACGCTCGGGCACCTCGTTGTTGATGTATGTATATTCGCCCTCGGTATTGATTTTGGCGGTGATATCGACGGCATCGCCGCCGGCTGCAAGTTCAGGCAGTGTATAACCCTCGTTCAGGCGGTCGTCACAATCGTTCTCGTCCATCAGACGCACGTATGCTTCGGTGACGTTGCTCGGGGTGATCTCGAAGTTGATGTTGACCTTGCCGACATCCTTGCTCTTGTTGAAAATCTTTATCTGCGGGCCGGCATTCTCCGGTACCATGGGCACGATGTGCATCTCCACCTTCTGAGTATCCGTCATATTACCTTCGGCGTCAATACCGATTACGTACATGACATAATCGTTATCGTCAGCCACTAACCATCCTATTCCGTCGCCGGGAATAAGTTCTTCGGGAGCAAAACGACCGGCATATGTAAACATGGTGAAATCAAAACCATATTTGTTGATGAACGAGTCGAGGCTTGGCTTCGTTCCATACAACGTGCATATCTTTGTAATGTCGCTGCTGGCAGTGAAGTCGAACATGGCCTCACCCCTTTCGTTGAGTCCTGTATATTTCGCGGTGACAGTTCCGGCAGAACGGCCGGCAGGCTGTGTCGTCACGGTGATATATGAGAACTCCTCGCCAAGATCGTCGATAGTGGCGTCATATTCACCAACAATGATGACATAGTCCAGACCGGCAATCACTTCAAACTTTTCATTTCCGTCACTATCACCGTCCTGAACGGTGAATGACTTTGTTCCCTGGGCCAAATAACCGTTATAGAGCTGGTTCTTCAACAGCATGTTGACAATTTCAGGATCGGTGTTCTCCATCGTCGTTCCGTAGTATGTCAGCAGGGTGATGTCAACGAGCGACTTCTGAATGAAGAAGTGGACATACTGCTTAGTGGGCGACAGAGTCTTGACGGTGTATGTGAAATAGTTCTTGCCCGTTTCCTCGGCGCTGAGGATTATCTGTTTGTCTATCACACCCTCAGGCAGTTTAAACGAAACATAATCGACTTCGTCAACACCATATTTGGCTACCACCTGGTTGCCTTTGATGAGATACATGCTCTCCTGAGCCATGCCCGAGGCGGCCACCGCGGCCACCATGATTATCATTAAAAGTAATTTCTTTATCATCACTTGACTGTTTTTATTTCTTTATTAACTTCTGGGCCTTCTGTCCGGCCTTTACGATGTATGTTCCGGCTGCATTGCGCGAGGCGTCTATAGCGGCCTTTCCGTCACGGCTGACGGTGCTGCCGACAAGACGGCCGGCGGCATCATAGAGTTCAACGGATGTTCCGTCCGGCGCTCCCGCAACACTGACTGTGCTGCCAATGACGCCAAACCTGATGTCCGCCTCTCCGGTCTTTATGTCCCGTATACCGGAACCGTTGGCAGTCAGGGCTATCCGGTCTATCTCCGTTGTCTGCCAGGTGCGGCTTCCGCCTGCCACCGGAACGACACTGACCGTACCCAAGCCAATTTCGATTCTCTCCACCTCCGACATCTTCAGCGTATATGCCGTTCCGTCAAGACAGAGAACACTGACGTCCGTCTTCTGCGCCATGAGACCTGAGGGCAGCGCTGAAAGGAGGAGCATCAGCAGGGTGTACTTCCTGTTCATGTCTTTTTATAAATCATTATGGCTCTATTGGTTATTAAAAAAAAGAAAAGGCCATAAATACCAGAGCCACATTAAGTATCTACGGCCTTCATGGTTGTCTTATAAGACGTGATTCCTGAATTGCCCGCCTTATGACAAAAGGCGCTTTACAACATCCGAGATAGCCTTTCCGTCTGCCTTTCCTGCCAATTCCTTACTTGCCGGCCCCATCACCTTGCCCATCTCGCGTACACCTGAGGCACCCGTGCGGGCGATAATCTCACGCACGACGGCCTCAATCTCGGCCTCGCTCATGGGTTTCGGGAGGTAGCTCTCGATGACGGCCACCTGTGCCAGCTCGGCGTCGGCGAGGTCCTGACGGCCCTGTCTGGCGTAGAGCGCAGCCGAATCGTGGCCCTGCTTGGCCAGCTTCTGGAGAATCTTGAGCGCCGCAGCGTCCTCCAGCGTGTCATTGGCGCCGGGTGCCGTCTTTGCCTCAATAAATACTTTCTTGATGTTGCGCAAGGCTTCAAGGGCGACCTTGTCCTTGGCCTTCATTGCCGCAACGATGTCTTTGCTTACTTGTTCGAATAGTGTCATGATGCTTTATGCGAATTTTATAGTTCCCTGCATGGCCTCTCTGCTGTCGTCCGACTTGCCCGCAACGATGTCGTCGCCGCTTGCCTGGCTGTGAATATTGTCCAGAATCTCGCGCGTCCGCTTATATGTGGGCGTCGACTCTACGGCCGAAATGACGTCGTCGTTATCCAGATCCTCCGGACTGAAGAGGTAGATGTGCGGCCGGCGTTTGTATTTCTTGCCGTTGCTGTCATTCTTGTAGAAAAGTCCGCGGCGCTCCTGGCGCTGGGCTTCCATTTCCTGAGCCTCGGCAATACGGTTGGCCTCTTCCTGAGTGTGCTTCTTTATGCGGTCCTGCATACCCTCAACGTTTCGTATTCCGAAACCCGTAGCGAGTATGGTGACCTTCACTTTCTTGCCCAACTCGGGGTCTATTGCCACACCCCACTTTATCTCGAAGTCGCCGAACTTGTCCATGAAATCGTGGACATAGTTCATTTCCTCCATCATGAAGTTGTCCTTGCCGTCGCGTTCCTCGTTGAAAGCGATGGAAAGGAGTATCTTCCTTGAGTTGAACACGTCATTGTCGTTGAGCAGCGGCGAGTTCAGTGCGTCGTCGATTGCCTTCTTCACACGGTCCTCGCCCTCTCCGTAGCCGGTCGACATGATTGCCACGCCACCGTCCTGAAGCACTGTCTTGACGTCGTTGAAGTCGAGATTGATTATTCCGTGGACAGTGATTATCTCGGCAATGGACTTTGCCGCAACGCTCAGCGTGTCGTCAGCCTTGCCGAATGCGGCCATTAGCGATAGATCGGGGTATATCTCCCTCAGACGTTCGTTGTTGATGACAAGCAGCGCATCGACGTGCTTTGATATTTCTTCTACGCCATCCAGCGCCTGATCAATTTTCTTGGCACCCTCAAAACGGAACGGTATCGTTACGATGCCGACCGTCAGTATGCCCATTTCCTTGGACACACGGGCTATCACCGGGGCTGCTCCCGTTCCCGTTCCGCCGCCCATTCCGGCCGTGATGAAAGCCATGCGGGTTCCGTCGTCGAGCATAGCCTTGATGTCCGCAAGGCTCTCCTCAGCTGCCTGACGTGCCTTTTCGGGACGGTTTCCGGCTCCCAGTCCTTCCTTGCCGAGCTGCAGATGCACCGGCACGGGTGAGTCGTTGAGCGCCTGATTGTCGGTATTGCACAACACGAACGACACGTCGTGTATGCCCTCACGGTACATGTGGTTGACGGCGTTTCCTCCGCCACCGCCCACTCCGATGACCTTTATGATGCTGTGCTCCTTCTCCGGAGCGCCGAAGTCCACTATATTGTTGTCTCCCATATTCTTATTGACATTATTGTTTGAATACCTTTGTTATATGACGGTTGCCACATTATTATATAACGGCCACAGCATTATCATAGAATGGATGCCTTATTTGCACAAAAGAACAGTCTCCTTTTTATTATATAATATAGCGGCCGCGCCATCAGTTCTCTTCCTCCATGAGCTTCTTTCCCCACGTCTTCGACCACTTGATGAACTTGTTGATCGGACTGTTGGCCTTGCGCTCCTCCTCGCGGCGGCGTGCCTCCTCCTCAGCGGCCTCACGGGCAATGCGCTCCTCTTCTTCTTTCTTGCGGCGCGCCTCTTCCTCAAGCCTCTGCTTCTCAGCCTCTGTCGGAACAACACCGTCTCCGGGCTTGCGTGGGGTTTTGGGGCGCGCGTCTCCGGATGCGGTGGCATTCGTTTTGGTGCTGTCGAAGAGATCTTCAGGGTCCATTTCGTCACCCGCACAATTGAGGTCGCCCTTTGCCAGCAAGCCGAGCACGGTGTTCATCATGCCGTTGCGGACGCTCACTTCGTTGTTTCCGGAAGTGATGGAATGCGTCACGAACTTCGCCGTGCGTATCTTGTCGATGTGCGTATGGTTGACGAAGGCGCGCTCAATGTTCTTCATGTTGGAACCGCCGCCGGTCAGGATGATGCCACCGAGGAGCTTGTCGCAATATTCGGCAGGCACCTGACACCACACGTTCTCTATGATTTCCTCCATGCGGCTCTCCACAATCTCGATGAACTTGCGGCTCTCCACCTGTCTGTCGGTGTCGATAGAGAGGTGCAGAGAGTTGTCTATGTCGTTGTTGTCGGTGTACGCGCAGCCGTATTTCAGCTTCATTTTCTCCGCGTCCGGCTCCTCCATCTGCAGCGACATGATGTCCTTGGTGATGTTGGCAGAGCCGAGTGGTATGACGGCAAGGTGGCGCAGGACGTTCTTGCTGTAGACCGAAACCGTGGTCGTGTCGGCACCGATGTCAACGAGGGCGCATCCGGAGCGCTTCTCGGCCTCCGTCAGCACGCTGTCGGCAAGGGCCAAAGGAGCGAGGAACATCTCGGCGACATTGATTCCGGCCGTCTCGAAACACTGATTGAGATTCTTGTAGAACGTCTTCCGTTGCAGGATATTGAGAAAATTACCCTCTATCCGTGAGCACTGAATGCCGACGGGGTCAAGCTGTGCCTGCGTGTCGACCTTGTATTCCTGTACGGCGACATCGAGAATCTCCTGGTCGGAGTATTTCCAGTTGCGGTTGATGTCCATCAGTTCGTTGACCAGTTCGTTAGTCACCTTGGTCTCTGACGGCAGGTCGCGGGCAATGACGTTTCTCACGCTGCGTATGGACTGACCGCCCACACCGACGTAGACCTGTGTTATTCCGGCCTTGAGCTGTGCCTTGAGCTTGTTTACGATAGTTGTGAGGCACAGGGCTGTCTGGTCGATATTGTAGACCTTGCCCTTGCGTATGAAAGCGGAAGAGTCTTCCCTGACCACGGCAAGCACGTTGATGCTGCCGTCGAGGTTTTTCTTTCCCGCGATACCGGTCATCCTTGATGAGCCGAGTTCTATTGCTACGATAAAGTCCTTTGCTGCCATCTTATTGTCTGTTCATGTATTCTTTTCTTGTTCTTTCATTCCTGCGGGATGGCTGCCGCCGCCTGAGGGCGGTGCACCCGTTTCCTGCATATTATCTGGTTGTCAAACTCCAGACTGATGTATGAGTATTTGTTCCAGCCGGCGCGGTTGAGTCCGTAACGGTAGAACTTTTCCAGCCGGCGCAGTTTCCGTTCGGCATGATAGGGTCGTCCGAGATAGACGATGTGGTCTCCTACTCTCGGAACCATCTCCACGGAGCCGTCTTCAAGGACATTCAGCTGGACGACCTGATTGCGCCAGAACTTGTCCTTGACGATATATGCGGCCAATGGTGTGAGCACCTTTGAGGCATATCGGCGGCTGATGTGTCCCGTGGCGACGATGAGGTCGGTCGTATAGCGTGTGTTCGGCATGATGCCTCCGCGGCTGTCGATATAGTAGTCGTCGCCCGTAACCGCCTTGACGCGTATGAGCGGCATACGCTGCGTGACGCTGATGCATACGTGTCCGCCCATGGTCTTGTAGCACCTGGCCCGGTCTACGAACGGGCTTTTCTCCAGCGTGCCCTCTATTCTGCGCACGCTGACGGCGTCCAGAGGCTGGCCAAGCGGGTAAACTCTGTTCTGCATCAGAATCCGCTTTATCTCTTCAGAGTCGAGAAATCCTTCCACGACGTCCTCGCTGATGTCTATCCTGACCTGAGAACAGACAACACGGCTGTCGTCCGGCCTGTTGAAGACCGTGACGGCAAGCAGCAGATACACCGCCACGACGGTGTCCAGAGCGATGACCATTGTCTTTTTCCAGCTGAACGTCATTTCCTTTTTATCTTTCTGCAATACCTATTCTTTCACTCTATCCTGAAGTATCCGGGCTATCTGCGGGACATAGTTGTCCAGGTCGCCGGCCCCCAGTATCATGAGCACATCGAAGTCGTGGCTGCCAACATAGGCCACTACGTCCTCTTTGTTGACCATCACTTTCTCCACACCTTCTTTCAGGCTGTCATAGATGAGCTGTGAGGTTACGCCCTCGATGGGTTTTTCCCGTGCAGGATAGATGTCGCAGAGCACAACCTCGTCAAGCAGACTGAGCGCATCGGCGAAATCGCGGTAGAAGTCGCGTGTGCGGGTATAGAGATGAGGCTGGAATATGGCCGTTATCTTCCTGTCGCGATACAGTTCGCGCAGACTGCGTGCGCTTTGCAGTATTTCTTTCGGATGGTGGGCATAGTCGCTGAGCAGCACCAGACGGTCGGTCTTTATCTTGAAGTCGAAGCGCCGTGCCACACCGCCGTATGTCTGCATTCCATAGCGCAATTCGTCGGCCGTGCAGCCTGACAGTTGGGCCATGGCCATGGCGGCAATGCCGTTCTCGATGTTGATGGGGACGGGCTGTCCGAGCCTGACTCCCTTGACACACTCTATCGGCGAGACAAAGTCGAACGTGATTTCACCGTTCTCTATGTTTATGTTTTCAGCGTGGAAGTCGCCTTCGCTGACAGAGTATTCGTATCTGCGGACATCATCCTGCAAGCGTTCCTCGACGCGCAGTCCGCGGCGGACAATGAGCGCGCCGCCCGGCTGGATGAGCGACGTATAGTGGGCGAAGCTCTCCAGATAGGCCTCTTCCGTACCGTAGATGTCGAGATGATCGGCGTCGGCGGAGGTGATGACGCTTATCCAGGGCCGCAGCCAGTGAAAGGAGCGGTCGAACTCGTCGGCCTCAATGACTACATAGTCGCTCTTGCTGAGGATATGGTTTGTCCCGTAGTTCTTCGATATGCCTCCGAGGAAGGCGTTGCAGTCCATGGCGCTCTGGTGCATTATATGGGCACACATGGTCGACGTGGTGGTCTTGCCGTGGGTTCCGGCCACGCACAGCGCACGGTGGGAACGCGCAATGGTTCCGAGAACCTGCGCACGCTTCTGTATTTCAAATCCGCCCTCGCGGAAGAAGACCAGTTCCTTGTGGTCGGCGGGTATGGCGGGGGTGTAGACAACGAGACATGTCTGCGGATTGCGGCAGACGTGGGGTATCTCCTTGACATCCTCTTCATAGTGGAGGAGCATGCCCTCGCATTCAAGTCTGTGGGTCAGTTCGGTCGGTGTCTTGTCATATCCGGCCACGACGATGCCGCGGCTGATGAAGTAGCGGGCGATGGCGCTCATACCGATGCCGCCGGCGCCCACGAAATAGACTGA
Organism: uncultured Prevotella sp.; assembly: GCA_947170725.1. GTDB lineage: Bacteria > Bacteroidota > Bacteroidia > Bacteroidales > Bacteroidaceae > Prevotella. The sequence continues at coordinate 84,604 of CAMVUM010000003.1, forward strand.
TTTTATGTCTTTGAGTTCCATTTTTTTCTTTAATTGGTTATGGGAGAGATGGGAGTAACGGAAGATTCGGGGATGGGTTCCGCCCCGGCATATCCGCCACGCCGTCATTTTCCCTCTGCAAGGCGGATTACCTCCCTGGCTATTGTCTCGGCCGAATCGGGGAGGGCCATTTTGAGTATGTTCTCGCTCAGTCGGGCCAGCTGCCTGCCGTCGGCAACGGTCTCAAGGGCGAGCTTCAGGAGCGTGTCGGGCGCTTCGGCGTCCCTGACGCAAATGGCTGCGCCGCGGTCCACGAGCGCCATGGCGTTCTTGGTCTGATGGTCTTCGGCCACATTGGGACTGGGAACGAGGATGACCGGCTTGCCTATCAGGCAGAACTCGGAAATGCTGCTCGCTCCGGCACGGCTGATGACGAGGTCGGCCGCACGGTAGGCGGCGCCCATGTCGGTGATGAAGTCTGTCACGTGGAGATTCTCCGGACAGCCCTTTGCAGCCAGCTCTTGGGCAATGGCCTTGCTGTAGTATTTTCCTGTCTGCCAGACAAACTGGACGTCGCCGGCGGCCGCAACCATGTCGAGATGGCGCAGGACGCTCTCGTTGACCGTGCGTGCTCCGAGACTTCCGCCCACGAGAACGATTGTTTTCTTCTCAGGGTCAAGTCCAAACGCCTGGCGGGCCTCGCCTGGAGTCATCCGGCTCTCAATGAGCGACTGACGCACGGGATTGCCCGTCTTCATCAGCTTTCCGGCCGGGAAAAAGCGTTCCATTCCGTCGTATGCGACACATATCCTGTCGGCTCCGGAGGCCAGCATCTTGTTGGTCACGCCGGCATAGGAATTCTGCTCTTGAATCAAACATGGGATACCCATGGCATGGGCCGCCTTCAGCGTGGCCGCACTGGCATAGCCGCCTACGCCGACGGCCGCCATCGGGCGGAAGTCGCGGATTGTGCGGCGCACCATGCGCTTGCTTTTCAGGAAGTCCATCAGCACGCCGATATTGCGCGGCGACCACAAAGGACGTATCAGTCCGCGGACCGGAAGTCCCACAATTTCGTAGCCCTCGCGGGGCACCCGCTCCATCTCCATCCGGCCCAAGGCACCTACAAACAGTATCTTGGCGTCGGGGCGCAAGACCTTGACGGCGTTGGCAATAGACACGGCCGGAAAGATGTGGCCGCCCGTTCCGCCTCCGCTGATGACTATTCTCAATTCGTTGCTCATACCTCTTTATAAAAGTGTAGTATTCTGCAAAATTAGTAATTTTCTTCCGTCCACACTAATTTTATGCCGTAATTTTTTCGCATCATCCGTTTTGCCGACACCCGTGTCTTTTCTCCGTTACGCCGCCAACACACCTCGATATTATCAAAATATCGGTCAAAACGACAGGCTCTTTCCTGTCTATCGGTTCTGAACTATCACGACTTCTGTTTTTCCAGAAACACGCCTGAGAGAAAATTCCGTCCTGAGGGGCAAAAAAATGCCATTTTCTTAGTTCCGACATAACTTACTGCCTATCATCAACTTACAGGAAACCATCCTTTCCACCACCCTTTCCCCTTCTTGCCGTAAGGCTCTCCCGACCTCGCCGTAAGGGCCCCGTTGCATGACAACGGGGCCGTAGTTGCACGACAACGACGGCCTTTTCGCAACCCCGGGAGAGCCTTACGGCAAGACGACAACGCGCAAATCTTCATTTTCCGACGCCTTTTCCGCGTTTTCATCACGTATTTTCGAGGATGCCGGGAGAACGGAAATTCAGAATAAAGAGGACAGGACATGCCGTTTACGGTTAAGAAACCATGGTCAAAAATCAAGAAAAAACATCGGAGGAAAGCAGGAAGATTGAATGGTAAGAAAACAAAGCAGGGACATATTCCTGTATTTACCCATCCGCCATTTGGTTGCGGACAAATACTGGAATATGTCCCTACGGTTGTTTACACCCGCTCCGGAAAATCACATCTCCTCTGCCACAGGCTTCTTCTTCGCCGAACGGCTGACGCTCAATATCGCTCCAATATATGCACAGTTGATGATTGTCGACGTACCGCCCTTGCTTATCAGCGGCAGCGGCTGGCCCGTTACGGGCATAAGACCGACGGCCACCAACATGTTGAACGTAGCCTGGACGACAAGAAGCAGGGCCAGCCCCATGACCAGCATGGCCGGGAAATAGTTCTCGCAACGGTTGGCAATGCGTGCCGTGCGGAAGAGCAGGACTATATAGAGCAGGACAACAAAACCCGCGCCGAGAATGCCCAGTTCCTCAATGATGATGGCATAGATGAAGTCGGAAAACGCCTGGGCGAGGAAATCACGCTCTACGGAGTTGCCCGGTCCCTGACCGATGACATTGCTCGAAACGATGGCGATATTGGCGTGGGCCACCTGAGCGTCCTTGTCAAGGTCATAGTCCTTGGGCGCCACCTCCTCATTGTCAAGAAACTTAACGATACGGGCCTTCCACGTGTCGGCGCGGTGGAACATCTTGGCTATCGCGCCCTCGTCCTTTTTCTTTCCCGCGGCGGCATCATCGGCGTTTTCGGCCGTCTTATGGATGTCGACGACCTCTGTCTTAACCTGCGACACCTTCTCGTCCTTGGTGTGGCCGACGAGCATGATGAACATCAGACCCAGCGCCGCAGTAGCCAGCACACCGCCCATGAGCTTGCCCAGCTGGACGTATGGCACGCGGCCTATGAACATCATCAGGAACACCACAATGGCCAGCAGCAGCGCCGTGGAGAGATTTTCGAGCATAATGAGGAAACAGATGGGGACGGCCAGGGCCATGACAAAGCCGAATGCCTTGCGGTCGGCACCGCTCTCATGCTGCATGGCACTGAGAATCTGGGCTTCGGCCAGCACCATAGTTCCCTTGGCTATCTCCGACGGCTGGAACGTGAAGCCGAGAATGGAGATGACGCGCTGCGCTCCGTTGATGTCCTCACCGGCGAAGAGCACCCATAGCAGAGTCACGAACGACGCTCCGAGCAGGAACGGGGTCATGAGCTTGAAATAACGGCAGGGGATGTTCATGGTGATTACGGCAATCACCAGTCCGGCAATGATTGTTCCCGAGTGATAGATAATCGGACCGATGAAGTTTCCCTTCTTGTATGTCAGACCGCTCGAAGCACTGAACACCTCAACGATACTGATGACACACAGGAAGAAAAACACCATCCAGATGCCTTTGTCTCCTTTGAATATGTTGCTTATCTTCATTTTAAAGAGTGCCGCCACCCCAATAGGCCCCACCCCGCCTCTCCCCAAAGGAAGGGTGCCTGCGGGATGAAACCAACGGGAGGGAGCCTACGGGATGAAGGATGTTTCCCACATCTGCATATCAAGCTCCCTCTCCTCGGTAGAGTTGGGGGTGGGTTTGGGGTTATTGGGTTACTAAACGTTTGAATTGCTCCCCTCTGTCCTCCATGTTCCTGAACAGGTCGAAGCTGGCGCAGCACGGGCTCAGCAGTACCGTGTCACCCGGACGGGCCATGCGACGGCAGGCCTCAACACATTCGGCCATCGAGTGGGTGTCGCTCACGGGAATTCCCATATCGTCGAAAGAGGCGTGGAGCTTGGCATTGTCGGCACCGAGATAAACCAGTCCGACACACTTCTCGCTGATGAGCGGACGCAGCACGCTGTAGTCGTTGCCCTTGTCGCGCCCGCCGACAATGAGGACAACGGGCGTAGTCATGCTCTCCAGAGCATAGTAACAGGCGTCGACGTTGGTTGCCTTAGAATCGTTGACATAGTGAACTCCGCCAACCGTTCCCACGCGTTCCAGACGATGCTCCACACCGGGGAAGGTTCTCAGCCCACGGCCGATGGCCTCGTCGCTGATGCCGGCAGAGGCTGCGGCAAGGCCGGCGGCCATGCTGTTGTACATGTTGTGACGGCCGCGCAGACTCAGTTCGGCCGTCGGCATGGAGAAGACCGTAGGGCGGTCTATTACATAACGGCCGTCGGCAAGCCATGCGGCGGACAGCGGCTCACGCTCGTCGGAGAACGGACAGAGCATGGCCTCGATATCATAGCGCTCTATCTCGCGGCTGACAATGGGATCGCCGCTCCAGTAGATGAACGTGTCGGCAGACGTCTGGTTGCGGATGATGCGCATCTTGGCGTCGGTATAGTTCTGCATGGAGTTGTCGTAGCGGTCGAGATGGTCAGGCGTGATGTTGAGCAGCACGGCGATGTCGGCACGGAAGTCGTACATGTTGTCCAGCTGGAACGAGCTAAGCTCGATGACATACCACTCGTGCGGTTCCTCGGCCACCTGCAGGGCGAGCGACCGTCCGATGTTTCCGGCCAGCCCGGCGTCGATGCCGGCCTCGCGGAAAATGTGGTATATGAGCGAGGTGGTCGTGGTTTTGCCGTTGCTTCCGGTGATGCAGACCATGCGGGCGTCGGTGTAACGGCCCGCAAACTCAATCTCACTGATGATGCCGATGCCGCGCTCCTTTGCCTTACGCACCACCGGGGCGGTGTCGGGAATACCCGGACTCTTTATTATCTCGTCGGCATTTAGAATAAGTTCTTCCGTATGGCGACCCTCCTCCCATGCGATTGCACGGTCGTCAAGCATCTTCTTATACTTGTCGCTGATGGCAGACATGTCCGAAACGAACACGTCGAAACCCTCCTTCTTTGCCAGCACGGCAGCACCTGCACCGCTCTCGCCGGCTCCCAATATGACTATTCTCTTCATCTTTCGTTATCTTATCTTCAATGTTATAATTGTCATTGCGGCCAGAATGATGGTCACAATCCAGAAGCGGATGGTTATCTTCGATTCATGAACGACATTGCCGGAACCTTTCAGCAGGTAACGGCATTCGGGATCGAGCTGGCAGTCCTGCGTGCGGAAGGCGTCGTGGATGGGCGTCCGGCGGAAGATGCGCTGCTTGATGCCGCGGCGCTTGCCCATCTTGTAGTACCATACTTGCATCATCACGCTGAGACTCTCGACGAAGAAGATGCCGCAGAGGATGGGCAACATCAGCTCTTTATGGATGATTATGGCACAGACGGCAATGATGCCGCCGATGGTCAGCGAGCCTGTATCACCCATGAAGATCTGCGCAGGATAGGCATTATACCAAAGAAAACCTATCAGCGCGCCGACAAAGGCACACGCGAAGACCACCAGTTCCTGGCTGCCGGGGATATACATGATGTTCAGATAGGACGCAAACTCGATGTGGCTGGAGACGTATGCGAATATGCCCAACGCCACACCGATAATCGCCGAGACTCCCGCACACATGCCGTCCATGCCGTCGTTGAGGTTCGCGCCGTTGCTGACGGCCGTCACCACAAGAATGGTCATGACGACAAAGAGAATCCATCCGGCCGCCGTCTTATACTTGCCGCAGAACGCCATCACCTCAGAATAGTCCAGATTGTGGCCCTTGACAAATGGGATGGTCGTCTTCAGCGACTTCGTGGCCTCGCTGCTGTGCTTGACCACGAGTTCCTGAGTCTGCTTTTTCTCAATCTCGACATTCTCACGGATCTTCGCGTCAGGGCTAAGATAGAGCACAAGACCGACGATAAGGCCGAGACCTACCTGCCCGACAATCTTGAACTTGCCCTTCAGTCCTTCCTTGTCGTGACGGAATATCTTGATGTAATCGTCCAATCCGCCAAGCACTCCGAGCCAGACGGTGGTGATGATCATCAGTATCAGATAGATGTTGCGCATACGGCCGAGCAGCAGGATGGGCAGCAGGATGGCCACGATGATAATCACGCCGCCCATCGAGGGAACGCCGATCTTATTGACTCCGAACGGGTCGATGGCCTTGTCGCGCTGTGTCTCTGTGATTTGTTTGCGCTTGAGATATTTTATGAACTTCTCGCCGAACCACGCCGATATTATCAGCGACAGTATAAGGGCCAACAGGGCGCGGAACGAGATGTACGACCAGATGTGCGCTCCGGGTATTCCGAACTGGTCGAGAAAGCGGAAGAGATAATACAGCATAATTATGAATTATGAGTTTTGGTTTATGAATTATGATACCGTCCGTCAGTCTTCGGTCATCATCCGGGTGAGTTCCTCCTTGTCGTCGAAGTGATGCTTGACGCCTTCAATCTCCTGATAGTCCTCATGTCCCTTACCAGCAACGAGGATGACGTCGCCCTTGCGGGCCATCATACAGGCCGTGCGGATTGCTTCGCGGCGGTCGGCGTTGGTCATGACTTTCTTCATCTGCTGGGCGTTGAGACCCGCGAGCATGTCGTTGATGATGTCCTGAGGCTTCTCGAAGCGCGGATTGTCACTCGTGATGATAACCAGATCGCTCTGTTTGACGGCCTCCTGAGCCATAAGCGGGCGCTTACCCTTGTCGCGGTTGCCGCCCGCTCCGCAGACGGTGATGACGCGGCCCTTGCCGTCGAGCACTTCGTGGATGGCGGAAAGGACGTTCTCCAGCGCGTCGGGAGTGTGGGCGTAGTCGACAATGGCGGTATAGCCGCCCTTCTCCGAGCGTATCGGTTCGAGCCTGCCGCTGACGCTTTTGAGCGTGCTGAGCACGACGAGGATGTCCTCCGGCTGCTTGCCGAGCATGATGGCGGCGCCATAGACGGCCAGCAGATTGCTCACATTGAACTTTCCGATGAACTGGACGCCGACCTCACGGCCGTCTATTTCGAGGTACATTCCTTCGAAATGGCACTCTATGATGCGTGCCTTGAAGTCGGCCAGAGTGCGCGTCGAATATGTCCTGACGGTGGCACGGGTGTTCTGAACCATCACCATGCCGTTCTTGTCGTCAGCGTTTGTGATGGCGAAAGCGTCTTTTGGAAGACCGTCGAAGAACGCCTTCTTGGCGTCGCGGTAGTTCTCGAAGGTCTTGTGATAGTCCAGATGGTCGCGCGTCAGGTTGGTAAACAGGCCGCCGGTGAAGTGGAGTCCGCCTATGCGCTGCTGTGCGACGGCGTGGCTGGAACACTCCATGAAGGCATATTCGCAGCCTGCTTCCACCATGCGGGCCAGCAGGGCGTTCAGCTCTATGGGGTCGGGCGTGGTATGACTGGCCGCAACCGGCTCTCCCTCTATATAGTTGCAGACGGTTGAGAGCAGTCCGCAGCGGTGCCCCATCTTGCGGAACATATTATATAATAATGTAGCGATGGTGGTCTTTCCGTTCGTTCCGGTGACACCTACGAGCTTCAGGCGGCTCGACGGGTCACCGTAGAAAAGCGTCGTGACGGGTCCGACGGCGGCTTCAGTGGACTCCACCGTGACGTAGGCAACGCCCTCTTTCCGTTCCTCCGGCATCTCCTCACACAGCACTGCGGCCGCGCCGAGTTCCACGGCCTTGCCGATATAGGCGTGGCCGTCCGTCTGAGTTCCCTTTATGGCAACGAAAAGATGTCCGGGCGCAATGCGTCTGGAGTCAATGTTTACTCCTGTTATTTCAACCTCGGCATCACCTGCGACGGCCTGGGGTTTTACGTTTTTGAGCAACTCGCTTAGTCTCATATTGTTATTTTGATGTTAAGGCCCCATCCGGCCCTCCACCAAAGGAGAGGACGCCTACGAGATGGGATGGGATTCTATATGTTTATATATTATTAATATGTCAATATCACTCCAGCGTCAGCGTACATTCGGCGCCACGGACAATGGTCCGGCCGGCGGGGAAACTCTGCGACTTGACGCGGCCGCGGCCGTTGAGACACACTTTCAGTCCACGGCTCTCCAGTATATAGACGGCGTCGCGGGCTCCCATGCCCGTGACGTCGGGCGTCACGCCGCGCGGGATGTCCGTGCGGGTGAGCGACACCTCGTCGCGGCGGCGGGAGGCACTTCCCCATACAGGATTGCCGAACGCATAGGTGCCGTCCCACTGTGTGTCGGTCTTGATGTCGAGACGTCCGAGAACATAGTCGGCCGCCATGACATTGCCGTCCTTCACGTCGGGAATCATGACCGACGACGTGTCGCAGGCGTTGTCGACGCTGAGCTTGAGACTGCGCGACATGACACCTTCGGCTATGTGGTGGAACACCACTCCGCTCATGCCGCCGCCCGAAGCGGGCAGTCCCGACTTCTGGATACAGACGATACAGCTGTAGCGCGGCTTGTCGGCGGGGAAATAGCCGGCGAAGCTCAGCCAATAGTCAACCGTTCCTGACTTATATCCGGCCTTGCCCTTTGATACCTGAGCCGTTCCCGTCTTACCCGCCACCTTGAACATCTTCGACCCGGCTTTGCGTCCCAGGCCTTGGCTGACAACATGCTCCAGAATAGTCTGCATGGTCTTTATGGCCTGCGGGCGGGCAATCTGTTCCTTGATGACTTCGGGTTCAAACTCCATCAGCGTCTCGCCGTTCTTCACAACGCGCTTCACGAACCGCGGACGCATCATGCGTCCGTTGTTGGCAATGGCGTTGTAGAACGTCACGGTATTGATCGGCGCAATCTGCGTCTCATATCCGATGCTCATCCACGGCAGCGCCGTCTTGCTCCAGTTGACATACTGTCCGCGGCTGTTCTTCTGCGGGCGGCGTATGATGGGCGGGGCATAGCCCACGAGCGGGAGCTTCAAGTCCTCGGCGATTCCGACCCTACGGAGGCCGTCAACATATTTCTCCGGGTTCGTCCCGTAGAACTTGTCGATAACGTAGCTCACGCCGATATTGCTGCTGACCTCAAGCGAGCGCGCCATGTTGATGTCCTGATAGCCGCCACGCCGCCAGTTGTGGTCCTTCATGTCACGTCCGTGCATGGGCATGACACCGCTTCCGGTGTGGATGACGAAACTCGTGTCGGCCACGGCGTCGTCAAGTGCGACGAGGAACGAGGCCACCTTGAAGACCGAGCCCGGCTCGCAGCGATGGCTGATAGCCTTGTTCATTATCTCACGGTATTCGCCGTCGGCACATTTCACCATGTTGACAATCGCCTTGACGTCGCCTGTCTCTACTTCCATGAGAATGACCACGCCTACATCTCCGTTCACCTCCTTCAGCTCGTCAATGAGCGCGCGTTCGGCGAGATCCTGCATGCCGACGTCAATCGTGGTGACGACATCGGCACCGTCATCAGGCGGCAGTACTGGTATTCCCATGAACTTGTTGCGTATCTTCCGGCGGTGGATAAGTCCGTTCTTGCCGCGCAGCACGGAGTCGTAGGACAGTTCAAGACCGAAGCGTGCCGTGTCCTTCGCGCCAAACATGTCGCCCACCGTTCTCTGGGCCAGCGAGCCGAACGGCCTCCTCCGGGCGTTGAACTCCTCCCAGTGGAAACCTCCTTTGTATTTTGACATGCGGAAAACGGGGAGCTGCTGCACCTCCTTGAACGTGTTGTAGTCTATACGGCGTTTCCAGATAGGCCAGTTGCGGCTCATCTTGGCATGTCCTTTTTCAAGATGGGCTTTGAACTCGGCCGCGCTCTTCTGTGGAAAAATCCGGTGAAGGCCGTAACAGATGGAGTCCAGTTTTTCCAGCCAGATGGAATCTTTCTCTTCGCCGCCGGCCTTGAAGTCCATGTATATCCGATATTCAGGTAGGCTGCTGGCCATGAGCTGTCCGTCGCAGCTGAGAATGTTTCCACGGTTAGGTTTCACGCTCACGCTATCGCTCTTCTGCCTTGCGGCCACTTCCATCCAATAGGACTTCTTGGCCGTCATGATGTAGACCGTCCTTCCAAGCACGGCCACTCCCATCATCGTCAGAACCACCGCTATCACAAAATAGCGCGGCATCACCTTATCATTATCAAACTTACTCATCGTTCTCGTTCATTTTTCACTTTTACGTCACCTTTCCGGCACTTCTATTATATAGGGCGGCTGCTCGGCTACATGGAGCAGACTGTCCCTGTTGTTCTTCAGTATCTCCAGAACGTGACTCTCGCGGCAACGTTCGGTCAGCGTGCTCGAACTTGACAAAGCCCTGTATTTGGCATCCTTCAGTTCGGTTTCCAGCTTGTCTATGACAATCATGTCCTGTTGGCACTGGTATCTGAAAGCGACATATACTATCGTGAACAGCACTATGAGCAGGAAGAGCCATATCTGTCCTCTCACGATGCCGTTGCTAAGAATGTCTCCTGCGATAATCTTTCCCAGTGTGAGCGTGGGCGACGGCTTCGGATCATCTTCGCTGACACTGTTCTTGAGCATCTGCAGAGCCGTAGGATGGACGGTTTCCGGTGTTGCCGCCGGTCTGCCGTCTTCTGCGGCCGCAGGGGCAACGTTACCGCCAGTGGCCGTTCCGCCGTCATTGGCGACGACGCTCATATCCTGTTCTGTTGCCGGCCGCTCTGCCGCCGTCTTCATGTCTGTTTCTTCCGATGCCATAGTCACGCTCTCCTCTTTCTCTTCTTGTCATCAACGTTCATATCTTCTCCGCCACACGCAACTTTGCGCTCCTGCTGCGCGGGTTGCGCTCCTGTTCGTCCGCCGAAGGCACGATCACCTTCGTGTTGACCGCTTTCAGCGGCGCTTCCGTGCGTCCGAAGAAATCCTGCGTGAGCCGTCCCTCGGCATTGCCCGTCTTGATGAAGTTCTTCACGATACGGTCTTCCAGCGAGTGATAGGTAATGACGGAGAGGCGTCCCCCGGGAGCAAGCAGCCCGATGGCGGCCGTCAGCATCTCGCGCAGGGCGTCCATCTCGTGGTTCACCTCAATGCGCAAGGCCTGGAACAGTCGCGCCGTGTCTTTCTTCTCGCGGTCGCGACGCATCAGCGGCTCCGTGGCGGCAAGCAAGTCGGCCGTGGTCTCAATCCGCCGCTGCGAGCGTGCGGCCACGATGGCCGAAGCCAGCCGGCGCGCCTGACGCAGTTCGCCGTAGAGATAGATTATGTCGGCCAGCCGCTGCTCGTCATAGCTGTTGACCACATCGGCTGCAGTGAGTCCTGCCCGCCGGTTCATCCTCATGTCCAGCGGCGCGTCAAAGCGGAAGGAGAAGCCGCGGCTCTCGTCGTCCAGATGATGACTGGAGACACCGAGATCGGCCAGCAGTCCGTCAATGTGGTCCTCGCCGTGATAGCGCATCCAGTTGCGGAGATAGCGGAAGTTGCTGCGTACGAATGTGAAGGAGCCGCCATGCCCCTTCCCTGTCTCCCCATGGGGGGATGAGGGGGTGACACAGCTCTCGGCATTTCCCTTCTCCTCTGGAGCACTTCCCTCTGAGAATTCCATGGCGCCTTCGGGGGCGGCCCATATATTTTTCTCCGCGTCGGCATCCTGATCGAAACTGTAGAGCCGTCCGCCGCCAACGAGCCTCGACAGGATCTCGCGGCTGTGGCCGCCGCCGCCGAACGTAACGTCAACATAGACGCCGCCCGGGGTTATAGCCAACCCGTCTACGCTCTCATGGAGGAGAACGGGCACATGATATGTATTTGCGGTAGTCGCCATAATGAATTAGCTTGATTCTTTCTTAATGTCTTCCGGAAAGTTATCGTCGTCTCACTCTCCAGAGCCGAAGATACCGCCTGAGCTTCCATCGGCGTCAGACGTCTGTCCCATCAGCCGTTCGAGTGACGGTCCGAGAGACGGAGTCTGTCCGAGAGCCTCAGCGGCCTCACCGGCTGCCCAGATCTCAATTGTGTCGCCCATGCCTACGAATCGGATTTCACGCCCTATGGCGGCCTGTTGCTGACAACGGCGGGGAATGAGAAAGCGCCCGCTGCCGTCCAGAACAACCATCTCGGCCTCGGCCACAAAACGACGGTAAATTTCCTGATGCTCTCTGTTCCAACGGCTCAGACGACGGCGCAGGGTGTCCATCTGCTCGTTCCACACACTCTCCGGATAGAGCACGAGACAAGGCTGAAAGACGTCACGACGCAACACAAGACGTTCCTCGCCGGCACTCTGAAGCACCTTACGCATGACGGCAGGCAGAAAAGCCCTGCCTTTGGCGTCAGTCTTAGCCTCTATGTTTCCCAGAAATCTCACCGTGTGTACGTGTACCTCGCTATTAAGAAACGATAAAATTCGGGGCAAAGTTACACAAAACTCCCCACTTTCCACCACTTTGCCCCACTATTTTTGCGCAATAATTTCATCCCCATGGCATCGGACAAGATATTCCGCTGAGAATCAAAGACTTCCGAAAAGACTTAAAGCCGAAGGCAAACACCGAGAGCGACAATCGGAGCCATGAGTGTCAGCAGGAGAATCCTGTCAGTAAAATATCACGGATTTTAACATTTGGAAAATCTCAAAATAGAGAGCGGCCGAGCCGAAACTTTTACATTTTACCGCTATCATCAGTCAAGAAACCGCCCGAAACCGACCAACGGGGCTCTCCCGGCTCTGCAACGCGACCGCTTTCACGTTACAACGGAGCCGCCGCCGCTCTGCAACGGCAGCCCCGTTGCAGAGCCGTAAGGCCCTTGCGACTGAACAAAACAGCACAATAAGTTGCACACTTCGGCCTTTTCCGCCACAACTATTTGTTATTCAGACGATAAAAGATGCACACACAAAACTCGCGAATTTGAAGCCGCGGGATTTTTATTTCAGAATATCGCAAGGATTTTGAGGCATTTGTCCGGATACTTCCGAGTTTTTAACACTTACTTTCCAAGGCAGGGACACAAGAACACAAAAACTTCAATTTTAAGACGCAAAGACCTTATTCAAAAAACCCTTCGCGTCTTTGGATTATTGACGTCCAATTATCCATAGTCCCCATGGAAGACACCCCGGTGTGACGCCTCAGCAAATCCCGTCTTCCACTCCGTCTCCTCCCCTTTGGGGAGTTCGGGAAAGGCTTTCAAGTTCATCAAAACTCATAATTTTTAATCATTTTGACCTATTTTCTATTAAAAAGCATGTCATTCTCAAAGATTTCTGTTACTTTTGCAGGACGTTAGTGTTTTTACGTAGGAGAGAAATGAAGCAAGTCACGGAGAAAACCATCGACATAGACGAACTGCTCAAAAGCAAGATGGGGCGCAAGGCACGTTGGATTCCACGCCCGCTCGTGAAATGGCTCAAGCGCATCATCCATCAGGATGAGGTCAACGCATACCTTTGGGAAAGCCGACATCTCACGGGAACGGAATGGCTCGAAGAATGTGTGCGCTATCTTGACATGACGCTCGAGATTGTCGGCGAGGAAAACCTGCCGCCGAAAGACGACGGACGGCTCTACACCTTTGTCAGCAACCACCCGCTGGGCGGTGAGGACGGAGTGGCCCTCGGAGCCGTGATCGGACGCCACTACGACAGCCGCTTCCGCTATCTGGTCAACGACCTGCTCATGAACCTCCCAGGACTGGCCCCGCTCTGCATACCCATCAACAAGACAGGCGGACAGAGCCGCGGATTTCCGGCCATGGTCGAAAGCGGATTCCAAAGCGACAACCACATGCTGATGTTTCCGGCCGGCATCTGCTCACGACGACAAGGAGACGTCATCAGAGACCTGGAATGGAAGAAAACATTCGTGACGAAGAGTGTTCAATACAAGAGAGACGTCGTTCCGATACACTTCGGCGGCCAGAACTCCGAATTCTTCTACCGGCTGGCCAATTTCTCCGACCGCTACGTCAAGAAGATGAACATAGCCATGCTCTTTCTCGTGGACGAGATGTACAAAAACACCCACAAGACTTTCCGCGTGGCCATAGGCAAACCTATTCCGTGGCAGACATTCGACAACAGCCGCACTCCGGCACAATGGGCACAATATGTCAAGGACAGAGTTTACGAACTCTGAAAGAAAAGCCTGACGGACAGCACCACACGAAGCGGGCGCAACAAAAAAAACAGGAAAAGAAAGTCAGACACCAAAAAAGACAAAGACAATTTAGGAACGAGGAGCCACACGTGACAACGGCACGCCCCAACCGGCAAGTCCGAACACACTACGTCACAGACACCCCTCAACTTGAAATACATCATGGAACAAGAAATAATAAAGCCGATAGACAAGGCTCTGCTGAGAAGCGAACTTACCCCCGAACGGCAACTGCGCATGACCAACAAGAGCCATAATGAGATATACATCGTGGACGCGCACAACGCCCCGAACGTGTTGCGCGAAATCGGACGACTGCGCGAGATTGTGTTCCGTGAGGCCGGAGGCGGCACAGGGAAAGCCCTCGACCTCGACGAGTTCGACACGATGGACAACTGCTACAAACAGCTCATCGTCTGGAACCCGGAAGAAGAGGAAATCATCGGCGGATACCGATACATACTCGGAAAAGACGTCAATATAGCCGAGGACGGGCAGCCCATTCTCGCCACAAGCCACATGTTCCACTTCTCGGAAAAGTTCATGCGCGACTACATGCCGCAGACAATCGAACTGGGACGCAGTTTCGTATCGCTCGGCTACCAGAACACAAGCCGGAACGGCTCGAAAAGCCTCTTCGCCCTCGACAACCTCTGGGACGGACTGGGAGCGCTGACCGTCATACAGCCCGACGTCAGATACTTCTTCGGAAAGATGACCATGTATCCTTCATATATCAGGAAGGGACGCGACATGATTCTCTATTTCCTCAAGAAACATTTCGAAGACAAGGAAAGTCTTGTCATACCAACCAAACCGCTCAAAATAGAAGCCGACCCCAAGGAGCTTGAGACCCTCTTCTGCGAAGAATCCTTCAAGGACGACTACCGCATACTGAACCGCGAGATACGCAGCCTTGGCTACAACATACCGCCACTGGTCAACGCCTACATGAGCCTAAGCCCGACCATGAAACTCTTCGGAACAGCCATAAACTACGGCTTCGGAGACGTGGAAGAGACAGGAATACTCATCGCTGTCGACGAGATACTGGACGAGAAGCGAGTACGCCACATCGACTCGTTCATAAAGGAACACCCTGAAGCACTCAAGATAACCAGCGGAGCAAACAAGGTGATTTATGCAGAACGCTGACGGTTTAAGACGCTAAGAAGCTTTTTTAGAAATCAAGGGGCTTTTTATAAGTTAAGGAGTTAAGCTAAATGTTTTTTCCCGTCCGAGCAGGACAAAGGACAGAAAATATTGGCTTAACTCCTTAACTTATAAAAAGCCCCTTGACTCCTGAAAAAGGCCCTTTATTTCGGAGAAAGAGTAGAAGAATAGCGGGTTCCGCTTTTCAGCAACTCCACAGCGGCCTTCAGAGCCTTGTCGTGAACGAGTCCGGCCTTGATTGAACCAGCCTGATAGTAGTAGGCAGAGATGATGTCAGACTCTATCATCTGACAGATGACGTCCTTGTTCTGTTCCAAATCACGTCCGACATCATGGCTGAGCTTCGCCTTCAGTGCATCAAACTCTGCACGGGCATCATCATAATAACCCTCAAAACGAGCAATCTTCACAAGCTCGTCGAAACGCTTGCCGCTCATGGGATCATACGTAAAACCGCTCTTGATGACCCTCTGCTTGAAGTCCTGCCACTCCGCGTCCGTCAGACGGAACTCCGTGGCAGGAGCGATGGACGGATGGGACGCAATATATTCAGTCACGTAGTCGAACATCACTTCCGTAGAGTCGATGCGGTCGAGATAGACGGCAATATTGGGAAGCGTGTCCGGCTTTACCTCCACATCGGGCATGATGCCGCCGCCGTCACGCACCTCACGTCCGCCACGGGTCCTGAAGACATGCGTCAGGCTGTCCGGAATGCGCTCGGTATATCCCCCACCCGAGTGCTTGTAGTTGATGGCTTGGATGCAGCGACCGCTTGGAATATAGTATTTGCTTGTAGTCAGTTTCAAATTGGCATTATAAGGAAGGTCAACCGACACCTGGACAAGTCCCTTGCCGTATGTCCGCGCACCCATGACAACGCCACGGTCGAGGTCCTGAAGAGAGCCGGCCGTTATCTCGGCCGCACTGGCCGTCTCGCCGTCCACCAACACAACAATGGGCATCAGCGTGTCGACAGGCTCCAGACGGGTCTTATATACGCGGTTTGCCTGGACCAGCTTGCCCTTTGTCTCGACAAGTGTCATCCCCTTCGGAACCCACATATTAATAATGTCAATGGCTTCCTGAAGCGAACCGCCGCCATTTCCGCGCAGATCGAGCACCAGACCTGCCGCCCCCCGCTTCTTCAGATCTACAAAGGCACGGCGCATCTCACGGGCACTTCCCTCCGTGAATCCACTCAGATTGATGTATCCGATACTGTCCGGACGCAGCCCGTAATACGGAATGTCGGGCATCTTGATACTCCGTCGCGTCACCTTGAAGTCCATAATCTTGCCTGTTGACGGACGCTTCACCTTCAGAATGAAGCTCGTTCCGGCGTCGCCACGCAGACGGCTGCTCACATAGTCGGTCTTCTTGCCATTCATGACGGAATCGTCTATGGCAACGATGATGTCGCCCTTGCGCAGGCCGGCAACAGCGGCCGGCATGCCCTCGTAGGGCTCGTCAACAACCGTTGTCTTTAACCGCTGATGATAGCGTATCAGCGCCCCCATGCCGGCATACTTTCCCGTGAACATCATCTTCAGGTCTTTCTTGTCTTCCTCGGGATAATAGGCCGTGTAGGGGTCAAGGCTGCGCAACATGGCGTTGATGCCCGTACCTATCACATCGCCCGCCCGTAGGGTGTCCACGTAGACACCCTCAAGCTGCCTGTATATCGAATTGAATATATCAAGGTTCTTAGCAACCTCAAAATTGTGGTCTCCAGTGTTCTGGGCCCGCCCTCCGAACACCGCCAAACATGCCAGAAAAATGGCCGCAAGTCTTTTTCTCATATCATTCTTTGAATTTATATAATCTTTACTCCATCGGATGTCTTTCTCCATCGGACGTCTTTACTCCATCGGATGTCCTTCTCCATCAGATGTCGTTACTCCATCGGATGTCTTTACTCCATCGGATGTCCTTCTCCATCGGATGTCTTTACTCTATCGGATGTCTTTACTCCATCGGATGTCTTTACGTCCTTAAAACCTCCAAAAAGCGATATATATCGTCCCGAAAGGACTCTTCTGCACAGACAACATGTTGCATCAAACCGTTTCGCAGCAGCAAATATCGTTCAAAGAGGATTCCGCCGGTCCGACATTATCTTAAACCGAATTGTCCTTTTGATGCTACAAATTTACACCTTTATACTCTAACAAAGGCCTTTTTACAGCGCTTTTCATAAAAAAATTAGATTTTTCTGCATTTTTTCGCCCAAAAGTTTGCATAATCCGAAAAAACGTATTACCTTTGCATCGCAATTCAGAAATGAAACGCAAACATTGCTTCAATAGCTCAGTTGGTTAGAGCACCTGACTGTTAATCAGGGGGTCGTTGGTTCAAGCCCATCTTGAAGCGCTGAAAGCCTGAAGAGAAATCTTCAGGCTTTTTTGTTATTTAACAGCCAGACACTTCTACACCACACAAAGCTCGGCTCAGCGGAAATTTCGGGATCAGCGGATTTTCCGGGTTGGCAAGCTTTCTTTTAAGCGTATATCCTATCCAGCCTGAACATGAATAATTTTAGGGCAGTCCGAAAACCCTGCGGGAATGTTATGTTAAAACGCAAAAATGAACTATCTTTGCGTTTAGATAAAAACAATCCAATGAATTCCAATCGTAACCTACATAAGTTACTACGATTCATCTTTACCGAAGTTTTAATGGAGAATTTCGAGATCACCGGTTGGCATTACGGCTCTGTCAAAATCGAGGTTCGGCTTGATAAAAAACGGGGCAGTCCGAAAACCCTGCGGGTATGTTATACAAACACCCTAAGCTGTCAGAAAAAAGTTCAAATGCTCGAGGACAATAATAAATCTGAGACCATCTCGCATGGTTTCGATGATTATCATGTCATTCAAAACTATCCGGACGACGGACAGTCCGCCCCGATTAGCGAATGAGCCGAAACAAAAAAGCGGCAGAAAGACTATCTCTTCCTGCCGCTTTGGTCGGGATGAGGCGACTCGAACGCCCGACCCCTACGTCCCGAACGTAGTGCGCTACCAACTGCGCTACATCCCGATGCCTTAAAAGCGAGTGCAAAGGTAGTGCTTTTTTTTGAAACTCACGCATTTTTTCCAAGAAAAATTTGCTAATATGCAAAAAAAAGCCTACCTTTGCACTCGCAAAAGCAAAAATGATGGTGCCATAGCTCAGTTGGTAGAGCAAAGGACTGAAAATCCTTGTGTCCCCGGTTCGATTCCTGGTGGCACCACTTTGAAGAAAAGCAAAAAGCAGTAAAATCCTGATTTCCAAACGAAATCGGGATTTTTTGTTTTTCGCAGGGACGCAAAAAACGGCAGAATGTTACCGTTTCCGGTGTTCCAATCGGTGGAGCAAGAAAGGTGGAACGCGAATCTCCACCGAACAAGATTATTTCTCTCTGATTTGCAATATTTTGCGTATCAAGAAAGCGTGTATGGTTTCCTACTTTTGTCCAACGAAAAAACTGTAGGAACATGAAACGAAACTCATTCAATGTGCTTTTCTTCATCAAGAAAGCCAAACTGCTGAAAAACGGGGAAGCCTCCGTGTGTATGCGCATCACCGTAAATGGTGCGCGAGTGGAAAACAACATCCGCATGAGCATTGAGCCTGCCCTGTGGAATCAAGCGAAGGAGTGCGCCAAAGGCAAGAGCCGCAAGGCTTGTGAACTCAATCTCTACATCGAGCAAGCCAAAATCAAGTTGCGCAAGCTGTTCGATGAACTGGAAGAGAGGAACCACTCCATCACAGCCAGAATCTTGCAAGAAAAGTTCTTTGGAGCTAACGAAGAAGTGAAGGAAGTCCGCACACTCATCCAAACCATACAGGAGCATAACGACCAATGCCGTGAACTTGTAGGAAAAGATTATGCCTTGATAACTGTCCGCCGTTATGAAAGTTGCAAGCGTTATCTGGCGGAACTTATCAGACAGAAATATGACAAGGAGGATTTACCGTTGTCAGAGGTCAACGGTGAATTGGTACGTGCTTTTGAGTTCTACCTCAAGACGGAAAAGTCTTGTCAGCAGAATACGGTTATCCGTTACATGAAGTGCTTGAAGAAGATAACCAACCTAGCACTTGCCAATGAATGGACATCCAAAGATCCTTTCATCGGTATCAAGTTTCATGAGAAAGAGGTAATACGCAAGTTCCTGACAATGGATGAGCTGCTCACTATCTATCATAAGGAGTTTCCATTGGAACGTATCACTATTGTCCGTGATGTTTTCATCTTTGCGGCGTTCACTGGGCTAGCCTTCATAGATGTACAACAACTGGCACCGGAACATATCGTGGAGGATTCCAATGGCAACCTATGGATTCGCAAGCCTCGTCAAAAGACGAAGAACATGTGTAACATTCCCTTGCTTGACATTCCGATGCAGATTTTGAAGAAATACAAAAGCCATCCGATCTGCCAAAAGAAAAATGTGTTGCTCCCAGTCCCCTGCAATCAGAAGATGAACAGTTACCTGAAAGAAATAGCAGACCTGTGTCTGATAAACAAGACTTTGACCACACATGTCGCAAGACACTCGTATGCGACCTCTGTCTGCCTTGCCAATGGTGTGAGTATTGAGAACGTAGCGAAGATGCTCGGTCATTCCAATATCAAAATGACACAGCACTATGCCCGTGTACTTGATTCCTCCATTCTGCGAGATATGAATAATGTCAAGTCCGTGATGTCAAAAGTAATGCAATAGGTATGAGCAAGGTAATAATAACAATCAGTGAAACAGGTATAATTACAATTCCGGATGTACCCGTATGGATGACGCAATTCGAGATAGCCGACTTGTTCGGAGTATTCTCTTGCGACATCCGTAAGGCGATTCACGCTATATATAAGAATAAGGAGTTGAGCGAATATGATACGATGAAGTATATCAAGCAACCGGATGGCATTAGTTATGATGTTTATAACATTGAAGTGATTATAGCCGTTGCATTCAGGATACGCAGTAAAGAGAGTATCTTGTTCAGACGGTTTGTGATAAATGAAATCGGTAGTATAAAGAAAGGAACTCCGATAATATTGTTTGTTTCTTGTGGCAGGGGAAATAACCGATGGTATAGTTGAGGCTCATTCCGTCAACCACCTGTTTCCGATGCTCAGATGCAAAGGTAGTATGTGGCTCTAACGGCAGCGGCAAGGTCAGGCGGCAGAGCCGTTTCAGACAGAATCTTCCTCCTATGGAGCGTATTCAGCCTGAAAACCTTGCCCCTGCCGGCCACACACAAGAATGGCATCCGGCAACGGAAACAAGCGACTGACGGGAAATCAGAAGAAACAAAAAGAAGGGAACGGCTTACAGACGAAGCGGAATATTGATGCTTCATCCGTAAGCCGTTCCTCTTTCTTTTGCCGAGAGTCCATTGCTGACGCAATCACAGGGCAGACGGCAAACTGCGCTCCTTCAAGAAAATCATGTGCCAGTCAGACGGTGACGGTATGCGGAGCGGTAGCTGTCTGCGAGCATCCTTTCGATGTCCGATTCACGGTAGAGGATTTTGCCGCCCAACTGGATATAAGCAATCCGTCCCTCGTTACGGTAGTCCTGAAGCGTCCGGCGGCTCACTTTCAGCCGTGCCGACACCTCCTTGTCGGTGAAGAAACGCTCGCCGCCCAGTGTCGGGCTATAGTTGGCGGTCAGGCGCTCGAAGCTGTCAAGCAGACGGTTAAGACTGCCCATGAAGTGGATTATCCACTCGTTGTCTTTGTTAATCAGTTCGTTCATATTACTCTGGATTTAGTGGGTATTGTTATTCTACTTTGTTCATTGCGTCAAGTTCATATCGTCCTTCCCTTGAATCTCGCTTCTTTCCGCCTGTCTTCCACGATGGAGACGATACGCTTCACATCTTCGGAACGGTAGTAGGTCTTGTGGTTGATTTGCGAATAAGCAAGCGTTCCGTTGTCCCATAGGGTCTGCAATGTTCGCGGACTGATGTTGAGCATCCGGCACACGTCCTGATTGTCCATCCACTCGCTCATTGTCTTTTCTCCATGCCGACGGCAGATGGCATCCATGCGGCAAACAAAACGGTCGAACTTGGTAACCATCGCCTCAAAGGTCTTTCTTTCGATAGATACGATTTCCATATACTTTTTCTTTTGATGTTATTTTTCTTTTGCCGCAAAGAAATATATAATCCGTTATCCGACAATGGATTTTTCTGAAGTGGCAGCTTGTGGCACCGGTATGGCAGAGGTTGTCCGGAATATGCCTATCACTGTCGCCTTAATTTCGAGATTGAGAAAGGATGCCATATTCAAAATAAGACCTTAATTCAAAATTGCCTGTGTTTGAGCCTTAGCCCTTTCGTTCATTTATACCCGGCAAATCGGTGAAGTCTGCACCGCTGTTCCTATTACCGTAAAGCAAAGCCACACAAAATTGCCTAACAGAACCCAAATACTTGACTAGTTGCAATATAGGCAGTTACTTTGCTTCCGATAAACGGTAAAGTATGCGCATACAGACCAACAAGTATTCATTTTAACAAGAAACAACAATGAGCAAGAAAATCAAAAACTACGAGAATGACGAAGCGTTCAAGAACTTCAAGTTGGAAGACTATCTGCCTTCCATGAACAGACGTGAGCCGGAACAGGAAGCGACTACGGAAGAGGCTTCACTTTTTCCTTCGTTGAGTGAGCCGGACACATCCGAAGTACAGGCAATGGCATTTGAAGTAACCCAAGCAGACGAGCAGGATGTATGTGAAAATGTAGCCAATGAAAATGCGGAGATGGCTTCGGTTGAAGACGATGCCACAATAGAACGTACTATCGTCAGACGTGTCAGCAGCAAGCAGCGCAGACTGTCTTTGGAGGAGTATCGTAACACCTACCTGCAAGTACCCAAGATTGCCGACCGCAAGCCCGTGTTCGTCAGCCGCGAAGTGCGTGACAGGTTGGATGATATTGTCCGCCGTCTCGGAGGCAGGGACATGAGCGTGTCGGGGCTGGTCGAGAACCTCGCCCGTCAGCATCTTGCCATCTATGGGAACGATATTGACCAATGGCGTAAATTGTAGGAATTAAGACAAGACCAACGGAATATTTTCGGGGCTTCTTTCAGAGTTGCCCTAAATCACTTTTACGGAGTTCGGAGGGAGCAAGTTTATGTTTCGGTCAGCCCGAAATCCACTTGCCCCGCTCCAAACCTCGCAGGAAAAGCACATCCCGTTGGTCTATACTTCATATAATTATTGTAGATACTGAATAGATTAGATTTTAGAATATTATGAACAACGAAAAGAGAAAGAACAACGGACGGGAACGTACCAACAAAGGTGGTCGTCCCATCAAGGGTATTGCCGAGAAACTGAAGTACCGTATCACGGTGAAGATGGCAACGGAGGACTATTACCTGTTGAAATCAAAGGCGAAGTCGGCAGGAGTTTCTGCCAGTGAATTTGTCCGAGGCTGCATCACGGAGGGCGGAGTAAAGGAACGGCTCTCGAAAGAACATGGCGATCTTATCCGCAAGCTATGCGGAATGGCGAACAACCTGAACCAGTTGGCAAGAAAGGCAAATGCGGAGGGGTATGTCTCTGTGTTTGTATCCTGCCGCACATTGATGATAGAGATAGACTACCTCGTAAACCGGATACGCTTATGATTGCGAAGATTATGAAAGGTTCGGACTTCAAGGCTGTGGTTTACTATATCTTGAATGATGAGAAAGGCACTCAAATCATAGATGCAGACGGCTTATTTCTGGAAAATAACGACACGATAGCACAAGGATTTATAGGTCAGGCACAGATGAATCCGAGGGTGACAAAGGCTGTCGGGCATATTGCATTGAGTTTCTCCAAGGAAGATGCGCCACGACTGAACAATACGGTCATGGCACAGATAACCCGTGAGTACATGGAGCGGATGGGCATCAAGGATACGCAGTACATCATCGGACGGCACTTCGACAAGGAGCATCCGCATGTGCATATCGCGTTCAACCGTATTGACAATAACGGCAAGACCATTTCCGACCGGAACGACCGTTTTCGTAGCGAGCGCATCTGTAAGGAACTAACCAAGAAATACGGGCTGCACTTCGCCAATGGCAAGGAGCAGGTGAAGATTGACCAGTTGCGTGAACCGGACAAGACGAGGTATGAACTATACAATATTCTCAAAGCGGAAGTCGGCAGGTGCAGGGATTGGAACACCCTGCTTGAACGAGTGAAACGGCAGGGCGTGGAAGTGCAGTTCAAGTACAAAGGGCAGACGGACGATATACAAGGCATCGTGTTCTCGATGAACGGTTACCGTTTCAACGGTTCCAAAGTGGACAGGCAGTTCAGCTATTCCAAGATAAACGCCGCATTAAGGCGTAACAGCTACGAGGAACGGCAGGAACAAGCACGTCCACAACTTATGCAAGCAGAAATAAGCCCGGCTTCAAACAGCAGTGGCGACCTTATCAGCGGTTCTTTAGGCTTGTTCACACCGAGCATTGTACCGGAAGAACAACAGCCTTACGACCCGTATCTGAGAAACAAGAAAAAGAAGAAACAACGTAAAATCAACTGGTAATCATGGCAGATAACAACAATATTTTTATCCTCTTTGAGGAAATCAAAACAGCCTTGAATGGCATCAAAGGTAAAATGGACAAGTTGCCCAATGTGGCAAGCCAACAACAAATTGGAAACGACAAGTCGGATTTATCCCCGATTAAGGAGACGGTAACGGAAACGGCAAAAGTCCAATCCGAAGAGATTAAGGGCTTATTGGAGAAACAATGGAAGGCTTACGCACAGATCTCCTCCCAGACCTTGCAACAACTTGATGCTATCAAGAGATTGCAGGAAGAACAAGGGGAGCAACAAGAGCTGCAACCGCAGGAGCATATCCATAGGCATAGTTTCGACATCAAATCAAGCAAGGTCTTTTCCTTTGTTGTGGGGCTGAGTATGGTATGTACGTTCTCCCTGTGGGGCAATATCGTGCAATGGCAGTCCAAGCGGCAGTATGCCGATGATGCGCTGAAGTTCCGTGCCATCCGCTCTTGGGGCGGATGCAATGCCAATGATGTTCTTTGGTTGAACAAGGTATTTGACATACATCGGGATGAGAAAGCCATCGAGTGGGTGCGGAAACAAGCAGATGGATATGATGCGTACTTGAAAGCCGTTTCCGACAGCATCATGCAGGAAAGTGTCAAATCAAATGCAGGCAGACATGGTAGCAAGTAATCCTCAGAAGTGAAGCCTATGCAGATAGATTCTAAAAATTGCATCGGAATAGGACAGCCATTCCGATGCAATTATATTATACTAACAATATTAGACATTGTTCTTTAGCCATTTTTTAGAAGATTCCGTAAGGCAATATTTTTGCTTTGGATGATTAGGCTGTTCTGGATACAATGGCTCGATGGCACCATCCTTCAACGCAAGAAGGAAATAGTTTTCTCGGAATGATGTACGGTGTTTAAATCCCATATTTGACATGATTTCACTCATAATCATGTAATCCTCACCCATTGAAAGGATTAATTTTTGAACTTGAACGGAACTTGGTTGGTGGTTGGTCGGTGGTTGAGCGGTACTTCTCCCTGCCGAGTGTCAGACTCTGCTTTATGGGACCGCTTGAACGTGATAGTAACAAAACCTCCATCAGAACACCATGTAGGTGCTTCAACGCCTTGCGTTTTACAGGCATCCATGATACGCCTTGCCCCACTGCACTAATTTTCCAAACAAGCATGAGTAATATTTATCTCAAATTCATATCTATTTTTCAGGAATTATCACTATCTTTGCAGATATAGTCAATTTATTGAGGTAGATATTTAATACAAAATATGAAAACTGATAGGATAAATCGAATAAAAGTTGCGTTAGCCGAACAGAATAAAACTGGAAAATGGTTGGCCGAACAACTTCAAAAGAATGAAGCAACAGTATCTCGGTGGTGCTCAAACACATCACAGCCTAGCTTAGAGGTCCTAACTAGGATTGCAGAGATTCTTAATATGGATAGGAAAGATTTGATAAACAGTAGTAAATAACATTTGCTATTGGGAATATATAAAATTGCATAACAATAATGACAAGCAATACACAAAGAGCACAATTACAAGCTCAAATATGGAAAATAGCTAACGAAGTGCGTGGAGCTGTCGATGGATGGGACTTCAAGCAGTTTGTCTTAGGTACATTGTTTTACCGTTTCATTAGCGAAAATTTTACGAATTACATTGAAGGAGGAGACGAGAGTATTGATTATGCAAATCTGCCAGATAGTATAATCACTCCTGAAATTAAAGACGATGCCATTAAGACTAAAGGATATTTCATATATCCAAGTCAATTGTTTGTAAATATAGCCAAAAACGCAAATAAGAATCCAAATCTGAATACGGATCTTAAAGCCATATTTACAGCCATCGAAGGTTCTGCTGTCGGCTATGATTCAGAAGGTGACATAAAGGGATTGTTTGCGGATTTTGATACGACCAGTACGCGATTGGGTAATACCGTTGAAGACAAGAATAGCCGATTGGCTGCTGTTATAAAAGGTGTTGAGGATCTAAACTTTGGCAACTTTGAAGAAAATCATATTGATTTGTTTGGAGACGCTTACGAGTTTCTAATTCACAACTATGCAGCAAATGCAGGTAAGTCTGGTGGTGAATTTTTCACGCCTCAGTGTGTGTCAAATCTTATAGCTCGTTTAGCTATACATAATCAGAGTACAATCAACAAAATTTATGACCCTGCGGCTGGGTCAGGTTCGTTGTTGTTACAGGCGAAGAAACAATTTGACGAACATATTATCGAAGAGGGTTTCTTTGGTCAAGAGATTAACCATACCACATACAATCTTGCCCGTATGAATATGTTTCTGCATAACATAAACTACGACAAGTTTAATATCGCTTTGGGTAATACCTTGATGGATCCGAAGTTTGGCGATGATAAACCATTTGATGCCATCGTATCTAATCCGCCGTATTCGGTAAATTGGGTTGGTTCGGATGATCCTACACTAATCAACGATGACCGTTTTGCCCCTGCTGGAGTGTTGGCACCTAAGTCAAAAGCGGACTTCGCTTTTGTGTTGCACGCATTGAGCTATCTGTCAAGTAAAGGTAGGGCGGCGATAGTTTGTTTCCCTGGCATTTTCTATCGTGGAGGTGCAGAGCAAAAAATTAGAAAATACTTGGTTGACAACAACTTTGTAGAAACAGTTATTGCATTAGCTCCAAATCTCTTCTACGGGACTACTATTGCTGTAAATATCTTGGTCTTATCAAAGCATAAGACGGATACAAAGACACAATTTATTGATGCTACAAGTAGTGATTTCTTCAGGAAGGAAACAAACAATAATGTTCTTGATGAAGAGCATATAAAAAAGATTTTAGACGTCTTCGACGGTAAAGGGGATATAGAAGCGATTGCAAAATCTGTCGACAACAAACTAATTGCAGAGAATGATTACAATCTTTCGGTAAGCAGCTATGTAGAAGCAAAGGAAACTCGACAAGAAACCAATATAAAAGAACTCAACGAACGTATTCGTAAGATTGTGGCACGAGAGAATGAGTTGAGAAGCGAAATAGATAAAATTATTGCAGAATTGGAGGAGGATGAACTATGAGTAAATTAAAGGAACTGATAGATAAATATTGTCCTAACGGAGTTGAATACAAACCATTGGGCGATAAAGATGTATCAATAATGCAGCGTGGTACATCCTTAACTAAAAAAGATGCGACAGAAGGTATATATCCTGTTATATCTGGTGGTAAAACACCTGCATTCTATTGCAATTTGTCTAATCGAAATGGAGAAACAATAACAGTCGCAGGAAGTGGAGCGGGCGCTGGTTATGTACAGTATTGGAATGAACCAATCTTTGTTTGTGACGCCTTTTCAATTAAAGGAGCAGATGATGTTTTAACCAAATACCTTTATTACTGCTTAGTTAATATGCAGGATAAGATTTATGCTACGAAAAAAGGTGGAGGTGTTCCTCATGTTCATATATCTAGCATAGATAAATTTCTTGTTCCTCTTCCACCACCACCCGTACAAGAGGAGATAGTAAAAATTCTTGACCGCTTTGCGGAATATGCAGCGGAGCTGCAAGCGGAGCTGCAAGCGAGACAAGAACAATATGAATATTACAGAAATAAGTTATTGACCTTCAATAAAATAGGGGGGGGGGTACACAAAGCGTAATCTGGATAAAGATGAGTGAGATAGGTACATTTATAAGAGGAAAACGATTTGTAAGGACAGACATTGTTAACGATGGCGTCCCTTGTATCCATTATGGTGATATGTATAAATATTACGGATTGTATGCAACAAAGAGTAAGGGAATGCTCAGAAAAGAACTTGCTCCCCGAATGAGATATGCTCAAAAAAATGATGTTGTGATTGTTGCCGCAGGAGAAAATAAAGACGATATCGGAATCGGTATGGCTTGGCTTGGAGATGAGCCTGCCGCAGTTCATGATGCTTGTTTCATATTCAAAAGTGATTTATATCCCCAGTATGTTTCTCATTATTTGCGGTCAAAATATTACCACAAGCAGATAGTTAAATATGTATCAGAAGGTAAGATTTGTTCTATCTCAGCAAAAGGTTTAGGGAATACTATTATTCCTATACCTTCTTATGAAGAACAAGTAAGGATTGCCACACTACTAAACAAGTTTGATGAACTTGTTAGCGACCTTTCACAAGGATTACCTGCGGAAATCAAAGCTGTAAAAGAGCAATATGAATATTATAGAAATAAACTACTATCATTTCCAAAGTATAAATTAAGTGCTTGATATGGGAAAAACATTGACTGAAATAGCCCAGACTCTCAAATATGCCAATAAGAAGGTTCAATTGATATATGCCTTCAATGGTGCTGGAAAGACTCGCCTTTCTCGTGAGTTTAAGAAGTTGGTTGCGCCTAGAAACGAAGGTGAAGAACAGGAGGACGAAAAACCGATAAAAGTTCTATACTATAATGCTTTTACCGAAGATTTGTTCTATTGGGATAATGATTTGGATGAGGATAGAAATAGAAAATTAATCATACATCCAAATAGTTTTACAGATTGGATATTCAAAGATCAAGGTCAAGAGTCTAATGTAATTACGCACTTTCAGCATTATACAAATGATAAGCTAACACCATCGTTCAACGAAGACTTTAATGAGATTGTATTCTCGTTAGAACGAGGAGATAACAATAAGATTGACAATATTAAAATCTCTAAAGGTGAAGAAAGTTGCCTGGTTTGGTGTGTATTTTTCAGTTTGATAAAACTGGTTATAGATACATTGAATGAGTCTGAACCTGCAAATCGTGACACTAACCAATTTGATGAATTAGAATATGTATTTATTGATGACCCTGTTAGTTCTTTGGATGAGAATCACCTAATCGAATTGGCTGTTAATATTTCTGATTTGATAAAATCAAGTCAGTCGGATGTTAAGTTTATTATCACAACGCATAATCCACTGTTTTATAATGTGCTCTACAATGAGTTAGAACTAAAGAAGAAAAATAAGAAAGGAAACGAGTGCTGCTATCTATTGAATAAAAAAGATGACGGCACATACGAGTTAAACGGGAAACTTGGGGATTCTAACAAAAGTTTTTCATATCATCTTTATTTGAGACAAGTACTTCAAGAAGCTATTGATAGTAATAGTATTCAAAAATATCATTTCATGCTTCTTCGAAATCTGTATGAAAAAACTGCGAACTTTTTAGGTTATCCGCAATGGTCCGACTTGTTGCCTGATGATAAGAAGACATACTATAACAGAATTATTCAATTTACAAGTCATTCTACATTATCAAACGAAGCAGTACCCGAACCAACAGAGCCTGAGAAGCAAACATTGAAATTTCTATTGGGACATCTTGTTGATAATAATTATTATACCGAAGAATAAAATGGCACAATATAACACTATAGCAGAATCAAATAATTTTATAGTACTTGATGACTACGACAAGTGCTATATGGCGAGTGAACCTCTTGCAAGGTACCAAACAGAGGCATCATTAGAGCACGAGTTTATTCAAGATTTAAGGAGTCAAGGGTATGAATATTTACCTGATTTGAATACTCCGGAAGCATTGCTCGCTAATGTCAGAACGCAGCTTCAAGTACTTAACGATGTTGAATTTACTGATAGCGAATGGGCGAGATATGTAGAAGAATATCTTGATAAACCAAGCGATTCTCTCGTCGAGAAAACAAGGAAAATCCAAGATGATTATGTCTATGATTTTATCTTTGATGATGGTCATATTAAAAACATCTATTTGGTAGACAAACAAAATCTATCAAGAAACAAGGTTCAAGTTATAAGGCAGTTTGTACAAGAAGGATCACATCTTAATCGTTATGATGTGACAATCTTGGTTAATGGACTACCTTTGGTTCAAGTTGAGTTGAAGAAGCGAGGTGTGGCGATTAGAGAAGCTTTCAATCAAGTACATCGATATTCAAAAGAGAGTTTTAATGCCAACAACTCGTTATACAAATATATTCAGGTCTTCGTTATATCTAATGGCACAGATAGCCGATATTTTGCAAATACTGTAGAGCGAAGCAAGAATAGTTTTGACTTTACAATGAATTGGGCCAAAGCAAACAACTCATTGATTAAAGATTTGAAGGATTTTACTGCAACATTCTTTCAAAAGAATACTTTGCTGAATGTGATACTGACATATTCAGTATTTGATTCTAATAATACATTGCTGATTATGAGACCATATCAAATTGCAGCAACAGAGAGAATACTTTGGAAAATCAAGAGTTCATATCAGGCAAAGAAATGGTCTACCACAGAAGGTGGTGGATATATTTGGCATACAACAGGTTCAGGTAAGACTCTTACGAGTTTTAAGGCTGCAAGGTTGGCTACTCAACTCGATTTCATAGATAAAGTATTCTTTGTCGTTGATAGAAAAGACCTTGACTATCAAACGATGAAAGAGTATCAGCGATTCTCTCCCGATAGCGTGAATGGTTCAGAAAGTACTGCCGGACTGAAACGAAACATAAATAAAGATGACAATAAGATTATTGTTACCACCATTCAGAAGTTGAATAATCTGATGAAGGGCGAAAATGATTTGCCTATTTATCAGAAACATATAGTCTTTATATTTGATGAAGCACACCGTTCGCAGTTTGGTGAG
Organism: uncultured Prevotella sp.; assembly: GCA_947170725.1. Taxonomy (GTDB): domain Bacteria; phylum Bacteroidota; class Bacteroidia; order Bacteroidales; family Bacteroidaceae; genus Prevotella. Next base: position 114,713 of record CAMVUM010000003.1, read on the forward strand.
GCACAGAAACAATTAAAGAAGAAGTTTAAGAAGTACTACCAGTTTGGATTTACAGGAACGCCTATCTTCCCTGAAAATGCACTTGGTTCGGACACTACCGCAAGTGTGTTCGGACGAGAATTACACTCTTATGTTATTACAGATGCTATTCGTGATGAAAAAGTCCTAAAGTTCAAAGTAGATTATAATAATGTAAGACCTCTTTTTAAGAGTATTGAATCGGAAAAAGATGAGAAAAAATTAAGTGCAGCCGAGAACAAATCGGCATTGCTTCACCCTGCACGTATTAAGGAGATTTCTCAATATATATTGGATAATTTCAAGATAAAGACGCATAGGAGTATAGGCACAAATAAGGGCTTTAACGCTATGTTTGCTGTCAGCAGTGTGGATGCTGCCAAGTGCTATTATGAGGAATTGAACAAACTGCAAGAAGGTTCTGAGAAACGATTAAAAATAGCAACAATCTTTTCATTTGCCGCAAATGAAGAGCAGTCGGCGATTGGTGATATTCAGGATGAAAATTTTGAGCCAACAGCAATGGATATTAGTGCTAAGGAGTTCTTGACTAACGCCATCAACGATTATAATGCTATGTTTAAGACAAGTTTTAGCGTTGACAGCAGAGAATTCCAAAACTATTATAGAGATCTTGCTAAGCGAGTAAAGAATAAGGGAATAGACCTTGTAATTGTTGTAGGTATGTTTCTTACAGGATTTGATGCCCCTTCACTAAACACTCTATTTGTTGATAAAAACTTGCGTTATCACGGACTAATTCAGGCTTTCTCTCGTACAAACCGTATTTATGATGCAACTAAAACTTTTGGTAATATTGTTACATTTAGGGATTTAGAGCAACATACCATTGATGCTATAACTCTATTTGGTGATAGTAATACCCGAAATGTTGTGCTTGAAAGAAGTTACAAAGAATATCTGGAGGGATTTAAGGATATTGTTACAGGGGAGGCTCGTAGAGGATATATTGAAGTTGTAAAAGAGTTGAATGAACGATTTCCCAATGTAGATGATATAGAAACAGAGCAAGACAAGAAAGAATTTTCTAAACTCTTTGGTGAATATTTACGAATCGAAAATATATTGCAGAACTATGATGAATATACTCATCTTAAGGCTTTGCAAGCAATAGACCTTGACAATCCTAATGCTGTTGAGGAATTTAAAAATACATATTTTGTAACAGATGGAGATATTAAGGATATGCAACAGGTAGAAATGTTGTCTGAACGGGCCGTTCAGGATTACAAATCTACTTATAACGATATTAGAGATTGGTTAAGACGTGAGCAGAAAGGCTCTGCTGCCGAGAAATCTAAGATTGATTGGGATGATGTTGTTTTTGAAATAGACCTACTCAAGTCTCAAGAAATAAACTTGGATTACATACTGGAATTAATCTTTGAAAAAAACAATAAGACCAAAGATAAGACGGCATTAATCGAAGAAATACGAGGTGTAATTCGTGCAAGTGTTGGCAATAGAGCAAAGGAAAGTCTTATCGTTGATTTTATTAACAATACTGACCTAAACACTATTGCTGATAAGGCTAGTATTATTGAGTCATTCTTTGAATTTGCACAGGGTAAGCAGAAGCAAGAAGCCTCGGAGTTAATAGCATCAGAAAACTTAAAAGAAGAAGAAGCGAAGCGATATATTACAATCTCATTAAAACGCGAGTTCGTTAGTGAGAACGGAACCGACTTTAATAGTATTTTGCCAAAGATGAGCCCATTGAATCCTATGTACTTGACTAAGAAACATAAGGTGTTTCAATTGATTGCAGCTTTCGTTGAGAAGTTTAAGGGAGTAGGAGGAGATATATAGACATGTAATACTAGAATAGATATGAAAGCATTGATTGACGAGGCCAAGCAATATATTCAGAGAGAAGTTCAAAGCAAGAATGATGTATTTATAAAATTGTGCTCTTTGAATTTGCTTAATGCTGCTATTAAAGATAAGGAATACAAAAAAGAATTAAGTTATGGATATATTAAACCTCGCGTATCAAGGTTAGTTAAATTTCTTATATCTCACTTTGAAAATGGATATGCTGATGAGTTATATTATGATGCTCAAGGTCAATGTATGTATATTAGGTGCTATGGCATACAATTCAGTTTTCATAACATTATAGTTACAAATGAGATTAGGACTTTTGCTAATTCTGAGCTAAATAATCCAATTGAATGGGATGGGGTTAGACTGCAACCTATTAGTAAAGATTTGTTTTTGCTGGCAAAAGACATACATTCAAGGAATATAGAAGTGAATCAAATCAACGATGTTTTTAAACATATTATTGAAGATAATTAATTATGGGCAAGACTGTAACCACATACTTAATTGATGGAGATCCCAAAGGAACTCAATACGCATTTATCAGTAATAAGATTTGCCAGATGTTTGTTGTACCACGCTCCAACCTCTCATATCTAAATACGCAAGAGAAGTTGCAGAAGCCTGCATTTTACATCTTGATAGGTGAGGATGAGGCGACAAAACCTCAGGCATATATTGGGGAAACGGAGAATTTCCGTGAGCGAGTGAAAGACCACGACAGCAAGAAAGCATTTTGGCAGAAGGCTCTCATATTTGTGTCAAAAGATGCCGATATGACCAAAGCAGATGTGCAATATTTAGAACACAAGGCAATAGCCGAAGCAAAGAAAGCCAATACGTTTATATTGACCGACAATAAGCAGACACCCAAGGCTCCAAATTTGCCCGAATATCAGCAAGACTCAATGGATGAGTTCTTCGAAGATGTGAAGTTCTTAGCATCGTTCATCGGTTGTAATATCTTCGAGGTATCACAACCAAAGGCTGAACATCTTTTCTATACCAAAGGTCGTGGCTGTGAGGCAAAGGGCTTTTATAATTCCAATGGTTTTACCGTTTTGAAAGGTAGTTTGATAGCCAAGACTATGGTACCATCGTTTAATTGGAAAGAAAAAAGAGAAAATTTATTGCAAGAATATACTACGGTTGAGGACGACAAATTGGTAATGAACTCCGATAAAACTTTCTCAAGCCCAAGTACTGCCGCTGACTTTTGTATAGGTAGCAGTAATAATGGCTGGCTCGTGTGGAAAGATGAAGAAGGTAACACATTGGATTCAGTTTACAGAAAACAGTTGGAATTATGAACAAATATAGAGAACAGTTAAATAGATGTATTCAAGTTGTTGATAGTGTTCGTAATATGATTAATGTACGACGGATTCCTAGTAACGCTATCAGTTATAATGACCTTTATAGTGCTTTATATCAATTAATACCATTAATCCCTGAGGAGTATCATCTATTTAGAGACAGGTTGAGAGATAAGATACTACCTAACTTAAAAACATCGGATCTAATCTCGGTGAATCAATTTGGTCAACAACTAGTAACTCCACAGAATGGTATTAACCCATACTCTTTTGGCGAAGTTATAGCAACTATTACATATTTAAATGGATATGGCAATAACAATTCATCGTCTATTTGGGATAATATACATCCACAAATAATTTCTATTGCTAAAGGTCGTTTTGATGACGGATATTATGCAGATGCAGTAGAAGCTGCATTTAAAGAAATAAACACGCGAGTTAAGAAAATATACAGAGATAGGACATCGGTAGAGAAAGATGGTGCAAAATTAATGCAAGCCGCATTCTCCATTCAGAATCCAATAATTAGACTTGGAGATACATCCACAGAAACAGGTGCTAATATACAACAAGGATATATGGAAATGTTTGTTGGTGCGATGATAGGAATTAGGAATCCTCAAGCCCATAATAACTTACTAGTTTCTAAAGATAAAGCTATTAGAAAACTGCATTTTGCAAGTATGTTAATGTATAAGATTGATGATGAACTCGTTTAGTTATTAGATAGAATTCTTATGACCGAAACTAATCGCATAGAATATAAAAGAGAATTAACTTCCGAACTTGATATTGAGAAGGAGGTTGTGGCATTCCTTAACTACAAGGAGGGCGGATACATCTATATTGGCATTGATAAGGATGGTTCAATTGTGGGTGTGAACAATGTGGATGATTGTATGCTGAGGTTGAAAGACCGCATCAAGCACAACATTTCGCCTTCGGCTATGGGACTGTTTGATATTGCTGAGGAACACAAGGATGGGCGTAGCATTATAAAAGTTACTGTAGCGAGTGGAATTGAAAAGCCATATTTCAAAACAAAATATGGTATGACTCCGCGAGGTGCGTATATACGTGTGGGGACATCGGCAGAGCCTATGCCGCAAGAACAGATTGACCGATTGTTCGCTATACGTACTCGCAATTCCATCGGACGCATTGTATCTAACCGCCAAGATTTGAGTTTTGAGCAGTTGCGTATCTACTACGATGAGCGAGGCAAAAGACTCAATGATAACTTTAAACGCACTTTGGAGTTGCTCACAGATGATGGTAAATACAACTATGTTGCCTATCTATTGGCTGATGAGAACGGCAATTCAATCAAGGTTGCGAAGTATTCAAGCCTTGACCGCTGCGATTTGCTGGAGAACAATGAATATGGCTATTGCTCTCTCATCAAAGCTACTAAAAGTGTGTTATCAAAGTTGGATATTGAAAATAAGGTTGCTGCAACGATAACTCCAATGGAGCGTATTGAAACGCCTTTGTGGAATAAGGTTGCTTTGCGCGAGGCTGTTATTAATGCTATCGTGCATAATGACTATTCGTTTGAAGTTCCGCCCAAGTTTGAGATATTTCCCGACAGACTTGAAATAACCTCAGTAGGTCGTTTGCCTGAATCTCTTACAAAAGAAGAGTTCTTCAACGGCATATCAATCCCCCGTAACAAGGAGTTGATGCGTATCTATCGCGATGTGGAATTGGTAGAGTCGTTAGGTTCTGGCATTCCTCGTATTCTGCGTGCATACGGTGAAGATTGTTTCAAGTTTACAGATAACTTTATTCGTATTACTTTGCCTATTAGTGTGCAAGATGGCACCCAGTCGGTGCCAAGTGAGCAAGTAGGTGTACAAGTTGGTGAACAGGTTAAAATGCTGATACATAGCATAAATAATAGAGAGTTATCTGTGGATGAAATATTGGAAGTGTACAAGTTGCTTTACAAGCAAGTGTACAAGTCAAAATGGTATTTTAAGAAACATACCATTCACCCTTCTATGTTTGACGGCTATGTAGAGATGACATATCCTTATAGCCCTAATCACCCTAAGCAAAAGTATCGTCTTACGACAAAAGGATTACAATTGTTAGATTCTCTCAACCATAACAAATAGATTATATGTATACCGAAGAAGAGGAGTACGGAAACTACAAAAGTTGGCGAGAGGATATGGAATTCATAGATAGATATATGGATAGACTTGACCAATTTTTGAATGGAGAAACTAGGAGGCATAATCAATCATTAGACCAAGATGAACGAACAAAATAAAATCATACTTTATCAAGACGACAACGAAATAACTCGTGTTTCCGTGCGTTTTGCCGATGAAGATTTGTGGCTGACACAAAATCAGTTGGCAGATATATATTGTACTACAAAACAGAATATCAGTCAGCACATAGATAACATCTTAAATGATGGAGAGCTTGACTCAAATCGAACTGTAAAGGATTTCTTGACAGTTCGACAAGAAGGCAAACGCCAAGTTCAGCGCAGCGTGTTGCACTATAACCTCGACATGGTTATAGCTTTGGGCTATCGTGTCCAGTCGCATGTGGCAACTCGTTTCCGTCGTTGGGCTACACAGCGACTTCATGAGTATATCCAGAAAGGATTTGCTATGGATGATGAACGGTTGAAGCAAGGTGGTAACCGCTATTTCCGTGAGTTGCTCCAGCGCATCAGGGATATTCGCAGCAGTGAGCGTAATTTCTATCAGCAGGTCACGGATATTTATGCCACCGCTACGGACTATGACCCACGCGATGAGATGACGAAAATGTTTTTCGCTACCGTGCAGAACAAGCTGCATTATGCCATTCATGAGAATACGGCAGCCGAGGTTATCTACAATCGCGTGGACAATGAAAAGCCGTTTGTGGGTATGACGAACTTCAAGGGTAACTATGTTACTAAGGACGATGTGAAGATAGCCAAAAACTATTTGTCAGAGATTGAACTCCAACGCTTAAACTTGCTTGTTTCCGGTTTCTTGGATTTTGCCGAGTTCCAAGCGTTGGAAATGAACCCTATGACAATGAAAGATTGGATAGAGGCACTGGACAACCAGATTATTGCTCACAAGCGGAAAGTGCTGATTGGCAAGGGAAGTATTTCACATAAACAGGCGATTGAAAAGGCTGAAAAGGAGTTCGCCATCTATCGCAAACGCGAAATGAATTTACTTGAAAGTGATTTTGATAGAGAAATCAAGAAATTAAGAGACAATAATGGCAATAGTTCAAAGTAAATCACTACCTTTGCACCAAGAAATCATCCGCTGCAACGATGCGCGAAACGCAGAAGTCCAACGGTGGAGCAATCGGAGGAGTTTACTGTCAAGCTGATTCTGAAAGTGATGATATACAGCCACTTGTGGATTAATCACGATTCCTGGTGGCACCACCTCCAAAAAAGCGAAAGACAGTAAAATCCTGATTCCCAAACGGAATCAGGATTTTTATTTTCCGAGAATTTAGCGGTATTCATCTTACCAAGATTTATAGTTCTTGCTATATATGACTCTGATGATAAAAGTTGTTTGGGAAAACAGTTATCCGTATATATAGAAATACCGCCCAAAACACTTGTTCTGAGCGGTATTATTAGCAAGGTTAGTTAGGGTCATGTCGCAAATAATCACCTATACTAAAATACGGTTACTGCTTCAACCATGCTTTCAATTCAAGCATCAGCTCAAAATGATAGGGGAAACTCTGGCGGATTCCCCATCCGTGGCCTCCTGTGGGATAGACGTGGAGAGAGGCCGGGACGTCGTGACGGTAGCACTCAAGATAATAGTTTGTACCGTTGGCCGGCAGCACATCGTGATCATCGTCACTAAGGACAATGAGCGCACGGGGTGTCGCACGGGTTACCTGAAGGTCCGTGCTGTATTCGCGCTGCAGACGTTTGCCTGGATGGAGTCCCAACAGGTTATTGTGGGAACCGCCATGACCGAAGTCAGGGTCCATTGTTATGACGGGATAGAAAAGAATCTGGAAGTTCGGTGCCACCTCACCCTGCGATCGCGTGGCTATGACCGAAGCAAGATGGCCGCCGGCCGAAAATCCCATTATACCCACCTTATTCTTGTCTACATGCCACGCGGCTGCATTGCGGCGCACAAGACGCATGGCCTCTTCAGCGTCACCTACCGGCACGGCGGGATTGCCGTGAGGCATACGGTATTTAAGAACAAGCACTGCAACTCCCTGACCATTGAGGAACGGCGCCCATCCATGCCCTTCATGGTCCATAGCCAGATGGTCATAACCGCCACCCGGACAGATTACTACGGCCTGCCCCGTGGCCAGCTTTTCCTCCGGAAGATAGACATAAACACGTGCCGTGTCTTGCGCGTCACTGCTCTTCACGGGAGCCCCGGAAGGCCAAAGGTCCAGCGTGAAAGCGTTTTGGGCACACAGCATGACCGGAACGGCCATTGCCTGAAAGAGAGTGATGAGCACGAGAGACGTCAGACGTCTCCACCGACGAGCGGTCTTGAAATTCTGTAAGGTCATGTCTGTCTGTTATTTTAGGATTGCAAATATATTAAATTAAATCCATATAAATGGGCTGAAAAGGCAAAAAACAGGAAGGAAACCTTTGTTTTCTGCACAAGTTGCATTATCTTTGTCATTTTATTTATAATATATCAACGATGGAACAACTGCTGCACTACGTATGGAAACACCGTCTCCTGCCGGCAACGGAACTGGCAACGACGGACGGCAAGCCGGTGGAAGTGATTGACTCGGGGCTGCACAACCACAATGCGGGTCCGGATTTTTTCAATGCCAAGGTCCGCATCGGAAGCACGCTGTGGGTAGGAAACATCGAGATACATGACCTGTCATCCCACTGGAAAGTCCACGGCCATGACAAAGACAAAGCCTATGACAGTGTGGTGCTGCATGTCGTGGGGAAGGCAGACTGCGAGGTGACGGACAGCAACGGCCGCGCAATACCACAGTTGGAACTCACCGTGCCGCAGCAGGTGAGCGAGAACTACCGCGAGCTGATGTCTGAAGACCGTTTCCCACCATGCTACTGTATTGTTCCATCGCTCAATCGAATGACCGTAAGTTCATGGATGGCGGCACTGCAGACAGAGCGTCTGGAACGCAAGACGGCCGACATACGCCGCAGGGCCGACCTGAAAGACGGTTCATGGGAAGAAGCTTGTTTCATAACGCTGGCCCGCAACTATGGTTTCGGTATCAATGGCGATGCTTTCGAGGAATGGGCTGCGCATGTACCGCTGTCCGCCGTTGCCCACCATAGGGACGATCTGTTTCAGATTGAAGCCATCTTCATGGGACAGGCGGGACTGCTTGACGAGGAGTCCATACCGGAGCGGTATCGTGAGGAGGCAGTAAAAGACGGTTATTTCCGCCGCCTGAGAGACGAATACCGGTATCTGGCCCATAAATTCTCGCTCACGCCGATGGACTGGCGCCGATGGCGTTTCATGCGTCTGAGACCACAGAATTTCCCTCATATACGCATTTCGCAGCTGGCACAACTCTATCACGGGCGCCGCATGGGACTGGCCGCACTGACCGAATGTGGCTCCATTGAAGCGGTGCGCGCGCTGCTCGACACTCATGTCACGGCATATTGGGAGACCCACTACACGTTCGGATCCGAAAGCACGCGCCACAGCAAGCATCTCTCGGCGGCCTCGCTCGACCTGCTAGTCATCAATACCGCCGTACCGGTGCTCTTTGCCTATGGCCGCCACACATCACGGGAAGAGCTCTGCGAATGTGCCATCGACCTTTTGGAAAACCTTCGCCCGGAGAACAACCGCATCATACGCATGTGGCGTGAATGCGGTCTGGAGGTCCGGTCGGCCGGCGACAGTCAGGCGCTGCTCCAGCTGAAGAACGAATATTGTGACCGCCGCGAATGTCTGCGGTGTAGAATCGGATATGAATATCTGCGCGGCAGAAAGATTGGGAAGACGCCGGAAGAGGGCTGACCGGATGACGAAGAAAGCATGGAAAGATTGTATGTAATATAAAGATAAACGTTATAGAATGGACTATATATTTGAAACAAGGATGCTGGTGCGCGACTATGAGTGCGACATCGAGGGCATCGTGAACAACGCGAACTATCTCCATTACGCGGAACATACGCGCCATCTTTTCCTGAAAGAGCGCGGACTGAGTTTTGCCGACATGCACCGGCGCGGCACAGACGCCGTCGTGGCGCGGATGAACCTGCAGTATAAGACACCGCTGAGATGTGACGACGAGCTTATCTCACGGTTAGCCGTCCGCAAAGAAGGTCTGCGATATGTATTCCATCAGGACATCTTCCGCGCTTCCGACAACAAACTGTGCTTCCGGGGAGTGATTGATATTGTGTGTCTTGTTGACGGCCGATTGACATCAAGCGAGGAATACGACGCGGCGTTGTTGGACTAAGGGTGTTTTTGAGGAAGTTTTTCGTGGAGGGAGGAAGGCGGAATAAGAATAGCGTGTCAAGCATTTCTCCATCCTCACTCCACCCACCACACTCTTCTATCTCAACGAATAAACAAAAGAATAAAGACCGGATGGAATCTCTCTACGCAATGGCGCTAACGCGCATAAGCAACTTCAATTTCCAGACAGCACTGACCCTATATCGCGAGATGGGCAGCGCTAAAGCTATCTATGAACATCGGACGGACATCGGCGATGTCATAGAGGGATGCACACCGCGCCTTATTGCTGCACTGCGCGACTGGGACGAACCTCTGAAACGGGCCGAGACAGAGGCTGAGTTCATAGAAAAACACGGCATAAAAGTGCTCACACCGGCAGATGAGGACTATCCTCAACGACTTCTTGAATGCGCCGACGCGCCGTTAGTAGTCTACAACAAGGGTACGGGAAGCCTCAACCGCCGACGCATGGTGAGCATAGTCGGAACGCGCCACTGCACAGCCTACGGTCAGGACCTTATCAGACGCTTCACCAACGGTCTGCGGGAAATATGCCCCGAGGTCACGATAGTTAGCGGTCTGGCCTATGGAGTGGACATCTGTGCCCATCGCGAAGCACTGAGATGCGGCTACGAGACCGTAGGAGTACTGGCCCACGGTCTGGACTATCTCTATCCGCCTCGCCACCGCGATACAGCCGTGGAAATGCTCAGTCAAGGCGGCCTCGTCACGGAGTTCATGTCCGGCACCAATGCTGACAAAGTCAATTTTGTAAGGCGTAACCGCATCATCGCCGGAATGTCCGACGCCACCATTGTAGTGGAATCGGCGGCAAAAGGCGGAAGCCTCATTACGGCATCCATAACCCGCAGCTATGGCCGCGACGTTTTTGCTTTTCCCGGAGCTGTCGGCTCATCTTATTCCGAAGGTTGCAACAATCTCATCCGCGACAACGGCGCTGCGCTGATTACCTCAGCCGAAGATTTCGTCCATGCCATGGGCTGGAATGACGATGCCGTACTCTGCAAGGCTAAGACCACGGGCATTGAGCGTCAGCTCTTCCCCGCCCTCGACAGCGACGAACAGGCGATTGTGGACCTTCTGAATCACACCAATGATCTCCAAATAAACATAATCACAGTCAAGACAGGAATTCCCGTCAGCCGTGTGACAGCCATTCTTTTCCAACTGGAAATGAAAGGCGTAATCAAGCCTTTGGCAGGCGGGATGTATCATCTGCTAAGAAATTAGGAAGATATAGAGAAGGATAAAGGACAACAGCAACCTGAAAAGCAAGACATGCTTTTTCCATTTCCTTGCCATATCCTTTTAGTTCTCCATTAAATTCCATGACATCATAATATCTACAGAACAACAGAAAGAAACATGAAGATAGGAAACATCGAATTTGGTCCCCGGCCGCTCTTCCTCGCACCGATGGAAGACGTGACCGACATCGGCTTCCGCATGTTGTGCAAGCGTTTCGGGGCAGCAATGGTCTACACGGAGTTTGTCAGTGCCGAGGCATTGGTGCGCTCGGTTCAGTCCACTGTAAGCAAACTGACAATCAGTGACGAAGAGCGGCCGGTGGGAATACAAATCTACGGACGCGACACTGAAGCCATGGTTGAGGCCGCCCGTATTGTGGAACAAGCCGGACCGGATCTCATCGATCTCAATTTCGGATGTCCGGTGAAAAAAGTGGCAGGCAAAGGTGCAGGCGCCGGAATGCTCCAGAACATTCCGCTTATGCTTGACATCACACGCCGTGTCGTAGATGCCGTCAGACTTCCCGTAACGGTGAAGACCCGCCTGGGTTGGGACAGCGACCACCTCATCATCACCGATCTGGCCGAGAAACTTCAAGACTGCGGCATTGCGGCTATGACCATCCACGGACGTACCCGTGCCCAAATGTACACCGGACAGGCCGACTGGTCGCTCATTGGTGAAGTGAAGAGCAACCCACGCATAAAAATCCCAATTATAGGAAACGGAGACATCACCTCTGCCGAAGAAGCACAACAAGCTTTCAACCGTTATGGCGTGGATGCAGTAATGATTGGACGTGCAACATTCGGACGTCCCTGGATATTCGGAGAAGCGTCGGAAGCCTCTTCCCTCACCCTCTCCGACAAGATTGACATCCTCATCGAAATGCTCAGCATCAACGTCGAGCGTATTGACGAATACCGCGGTATTCTTCACACACGCCGCCATCTGGCCGCCACACCTATATTCAAGGGCATTCCTGATTTCCGCCAGACACGCATTGCCATGCTTCGGGCAGAAACCGTAGCAGAACTGACTGCGATTCTGGAGGATATACGCAATCGACTAACAGGACAAACGATTGAAAGTTAAAAGGCAAGGGTTATGGTATGAGAGTTGTGATTACCTTCTATTATAGGATTACAATAGTAAACGGCCATCCATTTACTACATAATAAAAATAATCACAGCTCTCATACCATAACCCTTACCTCATTAGCGAACACGCCTATGTTCCTCAAGAAACTTTCTCATGGCATGACGTATGGAGCGCAGACCGAATTGTTCGGTGTGTATATCCCCTATCGGCAGCCAGAAGCATTCGGCGGCATCATCGGCTGCCACAGGCTGACTGCCCTCAGCCACTGTACAGGCAAAAAACATATCGAGCGTGTGAATCTCCATGCCGGAATAGATGTAGATGTTCGGCAGACTGAAAAGATAGTCTGTTGAAACAATCTCCAGCCCGGTTTCTTCCAACACTTCACGTGCGATGCCCTCCTCGGCAGTCTCGTCATTATTGACAAACCCACCGGGCAGGTCAAGCATTCCCTTGGCCGGTTCCTTGCCGCGACGCTCTACGAGCAGTTCGCCTCGTTCGTTTAGGATGAATGCTGCCGTTGCCGCACTCGGATTCTGATAGTACACGAAGCCGCAATTATCACATTTACGGCTTTTCTCGTTGTTCACATCAAAGTGCTTACTTCCGCACTTCGGACAGTATTTGAATTTCTCTAACGGATGGATATCCATAATATTCTTTATGTTAGGTGTTAGGATTGAGAAGTATGATAATCATTACTTGAATATAGACGTTTTAGCGGCGTCGGCCTTTCTCATCCTGAGGTTCAGCTGGAACAGAGCCGGCAGAAATATCAGTAACGAGAATCCTACGGCCATCAGCACAGACCGTGTGTTACCTCCGAACAATTCAGAAAGCGTGGTTTCCGGATTCGGCATGACATTATACATGACGTAGGCTATAGAGTTGTTCACCCAATGGTAGGCCACACCCGGAACGATGCTGTCCGTACGCATATACATCCATCCAAGAAGCAGCCCCACAAGCAGGGCATGAGGGATTTGGGCCGGATTGGCATGAACAACGGCAAACAACACCGCCGACAGAACCACAGCAATCCACGGGCGCGACATCGCAGACAACAAAGAGCGCAGTATGGCTCCACGGAAAACCATTTCCTCCACCAGCGGTGCCAGCAAGCCCACAGCCACATAGCCCCAGCGGTCACGCAAAATAATGTCAAACTGTCCCTCCGCCCAGTTCGGAAGCTCAGGGAGTTGCTCCTGAAGCCATACCGACGGTATTATGGCACCGGCAGCGGCAACGCCGGCCCACATCAGGACGAGCCACTGACGCGAACGAATATAGCTGCGCGACAGAACAGACCAGCGGGCTATTACAAACACGGCAGCGGCAACAATACTGCTCAGGACCGACATCACGACAAGCATCATCGGAGTCATGTCGGGCGTACCCGTAACATATGGCCACAGGACTTTCACTCCGGCTGAACAGCCAATCTGGATGGCGGCGAAAACCAACAGAAAAACTAAGGCATTCTTCATATTCTTTATCTTTTGTTTCTTATTTCGTTCTTGATTCGTTCCTTTTCCATATCTTACGTTCCCATCGTTCTCTCGGACACCGACAGTCCGGATTCCATAAATTCAGCCATGGTCGGTAACGGAGCTCAATACCGCCCTGGCTGCGGCTTCATCCTCTGCCAGCCGGGCGGCCAGTTCCTCACTACTCCTGAATTTGCACTCACCGCGAAGACGACTGACAAACGACACGGCCATACGCTGACCGTATATATCGCCGCTGAAACCGAAGACATGCACCTCCAGCGTCATTCTATCTCCTCCGAACGTGGGACGCATGCCGATGTTCATCATACCGCCAAGCTGCCGGCCGGCCGATGGCAGACTCACCTTTACGGCATAGACACCACAAGCCGGTATCAGCTGTGACTCGTCATCAGGAAGAATGTTTGCGGTCGGGAAACCGAGACGGCGACCTATCCGCTCACCAGCCACAACCGTACCGGCCAGCATATACGGATAGCCGAGACAGCGGGCTGCCATAGTCACCTCTCCCTCGCATAGCAAGGAGCGGATTACCGACGAACTTACACCGACACCGCCAACCACCAGAGGCTCGCCTCGCATGACTTCCATGCCCATGTCTTTCCCGTAGCCAACATAATCGTTGAAACCGTCACTGCGTCCGGAACCGAAACGGCTGTCATATCCTGTGACAAGCACTTTGACACCAAGCCGTTTCAAAAGGACCTCACTCATGAAGTCGCGGGCCGTCAAAGACGCCATGTGACGGTTGAACGGCAGAACCACACACCGATCGACATCCGTCTGTGAAAGCAGTTGGATTCGTTCTGTAAAGGTTGTAAGCATCCGGGGACAATATTCTGAGTCAAGCACCTGACGCGGATGTCTGTCGAAAGTGACCACAAGCGAGACCAGCGAACGCCGCCTGGCCTCTTCCGTCACCTGCCGTATCAGATGACGGTGGCCGCAGTGAACTCCGTCAAAGAAGCCGATTGTCGCCACACAGGCCACGGCTTCGGATTTTCCTTCGTCTAATTTTATTATATCCATTACTCTTTTGTGTTCTCTTTTGAAGTATTTCCAATTCCTCTACGGACAAGCCTCAACAATTCGCCCACTATGAGTACGGGCGATGTAGCGAGCACAATCAGTCCCCAGGTGGAGGCTGAAAGGGGCACTGTGCGGAACATCTCACCGCCAAATGTCACTATGAGCCACTGACCGACAAGGATGACGGCCAGCACAAAAACAAGCCCCCTGTCGGCAGTCAGTCCGGCAATGGCCGACTTCGTGGTTCCCAGCGTTTTGGCATTCAGGAGATTCCACCATTGGAGCATCACAAAGACAGTGAAGAATATGGTGAGTTCCTCGGCCGATATTCCGGCCACATGCTCGAAATAATAGAGCATGGCGAGCATCACCGCGAAGAACAACAGGCCGATGGCCGCTATCGCCTTTCCGGAATTCCATGTGATGATAAAAGCGTCGCGATTGCGCGGAGCCTCTTTCATAACGTCGTCTTCGGGAGGCAGTGAAGCCAGAGCCATGGCCGCAAAGGTATCCATGATGAGGTTGACCCAAAGCATCTGGGTTATAGTGAGCGGAAGCTCCGTTCCAATGAAAGAACCTCCTAACACAAGCAGCAACGCCGTCACGTTGACAACAAGCTGAAAAAATATGAACCGCTGTATGTTCCTGTAGAGCGAACGGCCCCAACGAACGGCCCGGACAATACTGTCGAAAGAATCGTCCATGAGCGTCATGTCGCTTGCGTTCTTTGCGACGCTTGTTCCCGAACCGAGCGAAAGACCTACGTGGGCATGATTAAGAGCCGGCGCGTCGTTGGTTCCATCGCCGGTAACGGCCACCACCTCACCCCTCTGCTGGAGCAAATTGACCAGCCTCTGCTTGTCGGCAGGACGGGCGCGGCTCATCACTTTCAGTCCGCCAATACGCCTGAAAGCCTCTTCGTCACTGAGGGCGGCAAACTCAGGTCCTGTGATGGAAGCTTCCGTGGATGACGAAGACAACGCCCCGGCTTCGTGCAAGGCTGCCATATCCTTATTTACAGCTTCTTCTCCAAGTTCTTGAGTGTTTGTTCTGACAACACCTATCTGCCGTGCAATCTCCATCGCCGTGGCCGTCGTGTCGCCTGTCACTATTTTAACGTCAATGCCCGCATCACGACAATTACTTACAGCCGCCGGCACTTCCGGACGCAACGGATCACTGATAGCAGCCACGGCCTGAAGCGTGAGATGGTCCACATCCGCTGTGTCAGCCGCCTTGCAGGCGAAAGCCAGAGTACGCATAGCCTGAGATTGCCATCCGGCCAAAACCGTCTCCATCTGCCGGCGGACCGTGGCCGGCATGTCACAGCATGCCATGACAATCTCCGGCGCCCCCTTGACAAAAAGAATCCTACCTTCCGCCGTGTCACACAAAGTAGCCATATACTTCCGCTCAGTCGAGAACGGAACACGTTCCACTATCTTGGCGGCAGAGCGCACCAACGCATAATCAATTCCCCTGGTGGCCAGATGGCGCAATAAAGCCACTTCCGTGGGATTGCCAATACCGCTGTCACCGTCCAGTTCTGCCGTAGTATTGAGGGCGAAGTGAGTCAGGAGAAGGCCCTCCGGTTCTCCGTAATGTGGAAGAGAAGCATGGAGAGTCTGTGAGGGAAGAATATCTGACGGCTGGGAAAATTCTATTTCCCTCACGGTCATCCTGTTCTGCGTAAGCGTGCCGGTCTTGTCCGTACATATCACGGTAACGGCCCCCATCGTCTCACAGGCGTGCAGCCTACGCACAAGATTGTTTGTTTTCAACATTCGGCGCATGTTGAGCGCCAGAGCCAGCGTAACGGCCATCGGAAGCCCTTCAGGCACAGCCATGACTATAAGCGTCACGGCCATCATGAAGTAACGGAGCACGGTTGAGGCCATCTCTATATAGTTGTCCGTGTGCCACAAGGGGCGGGTCAGTATGTCATGACCGAGAAAGACCACAAATGCCGTTACGGCAACGCCCGTACCCACTTTGCTTATCATAGAGGCCAAGCGGTCAAGCTGCCCGCTCAGCGGAGTTTTCACGCCGGTCATCTCCGTAGATTTGCCGGCCACACGACCTATCTCGGTCGCATCTCCGACGGCAGTCACCCGCATACGTCCCGTACCGCCCATGACCATAGTCGAACGCAGCATAACATCCTCCGGATAGGTAGCTTCGCCATCACGCTCGCCGTCTTCGCCAACAACCCGTTTCCTGGCCATTGGCTCACCTGTCAGGGCTGACTCATCCGTCTCAATACCAACAGCCTCGATGAGCTGTCCGTCGGCCGGAATCTCGTCGCCTGTCTCCAGCACGACAATATCGCCGACAACGACATCACGGCGTGGAATCTCCATCACACGGCCCTCACGGACTACCTTTACCGGCTGTTCTTCGTTCATGGCCGTCAGAACATTGAAACGCCGGGCGGCGTCACGCTCAAAATAAAAGCCTACGGTTGTGGCAAGGAAAACAGCAAGGAAAATACCTATCGATTCGGCAAATTCACCCTCGATAAAGGCAAGAAACAGCGACACAACGGCCGCAACAAGCAATATCTTGATTATCGGATCATTATACTTCTCAATATACAAACGCCACATCGGCGTACGCTCAGGTGGTGTGAGCATGTTCAAACCGTGAAGTCGTCGGCTCTCCTCAACCTGTGCGGAGTTCAGTCCTGACGCTGTTGGGTCATGATAGTTTGGTGTATTATTCATACGAAACATCTGTAGAATAGGTTACAAAGGTAAATAAAAAAGGCTATATGCCGCTGTTCCGCATGATTTATTTAGTTTCTTTTTGCAAACATTCAACACCCCGGCCGTCTTCTCTGTTACCCGCAACCGTCATCATAGCCTTTCCTGACACCATCACGGCTTTCCATACTCTATATTCTCTCATTGCACCTGAAAATATTTAGTCCAAATATTTGGCCGTTTCATTAATTTAATGTAACTTTGCACCCGAATTCAGACCATTACGCTGATTTCACCGGGCTTTTAGCTCAGTTGGTTAGAGCAACAGACTCATAATCTGGAGGTCCTAGGTTCAAGCCCTAGATGGCCCACGAAAAAAGCTGCAAACTTCGCGTTTGCAGCTTTTTTCGTTATTGTTACCGTATCACCGTGCCATGTTTTCCGTCGATGGCGGTGGCTTTAGTGATGATGACACGGGACACTCCGGCATCGATGGCGGCCAGAGCGTTCTCTATCTTCGGAAGCATTCCGCCGCTGACCACTCCTTCCGAGCGCAGGCGCAGGAAAGAATCATGGGTTATCTCCGGAATCAGGGTGGAGTCATCGTCGGGGTCGGCCATCACGCCAGGCTTCTCGAAGCTGTATATCAGCGTCACGTCATAATACGGAGCGAGCGCTTTTGCCGTCTCCGCAGCTATTGTGTCGGCGTTCGTGTTGAGCATATTGCCATTGCCATCGTGCGTCAGGGGAGCCATCACGGGCGTCACCCCGGCCTCTATCAGCCGTGAGAGAGCCTCGCCGTCAGCCTTTTCCACGTCGCCCACAAAGCCGAAATCGACACCGTCTTTCAGCGGCCGGCGGTGGCTGCGGATGACGTCCATATCGGCTCCGGTGAGTCCGAGGGCACTGACGCCCACCGACTGAAGCCGTGCCACGATGTTCTTGTTGACCAGTCCGCCGTAGACCATGGTTACGACTTCGAGCATGTCACGGTCCGTAATGCGCCGTCCGCCGACCATCCGGCTCTCTATTCCAAGCCGCGAGGCTACCTGTGTAGCCCGGCGTCCGCCTCCGTGGACGAGCACCTTACGTCCTTCTATGGCGCTGAAATCGGCCAGCAGCTGTGTCAGCTGCGCCTCATCCTCAACGACGGCGCCGCCCACTTTGACTACCGTTATCGGTTGTCTGTCATGTTTTGCCGCATCCGGCATGATTGATATGTTGTCTGACATAATCTGAAGAGATATTGTTTTTTATTATTTGATGGGTCTTGATGATTGGTTAATATATTTGCGAAGGCCGCAAAGACGCAAAGATACTGTTTCGGATTTGTTCGTTCCGTCGTAAAAATATCTTTGCGCCTTTGCGGACCTTACGTTCTCATATAATATATTAACTCTGTATCGGAATGTTTTCACATGAGGACAATGGTGTCTGTTGCAGTTTCCATTTATCCCGTTTATTCCAGATATGTATATCCGTAGAGTCCGGAACGGTAGTTGCTGAGGAATTCCTTTCCTTCCTCAAGCGTTATCTTGCCCAGCTTGACGCTCTTGGCAACCCACACCTCCAGCTGGCGCACCAGTTTCTTCGGGTCATACTGAACATAGTCGAGCACCTCGGCCACTGTCTCACCGTCGATTATCTGGTCTATATGATAGTGGCCGTCCTGAACGCTGATGTGAACGGCGTTGGTATCGCCGAAGAGATTGTGCATGTCGCCAAGTATCTCCTGATAGGCTCCGACGAGGAATACGCCGAGATAGTAAGGCTCGTTCTTGCGCAACGTATGTACCGGCAGGACATGTGAATTGTTGCGGTTGGTCACGAAATTGGCTATCTTGCCGTCGCTGTCGCACGTGATGTCCTGCAGCGTAGCATTGCGCGTGGGGCGTTCGCCAAGCCTCTGGATGGGCATGATGGGGAACAGCTGGTCTATGGCCCACGAGTCGGGAAGCGACTGGAAGAGCGAGAAATTACAGAAATACTTGTCTGCAAGGAGCTTGTCGAGGCTCATCAGTTCTTCCGGAGTGTGTTTGAGGTGTTTCGCGAGGATGTTTATCTCGCGGCAGACGCTCCAGTACATGCTCTCTATCTCGGCTCTCGTTCGCAGGTCGACGATGCCATGGCTGAACAGGTCAAGCGCCTCCTCGCGTATCTGCTGCGCATCGTGCCAGTCCTCCAGCATGGTCCGCGGGTTCAGGTTGTCCCATATATCATAAAGGTCCTTGACCAGTTGGTGGCTGTCGTCCGACGGCTCAAACTCCTCCGCCATCTGCGGCACGGCGGCCGTTTCAAGAACGTCGATGACCAGCACAGAGTGGTGGGCGGTCAGCGAGCGTCCGCTTTCGGTGATGATATTCGGATGGGGCAGTCCGTTCTTGTCGGCCGCATCCACAAAGGTGTATATACAGTCATTGCCATACTCCTGTATGGAATAGTTGACGGAGCTTTCGCTGCTGGGCGAGCGCGTGCCGTCATAATCGACACCGAGTCCGCCACCGCAGTCTACGAAGTCGACGTTATAACCCATCTTGTGCAGTTGTGTGTAGAACTGTGCGGCCTCTCGCAGCGCGGCCTGTATGCGCCGTATATTGGTTATCTGACTGCCTATATGGAAATGAATCAGTCTCAGACAGTTGCGCATTCCCTTACGTTCGAGCATGTCGAGCGCTTCAAGCAGCTCACTGCTGTTGAGTCCGAATTTGCTTGCGTCTCCACCGCTCTCCTCCCAT
Organism: uncultured Prevotella sp.; assembly: GCA_947170725.1. Classification (GTDB taxonomy): domain Bacteria; phylum Bacteroidota; class Bacteroidia; order Bacteroidales; family Bacteroidaceae; genus Prevotella. The sequence goes on from CAMVUM010000003.1 coordinate 134,689, forward strand.
TTTCCGCTTCCGGAGGCAGCAAGTTTGATACGGATTCCGAGATTTGGGGTGACGTTGAGTTTCTTGGCCACCCGGGCTATTATTTCCAGTTCGTTGAGCTTCTCTACGACGATGAAGATGCGCTTTCCCATCTTCTGTGCCAGCAGAGCCAGCTCTATGTAGCTTTGGTCCTTGTAGCCGTTGCAGACAATGATGGAGTCGCTCTGACACTGTACGGCAATCACGGCGTGAAGCTCCGGCTTCGAGCCTGCCTCCAGGCCGAGGTTGAACTTGCGTCCGTGGGAGATTATCTCTTCCACTACGGGCTGCATCTGGTTGGCTTTTATGGGGTAGATTATGAAGTGCTCGGCCTTATAGCCGTACTCCTCCGCCGCACGTTTGAAACAGCAGTTTGACTTTTCTATGCGATTGTCGAGGATATCGGGGAAGCGCAGCAGCACGGGGCTCGTGACATCACGCAGCGCCAGCTCGTCCATAACTTCACGCAGGTCAATCTGCGTTTCGTCCTTGCATGGTGTGACATAGACATCGCCGCTGTCGTTGATGCCAAAGTAGGAAGTGCCCCAACCATTGATGTTGTAGAGCTCCTTCGAGTCTTCGATAGTCCACTTTTTCATTCAGTCTTTCTTTTTTTAAGGGAGTTTGAAGGATTTAGATGATTAGGAATAGGAATAGAAAGAGGGAGAAAAGCCGCACGGCCCTGCTATCGCATGGCCGGCGGGCGGTTCTTCTGCCTCCTGAAATCATATATCAAGTAGTTCCCGGAGTCTTTCCACAGAGATTTTTATCTTTTCGTAGTTGTCCATCAGGCTCACGTCCAGTGTGTGGCGGGCTTTGGCGTAGAACGGTTCGCGCCGTTCCAGCTGTTCTGTTATGAACGCGACGAGTTCTTCCTTCGACTTGCCTTTCAGCAACGGGCGTTCCGTCTTGCCCACGAGCAAATGGCGGTAGAGCACGTCGGTATCGGCCTTGAGATAGACCACGTCGCCCTGAGCGTTCATATAATCCATATTGTCGAAGAAGCACGGTGTTCCGCCACCACAGCTGATGACCACGTTTTCAAACTCCGCCACCTCATGGAGCATGTTGTATTCAATTTTCCGGAAGCCGTCTTCGCCTTTCTCGGCGAATATCTGCGGCACGGTCTTGTGCTGACGGCTTTCTATATACCAGTCCAGATCGTAGAACTGGAGTCCCAGTTCCCTTGCCAGCGCCTTGCCGACAGTGGTTTTTCCGGCGCCCATATAGCCTACGATGATTATTCTCTGCATGTCATTGGAGAAGTTGTCGGAAGGATATTCCGGAGTTCTTATTTCTTCTTTACCGGTGCGGCCTTGACGATTTCCATACACTCTTCAAATGTCAGGTCGGCCGCACGCTCGTGCATGTTTTTCGGCAGACGATAGTTCTTTCCGCCGTATGCGATGTATGGACCATAGCGGCCGTTGAGCACTTCCATCCCGGGGTCTTCGTCAAACACTTTTATGTGGCGCTGATCCTCCTGCTGACGTTTTTTCTCTATCAGTCCGATGGCCGTTTCGAGCGTTACCGTCATGGGGTCTTCACCCTTGGGGAGCGAGACATACTTGCGGTTGTGGAGCACGTAAGGTCCGAAGCGGCCGGCACCTATGACGACTTTCATGCCTTCATATTCGCCTATCTCGCGTGGAAGGCGGAACAGTTCGAGGGCCTCCTCCAGCGTGATTGTCTCCATGCTCTTGTCCGAGGGCAGCTGTGCGAAACGCGGTTTCTCCTCTTCGTCAGCCGACCCAATCTGAACGACAGGACCATAGCGGCCTATCTTCACGAAGACCGGACGTCCGCTGCCGGGCTCGTTGCCGAGCTGACGCTCACCGGCCTTATGTTCCGAACGAGTGTTGATGGTCTTCTCGACGGTAGGTCCGAAGTCGCGATAGAAGTCTTTCATCATGTCGGTCCATTTCTCTCCGCCTTCGGCTATTTCATCGAAACGGTGTTCCACTTTCGCCGTGAAGTTGTAGTCCATTATGCCGGGGAAATACTTCATCAGGAAGTCATTGACCACGATTCCGATGTCCGTCGGCAGAAGTTTGCCTTTGTCGCTACCAGCCATCTCGTGACGTATCTTCTGGGTTATCAACTTTCCCTTGAGCGTATCGACGGTATATTCGCGTTCCTCGCCTTTCCGGTCGCCCTTGTGGACATAGTCGCGCTGCTGTATCGTGCTGATTGTCGGGGCATAGGTGGAAGGACGTCCGATGCCAAGTTCCTCAAGTTTGTGGACGAGACTGGCCTCGGTATATCGTGACGGCCCCTGACTGTAACGTTCGGTGGCCGTTATCTCACGCCGGGTCAGCTCCTGTCCCTTGTGCATGGGCGGCAACAGGCGTGCGGAGTCGTCATCCGACGTCTGGTCGTCGTCGCCGTCAGACTCACGGTAGACTTTCAGGAAGCCGTCGAATGTGACAACTTCGCCGGTAGCGAGGAAGGTGTGGCCCACCTCTGTCCCCCCGATAGAGGATGAAGTGCCGGAAACGCCATCCGCATCGGACGGAGACGGATTTGAAGAAGCCGTCACCCCTTCACCCCCCATTGGAAGGACAGAGGCGGGTTCTCCGTTTATCCCTATGACGACCGTCGTCTTCTCTATCTCCGCGTCAGCCATCTGGCTTGCGGCAGTGCGCTTCCATATCAGGTCATAGAGGCGCTTTTCCTGGGCCGTGCCCTCTATGGTGGTTGCGCTCATGTATGTAGGGCGTATGGCTTCGTGGGCCTCCTGCGCTCCTTTCGAGTTGGTCTGATACTGTCGCGGCCGGCTGTATTGCTCACCCCACGTGCCTACAATCTCTTCTTTCGACGCTGCGAGACACAGTGAAGAGAGATTTACCGAGTCCGTACGCATGTACGTAATCCGTCCGCTTTCATAAAGATGCTGTGCGACCATCATTGTCTGACTGACGGTGAATCCCAGCTTCCGGGCGGCTTCCTGCTGTAACGTAGACGTTGTGAACGGCGGAGCGGGCGTGCGGCGAAGCGGTTTCTTCGTTATGGAGTCGATGGTGAACGTGGCGTCTTTACATCTTTCGAGGAATGCCGTAACCTCTTCGTGAGTCTTGAATCGTGTGGAAAGTTCGGCCTTGACCTCGGTTGCGGAGCCGTCAGGATTGGTCAGTGCGAATATGCCGTTCACGCGATAGTAGGTCTCGCTGCGGAATTCTTTTATCTCGCGCTCGCGCTCGACAATGAGACGCACGGCTACGCTCTGAACGCGACCGGCCGAAAGAGCCGGCTTGACCTTGCGCCAGAGCACGGGCGAGAGCTTGAAGCCCACGATGCGGTCCAGAACGCGGCGCGCCTGCTGCGCGTTGACAAGGTTCATGTCAAGCCGCCGCGGGTTCTTGATGGCTTCGAGAATGGCAGGTCGCGTAATCTCGTGGAACACAATACGATTGGTCTTGGCCTCATCCAGACCGAGCACTTCACAAAGGTGCCACGATATGGCTTCTCCCTCGCGGTCCTCATCGGACGCCAGCCAGACCTTTTCCGCCTTCTTGGCGTTGGCCTTAAGGTCACGCACAAGCTTTTCCTTCTCCTCTGGTATCTCGTAGTCGGGTTCCAAAGTATCCATATCTACGCTTAGCTCCTTCTTCTTCAGGTCGCGTATGTGGCCGTAGCTGGACATCACCTTGTAGTCCTCACCCAAAAACTTCTCTATCGTCTTGGCCTTGGCCGGTGACTCGACTATCACTAAATTCTTCTGCATAATCGATATATTTACTTCTTTGGGGTGCAAAAGTAAGCAAAACTTTTTCCACCACATTATATATAAAGCAAAATTTCTACTTTTTTAATGATTCCCCTCAAACAGCCGGTCATTCAACAGCTCCACGCCCTATTCCGCAATGGATTTATCGCCACAAAACAAGGCGTATGAGCCAACGATTTTATCGGGCCGGCGCGATATTTCAAATTTTTTTATTACTTTTGCAGGGTACATAATCCCGGCGCGCTCCACGGAGTCAAAGCGCTGTCAACACTACTAATAGAGTCATGTTCAAAGACACTAAAACAATCGTATGGGCCGCACTGCTTGTAGCTGCGGTGACCGCATGCAAACCGAAAGACTATTTTGACCCTGACGCCTACAAGGAAATCATAAGCAAGGCCTTTCCCGTAAACGGAGTCGACCCGCAACATCAGTGGAATCTCATGCGAACCGTCACGGCACGCGTCACGGTCAACTGGTTCTATCCGGGCAACTATCGCGTGGACATCTATGCCAACGACCCCATGTCGGCCACGCCTGCACTCATAATGGGCGGAGGAACGGTGGCCGACGGCGGAACGCTGACCACGCCACTGTCATGTCCGGCAGGAGGTTTGGAGACGGTTTTCGTTGCCCTGACCGACCCGCATGGACACCGCACGGTCAAGACGGCAAAAATCACCGGGACAACCGTTGACTGCCGGTTAGACAAAGGCACAGACGGACAGGAAGAATCACTGTCCGGCTATAGTGTCACGACAATGCCCCACCCCGACATCTCGTCCATGACAACAGGAGCAACCGAGGTTGGAACCGACGGCAACAGCAGCGGGAAAATGACCATCAGCGGAACGACGACAGTATGGATAGCCGCACTGGAAACAGAACCGGAAACCTCGCTCTGCGTCAGCGGGACATGGACTCTGGAACGCAATCAGACCATTGGACCGGGCGCGACGGTCGTAGTAACGTCCGGAGGACGAATCGTAATACCCTCTGGAACAACCCTCACAGCAGCCCCACGCACGGAGACAGCGCCATCCGGACGCATCATCGTCATGCCGGGAGCGTCAATTGAAGGCGACGGGATTGTTGCCGGCAACGACGGTGCTGCGGCCGGAACCATGCCGGCGATATATAACGGAGGCGAAATCAGCATATCGGTATTGACACTCGGCGGAGCTACCGTCTACAACGCGGACGGAGCCACGCTTTCCGCCACAGAAATCACTGCCGCGGCGGACGGTTCCCGACTCGTCAACCACGGACTCGCGAAGGCCTCAAGAGCCGGACAGGCAGGACTGGGGGCAATGGCACAGCGCGTTTGTCTCGCACTGGAAAACGCATGTCGTGTCAGTATCGGCGGCCGGCTCACGCTGGGAGCGACATCACGCATAGCCCGCGGAGCCTACGTGGGCTGCGGCTCGCTCGAGCTAACCGGAACAGCCAACGGCGGCAACATGCTGTTCCTCGGGCCGGACGCCTGCATCAGAAGCAACGGACGGACGGACATCTCCCACTTCGGCATCATGGGTCCGACCGTCGGCAGCTATGCCTTTGTAGAAACAGGAGAAATAGGAACAATCATGATGACTTCTTCTGTGAGAGAAGAATATATCAGAGGACGTGTCAATCTCGTATATCCGCAGGGAACGGCCAACGGCAGTTCGCTATATAATATGTGTAATGGAAATGCTTCCGGAAACAACATATTCTGGAGCGAAGCGGAAAAGAGCGTCGTCACATCGGCCTCGCCTGCCTACACCCGTGAGGCAGACGACTGTTCTGAAGGATTCACCAGCCTGCCCGACAGCCCTGTCAGCGAGGAGGACTATGGCATCCGCTATCTCTTTGAAGACAATTTCCCACAGGAAGGTGACTACGATTTCAATGATCTCGTGCTTACCGTAGCACCGCGCGTTGACGGCCGCGACGTGACACTGCGCGTCACGCTCAATGCCGTAGGCTCCACCAAACAGATGGCAGCGGCCATAAGGGTCAGAGGCGTCAGCCGGAACGAGGTGACGGCAGCGGCCATGGAAGGCGATTTTGACTTCAACAACGGCAAGCCCTTATCCTCCTACATGATCATCGACTCGCACGACATGCTGCTCCCGGACGACAAAAACCTGACCGGCGACCTTGTAATCAATCTCTTCAGCGATGCCCACTGGGCATTGTCACACTCGATGGAAAGCAACGGAAACATACGGCGGTGGCTCTACAACACGGTCGACATGTCAGACAACGGCCGACGGCCTGACTGCGAAGACGTGCCTCCCGTGACCGTAACCTACCGTCTCACACTCGCCTCACCCGAAACCGCGGCACGTTTTGTGGCCGACAACCTTGACGCTTTCGTCATCGAAAGCGCTAACGGCCTTTTCTTCGAAGTACACACACACGCCTACAAACTTGAACAGGTTATCTACCGATATATCAAGGACCCGGCCAGCTATGCCGACAGCTACGTATGGGCACTACAAGTCCCCTCGCCCACACGGTGGCCGCTGGAGGGAATAACAATCGGTTCAAACCGTGGAGGCGTGTTCAGCGGTGCATATCAGATGCCTGGACAGTCGTTCTGCGAATGGGCCATATCACGCAGGAAAGCCCTCAACTGGTGGATGTATCCCACGGAAAAGATGGTCAAATGACGGTCCCGGAAACACCACGGGCATAAACCGGAGTCCGCTTTAACGCTTTTTAACCACCATTGCTGTAACATCTGCCATTCCTGAATCGTCTTGTTTATAGAGAGGATGAAAAAAATCAGTTTTCGGGACGATGTGCTGCCGCTGAAGAATGAACTCTTCCGGCTCGCACTCCGCATTACTCTCGATAAGGCGGAGGCGGAAGACATTGTGCAGGAAACCATGATAAAAGTCTGGAACAGGCGCGAGGATCTGGCCGGAATTGATTCCGTCGAGGCTTTCTGCCTGACCATCTGCCGGAACCTGGCGCTGGACAAAATCAAAACAGCCGCACGACGGACGGCCCTACGCTCGGCAGAAACAACCGAAGCAGAAACAACACCAGACAGTTCCTACATGGCCAACCCGGCCGAACAGGCCGAACTGAAAGACCGGGTAAGGCTCATCAGAGACATAATAGGCTCTCTGCCCGAGAAACAACGGTGCGTAATGCAACTGCGGGACTTCGAGGGGAAAAGCTATAAGGAGATAGCCGCAGTACTCGCTATAAGCGAAGAACAGGTGAAAGTGAACATCTTCAGAGCAAGACAAGCCATCAGGCAAAAATTCATTGAAACAGAGAATTATGGACTATAAGTACATCGAACAACTCATGGAACGCTACTGGCTGGGCACCACCACGCTGGAAGAAGAGCAGATTCTGCACGCTTTCTTCCGGCAGAAGGATATCCCCGCCAGCCTACTAAGGTTCCGCGACGTCTTCATCTGTATGGACCGGATGAAAGACGAGGAGGCATTGGGAGATGACTTTGATGCCCGCATACTCGCCATGACATCCGACAAACAGCCCGTCAAAGCCCGCACCATCACAATGAGGCGCCGGCTGATGCCACTGTTCAAGGCCGCCGCCGTGGTAGGCATCGTAGTTACGCTGGGAAATGCCGCACAGATGTCGTTCAGGCAGGACGGTTACACAGACACCGATGAAATCAATTACACGGGATACGAAGACACTTTCAGCGACCCGTCCATGGCGTACGACAAGGTCCACAACGCCCTCGAGCTGGTATCCGAAGGCATAAGCAGCGCACAAAGGCCCGATTCAGCCACCGCGGCAATGACCTTGCAGAATGATTCTATAGGACTGAAATAAATGAGAAGAGCCGTATTTCTCGCCATTACCGCCATCATGGCGTTGACCGTCAGCGCCCAAGGCGTGCAGGACTTTGCCTCCCGTTTCGTCCGGGAGTGTGACGTGGACACGGCCATACAGTGCATAACAGTAAGTCCGAAGATGATGGAACAGCTCACCAAAAAGGCCGGAACGGACAACAACGAAAGTATGGTCCAGGCCATACAGAAACTCCGGAGCGCCCGCATCGTGACCACAAGCACCCACTGCGAGACATACTACCGGCAGGCGGAAAACCTCCTGAAGAAGAACGCACAGCGCTTCAAACACAACAAGGACTACCGCAACGGCCACGGCCACGGAACGTTCTACACACGAAAGACGCGCAACGGCGATACAGTGGAGCTTGTCATGCTGCATGCCGACACAGACTCCGACATCCTCGTGATAGTCAATCTCACCGGCGACATCGACGATGAGTTCATCGGCACTATCACACGGACCTTCGGAAACCGCAAGAGCGACATTGACTGAACGGAAAAACGGAGTTCTGCAACGCACAACGGAACACGGCTGAAAACATGCCGGAAGACCGCAAAAGAAGATATTTCTATGCTTTCTCTAAATAATAATCATTTCAAAGTAAAACAACAACGAAACTGTGAAGTTTCATTTCTCTCAAATTTTTCATAACATACTAACGTAGGAAAGGGCCGCGCGGGAAACCGCAGCGGCCCTATTTTTTCATTGCCGCAGGAGTGAGACAAGGCCGCTGACTACAACAGCGAAGTCACTGCATATCACAATTTGAAACCGGCTACAGATCAACAGCTGTGAAAAAAGGACTCCAACTGGTTTTCCTCCTGCAGTAAAGCGTCATTGATGTTTTTTTTGCTACCTTTGCAGCTGCGAACATAACGTGAAAAGACAATGAAACAGATGCTTTCCAAGACCGTCGCGGCAAGCATGGTGAATGCCGTGGCCATCATATTCATTCTCACCGGCAGCCCAACAGCTGCGAAACAGAAGTCAGAACAGGCAACCGTCAAACGTATAGCGGCAACCCAACAGAACCACAGGCCGACAACAGCGCAACGCATGGCGGCGGCCGGATACGTGGACATTAGCGACACGGACAAATCCATCAAAGTCAGCCTGATGTATTCCCGGGCCGACAATTTCACGGGGCGTGCACTCTACGGAGACCTCCGCGAGGCCTATCTCCATCCGCTCGCGGCCGCCGCACTGAAGAAAGCTCAGGCAAGACTCAGGCAGTTGCGCCCCGACCTGAGCCTGAAAGTCTACGATGCGGCACGTCCGATGTCCATCCAGCAGAAGATGTGGGACGCCGTGAAGGACACCGACCACAGCTTCTACGTGAGCAACCCGAAAAACGGCGGCGGCCTCCACAACTACGGGCTGGCTGTGGATTTGACCCTATGCCGTGCCAACGGTGACACCATACCTATGGGTACAAAGATAGACAATATGACCGTTCTGTCCCACATCGACCGCGAGGAGCAACTGGTTGCCCAAAAAAAGATAAGCCGCGAGGCTCTCGCCAACCGCCGCCTGTTGCGCGAAGTGATGAAATATGCGGGCTGGAAACCGCTGCGCACGGAGTGGTGGCACTTCAATCTGCGCTCAAGAGCGGAAGCAAAAAAGAACTTCAAGGTGATAAAATGACAGTTCCGCAACCACAGAACGCATATATCGGAGTTCCGGAACGACATATCCTGCACCACCGGACCGCATGAATATGATGTTCCGGACAATTTTTACCGCACGGCCGGACTGCATATATTAAAATCCAGGACGAAATCCCCAAAACCACATCCTCACATGACTACCGAAGAATTCATCTCCATCCATGCAAACGACGACGTACGTCAGCTGGCTCTGAAGGCGCGCCCCGACGGCGACATCGACCTTCCCTTTGCCCTCGACCAGATTGCCGGACGTCAGACAGCCCGCCGAAAACTGCCGTCATGGGCAGCCACCGAAGGCATCATATATCCTCCACATCTGTCCATGGAGCAGTGTTCGGGAGAACCGGCAGCGCGCTATAAGGCTTCCGTTGCCGACCGCCTGACACGCTACGTGGACGCTGCCGAAAGGCATGACGCCGCAACCGGAGCGACGGAAACAACCGAAGGAGGGCTGAACGCCAAGGAAGACGGCCGGCGAGACAATAGGGAGGAACGCGACGGGATTCTCGTGGACATCACGGGAGGATTCGGCGTTGACTTCTCATATATGGCCGGGAATTTCGGAAGAGCCATATATGTGGAACGTCAGGAACACCTGTGCCGCATTGCGGAGGCCAATTTCCGCCGCCTCGGACTGTCACAGGCCGTGACAATCAACGGCGACGGACCTGAATATGTTGCAGGAATGGAAGACCACGCATCACTGATATATGCAGACCCGGCGCGCCGCGACGACCACGGCGGACGGACTTTTGCCATCAGCGACTGCACGCCGGACATTCTCTCTATTATCGGCATGCTGCTCAACCATGCACCTCACGTCATGCTGAAACTCTCGCCGATGCTCGACTGGCGCAAAGCCGTGAGGGACATCAGCCAAACCGGAGCGACGGTGAGCGAAGTCCACATTGTGGCGACGGCCGGCGAATGCAAGGAACTGCTGACAGTCATCAGCCGTGAGCCCGCCAAAGGATTGCGGATATTCTGTGTGAACGATGAGACCACTGTTTCATACGACGCAGACGAGACCGGCCCCGAACTTTCCTCGGCCGCCAGCTGTCCCGACGAGGACATTCCCGTTCCGCCCTGCTATGTCTATGAGCCCAACGCTTCGGTCATGAAAGCGGGATGTTTCGGTCTGATAGCCTCACGCTACGGTGTCCGTCAGATCAGCCGTGACAGCCATCTCTTCGTGTCCCGCAACGCGGTCGACGACTTTCCCGGCCGCCGGTTTGCGGTCACGGCAGTGACGACGATGAACAAGAAGGAACTGCGACGGGCACTCTCCGGAATCACCAAGGCCAACATAACGGTCAGAAACTTTCCCATGAACACGGCCACTCTGCGCCGCAGGCTGAAACTGGCCGAGGGCGGCGACACCTACATCATGGCCACGACAACCGCAGGAGGCTGCCATATCCTTCTTATCTGCAACAAGGCATAAAGTGGATCAGGAGCGGACTTCCCGTTTTCCCGTGACAGTCTCCATTTCCGGCTACCGCAGAAACATAGGGGCTTCCCAAAAAACACCATTAATCCCAACTTATATTCCCGCCGGACGTCTCCGTCATGAATAAAAAAAGCCGGCCTTTCCTCACGGAAGAGCCGGCTTCATCAGCAGACATGAGAAAAAGTCAAACTGATGAATAAATAAAGATAATAGTTAGTCTACGACAGTCTCTGTGATGGTCTCTTTTACGGTTTTCTCAGCCTTGCCGTCAACAATGACACAGCGGTTCTTGTCGTTATCTTCGAAAGGCTGTACGCTGTCACCCTTGCTGTCGGTAACGATACGTGAAGCGTCGGCACCATATTCCTTGACAAGTGTTTCCTTATACTGGTCGGCACGCTGTTTGGCATACTTGACGTTGAGCTTCGGAGTGCCCGTTCCCTTGTCGGCATAACCTACAACTTTCACCGTTGCCGTGGGATATTCCTTAAGGAAATCGGCAACACGCTTCATCTGGGCTTTATTTCCTTCGGCGTCAGATTCGCGGATCTTATAGAAGCGCTCTTCGTGGAGCGTGACGGGAACTTTCTTCTCTACCGTGCGTGTCACGACGCGTGGTTCGGGTTTGGGTTCGGGCTTGGGCGCCGGTGCAACCACTTCTGCCGCTTTCTCGACAACGGGTGCGGGAGCAGCCTTGCGGAACTTATGGCCGAAACGGAAGCTCAGACCGAGCGAAGCGGTGACCATCCAGTCGTCGGAGTTGTTGTACTTCGAGTTGAAGCGGTCGTCCAAACTGTTGGCAGCAACTTCGAGCGATACGCCGAAAGGCTTGCGCACGTTTGACTCCAGACGAAGTCCGGCACGAATGTTGTGGCTCAGACGGTTACCGTCCCATACTAACGGCATGTTCAAGCCACTCTTGTTGTCGGCAGCCATGGCATTGGCATCATCGTTGCCCCAGGCGTTGGTCAGACCGATACCGCCTACGAAAATGACGTTGAGAAAATTGTTGTCCTTCTTGCAGACGAGATTTGTCAGATTGACAAGCAGATCTGCATTGGTCGTGATATAATTGTATTTGTAATATCCCGGATTGTCAAATCCGCTCTTTGCTTCCCATCCGCTCACGTGGAGACGTGCTCCGACCACGGGAGTGAAATAGTGGCCGAAAGATACCGCACCCACCGGTGTAAACAACTTGTCCTTCTTGGCGTCAGTCAGCGTAATCTGTCCACCACCCTGAACCTCCACATAGCTGTAGGACTTCAGTTTCCCGTTTTCACTCTCTTGAGCATTCACTGCTCCGGAGGCAAGCAGGCATATAGCTGCTGCTAAGACTGGTTTTATGTACATTTGTTCTTAAGTTATTATGTGAAAAAATAAATTTCTTTTGTGGACAAAAGTAGGACATATTATCGAGAATACCAAATTTTTATTATTCTTTTTTTACATTGACCATTATGTTCTTGCTGCTAAAAGCCATCGGAATGTAAAGAAAACACAATCGTTTTCCCGTCTGTATTCTCTCTCAAAAAAGTGTCATGATTTCTGCCGAAACGCTGCTGAGCAGCAATTTCCATCCCGTTTTTCCCGAAAAATCCGCCGGACGTCGGGCCGTAAGGGTCTCCTTGGTCTGCAACGGGGCCGCCCTTGGACGGCGACGGCGGCTCCGTTGGAACGCGAAAGCAGCCCCGTTGCAGACCAAGGAGGCCCTTACGGCAAGACGGAAACAGCCGGAAAAGATGCACACTTTTCAACATCTGCATCCAACCCACTGTGAATCAGAAAGAAAAAGATGCACGCCCGAAACTCACGAATTTCCGGCCGCGGGATTTTTATTTTCAAATAATCAATTCTACAGAGCTTATTTGTAAGAATTAATCGGAATCAAAACCTGCCCGTTCAAATATGAAGAGCGGGGAGGATGGGGAACGGCTGCCCGTAAGCCATGTTTTAAAGGAAAGCGGGAGGAAAACAGAAAGGCGGATGAATTCTTTTTTCTCTTTTCCTTTGTTCTTCCCCCGATTTGCAGTATCTTTGCAGGGAATAGGCTCAAAGCCGGCCTGAACGCAACGGACGTACCTACGGACTTGGCGGACATGGCAAAGACCGGACGACGTGGACGCAGGCCCGCGTCGGAGCTCATTTTTTAGAAACAAACCGGACCGAAATGTCACCAATAGAGATAAAAAAAGTAGAAAACAGGAAGGATCTCGAGACCTTCATCCAATTCCATTATGACCTTTACCGCGGCGACCGCTATGACGTTCCCAACCTCCGCAGTGACGAAATCAACACGCTGAGCAAGAAAAAGAACGCGGCGTTCGACTTCTGCGAAGCCGACTATTTCATGGCTTTCCGCGACGGTCGCATGGTGGGACGCATAGCAGCCATCATCAACCGTAAGGCAAACGAACGCTGGGAGCGCAAAAGCGTGCGCTTCGGATGGATTGACTTCATCGACGACATAGAAGTGTCGACAGAACTGCTACGGACCGTCGAAGACTGGGGACGCCAGCGGGGAATGACCGAAATAGTAGGTCCGCTGGGATTCACGGACATGGATCCGGAAGGCATGCTCATCCACGGATTCGACCAGCTCGGAACACAGGCAACACTCTACAACTATCCCTACTATCCCGAACACATGGAGCGCATGGGCGGATGGGAGAAGGACAACGACTATGTGGAATACAAGCTCTATGTCCCGGAAACCGTCCCGGAGAAATATCAGAAGATAGCCGAAATGATCACCAAGCGCTACAACCTCCACGTGAAGAAACTCACGAAAAAAGACGTCTTCAAAGGCGGTTACGGACAGAAGATTTTCGACGTCATAAACGAAACCTTCGGCCATCTATACGGCTACTCTCAACTCAGCCAACGACAGATAGACCAGTATGTGAATATGTATCTGCCCATGGCCGACCTCAATCTGGTGACGCTCATCGAAGACCGCAACACGCCCGACAACAAGGTCGTCGGCGTGGGAATAACCATACCGTCGCTGGCCTACGCCCTTCAGCGCTGCCGCAACGGACGACTGCTGCCCTTCGGATGGTGGCACGTGCTGAGAGCGCTGAAGTTCCACAAGACCGACGTCGTGGACCTGCTCCTGGTCGGCATCCTGCCGGAATACCGTTCCAAAGGAGCCAACGCCCTGCTGTTCTCCGACCTCATACCATGGTATCAGAAATACGGCTTCAAGTGGGGCGAGACACACGTAGAAATGGAGACCAACGAGAAGGTGCAGAGCCAGTGGCAATATCTCGAACGTGAATGCCACAAACGCAGAAGGTGCTACGTGAAAGCTATCGATCTTTAGGAGTTAAACGGGTTATCGCAGGCAGTGCCCGCGATAACCCGTTTAACTCCCCCCAAAAAAACTCCTTTAACTCCTACATAAAAGAACATGGCCGAAGAAAACGACATACTCAACCAGCAGCCCATAGTGGAATATACCGACGACAACATCCGCCACCTGTCAGACATGGAACACGTGCGCACCCGGCCGGGAATGTATATCGGCCGGCTTGGAGACGGACAGCTGCCCGAGGACGGAATCTACGTGCTGCTGAAGGAAGTGACGGACAACTCCATTGACGAGTTCAAGATGAAAGCCGGCAACCGCATAGAGATTGACATAAAGGACAATCTGCGCGTCTCCGTACGCGACTACGGCCGCGGCATACCGCAGGGCAAGATGATAGAAGCCGTGAGCGTGCTTAATACAGGCGGAAAATATGATTCCAAAGCCTTCAAGAAAAGCGTAGGACTCAACGGTGTGGGCATCAAGGCCGTCAATGCCCTCAGTTCCCACTTTGAGGTGGCCTCGTTCCGTGACGGAAAGGTAAGACGCGCCGTCTTCGAGAGAGGCGTGCTACAGAGCGACGTGACAGAAGACACAACCGACGAAAACGGAACATACATCTACTTCGAACCGGACGACACGCTGTTTCTGAACTATTCCTTCCACAACGACATCGTTGAGACCATGCTCCGCAACTATACCTATCTGAACACGGGGCTCATCATCATGTATAACGGACGGCGCATCGTCAGCCGCCACGGACTGAAAGACCTGCTCAACGACACGATGACCAACGACGGCATCTATCCCATCATCCACCTGAAGGGCGAGGACATCGAGATTGCCTTCACCCACACCGGACAGTACGGTGAGGAATACCACTCGTTCGTCAACGGCCAGCACACAACTCAGGGCGGAACACACCAGAGCGCTTTCAAGGAGCACATAGCCAAGACCATAAAGGAATTCTACAGCAAGAACCTCGAATACACCGACATACGCAACGGTCTCGTGGGCGCCATTGCGCTCAACGTCGAGGAACCCATGTTCGAAAGCCAGACAAAAATAAAGCTCGGTTCGCTCACGATGGCTCCGGACGGAGGCGTGAGCATCAACAAATACGTTGGCGACTTCATAAAGAACGAGGTGGACAACTTCCTCCACAAGCACGCCGACGTGGCCGAAGTGATGCTCCAGAAAATACAGGAAAGCGAAAAGGAGCGCAAGGCCATGGCCGGAGTGACCAAGCTGGCACGCGAACGCGCCAAAAAAGCCAATCTCCACAACCGCAAGCTGCGCGACTGCCGCATACACTTCAGCGACGTGAAGGACAACCGGAAAGAAGAAAGCTCGATATTCATCACCGAGGGCGACTCGGCCAGCGGAAGCATAACCAAGAGCCGCGACGTCAACACACAAGCCGTGTTCTCACTGCGCGGAAAACCGCTGAACTCCTTCGGACTGACAAAGAAAGTTGTCTATGAAAACGAAGAGTTCAATCTGCTGCAGGCCGCACTCGACATCGAGGAGGGTCTCGACACGCTGCGCTACAACAAGGTCATCGTGGCAACCGATGCCGATGTCGACGGTATGCACATCCGTCTGCTCATCATCACGTTCTTCCTACAGTTCTTCCCCGACCTAATCAAGAAAGGCCACGTCTACGTCCTACAGACACCGCTGTTCCGCGTGCGCAACCGCCGCACGAAGATAAAGAACAAGCAGGTGCTGGCCGAAGCCGCCGCCAAACCCGAACGGAAGAAGAGCGACTTCATCACACGCTACTGCTACAGCGAGGAAGAACGCATCAACGCCATAGAAGCCCTGGGTCCCGATCCCGAGATTACACGATTCAAAGGTCTCGGCGAAATCTCGCCCGAGGAGTTTGTCAACTTCATAGGTCCGGACATGCGCCTCGAACAGGTGACACTCCACAAGACGGACCAGGTCCAGAAGCTGCTCGCCTACTACATGGGCAAGAACACGCCGGAACGCCAGAACTTCATCATAGACAATCTCGTGATTGAGGAAGACCGGCCGGAAGAGGAGGAAGAGGAACTTTCTTAGAGCTCATCCGGCATTTGGAGTGACAGCAAACAATCAATATCAACGTGACAGGAGGCTGAGTTAAAAAAATGCAGAAGAAGCACATTATAGGGACAATTTCTTGTATATGTCCATACAATGTGCTTCTTCTGCATTTTTTTACACACCTTCCTGAATCTTAGGTTATTCCTGATGCGGAATAACCATTCTTAGGAGTTCCGGAGTTATCGGGAGCTCCGTCCGCGATAAATCCGGAAGAAAAGACTTCCCGCCACGGCGGCCAACGTCACACCAGTAGCATTGGCCGCAAGGTCAAGCCAGTCGCCGCTGCGACGGCCATCGGTGCAATATTCCTGAAGCAGCTCAATGACGCCGCTCATCACTATCGGAGCCAGCCACGCCAGCAGAAAGAGCCTGCGCGGAGCGGCAACACGATGGCGGCGGATGTATTCGGCCCAGATGACGGTGCAGGTTCCGCCATACATCACGACGTGAACCCACTTGTCGATGAGGGCCACGTTGTCAAGTCCTGTCTTCGGAGGAGTGAAAAACGAAAGATACCAGATGACGCCGATGAGCAGCGACGAAAGCGGGTATCTTCTTACTGTTTGATACAAATATTTCATATTGGCTTCCTATTCAGGCGCAAAAGTAAGAATTATTTTATAATTTTGCAACTGAATTGAATAGAAAGTAAGATAACGGATAAAAAACGACAGACAGATGAAGGGACATTCAGAAAGAGCAAGTTTCGGAAGTAAGATTGGAATAATTCTCGCCACGGCAGGCTCGGCCGTCGGCCTTGGAAACGTATGGCGATTCCCCTACATGGCTGGAGAAAACGGCGGAGCCGTGTTCATCTTCCTATATATAGCCTGCGTTCTGCTGCTGGGCATACCGTGTATGGTCAGCGAATTTATCATCGGACGACACGCTCAGGCCAACACGGCCCGCGCCTACGGGCTTATGGAAGGCGGACGGAACTGGAAAGCCGTGGGCTATCTGGGCGTGCTGACGGGATTTCTGATCACTGGCTACTATGCCGTTGTTTCGGGATGGTGCCTCCAATACATCTGTGCCTCACTACTTGGACAGCTCAACGGCGACCCGGACTATATCCGGACCTACTTCGCGGAGTTCTCTCAGAATCCGGTCAGGCCTGTCGTGTGGACGGTGGTCTTCCTCTTCATCACCCATCTGGTCATCGTCCGCGGTGTCCGCGGAGGCATAGAACGGGCCTCGAAGATGATGATGCCCACGCTGTTCATACTACTGCTGATAATCGTCGGCGCTTCCTGCATGCTGCCGGGAGCCGGCCGCGGCATTGCTTTTCTCTTCAAACCCGACTTCGCCTGTATCAACAGCGACGTCTTTCTCGGCGCCCTCGGACAGTCTTTCTATTCGCTCAGCATCGCCATGGGCTGCATCTGCACATACGCCTCCTACTTCAACCGCAAGACCAATCTGGCCGCCGCAGCCGTACAGATAAGCGTCATCGACTGTATGGTGGCCGTTTTAGCCGGCCTGATGATATTCCCGGCGGCATTTTCCGTGGGCGTGAATCCCGACAGCGGTCCCTCACTCATCTTCATCACACTTCCCAATGTCTTCCGCGAGGCCTTCGCGGCAATGCCCATGGTGGGCTATGCGGTGTCATTGCTGTTCTACGCCCTGCTATCGCTGGCCGCCCTGACGTCACTCATCTCGCTGCATGAGGTGAGCACGGCGTTCCTACACGAAGAGCGGCAGATGACAAGACGCTCGGCTGCCCTTACCGTGACACTGACATGTTCGGTGATTGGCGCTTTGTGTTCGCTGTCCCTCGGCGGCGGAAACGGGCTTATAGTCTTCGGACGGCCGCTGTTCGACGTGTTCGACTTCGTCACCGGACAGATATTCCTTCCCATTGGCGGCTTCCTCACCTGCCTTTTCATAGGATGGCGTGTGCCGCGAAGCGTGGTTCAGGACGAGTTCACCAACGGCGGCACCCTGCGCGGAAACCTCTTCGGACTCTATTTCATCAGCGTGAGATATGTCTGTCCGGTCTGCATACTCGTGATTTTCCTCCATCAGCTCGGCATCATCTGACGACAGCCGGAAGAACTTGAATATTTAAGAGGGAAACTCCCATAAACTCCCATAACTCCATCCCTCCCATAAATCTCATCC